>NZ_BNJH01000003.1:1355000-2181432 GCF_016587395.1 Ktedonobacter sp. SOSP1-52
GCTGTTCGCCCATGAAAGCGGCACGCGAGCTGGGTTCAGAACGTCGCGAGACAGTTCGGTCTCTATCCGTCGTGGGCGTCGGAAAAGTGAGGGGAGTCATCTTCAGTACGAGAGGACCGAGATGGCTTGACCGCTAGTGCGCCAGTTGGGGGGCCTCCTCCAGAGCTGGGTAGCTACGTCAAGAAGGGATAAGCGCTGAAAGCATCTAAGCGCGAAGCCGACCCGAAGATAACTTTTCCCACTCTCTAGAAGAGTCAAGATCCCAGGAAGAAGACCTGGTGGATAGGCTGCGCGTGGACGCCTGGTAACAGGTGGAGCGGAGCAGTACTAATGATCGTACGGCTTGTTTCCCATTCTGTTTCTTCATCAGTGAAGTGAGTCCTTGTGGTGTGAGTGAGAGCGGTCTAGGATCGGATCTGAGCACGAGTGAGAGGGCGAGCGGCACGGGGAGCAGGAGCAGGTCAGCGTGGCTCAGCAAAATTGAGGGAGTACTTCTTTGGCAGGTATCGACAAGAGCGTGATTTCATCAGCAGACACTTGATGGAGTCACGCTCTTTCTTTTTTTGATCTTGATTTCACCGTGATATACTGGAGCTACCATCTTACATCCCCAAAGGAGAGCTCCCATGACTGATGTGACTTTGCAACGTGAGAAGATAAATCAGGCAATACAAATTCTTGATGAGCTTCAGCTTGATTGCTGGCTGACTTTTGTACGTGAGACGGGTGAACAACCAGATCCTGCGCTCAAACTTATTTTTGACCAGGAGTTGACCTGGCATTGCGCTTTTATCTTGACGCGCACTGGTGAAAAGATCGCGATAGTTGCGCGCTATGACGATGACCTGGTTAAGCAGGGAAACCTGTACGATACCGTGATTACCTATACCGATAGCTTTGCCTCTGTCCTGGTTGAAACATTGACGCGGCTCAATCCTTCCTCCATTGCATTGAACTATTCTATCGATGATGTGGCGGCCGATGGCTTGACGCATGGCATGTACCTCCAATTAGTGGAAGCATTGAAAGCCACTCCTTTCCCAGAGCGTTTTACCTCCTCTTCTCCCCTTATCTCTCGCCTGCGTAGCCGTAAGACTTCCCAGGAATTGGTGCGTATGCGCCAGGCCATCCAGGAGACGTATGGCCTCTTTGACTTGATTACACGCTCCCTTAAAGCTGGAGTGACTGAGCGGGAGATTAGCGATCTTGTCCATGCTGAGATGGCGAGTCGCTCGCTGGGAAGCGCCTGGTCTTATGATAGCTGTCCAGGCGTTAAATTTGGCCCCAATACGCTCTTTGGGCATGGGAATACCTGGAAGAATCGAAATCGAGCCAGGATTCGTGGCTAGCGTCGATTTAGGGGTATCATATGAGGACTACTGCTCTGATCTCCAACGTATGTGGTATCTGCGCAAACCTGGAGAGCAGAATGTGCCCGAGGTTGTCTCCCAAGCCTTTGCCGCTGTTAAGGGGGCTATCGAGGCTGGCAAGGCTGTGCTTAAGCCAGGTGTTCAGGGGTGGCAGGTAGATGCCGCGGCACGCGAGTATCTCGTGCAGGCTGGTTATCCTGAGTACCAGCATGCGCTGGGACACGGCGTTGGTCGCTATGCTCATGATGGTGGACCCATTCTAGGGCCACGTTGGGCTCGTTATGGCGAAACACCCTATTATACGATTGAAGAGGGGCTTGTATTTACTCTAGAACTGGGTGTTATGACCGAGCGTGGATATGTGAGCCAGGAAGACGAGGTTATTGTCACAGCACAGGGCTGTGAATGGTTCTCACAACCTCAAAATGCGATTTACGTGGTTTAAGCGCTTGTTATAAAAGGGTGCGGCTCTGAGCGGGAAGGCTTAGAGTCGCACCCTTTGGCGTTTGAATCGGCCATGTGGCGGTTTATTTCTTACGCCTCCCTAGCAGGAATAGCCCCAGCAGAAAACCTAGCCCAATGCCTATGAGCAACGTCTGTCGCTGTTTCTGGCGCTGCCTCTCTGATGAGCGATGCTCCAAATTCGCTTGCTGGGCTTGGTCGTAGAGACCACCTTGTTGATATGCCTCGTCGAGAAGTTGAATAGGATGGACAACTTTCATGGCGAGGCCGCGCTGGCGTACTCCCATGTCGATCTGCATCATACATCCCGGGTTGCCTGTGGCGATGATCTCCGCGTCAGTCGCGGCAACATTATTCATCTTTCGCTCGAGCAGTTCATTGCCCATCTCCTGATTGACGATATTGTAGATGCCGGCGCTGCCGCAGCACCAATCGGCCTCTTTGAGTTCAGTCAGTCGTAAGCCAGGAATGGATTTGAGCAACTGGCGTGGTTGCTGCCTGATTTTTTGCCCGTGTGCCAGGTGGCAGGCATCATGATAGGCGACGGTCCGTGAAATCTCGCCCATTTGTGGATTGAGCGTGAGTCCAGCTAGAAACTCGCTGATGTCTTTTACCTTGTGGCTAAAGGTCTTTGCTCGCTCGGCATAGGCGGGATCATCGCGTAGCATGTGATCGTACTCTTTGAGGGTTGAGCCACAGCCAGCGGAATTGATGATAATGAAATCACAATTATACTGCTCAAAGGTGTCGATGTTGCGCCTGGCCAATTCGCGTCCGCGTGCAGCCTCGCCTCCATGTACATGCAACGCTCCGCAGCAATTCTGTTGAGGTGGCGTAATCACCTCGCAGCCATTGGCGGCCAGTACACGGATGCTTGCTTCATTGATATCGCGAAAAACCTGGTCCATAATACAGCCGCTGACGAAACCAACGCGATAACGCCTTACTCCGATTGCGGATGTTATCTCGGGGAGGAGATCAGGAAATAGGTCTCCCGAGGCCGAGTTCATGAGCTGTTCAGGAAGTTTCAGCTTGCCTTGAAATGGTGTGGGAAGCCCATTGGCCACATCGATGAGGCCTGTGTTGCGCGCAAGCTTCTGTAGCCCACTCCTTTGGTAGATCTTTAGCCCTGAGAAGACAAGCGTCGTTATCGGACGTGATGGGAGCATGTAGTCAAAGAAGAAGCGATGAAGCAGTTTACCAGCCACTGATCCCTGTGCATTGGGGCGCTCCTCTTCCGGCTCGGTTGCTGGAACAGTCTGGGTACGCGCCTCGGGCTGCTTGTCGGCTAGCTGAATCTGCTCGCGAGCCGCTTCAATCAGCTTGCCAAATTGCACGCCTGATGGACAAGCGGTTTCACAGGCGCGGCATCCCACACAGCAATTCATATGCTCAATGAAATCATCAGAGATGTCCAGGCGCCCTTCCGCCACTGCCTGCATCTGATAGATGCGCCCACGAGGCGAGTCCATCTCTACGCCCAATACTGCGTAGGTAGGGCAGGTAGGCAGGCAGAAGCCACAATGGATGCATTGACGCATCAGGTCATACGTGTGCGTATCGCGGCGCAATGGCCCCTCTGTGGGGGGAGTGGTCTCTGGATATGTCTCATGCCTAATGATCGGCTCTGATGCCATGAGGGGACCTCCATATGATGAAAAAAGGCGTGCATTCCTTTATCTACGCGTAGGAAGCGGCTGCGCCGCCGCAACGGTGATCTCTTGCCTGTTATGAAACAACTGGTGTGCTCGCACTATATTGAAGTGTTTACGCATCGTTTTCAAGGCTTCGTTCACTGTTTTGAGTGGGTTAATGGTCTCGGTTGCGTGAGGCAACTTAAACACACTGATAATAAAACCCTCTGGTCGTAACTGCGCTGAGGCTCGCACCAGGAGTCTCGCGGCTTCCCGTGCATCCATTTTCATATCATTGACGATCAGGTCAAAGCGCGTAAAATGCTTCAATTGAGCCTGGGCGTCGAGATAGCGTTCGGTATATCCTTGATAATGTTCGAGCCCTCTATAGGCGCGTAAGCGTGGATCCAGATTTGCTGGGTCGACAGCGACGACATCCAGTCCTGCGTTGAGCAGCAGGCGTGTCCAGCCACCTGGGGCGGCCCCTAGGTCTAGTGCCTTGCCTTGCTCGGGAAGCGTAATATGAAACACCTCCAGCGCTTCAAGTAGCTTAAACTCGGCCCGGCTGATTTGCTCATCTGTCTGGGCGTAGTGGCGCGCTCCTCCAGGCCAGCTGCTCAGGTTATCTTCGACGTTTGAGATACCGACGTAGCACTGGTGGGAAGCGCAGAGAAGAGAGACCACCACTTCGGGTTTTTTTATATCTTCGATGGCGCCTGTCTCTTCCGCGAACGCCATGGCTAATTCACGATTGAGCATGCCACTACTGTAGGGGCGTTTGCCCTGTTGTTTGTCCGTCTGAATAAAGCGTGTTTGTACGGCGAAATGAATCCCACGCTCGATGCGTGCAAAGCCTGGTAGCTCTGCTATCGCTGTGGCAATGTTGCCTAGATCCTGTTCACTATTGTGTAGCGCAACTATGTCCTGTACAGGCGCCAGGTGGCGTACAAAGATAAGCTGGGCCTGGCTGGCGCGTCGCATAAGTACTGCGCTATCAGGCACGCTACAGTGCAGGATGCCTGGCACAAGCTCTTCCAGAACTTCGATCTGTTTCTCTAATATGCGCAACTCATCTATGGCAGCCTGGGTAAACTCAGGCTGCGTTGTAATAAGCAAAGTATTCTGACTACTCACAATCCTCCCAAAAACCGTCCTTTAATAAATGTTTCCTGTGGATCAAACTGACTTTTGAGGCGCTGCATCATCGTGAAGGCGGCTCCAGGCTCGCCCCAGACATCAATATGTTGTTTCAACTGAGTTGGACAGTGCTCTATTACTAGACTACCACGTAGGGCTTGAACAGCGCTACGTAGCGCTGTCAGGGTGCCAACCAGGCGCGGTGTAGCATCGACAGGTTGGAGTTCTGTATAAACAATGCCGTTGCCAGCGTGCGCAATGTTGGTGGCCTCAAGATCATATTGGTGACAGGTTGAGGACAGTATACGCAGATAATGGGGTATTTGTGAAGGGAGGAGATTTATTTTGCAGGTAAGCGTTCCCTGTGTTTGTTGGCGAATAGTCTGCCAGAAGTGCTCTTGCGCGTGATTAGTAAGATCTTCTCCCAGCAGGGCATGTTGTCTACGCGCCAGGAGACGGGTCTCATTGATCTGCCGTTCTATGGTCGAGAGACTGCCCTCAAAATTTACGGCCAGAGTATAGCCATTCACAGGCAGGTTGATGCCGTGAAAGTCGCTCATGACGCTGGCTGCACCGCTATCAATTAACTCAAGGGCTGTAGGTGTGATTACTGAGCCGAGTAGCTGGGTAACAGTCTGCATAGCATCTTCTACATTGGTATAGGTCAACAGGAGTGTATGCTCCGCTGGTGGCAGGGGTTGGAGCTTAAAGTTCGCCTCAACAATAATTCCCAGCGTGCTTAGGGAGCCGATGAAGAGTTTATTCAGGTCATAGCCCGCGACATTCTTCACGACCCGTCCGCCGCTCCTGGCGATCTCTCCATTGGCTTGAATGACGCGTAAGCCAATGACGAGATCACGGGCTGTTCCATAAAGAAGGCGTTTAGGTCCGCTGGCATTGGCCGCGAGAAGCCCTCCAATAGTTGCCTGCTCAGCATGGGGTGGGTCAAGGGGTAATCTCTGCCCCTTACGTGCCAGCAAGGCCTGAAGGGTTGCTAGTGGCATGCCAGCCTCAACCCGGCAGGTCAAATCGCCCGCCTCATGCTCAAGGAGATGATCAAGCCTGGTTGTAAGCAAGACGGTATCAAAGGGGCTGGGAATGCCGCCGAGATGTATGTAAGTGCCGTTTCCACGTGCCTGTATGGTTCCCCCATATTGGTGAATAAGCGCGACCGCCTGGGCTGCCTCTTCAATCGTATCTGGTATGAGGATGAATTTTGGCGCAACGTCATCGACTGCATAGGTGTGTCGCTGCTCAGCCGCTTGTAATAGCGTTAAGCTGGGTAGATGTGTTTGCAGGCTCTGCGCGAGCAAGATGCTCTCTCCCATCAGTTTTTCAGCTCCTCATCAAAGAAATATGTGCAGGGTGTAGCGTCTGGTATGCGAGAATAAGGCATACCAGAGTAGTTATGGCTGGTGCTAGCGCTGTTAGAGTTGTTTCATGTCAGCGCAACGTCCTGGTAGGGGAAAGAGTTTTCCTGGATTGAAGAGCTGATCGGGATTGCAGGCCTGGCGAACCTGTTGCATGACGCGTAAGTCTGTGTCATTGAAGATAAGCGCCATTTCGGCCTGCTTTTCAATCCCTACCCCATGCTCACCTGTAATGGACCCACCAACGTCAGCGCATACCTGGAGAATCTCGTGTCCGGCCTGGCGCACGCGTTCAACCTCGCCAGGGATATGGGAGTCGAAGAGGATGAGTGGATGCAGGTTTCCATCGCCAGCGTGAAAGACGTTTCCGACTCGTAAGCCATAATGTTGACAGATCTCATTCACGCGCCGTAGGACATAGGGGAGCTGTGTTCGAGGTACCACGCCATCCTGCACATAAAACTCCGGGCTAATGCGTCCCACCGCGCCGAAGGCATTTTTGCGCCCAGCCCAGAAGCGCTGGCGTTCTATTTCGTCGGCAGCAATGCGTACCTGACGGGCGCGATGCTTTTCACAGATGGCGACGATCTGTTGTTGCTGCTCCTCAACACTTTCGTATAGTCCTTCTGTTTCTATCAGGAGGACAGCCGCGGCGTCCAGGGGATAGCCTGCGGGAGTATCAGCTTCAACTGCCTGCAAAATCACCTTGTCCATCATTTCAATGGCGGCTGGAATCACTCCGTGCGCGATGATCTCTGTGACCGTATTAGATGCATCCTGCATGGAGTCAAAGATCGCAACTATTGTCTTCACAGCCTCGGGCAGGTGAACGATGCGTACAATAATTTTGGTAATGATGCAGAGCGTGCCTTCAGAGCCGATGAGTAGACCAGTCAGATCATAACCAGGGGCATCATATGTCCAGCCGCCAACCTCGACGATTTCGCCCTCGGCAGTGACCAGTTCAACGCCCAGGACATGATTTGTGGTGACGCCGTAGAGGAGGGTGTGTGGCCCACCTGCATTCTCGCCCACGTTCCCACCAATCGTGCAGGAGCGCTGGCTACTCGGATCAGGGACATAGTAGAAGCCATGTGGATTAAGAGCATGGCTCAAATGCAGATTGACCAGCCCGGGTTGCACGACTGCGCGCAGGTTTTCGTAATCGACCTCTAGGATCTGATTCATACGCGTGAAAACTATTACGATTCCTCCATAGCGTGGAATAGCTCCACCGCTCAGGCCCGTCCCTGCACCGCGTGGCACAACGGGTATATGATAACGACGCGCACATTTGACGATGGCAGCTACGTCTTCGGTGCTGGCTGGAAAGACAACAACATCTGGCCGACCTCGTTCGATGGAGGCGTCATACTCATAGAGCGCGAGATCATAGGGGGAGTGGAGAACATGTCGCACACCAAGAAGCTGTGTAAGCTCTCTTACCAGCGCTTCTTTGGTTTCCGGAGTCACCCGTTCATAGACTGAAGCGGTGGTCCCGGCTGTTGGTCGTTCTGCAATACTCATAATCCCCTCCTTGCGGTGATGCTGCGTTGCAGGCAATAGAAGCGCTACACATGCACTCTCCTGCCATTTTCTAGCGTTACTCTGCTACTGTTTGTCTTCTTCGACTACATCCCTTGGATAGATGATACCATGCGCTCTCTAGCTTGTGAAGCTGAACAGTTGTAAGACAAGAAAATGGTAGTAGAGATGTGCTATCGCTTATGAAGCGTGAACATGCAATGTTTATTGTGCTATGAATTTACCCATGCTTATGATTGGTTTTTTTGTTGGGGATCAGATGTAGGTTGCTTCGCTGGACGTATTAGCCAGCGGCGTGCGCCCCAATATATGCCAGCCGCCAGGATAACTGTTAGCCCGCTAAGGAGAAGTTTGCGCGGCGTTGTATCAGGTGTCGTGGATGACATTGACATCTTCCCCACGGCTTGAGCCGGGGGATTCCTCGAGTCACCTCGAGGGTTTCCTGCTTCGCGGAGTCTTGCCAGAACGAGACAAAACCCGTCCAGGTCTTACAGCCTCTCCACAGGCATTGAGGACCGTGAGCCCCACGGACCTAATATTCTTGGCAGCGTTGATATCGCGGTCGTGGTGGACAGCACACGCTGGGCACGTCCACTGACGAACATCAAGTGCTAAGGAGTCGAGGAGGTGACCACACTCGAAACAGCGCTTGCTGGAGGGATACCACTTGTCAATTTTGACAAGATCTCGACCGTACCAGTCGGCTTTGTATTCCAGTTGGGCCACAAACTCACTCCATCCCACATCGCTGATGGCTTTGCTGAGGGTTGGATGCTTGACCATGTTCTTGACCTGCAAACTCTCCACGCAGATCGTTTGGTTCTCACGGATCAAGCGTGTAGAAAGTTTGTGCAGAAAATCACGGCGGCGATCAGCGATGCGAGCATGAATGCGAGCCACCTTGAGACGCGCTTTGCCTCGGTTCTTCGAGCCTTTTTTCTTCCTGGCATGACGGCGTTGGGCTTTGGCCAGGTTCTTTTCATCCTTGTGAAAGAACTTGGGGTTGCCTACCACTTCACCGGTCGAGAGCACCACAAAGGACTTCAAGCCAAGATCAGCGCCTACCGAGGTCTCGATGGAGGGCATGTGCTCAATCTCATCCTCAACAAGGATGCTGATGAAGTAGCGATTGGCACAGTCTTTGGAGATGGTCACACTCGAAGGGGTTGCCCCATCTGGCAGGGGACGCGACCATCTGATCTCAAGGGGTTCACTCATCTTGGCGAGGGTCAGGTGCCCATCCTTCCATGTGAAGGCACTGCAGGTGTATGTGGCAGATTGCTTGTTCCGCTTTTTATGGGACGTCGGATACTTTGCACGTCCCTCAAAGAAATTCAGAAACGCTTTATCGAGATGACGAAGAGCTTGTTGCAGAGGCACGCTCGAAACGTCATTGAGCCATGTCGTTCCCTCTTGCTTTTTCAGCTCGGTCAGCATCGTGCTCAGGTCTTTATAGTAGAGGCGTTGCTGTTCGTTGTAGTAGGCATCAGTCTTTTGGCGCAGCGCCCAATTGTAGACGAAACGACAACACCCAAAGGTACGAGCAAGCATATGCTGTTGTTCTGGTGTCGGGTATATCCGATACTTGAAAGCGCGTTTCTGTTTCATACTTACATGATAGCAGAAAAGATGTAAAAAATCAACCATTCCACATCCACCCCAAACAAGAAACGCGCCATTCATCCCCATGTCTAAAGAACAGGGGCCTTCTGGCGCGCATATGATGGTGCGTAGGAGTTGAATAGGAGAAATAGGTGTAAGACAGAAAAATCCATTAGTTATGGCATTGGACATAACTAATGGATTCAAGTTCTGCTTATCGCTGGAGGGTTCCTCGGACCAGGGTAGACGCTTGAGAAACCCCAAAAATTGAGAAAGAGCAGAGAAACTATTGGGAGAGGTATTTAAACGGCACCTTGTTTCTGTTGGGGAGGCGCGTATCAATGGCGCGGCGAAGTGCCCCTACGCTGCTTTCACCAAGCGTGAAGGCAATGATAGAGCCGATGATAAGCCCACAAATGCCGCCGAGGGCAATTCCTTCAAGAAACATGCGGTTGCGAAAAAATGTCATCGTCGTCACCTTTTCTAATTTTTATTGGAGGTACACAACTGTTTTGGCATCGCTCCAAAGTCGCTCCAATCGGTAATATTCGCGTTCTTTAGGTGCGAAGATGTGTACAACGACGTCGCCAAAGTCCAGGAGAATCCACCCTGTGTCTGCTGTCCCTTCGCGGTGCAGCAACCTGGCTCCTTGTTTTCCCAACTCCTCGTCAATTGTGCTGGCGATTGTCTGGATCAACCTGGGGTTGCTACCGCTACAGATGACAAAGTAGTCGGCAAAGACAGTAACCTCTCGAATATCGAGGAGTAAAATGTCTGATGCTTTTTTATCAGACGCAATATCGACTGCGGCTTTCGCTAACTGTGCTGGATCTAGCAGAACTCCCTCCACAAGTACTCCCTTGCTTACTTATAAATGACCCGACACGACGTAGGTCACACATGGTTTTCGCCTAATATAATTTCTATACGTATCTACCAGCCCTTGAGTTCACAACCAGGAAAAATAGGCGGTTCCTTTGGGTTATGGTAAAGACCAGTGACACTGTATTCGTGTATGGGTCCTTAAAGACCTACATGCCCTGGTACGAGTATATTCACATTGTATTTTGTATCCGCATTATAGCATGCTGGGCAAGGCTTGTTAAGTAGTGGGAGATCCTGGTGAGATTGAGACTGGTTGGTCGATGCGAAGAATGCCCTGCTGTGAAACCACCTCAAGTAATTCACTCATGTTCTTGCCAAGAGCAGGGTGCTTGAGGTCTGGGGCGATCTCGGCCAGGGGAGCCAAGACGAAGGCGCGCTCAGCGAGTCGCGGATGTGGAAGCGTAAGCCCTTCTTGCTGCCACTGCTCCTGGTCATAGAGGAGAATATCGATGTCAATGAGTCGTGGCCCGTTGCGAAACGTAGCCTGGCGACCTAGTGTCTGTTCTATGCCCTGGGTGGCCTGTAGGAGCTCTGGTGCGCTTAATACAGTCGTTCCGCTACAGGCCATGTTCAGGAATTTCGGCTGGTTGGCGTAGCCTACTGGCTCGGTTTCATAAACTGAGGAGATACGCTCTAATTGAACGTGTTCGCACAGGAGGCGCAAGGCATACTCCAGGTTGTGGATGCGCTCGCCCAGATTCGTGCCAAGCGCCAGGTAGACGTGATGCCTGGCAGGGAGGGCTGTACTTGCTGGTTGCTCTGAAAAATGTGAATGGGGCATGCCTGAAGAAACCTCGCGAACTCTTTCTATCTCCAATGTCGCATGTGTGGAGAACATGCTACTTCTCAAATATCCATAGATTGCGGAAGACGGCTTCGCTATCACTCTCCTGGTCGCTGCCGGTTAGGAAGCCAACCATCCCCGAGGTATAGGCGTTATCCACAACATTGGAAAAAATAAGCTGCTTATTGATGTAAAACGTAAACCGCGTCCCCTGCATAATTGCGAGCAGGGTATTAAGTTGCCCATACCCATTTATAATAGCACCTGAATGCGTCCAGTCAATAAGAGGTAGCCAGGTGGCCGGGTCGCTGCCATGGGCGCGGACAAAGCGGTATGAGCCTGTATTATTGAGTTCGAGCACATAAAATGACTGGCTCTCTGGTTGCAGGCGGAAGATAAGCCCATAGATGGTACCGCGTGATAGGCGAGCCTGGACCGTAATAGCCATGTTCGTAAAGGAGGGGGCATTCGTATAGCACCAGGCCAGGGCCCGGCTGGCGGCGTAGACATGATATCCTTGAGGCGTGAAATAGCACTGTTGACCATCATTGAGCCAGCCACCGCCTGGCGAGGTGAGGTCATGTGTATAGAGGATGGGACCAGCCCCAATATCTGAGGTAATACCGGCTGTCGCCTGGACACGTGCGCGTGCTGCCAGCGTTGCCTGAGCTGGATTGCCGCCTTGCAGGAATCCCTGCGAGGATTGGTTGGCGAGAGAGAACAGGGAGTTTGGTGCTGCCTGCCAGCGGATACTGTACCAGAACATAAGCAGTGGCAAGGCCAGGAGCAGGAGCAAGAGGCTAATGAGTGTGAAGAGGAGGGGGCGGCTAGGGCGATGTGCGTGGCGTAATTGGTTTGGTGAAGGCCAGCTAGCCATCGGCATCTGCAGGGGGAAGAGTGGTGTTGGGACCTCTGAGAGCACGAAATCTGGGTCCACTGGTGGCTGGAGCTTCGTTGTCTTCTTGATTAGTGGCGAGGCGTCCTCAGCAGGCTCTGTTGGCTCGGAAATAGTGAGCATGAGATCTGTTTGGGTGAGTGCCAGGGCATTCTCAAGCGAGCAGGTGGGTATCGCTTTTTGCAGTGCTTGTAGATAGGCGTTGGAAAAGGCACGTGCGCTCTGGTAGCGCTGCTCGGGATCCTTGGCGAGAGCCTGGAGCATGACGCTTTCGACGATGGTGGGGATGGCATCATTGAACTGGCTTGGAGGGGGAGGCGGGACCTGGATATGTTTTAAGGTGATGCCGACCGGTGTCTCTGCGCTAAAGGGAACGCGGCCGGTAAGCATTTGATAGAGAATGATACCCAGGGCGTAAATATCGCTGCGATAGTCGCTGATGCCATTAGACTGTTCGGGTGCCATATATTCAGGCGTGCCAACCGTCGCGCTGGAGTGGTTATAGGCGTCCGCCTCAATTTTGGCTTTCGCCAGGCCGAAATCGGCAAGATACGCGTACCCATCGGGACGCAGGAGAATATTGGATGGTTTGACATCACGATGCAGGATATCATGATCATGCGCATATTGCAGCGCGGATGCGATCTGATAGAGATAGCTGCCAGCTTCGTCAAGAGGGAGACGTTCACGATGATAGAGATAGTCGCGTAATGTGCCGCCTTCGATGAAAGGCATCACGAGATAATACCAGGGGCTTTGCTCGCCGAAATCGTATAGAGGGAGAATATGGTTATGGGAAAGCGCGCCAATTGCCAGGGCTTCGCGTTCGAAGCGACGGACGAATGGTTCATTACTCCCGTAGAGGACCTTGATGGCGACTCGCCGTTTGACACGACGATCAAAGCCTAAGTAGACCTCAGAGGTTGATCCTTGTGCTACACGCCGATGTAGCTCATATCTGCCGAGGGTTGTTCCTTCTATGCCCTTCATCTATCCACACTCCTGCTGTTCCCTCTTGTTCAAGTTGCGCTGCGCTGCGCGGTGCCAGATCGAGCATTTGGTATTCGCCGTTGTGAGGAAATTTTGCTGGCGATTGGCGGTGAATACGCCCGACTGGACGTTTTTCCTGTCACTCTTCAGGATACCACGCAAGGCCATGACAGGCGTTAGAAAACGCCTGTCAATAGCACAGATGAGTAAGTTTAGCGGCGGTAGGTCCAGTAGCGCTCCAGGTAAATGGTTTCTACGGGACGAATATTGTGCGTGTAGTGTGTCATGGCCTGGCGCATCTGCTCGGAGCCGCCAAAGTTCTGCTGGGTTTGTGTCGCGTATGCCTCAGCCGCCTCAATGCGCAGCTCAAGCATTTCTGACATCTCAACCAGGGTGGGTTCGAGCGGGAGGTCCAGCTCTTTCAAACGCGCGTCCAGGGCGCCGCTCTGGGTCACATAGGGGAAATCCTCGTAGAAGTAGACCTTTGCCCCGTGCTGTGCCAGGCTATCGGCCACGGATGCCACAATCTGGTGATCGACATGGCGTCCAACGCCAAGTGGCGCGTACCACACTGTATCGGGAAGGCGATTGTGCAGTGTGAGCAGGCCATTGAGCAACTGGCGCTCGATCTCGGCGTCGGCGGGATGTACATCACTACCCATCAATTGCGAATCGCTGTTGTAATAGGTTGGGGTGCCGCGATAGATGGCATCCTGGTAGTCGAGCCAGAGATAGTCGGTTGGGAAGAGATCAAGCGCCTTGGCATCCTCTTTACGGCGTATCTCAATAATGTCCTGGACCGTGGTTGTGCCACCAAAGCCGCGCTGGCGATGCACCTGTTGGGCGAAGGGGCTGAGGGTACCTGTGGTTGGGGCGCCGCCAAAAACGGTGATGACCAGGGGACGCAATCCGCTGCTCAACTGTACACCCAGTGTGCCTCCACAGGAGTAGACCACGTCATCATAGTGTGGTGAGAGAAAGATGTGGCGATGATGCGTTTGTATATCGTTCAAGCTTGTTAGTCGCAACTGCTCGTTCCTCCAAGTAAAATATAGTGCCTCTCAGAAAACCTGAGCGCGCGAGCGGCGTTAGTTTTCGTATAAGGAGACCGGCTCCAGGTAATGAATAAAACAGGTTTCTTTGGTTACCTACAGGTGGGTTAGGGTAAGCGGACTCCATCCTCTGCATAGTCGACCAGGCCGTCTTTTGCCAGACCACTCACCAGACGTTGTAGCCAGGGTTGGTCCGCATCGCTATACTCAGGCTTGATTTTTGGTCCGAGAAGAGTGAGCGTGATGCGCTCTCCCGCTGGCAACGAACGAAGCAGATCAACGATCCGCCCACGAAAGTAGCGATTGGTGCTTGTGAAGGGTTGGCTCTGATAACTGGTTTTCTTTTCCGCCACCTTGCGCATCTGTCGTAGAACCACGCCGGACGGGAAGAGGCTATGCTGGCTCATCTCCTGATAAGCTTTGCATGGCTCTTGTAGTGGGCATGCCATACAGCGCGGATTGTTACTTGTACAGATCGTTGCCCCCATATCCATCAGGGCCTGATTCCAGTTGTAGGCCTCGCCAGGTGGCAAGACCTGTTCCGCAAGCGCCAGCATAGCCGCGTCGTTCAATGCTGTCTCTGGCTGCTCAACACCAATGAAAATGCGATGGAGCACGCGGCGAATGTTGGTATCAACGGTGGCTACTTGCTTATGATAAGCGAAACAGGCAATGGCACCAGCCGTATAGCGGCCAATCCCTTTGAGAGAGAGCAATCCCTCGACAGTATCGGGAATACGCCCATCATACTGAGCCATAACCTGTTGCGCAATGGCTTGTAGGCGCACCGCACGCATGTTGTATCCCAGGGGAACCCACACGTTGATGACATCGGCGGTAGGAGCCACGGCCAGGTCTGCAAGCGTCGGGAACGCGCTCAGAAATTGTTGATATTTGGGCAACACGCGATCAACCTGGGTCTGTTGGAGCATTATCTCTGACACCAGAATCGCATAGGGATCGCTGGTGCGACGCCAGGGTAGATCACGTTGCTCTGCTGCATACCAACGCAGTAAGTCACTCTGAGCGCGTGTAATATGGTCAGGCGCGAGCTGAGAAGAAATAGATGAGGGCTGTGAATCCATGCTCATGCAGATCTAAACTTTGCTCTTCTGTGCGCTTGCTTCTGGTGACGATGCCTGGTCAGCACTGCGCTTGCGCGGCGTAATGTTGAAGAGCGTTTCGCCGCCCTCTTTCCAGCATTGCGCGTCGGGAGCAGGCAGGTTTTCGCACAAGACCCAGTCCCTGGCATCTTTGAGAACATGGCCCTTGACGCACTTGGCATACATAATGTGCTCGTTCAGGTCGGGGTCGCCCGGCTTGATGTTTGCTGAGGCAATTTTAGGAATGAAAAATCTACACCACGGCACGGCTAGGTACCTTCCTTAATTTTGATTAATTCCGATCCGAACACCCTGAGCGCGAAGCGCTAGGCACGCCAGTGCCGTTGGGTTTCGGAATAAGATCTGAATAAAGACACTTGAAACACCACCGCTCTATTCCTTCATTTGACTATGGTGGCACTGCCAATTATAACGCATTATGTTTGATAGCGTCTAGAGCACTCGTTATTGTGATGGTGTAGGTTTCTGGCTGACGATGACGAGCCGGCTATCGAGTGTCAGGGCGTTACCATCCAGGTCGCCATAATAGCCTGTGACCTGTAACCCTGCTTGATTGATCAGGCTGATGAGTTCGGTAAGTGTATAGATGCGTATGGATTGACGATGTTCGATGCGCTCGCCATTGGGATGAAGCAGGGTGATGCGGACGTTATTGCGGCTCTTGAGCAGATCGATCTCACGCTCTTCCATGACGATTAAGCCATTGTCGTAGCGAATCATACTTTGAGGGGTAAAGGCACGTACGACTCGTGGTTGGTAGACGGTTTCTAGCAGAAAGATGCCTCCGGGCGCGAGTGCTTTGTGAATCTCTTTGAGCACCAGAAGATCATCTTCTTCCTGCTCAAAATAGCCAAAGGAGGTAAAGATATTGATAGCTGCGTCAAAGGTGTCTTCATAGGGGATGGAGCGCATATCTTGCTGTAACCAGTCGATGTTGAGGTGTAGCCTGGCGGTCTCCTGGCGTGCTCGATCAAGGAGGGCCGCGCTAAGGTCTAGCCCGGTAACAGCATATCCGCGTTGCGCTAACGGGAGGGCATGGCGTCCATCTCCACAACACACATCTAAGATCCGCATGCCTGGCGTGAGGTGAAGTAGCGCTTCAATGGCACTGACCTCATGTTGGGTGCGAGATGCAGGTAGGAATGGGGAGTAGATCTGTAGATAGTCTTCGCCAAAAAACGTTTGGTACCAGGGCTGGCTACTCATGCTCAACTCCTTTGACCTGTGCTGGGTATGTCTGTTTGAAGGTGTCTTATACTAAATCTTCTACTAAGAATAAACGATCTTATATCCTCTTTTTGTGGGAACCACGTATCTACCTCTTTACAAGATGTCCTCAGCGTCTGCGATGCTTAGCAGGAGTAGCGCTTACGGCAAAAGTGTCAGGCGGACCCACCAGGTGCAGGCTTTGAAGGCAAGGAGGCCGTAGAGTACCCCCCACACTTCGTGCAGCAAGGCGTAGCTGGTGGCCATCGTGAGGAGGAAGAGCAGGGCCAGGCCAGCGGTTTGTTTCATGTATAGGGCGCGCTGGTAGCGGCGAAAGCCGCTCGGTGGCGAGTCGCGGAAGTGCCAGGTAATAATCCATAATCGGGAAAGTAGTACTATAATCCCAGTCGGCCCTATAATATGCAGGCAGAGCGAGAGCACTGAAAGATAGGACATCTGCGTCTCCTGGTTAGACCATGTGACGACTAATAGTATAGTAGAACGCGCAAACACGGCTGGAATGTATTATAATTGAGACGGCCTGAGAACCGGAAATGGGCCTGATTGATCTCTTATTTTGAAAGGCAGTTGTACGTGTGTTTGCAGAAGAATTAGTGGTGATAGATACTGACTCGGCATTATGGGAGGCGGTCAGGCCTTTGGTAGCCGCTGCGCTACGACTTGATCAACAGCAGGAGCCATCCTGGCATGGGTGGAATAAGGAGCAGATAACCACGTTCTTACGCACGCTCCCAGAGCACTGTACCCTTGTCTGCGGGGTATGGGATACGCTGACTGATGAAGAGGGCGATGAGCGCGAGGTGCTGGTGTTGGGATGCGTGTGCGAAGTGCAAAGGGGGGAGGTGCTGACGGTGAGGACGTTTGAGGCGCTACAGGACGAAAAGCTTCCCCCACTACAGGAGTTGGAACCGGGTTTTGAACACGCGCGTGAAATTATGCGCACCATAAAAGCCCAGATTGCTCCCGTGGCCTGGGCTTTGTTTACCGATAAGACGACCTGGGATGAATGGTTGCTGGCTGAGGGTAATGAGGGGGGCGTAGCCGATAAAAAAGCGCTACTTTCGCTCTTTGCCCAGCAGGGGCGCTGTGTACTTATGGGCAGCCTGGCCGCGCATCACTCTCATCATCCATAAATAGAGACTTGCTCCTCTGATAGGTGGTATGGTGGGTCGTGGCGGCCTGTGGCTGTTACGATCCACCATACTACCCATCCCGAGATATGTTGCACACAAGATTCATAGAATATAAAGCAAAGAATTTGGGAATAATATGGAACAGAAGACGCCTTTAATTTGGAATCCAATTCTACGGCAATATTTGGTGAATGCACCTCATCGTATGAGCCGCCGCGAAGGAACGACGCAATGCCCGTTTTGTGCTGACATTATCGAAGGGCGTGTAAGTGAGGATACGCAGGTATGGCTCCATCCAAATGATTTCCCTCCCTTGCAACCTCCAGTTGGTGAGGCGGTTGTAGTTATTTATAATCGCGACCACGAGAAGACCTTCACCCAGCTGACCGTGGATGAAGTGTTCGCGGTGACGAAGCTCTGGCGCGAACTATATAATGATTTCTCTTCGCGCTACCCGGCGGTAATGATCTTTGAGAATAGCGGTGAAGCTATCGGCCAGACGCAGCACCACCCTCATGGACAGGCCTATGGCGTCTCTGTCTTACCTCCTGTTCTGGAGCGTAAGTTGGAGACAACGGTACTCGAATACGAGGCTGGCCGCGGGTGCCCTTTCTGCCGCGTGCGCGATGAATTGACGGACACCGATTTTGAGGTGGCCCACAATGAGACCTGGCAGGCATTTTTGCCCCCCTATGTGCGCTATCCCTACGAGACGCATCTCTATTTGAAGCGGCATGTGCCTAGCCTGGCACAAGCAACCGATGAGGAACTGCGCGACCTCGCTGCCATGCTCCTGAAGGTCATTCGTGGCTATAACAATCTCTTCGATGGCGCGATGGCTCCGATGCCTTACCTGCTAGGTCTGCATCAATTGCAGGATGAGCGGTTCCACTTCCACGTTGAGATTCTTGCCATTGGACGTGCGCCGGGTAAGCTTAAATTTGCCGCCTCCTCAGAGTCTATCTGGGGCATGTGGACCAACGACTCCGCTCCGCAGCAGAAGGCGCTGGAGCTGCGACAGGCTATTGAGAAAGAGATGGAGTAGTAGCATGGAGAGAAAGCAGTATCCACAACCCGCCCTTGAGGCGGCCCAGAAGTTCGCTACGGTTTTCCAGGACGATGGCGTGTACGCGGGTCCGCTCAGTGCAGCCTGGGCGCCGGGTCGTGTCAATATTATTGGTGAGCATACCGACTATAATGACGGCTTTGTCTTGCCATTGGCGGTCGACCGTGTCTCAGCCTTTGCGGGCCGCACACGCCAGGACCAGGAGGTGCGCCTCTGGTCAGCGCATTTTGAGGAGTATGCGCAGTTTTCGCTTGAGCAACTGCCTGGCTCATTTGAGCAGCAGCGCCAGGGACTTCCCGGCTGGGCGCGCTACGTCCTGGGTGTGGTGGCCGAACTGGTACGCGCGGGCTTTGCGCTCAAGGGCTTTGATGCGGTTGTGGCTGGCGATGTACCCCTGGGTGGTGGCATGAGTTCTTCAGCGGCCCTTGAGGTGGCGACGGTCTATGCCTGTGCTCAGTTCTCGGGTGGGCAGCTCAAGATTGGCGATGGCGAGGAGAGCCGGTTACAGAAAATGGAGGTTGCGGCGCTCTGCCAGCGTGCTGAACACATTGCCTCTGGCCTGCGCTCGGGTATTCTGGACCAGGCGGCCTCATGTCTGGGGCAGCCCGGGCAGGCGGTCTTGCTGGATTGCCGCTCGTTTGCGTACCAGTATTTCCCCTTCTCTGACCCAGAGGTCGCGATTGTAGTCATTGATACCAGCGTGCGTCGTGAACTGGCAAGTACGGCCTATAATGAGCGTCGCCAGCAGTGCGAGGAGGCAACGAGCCTGTTGCGCGAGGCGATCTTGCGCGATGAGCCGGAGAACGCCCAGGCGCGCGAGATCAAGGCTCTCCGCGATATTACGCCTGAGCAGTTTGCACGTTACAAAGATCAGCTTCCTGAACTGCTACGTAAGCGCGCGGGCTATGTTATCGCCGAGGACGAGCGTGTGATGCAGGTTGTGGAGCTGTTAAAACGCAATGATTTTGAAGCTGTCGGCCAGGTGCTCTGGCAGGGCCACGCGGGCCTACGCGATGAGTATGAAGTAAGCTGTTCAGAACTGGATGCCCTGGTGGATATCGCGCATAGCGTTCCCGGTGTGCTCGGAGCGCGTATGCTGGGTGGTGGCTTTGGTGGCTGCACGATTAACCTGGTGCGTCAGGAGGCGGTCACCGCGCTGACGCAGGCCGTCGAAGAGCAGTATCCCGAGCGCACGGGACGCCAGGCCAGCATCGACATCTGTCGCGCGGCAGGCGGTCCCGGCATGGTAATCATGGAGTAAGCTACCTGCCTGGCTGTAGCCTGTCGAACGACGTCCACAGGTGCTCCGTGTTCCTCATGTTGCACGATGCGTGTGAAGAGGTGGCGCGGAGCACCTGGCTTTAGTAAGGGAGTTGCTATGAAGCTTTTTCTTTCGACCGATTTTGAGGGAACAAGTGGGATCGTGGCCTGGGAGCAGATCATCGAGGGCAATCCTGAGTACGCCCAGGGACGAAAATTGCTGACCGACGAAGTCAACGCTGTAATCGCTGGCGCTCAGGAGGCTGGCGCGCACGAGTTTGTCGTCAATGATGCTCATCATGCGATGCGCAACCTCCATCCCCAGGACTTGCTGGGGCGGGCGACCCTCATCACTGGTCGGCATAAGCCGCTGTATATGATGCAGGGATTGGATGCCTCCTTTGATGGCGTCTGTTTCGTCAGCTATCACGGTTCGATTGGGGCCGAGCGCGCGATTCTCTCGCATACCTATAATCCTGGGGCGATCTGGGAGGTGCGCATCAATGACGAGGTCGTGGGCGAGTCTGGTTTGAATGCCCTGGTCGCGGCGCATTATGGTGTACCTATTATTCTGGTGAGCGGTGATGCGGCAACCGCCCAGGAGGTGCAAACCTTTGCTCCCCAGGCTGAAACGGTCGTAGTGAAAGACTCCATTGGACGTTTTGCCGCGGTCAACCTGCATCCAGAGGTAGCCTGTGAAATGCTGTATGCAGGGGCAAAACGAGCTGTTGAGCAGCTCGCACAGACACAACCTCCCCATTTCAAACTGCCCGTCACGCTGGAGATAACCTTTCTGGTGGCGGACATGGCGGATATGGCGCTCTGGATTCGTGGGGTGGAGCGCGTCGGCCCCCGCACCGTGAAGGTTGTGAGCGAGCAACTGTTAGACCTCTACCGCACCTTTGTGACGATTGTCACTCTAACGCGCTCGCTAGTGGATCGCTAACGTTGAATTGTAGGGTCCAAGCTAGCTTGGACCCTACAACAACTCTCTAGGCGTGTTCGATTTCGACAAGAGGAGCTGTCTGGGGTGTGGTGACGCCAGCTTGCTGGAAGAGCAGGCTGTATCGGCCAATCTGGATATTGTCTCCGTGATGCAGGGGATAGCCAATGCCGCTGGTAAGCTTGCGTCCATTGATGAACACTCCTTTGGCGCTGCGCTGGTCGAAGAGCACAAACTGGTCATTGACACATTTGAGTAGCGCGTGGTGGCGCGAGGTAAGGTTATCTTGCTCCAGAAGAATATCGCTGGAGCCAGCGCGTCCCAGGGTGATGGTCTCGGCTGGCTCTAGCTCGATCTCTATGGGGGTAGCAGTGTAGGGCGAGGTGATGGTAAAGCGCGCTTGCGTTATTGCAACCTCTTCTTGTACATCTAATTCAGTGATAGGCTCTTGCTGGGCCTCGGGTTGAGGCTCATCCACTGGCTGGATGCCGGGTGGTGGCGTGAGCGGTGGCGTAGGAAGCGGTTGTGGGATATCTGGTTCCGGCTGTGGTAGCGTTACTGGTTCCTCGGGAGCAAGTGGCTCTGTGCGTGGCTCCTTTGGCTCAGGCACCTCGGTTGGCTCTGTGGGCAGCGATGGCTGCTGCGGTTGTGGATGCGTTGGCACCGGCTCGCTAGGCGTTGGCTGCTCAGGCTGTGGTTGAGGACGAACGGGTTCTATCGGCTTCTCAGGTGTGGGCTGTGTAGGTTGAGGCTCAGCGGGAATAGATGGCTCCTGTGGCTGAGGGCGAGTGGGTTCAGGCTCAACTGGTTTGGGTTCAGTTGGCGGTTCAACTGGTGGCTGGACTGGCTCTGGCGCGGCAGGAGGGATGGGCTGCGCGATATCTGGCTCGATACGTGGTTGTGGTTCAGGCTGCTGCTGTTGCTCTATTACCGGAGTAGCGCCTGGAGTGTGAGAAGATGCCAGCATCTCCAGGAGCGAAAGCGTATTTGATGTCTCAGCCTGTCTCATTGGTTCCAGTGGGGTGGTATGACTGGTTGGTGTGGTCTCCGACATAGGTGTAGCTAGGGGGGAAGGGGTGAGCAGCGAGGCCAGCAATCGCTCGAATTGAGAGGGTTCTGGCGCCGCAGGAATGATCTCTTCAGGTTGCTGTTCCTTGTCTTGCTGAGCAGCCTGTGCCTTAGCCTTCTCTGAAGCTGAAGCCGCGAAGATCTCTTTGAGCAGGTCGAGTGAAAGCACGGTTGTCTCAGGCATTTCAGCAGCGCCTTGCTCTGCATTGCCGAATTCGTTTGGTAAGAAAAGGGTGCCTTCTAGAGCCTGGACGAAGGCTAGCACAGTGGAATAGCGTCGCTCGGGGTTGGGATCGAGGGCACGGTGGAGAATCGTCTCTTGCTGTCTCGTAACGTGGGAATTGAGAGGGAGGAGCGAAGGTGGAATTTCAAACTGTTTCTGGCGCAGGACCTCCTGGGGGCGACCAATAAATGGGAGGCGGCCAGCTAGCCAGAAATAGAGCAGAATAGCTAAGGCATACTGATCGCAAGCGGGGCTATAGTGACGGTGCCACTGTTCTGGTGCCGCGGTTGCGGGTAGTAGAAGAGGCTGTAGACCTCCCACATGTTGCGCGAAGTAGGTAAAGCCTGCGTCCGCGACCTGGAGCGATGTGGTTTCCGTAGGGTTGGAGATTTCTTCATTGAGAAGGACATTGGAGAATGTGAGGGCACCATGGATATACCCATGCGTATGCAGGTTATGGAGGGCCTGTGCCAGTGGCACAAGCTGCTTGATCGCGACCTGTGGCAGCATTGGTGCTTGAAAGTGTGCTCGCCCTGCATCACCAAGCAGGGAGCCAGCCGCAAAGTAGGTGCGTGTGGCATACAGGCGCCCCTCGAAGTCGCCATAGTCGAGGAGGGCTGTGAGTTGTGGGTGAACAATCAAGCTGATATCTTGCATCTCGTGGAAGAATTGATAGCGAGCAGAATTGGGGAGCGCAGGCCATGGGTGCATGACTTTAAGCGTCACTATACATCCGAGATGGGAATCTTCTGCGGCATAGCTCTGGCTGATCAAGCTACCCCCAGGGCGCGCACAATACGATAGCGCGCAAACATCTGACCTTCTGCCAATTCTTGCATACTTTCACCTCACAATACGTATTCCAGTGCTATGAAGCATGGGGATATCGGTGCTCGGACTTATGCTTCGCGTCGTTATTGTAGCATACCATGCTCGCCAAGAATAGAGAGAGACTTGTAACACCCAGGATAGCCCAATGGTGGGAGTGCCTTGTCTTCAGGGATGGACACTACTATGCTGCCAGTGTGACCCGTCGATGATTGGAACGTCGTAGAAAGAAAAGATAGAGAAATATTCGATGGATACTGATATCTCACAAGAGAACGATGCTCAGCATGACTCTTCAAGCATACAGACTTCTTCTAATGCTCGGCGGGGGTGCCTGCTCGCTGATCCATGCGTTATTGCCCTGGGTGTAGCTGTAATCTTTTATGCTGCCTCGCTTACGCATCTTTTGCCGGGCGTGGGTATCTGGCATGCCGTGCTGGATATGGCTTTACTCATCTGTATAGGGACCTTGCTGCTCTATAAAGCCTACCAGGTTGCGCGTGCGCATGTATGGCCTGCCGGGAGGCGCCAACGCATGGTACTGGATGCCTGCCTCTTGCTCTTGATGGGTTCTCTTCTCTTCTACGGCGCCTCCTGGCAGATGTTCAAGGCCTATACCGATGCCGCGAAATACAATTGCTATGCTCTAGCTTTCTGGCAGGGCCTGGACGCGGTCAAGACCTTACCTCCAGCACAATGTGAGTTTATCTTTCGCCCGGTTACTTTTGACCAGGTAGCCGCGCCTCAGACACAGCAACATGTGCAGCAACCTCCATCTCTGTTAGACCAGGCGGAGCAGTATGGCGTTCCTGCCTCCTGGGTGCATCAACTGCGCGCCTGGCAGCCTACCTCGCAGCCCCTGCATACGCTGCCGAATGAGTATCCATTGCCTGTATTGCTGCCATTCTCGCTGGGGCTTTTAGCACCGCAGGGTTGGTACCAGGTTAGTTTTGCCATCTGGATGGTGTTGCTAGCAGGCCTGCTGTGTTATCTGCTGGCGCGCTATCGTTCACGGGAGGCGGCCCTCTCATGTGCCTTTTATCTCATTACCGGTTGCTGGGCGACGGCGGTGGGCCGTTTTGACCTGTTGCCAGCGCTGTTTACGTTGCTGGCGGTCGTCTACGCAGCCCGCTCGCGTTGGGGCTGGGCATTTGCCTACCTGGCCCTGGCCACGCTCTGTAAATTTTATCCAGTATTGCTCTTGCTTCCCTTCCTGCTCCAGCAGCAGCGCCTGGTGCAGGGGAACTGGCGTGCCTGGCAACGCTGGCTTCCCCTGGTGGTCTTTGGGCTTGTGTGCGTGGGCATTGTTGTGGTTTCACTGCTCTTCAGTGTGGAGGGAACCTTGAAGCCCCTGACCTACTTTGGTGACCGCCCAATCCAGGTAGAGTCGCTGCCCGCCTCGCTAATGTGGCTCACGAGCCTGGTCACGGGATTGCCCTTGACCTTCAAGTTTACGTATGGTTCCTTGAACATGTTTGGCTCGCCCGCGCAAATCATTGGTATTCTGAGTACGCCCTTGTTGTTGGTAGGCCTGGTGTACACCTACTGGCTGCAATGGCGAGGCAAGATCGATCTGGCGACCAGCTCACTCTTGACGCTCCTCCTGGTGATTAGTACTAGCAAAGTGTTCAGTCCCCAATACTTGATCTGGGTGGCGCCGCTGGTGGCCTACGTTGGCCAGACAAACTGGCGCTGGATGGTGTCCTGGGGACTTTTGGGTGTGCTGACAACCTTGATCTATCCCTACATCTATATCTCCGTCTCGTTGCAAGCGGTTCCCCAGCAGCCAATCTTCTTTCCCATTGTCACCATACGCAATTTTATTCTGGCTGGTTTTATTATTGCACTCCTGGTAGCAGGTCAACGCGAGCAGCTCTCTGCGCGTTCGCAGGAGCATTCACAAGCCGCGCTTTCATGATGTGGTGAGGTTGGATAGGTAGCAAGAAGGCCCGCGTCACATACAACGCAGGCCTTCTTGTCTCTCAGGTGGAGAATAGTGCTTTACTAGGCCTGGTGTGCGTGCTCTTCCTGAGTGGGCATTGCTGCCTGGGAGTGGCGGGGCCACCAGTAGTAGAGAACCAGGAAGGTAGCTAGAGGGGGGAGCAGTGTCGTCAAGAAGTCCCAGCCATTCCAGCGCCCAAAAGGTGAGATAGGAAAGAAGAAGAGGTAGAGGAAATGGATGGTCAGCGTAAATTGCAGGGTTGTACCCACCAGGGCGCGCGGCAGGCGACCACGCGCGGGTAGGCAGATGCAGGCCAGACCTATGACCCAGGTAATATACCAGGGGAAGAGCCAGGTGATGACGAGGTAGAGCAGCGATAGGAAGGCGATACAGGCCAGTGCCCATACTTGAATACTGGGTTTACGCCAGAGCGCGACCAGGCCTGCTAGCATCGAGGTGCCTATGACAATCACATTGATGATCCGCCAGACAACGGGGGTTGCCAGCACGGTAAAGATTGTGTAATTGACGCCCTCCTGCTGACTCTTGTTCCAGTCGAGCCAGCGGCCAGCGGCTTGCTGAATGGAGTTGTAAGATAGGTAGGAGGATGGTGGGGACGAGAAGCTCTTGATAATATCGGGAACGCTATGTCCCAGGCAGAAAGGCAGATAGAAACCGATCACCAGCACCGCGCAGAAGGCACCGCCAATGAGGATATCCCTGCCTGCCTCTAAGAGCTGACCCCGAAGCGCTTTCCCTTGTTGAGCCGCGGCCAGCATAGCCCGCCGCCCCATGAGTACGAAGAAGAGCAAGACCAGGGGGGCGCAGGAATACTTGATCAGGATCGCGATAGAGAAGCAGGCCAGCGCGGGCAGGTAGTCGCGTACCCTCAAGCGCTCTGTGAAGGCGCGTAGTTCGTGCTGTAGCCAGCAGTAGGCCCCCAGAAGGAGGAAGGTGACCATAACCGTATCGTTATGGCCGCCCAGGCCGTTCTCTTGTAGCATCAAGGGATTCCAGGCATAGAGAAGCATGCCCAGGGTGACTGTACGCTCAGGGCGTCCCAGTTTGCGAAGAATCAAACCCACCAGGAGAATATTACAGAGATTGGAAGCCAGTGCCAGGAGGCGATAGGTCAGCAGGTAAGACAAGATATTTGTGCCTGCCAGGGTTGAGACCAGTGTACAGATGAGTACCCAGAAAGGTCCATAGGCGCATGTGGCACCCCGCCAATCGTCATACAGATTGAGTTTATCAGGGTAGTTTGTGAGTAGATCAAAGTAGGGGCTGGCATGATAGGCTGAGACCAGTCGTCCGTAGCCAGCGTACACAAAGACATCATTGGAGAGCATAGCCGGCGTGAAGACGAAGCAGAGGCCAGCCAGGAGCGCAATTGTCATAATCCAGCGTTGAGTGACGCGGTAATTTGCCTGAGCGGGCTGGCGTGCAAACCACCAGGCGCTTATGCCATAGACAAGAAACGCGAGAAGGGTCGCGCCGATAAAGAACACCAGGCTGGTATTTTTCACTGATCTGGCAGGAGTGCCCACGAGATGGAGATCTGTTGGGAGCCAGGCACTCAAGCTGAGAAGTGCATTGATGAAGGGCGCGATCCCATTCATATGCTGTACCCCAACCAATCGTGAGAGGGGTGAGAGCATCAATACTGTGCAGAGCAGGAGCGCCAGAGCACAGAGGCCGAGTCCTCTCAGGGAGGGACTCGGCGGCGCCTTTACTTCTATACTGGTATTCGCTGTGGCCGGGAAATGTTCTGATATGGTTGAATGCATACGGTAAACAAACTCCTGGCTACATGCTCAAACGCAGATCGCTTTCTGAGTCGCTAGAGAGGCGACCTAGGGACGGTTAGCGCGAGAGAATGTAGCAGTAAATGGTATTGCCACCGGTGACGGTATGCACAATATGCGAGCGCCAGGGTTCGGGTATCGTATACCCGCGCTGTTGCAGGTGCATTGGCCAGACAAGGTAGTCGCTTTTGTAGGTGCGATCGGACGGGGTCACCGTCGAGAGGCTGAGCTGTTTGGGTAAATCCTGATTGTAATAGTACCAGCTCTGCTCATCCTGAGGGCCGCTCCCTAGAGTCGCTGAGGAGATCGCCACGAGACCAACCCTGGCAGGCCCTTTATCGTTGTCAGCCAGCCAGAGGACAGCATCGCGATAACCTGGATAGGCCACTTGCAGTGAGGCATTTTCGTTTGGGAAAAGTTCACTGGTATAGCCCTCAGCATCCGGAATAGTCACGAGGCCGATCAGGTGTGGAATTGTGAGGATGAGTACCATCAGCGCAATGGTGATTCCTGCACGAGCGTTCAAGGGTGTATAAGGGCGTACGAGCGAAATTTTCTGCTCATCGAGAGGTGTCCCATCTATCGCGACTGCCTGACTGCTTCGCTGCTTCCACAGTAGGGAACGGCGGTAGCGTAACAGGACTGCCAGGCCAAAGGCTCCACTTAGAGCGATAGGTGGCACCACTGGCAGATAGTAGTGTGTCCCTACAACAATATTTAGCAGGCCATACATCGCTACGGCGCTAACGAGCCAGATCGAGAGGAAGACCACGCTAGCTGCCTCCATCGGGGCAACGGTGTTTGGCGCGCGGTGATAGCGAACGAGTTTGACTATAGCATACACGATAAAGCCGAGCGCTGGCAGCGTCAGGAATACGCTGAGCTTGGCTCCCAACATGTAGAAAATGGTCCAGCGTGGCATATGCTCGTAGGCGGCTCCGGCCATAAAGGTGAGATGTCCATTTGAGGAGTGATTCCACTCAAAAAAGAAGCTTTGAAAGAGCTTCACAGGTGGATTGGTCCAGATGGCGGGATCGACGAGCAGGAAAACGAGTGGCGAGAGCAGCATGGCGCCAAGCCACCATTTCCACGGTAGTTTGCTAGCTTCGCCCAGGCGAGGACGTATGAAGAAGGTATAGTAGAGCGCATAGAGCACCATACCTGGCACCAGGAAGACGGCGGGATATTTGCTATCAGCCGCCAGCCCCAGGAAGACGCCCACCAGCAGATACATCCAGGGACGCTGGACCGCGTACCACAGCAGCAGGAAGGCGATGGTCGCGAGCGCGGTCATCGTCATATCCAGATAAGCCAGGGCGCTAAAATAGGCCAACCAAGGGCTGACCGCTAGGCAGAGCGCTGCCAGCGTGGCCACGGTACGCCCAAAGGGGCGGCGACCAAGCCAGTAGATAGCTGCGATCAGGAGCACGCCCATAACAATGCTGGGAACGCGCCCGGCCTGTAGCGTGGTGAGAGGATGTCCCAGGCGCGAGTTACACGCCAGAGTGAAGCCAATTAAGAGCTTTACCAGCGGCGGATGCTCGTAGTTGTAGTGCCAGGCTGGCGAGGTGAATTGGAGGTGGGTGAGGAGGGGGAAATAGACTTTTCCGCCCCAGATATAGACAATCTCGTCGGTAACCATGTCAAGCTGGTTCGCAAGCTGGATGCGTGGAATAAGCGCCACGATGAACAGAACGAGGACCACACAAATATCGATAATAGCAGGGCGTGTAAGCCTGAAACGCGAGGTGGTGCCTCTCTGGATCGTGCTCTCTTCCTGGCGTTCAGTGAGTTGTTTGATCATGCTTAGAAAGCCTCTCCGCCAAGATGTTATGTGTCAAACGAAGCGTGTTGATGTGCCAATGAGCAATTAAGAAGCTGTAGCCGTAGTATATATAGCATACTCTGGTAGTGTTGTCGAGCAAATAGCATGAAATACATACGACTGTAGGATGCGCAAGAGGGCGTCTGCACATGCAGACGCCCTCTTAATCCTGTTTTATACTATGACGGGTTAAACGCAGTCGTGAAGCGCTTGCGCGTTGGTGACACTGCGGAGCTTCATGAGCGCCACAACTTCGAGCTGGCGTACACGTTCTCTGGAGATACCGAGCTCTTTGCCCACCTCCAGCAATGTACGGCTGCGACCATCACCTATGCCATAGCGCAGCATCACGACTGAGCGCTCTCGCGGCGTGAGCACGGCCAGGGCGCGGTGGAGTTCTTCTCCAAGCAGGTGGCGCGAGGCTGTCTCGGCTGGCGCGGGAGTGGTATCGTCTTCGAGCGTATCGCCCAGCGAGTAGCGTGTCTCATCGTCAACGGGTGTGTCGAGGGAGACTGGCTGTTCGATAACTCCGAGCAAATTTTTGACCTCGTCGACCTCAAAATGACAGGCCTCCGCGATCTGCTCAGGCATAGGATCAAGCCCGTTTTCCTGGGAGAGCTGAGCGGAGATGCGGCGAATCTTGCGCAGGCGCGTTGAGACGTGTTCAGGGAGATGGATCATGCGCGATTGCTCGCCAGCGGCGCGGCTGACGGCCTGGCGAATCCACCAGGTGGCATACGTGCCGAAATGGCAGCCACGCTGGTAGTCAAACTTCTCAGCGGCGCGCATTAAACCCAGGTTACCCTCCTGGATAAGATCGATCAGGGGGACACCTGTGCTGGTGTAGCGGCGTGCAATGGAGATGACCAGGCGCAGGTTGGATTCGACGAGTTTACGGCGAGCTATGGTGTCGCCTGCCGCCGCTCTTTGTGCCAGGTCGATCTCTTCCGCGTGTGTGAGGAGTCCATACCCGCGAATGTCACGCAGGTAGCTCTGGAAGGCATCTTCAGAACCATTGGCCTTGGTACTGGTTACCCCACCGCGATGGGTATGTGCTGATGAAGTGCTATCCTCATCGCCCTCTTCGTCGTCGTCATCATCATCACTCAGTAGGGCTGCGATCTCGTCTTCCAGTACCACAAAATGGGGAAGAGATTCGGTTGTACGTTGCGCTGTAAGCGCCTCGTCAATCTCAATGCCCAGGGAAGTGGTGAATTCTGCTAGCACATCCTCGTGGCTAGAAAGCCTGGATCGGCGCTCATCACTAATAGGATTGGCAATTGCCATGCTTCCACGCTCCCTTCTGGAAATCTACCGACAAATCAGCGTCGGCTCCATGGCCCGGTCTACAAAATAAGCATTCAGCTTATTGTGGCAATCTTTGGCTTCTGTCTGTTTATCTATACGTCCTAAGTGTAGCCAATGCCGCTTGTTATTACATCAGGTAATTACCTTAAATCGAGTAAGGTTCTAACCGTATCTTGTAGGGAGATAACAGTAGGCAGTTTTGTGCCAGGTCCAGGAACCCACGGTTGCTTCCGTCGAGACTACAGCATAGCCAGAAAAACGGGATTTTGAGGTTCTATGCCTTAAGATGATTTTCCTGAAAGCAGGTTGCCTGATTGTGGTAGAGCGGGTAGAGAGATACGCCTCTTTTCGGGAAAGTGCAAAAAAACACCGGTCTGGCTGCTTGCTATACCGGACCGATGCTCTTACTGCATGTAGTATGCGGATTCAAAGAAATTATGCGCGATGGGTATTTAACGGATTATCGAGGTCAGTGCCGTGATCGTAGAACGTTTGCAGGGTGTCACCTGTATGCTCGTTGGGGCGCTGATCCCAGCGCATCTCTCTGGCCTCGGCCTTACTGACCATAAGATGGACGTTTTCCTCATCAATCGTTGAGATCACACTATAGGGAATATAGCGATCCTTGTGGAAGAGGAGCCCTTTCTGCACCAGGAAGGAATCATCATAGACATCTTCGACATGCCCCAGATCCTCATTCTCTGCGGAATATACTTCCATGCCTTTATGTATATTGTCCGGTGTCCACTGTGTCATGTGGCTTTACCTTCCTTTCTACTGTATGTAAATGTCACAATGCAAAAGTTGACCTTATTATCTGGCTATCTTGCCATATTCACGCGTTACGCACCAGAAAAGTTTCATTTCTCTTCGCTCCTGCCACTTGACTCAACCGTATAAGAGCGGTATGATAACCCTTGTAAACAAAATCTATAAAGTGACTGCGAACGAGCGGAGTAAGGGAAACGCGGATTGCCAGAGAAGAGAGGCCACCGGGTGAGAGCCTCTTTCAATTTAGTCCCCTGAACGTGGCTCGGAAGTCGAAGAACTGAGATGCCCAAAACGTGTAGTAAGTTCTTCCGGGGTGTGGCCCGTTATTGCTGCGCATAAGGATAGTCTGACCCTTGTCATGGTTGGGCGGGTCGACTATCGAATCAAGGTGGTACCGCGAGCGCTGCCCTCGTCCTTGTTTGACGGCAGCGGAATGTCTTTACCTGAAGGAGTACCACGATGAGCTTGCCCGACCGCTACAATTTTCGCTCCGCTGAGCCGCGCCTGGCGCAGTTCTGGCATGATGCCCAGACCTACGCTTTTCCGCCTGATGGCTCTGCGCCTGTCTACACGATTGATACCCCACCCCCTACCGTCTCTGGTGAACTCCATATTGGACACTGCTATTCCTATACGCAGGCTGATGTTATCGCGCGCTTTCACCGTATGCTTGGTGAATGCGTTCTCTATCCTATGGGCTTCGATGACAATGGTTTGCCTACGGAGCGCTTTGTTGAGAAGACCATCAAGCGCAAGGCTCTGGAGATGGAATTGCCCGAGTTCCTGGAGCAGTGTCATACCCTGATACACCAGACCGAGGAGCGCTTCGAAACGTTCTGGCGGCGCTTAAGCCTGAGCATCGACTGGCGCTATCGCTATTCCACCATTTCGCCGCAGGCGCAACGTACCTCGCAGTGGTCGTTTATTCAGCTCTACCAGGCAAAGCGTGTCTATGCGCTCCCGGCCCCCACCCTCTGGTGTCCCGAGTGCCAGACCGCAATAGCCCAGGCGGAAGTTGATGATACGACACTGTCAACGCGCTTCTCTACCCTGGCTTTTACGCTGGAGAATGGCACGACACTCCCTATTGCGACCACGCGCCCAGAACTGCTGTCAGCCTGTGTCGCCGTCTTTGTTCACCCTTCGGATGCGCGCTATGCTGGCCTGGTTGGGACACATGCTTCGCTCGCGAGCGCGTCTTTCGCCTCCAGAGAGCGTATTGAGGTTCCTATCCTTGCGGATGAGGCGGTTGATCCCGCCAAAGGGAGCGGCGCGGTTATGTGCTGCACCTTTGGCGATTCCACCGATGTTCGCTGGTGGCGCACCCATCAATTGCCGCTGCTGGCAGCTATTGGTCGCGATGGACGCATGACGGAACTGGCAGGACCACTGGCCGGTCTCTCTGTTCCACAGGCACGAAAGCGTATCCTAGAAATCCTGGCGGAGCAGGGATTGATCTTGCAGCAAGAGACAGTTGAGCATAACGTCGGCGTTCATGAACGCTGTGGTACGTCCGTCGAATACCTGCACACGCGCCAGTGGTTTATTCGTGTCCTGGACCAGAAGGAGCGTTTCCTTGAGGCCGGGCGCCAGATTCGCTGGACGCCTGCCTTTATGCAGGCGCGCTATGAGCACTGGGTCGAGAATCTGCAATGGGACTGGTGTATCTCGCGCCAGCGCTTCCTGGGCGTTCCCATTCCCGCCTGGGCCTGCCGGGCCTGTGGACAACTACTGCTGGCCTCGCGGGAGCAGTTGCCGATTGACCCGCGCACGACCGCACCCGAGCAGCCATGCTCCTGTGGCTCGACGGAGTTTGAGCCTGAACGCGATGTTATGGATACCTGGGCGACCTCGTCGTGCTCGCCTCTGATCATCGCGAACTGGGTTGATGATCCAGAGCGCTTTGCGCGTCATTTCCCGGCCAGCCTGCGTCCTCAGGCGCATGACATCATTCGAACCTGGGCCTTCTATACCATTGTTAAGGCTCTGTATCATACTGGCGAGATTCCCTGGCGCGAGGTCCTGGTCTCGGGCCATGCCCTGTCGGCGGAGCGCTCGAAGATCTCGAAGTCCAAGGGGAATAGCCACACGGGTGGACCACTGGAACTAGTTGAGCGCGAGTCGGCGGACGCGTTGCGCTACTGGGCGACCTCGATTAAGCCCGGCCTGGATACGCCCTTTAATCCCGAGCTGATCGCCAATGGTCGTCGCCTGGTCACTAAGCTCTGGAACGCGGCCCGCTTTGCCGCGCGTCACTTGCGGGAACTCTCGCCCGAGGAGATAGCTTCTACGCAAGAGCCGGCTGGACTCCTGCCAACGGATCGCTGGCTGCTGGCTCGCCTGGCGCAGACCATTGAGCACGCCACCAGGGAACTTATGGAGAACGACTATGCCGCTGCGCGTGCGGAGGTCGAGCGCTTCTTCTGGTCGGATTTCTGTGATAACTACCTGGAACTAGTCAAGGCGCGGTTGTATAACGATGAGGGCGAGCACACGCAGGCGGCCCGGTGGACACTTTATCAGGCCTTGCTGGCGGTTATAAAGCTGCTGGCCCCATATATGCCCTTTATCACAGAGGAGATCTACCAGGGCCTCTTTCAAGAGAGGGATGGTGCATCCTCGCTGCATCTCGCGCCCTGGCCCCAGGCGCCCATGTGGTGGCAGAATGCGCGAGCCGAGGCCGATGGGCAGGCGTTGCTGGACCTGCTAAAACAGGTTCGGCGCTATAAAGCGGAGCAAGGACTCTCGGTTGGGGCAGAACTGGAGCGATTGGAGTTGAATGTTCGTCCAGATCTCAAGGATATGCTTGAGGCCGCCCTGGTCGACCTCAAAAGCGCCACGCGTGCGCGGGAATTGATCTTCACCTAGCAAGAGGCATAGTGGCGGCATACCGTGCGCTACGTACGTAGCGCACGGTCCCTTCCTACAGGACAGAAGCGATCATGGCTAGTACGCCAAAGACCACTAATGTCCCTCCCAGGTAGATATCTTCAACCTGACCAGGGTTTGCTGCTGGCACTACAGTGCTCAAGCCTTCAGCAATAATGAGAACGATAAAACCAATGATCGTGATACCTAGAAAGGCCAGTAAACGTACCCACCACTTTAAACGTGGTTTTTTGTGCTTGATCATAATAAAGACAAGCGCCACTATAGCAACCAGGAAGAAAACTAAAAGAGCAACAATAGATATATCATTGCTAGTGAAGCCGGTTAGAAAGCCAAATACTCCCAGACTAGCCCAACATAAATTGAAGAGATAGAGCATAATACTCAAAATAATTCCACCAGTGGAACGTCCCTGTTCGATTGGAACTTGAGGATATATCGGGGTTGCGTAGTAAGGCGTTTGCATTCCCGCAGATTGTTGTGCGTAGAGAGGAGGTGCATAGGCTTCCCCTGAGCCATAAGGACTGTAGGAGGCTGGAGTTGTATAGACAGGTGTTTCCTGGTAATTAGGGGTAGTAGATATCGCATCTTGCGATCGCCTGGTGACCCCATACATCTCTTCTCGCTGATTGACCGTATAGAGATCATTATTGGCGGGTTTCTCAATAATTTGCCCACAGGCCTCACAATAAAAGGCGCTGAGATCGTTGGCTTTACCACAATGAGGACAGTTTCTCATATAGTGCGGCATATTTCCACGCGCTAACGTGGAAGGGGAGCCATCCTCCTGTTTACGTGTTTTTATGCATCAAAACATCTTCAGATGATATTTCTCATATGCCTAGTTGGTGCTAGAAATACTGGTTTATAAAAGCGTTCCCGGCATAATCATACACTGTTTAGTTCTCAATGTACAGCGAGAAACTGGTAATGGTTGCTTTTGAGGTATGATAAACAGGAACCGTTGTCTTTGCAGCGAACTAATTTGCATTTATCACAACCATGAATTTACAGAATCTACGTATCTTTTTGAAAGTCGCAGAGCTTGAACATGTGACGCGCGCGGCGGAGGAGCTTCACCTGAGCCAGCCTGCTGTAACCAAGATGATTCATAGTCTAGAGCAGGAGGTGTATCTGAAGCTCATTGAGCGCCAGGGGCGGCGCATCGCCTTGACTAATGCCGGGCGTGTGCTCAAGGAATACGCGCAACAACTCTTCTCGCTGGAGCGCGAAATGGAGGATGCCCTAAAGGAGTTGCGCGATGTCGAGGGCGGCGAGGTGCGCCTGGCCTTCAATCGCACGGCAGGTGTCTACCTGTTGCCGCTCGTTGTCTCGCGCTTTCGTGCCCGCTATCCGCAGGTGACGCTGCATATTTCTATCCTAAATTCACCTGAGATTGTGCAGGCCCTGCTCAACTGGCAGCTGGATTTTGGTCTTGTCGAGAGCGATACCTCGATCTGCCCGCCAGAGTTGCAGGTCGAGATGTCGACGAGTGATGAGCTGATCCTGGTGGTGGCACCCACTCATAAATGGAGCAAGCTTCAGGTCTTGCCGGTTACGGCGCTAAATCAGGGCGAATTGATCCTGCGCGAGGAGGAGAGCGTTATTCGAGTAATGATCGAGCAGGAGTTGGAGCGACACGAAGTTCAAATTCACTCCCTTTTTACCCTGACCGACAACGAGGCGGTAAAACAGATGGTCATAAGTGGCGTAGGCGCGGCGATTATCTCTGCCTTCTCGGTGCAGCGTGAGCTTATGCGTGGAGAACTGGTGCATGTTCCTGTGAGCAACCTTAATCTGCGTCCACAGCTTTGCCTGATGCGGCGTGCGGATCGACGGATCTCGCCCGCGGCTCAGGCCTTCTGCGCCGTGCTCTCGCCCATTCTGGAGCATGGCCTGGAGGCCATACGCGCCTCGACCTTCGAGGGTGGCAGGTAATATCGTGTATGTAGTGTTGATGGGGCAATGTCTGTGGCATTGCCCCATCAACACTACATACACTTTTTGCTTAGAATAAAGTTGGCATGCTTACGGCTGGTGGAGCTTTGGGTGGTTGCTCGCGTGGATCACCATCGCGTGTCATCAGGTAGGGATTGAGGATGCCGTCTTCGTCGGTGGGCTTGAGTCCAGCCTCATAGATGAAGCGGGATGCCTGGGCATCGCTACCGCGATAGCGCAGGAGAGAGGTCAGGAAGAGCAACTGTTGTGCGCGTGTGTAGGCAACGTAGGCCAGGCGGCGCTCCTCAGCGATGCCCGAGGTTTCAATCGGGCCATCCTCCGTCATGGTAAAAGAGCGCTTGTGCGGGAAGATGCTCTCCGTCATGCCCACGACAAAGACCACCGGCGCCTCCAGTCCCTTAGATTTATGCACTGTCATCAGGCTGACGCAGTCGCGCTTGTTCTTGCTACTGTCCTCGGCCTGTTCTTTAAGCTGGGCCATGGCCTGCAAGAAGTGGCGAATGGTATGGTGGCGCTGGGCGATCTCGGTAAGCTCTTCCAGCTCGTCGTAGCGCCCCTCAAGCTTGACCTCTTCGCGTGGCTTTGGTGTCTCCTCGTCTTCGTCCGCGTTCTCTTTGTGGCGGCTATCATAGTGCAGCAGATGGGTGTCGTAGGCGTATTCGCGCAGGAGCTTGATAGCCTCGGCTGGCCGATTGCGACACTTATTGCTGATACGCTGAATCAAGCCAACGAAGTCTTTGACGCCCAGCTGGAACTCAGAGGCGATGGTATAGGCCTGCTCTTCACAGAACTGTAACAGTGGCTGTCCCCCGGCAAATGAGGAGAGTGTGCCATAGAAGGTAGGCGTAAAGCGATGCGAGATCTTTCCTGTGCGTGTGAAGTACTCCCGAGAGGGGATATTTGCCACCACGCGGAAGGCCGCGTTCTGCTCGCCGCAGTGTACGGGCGTCAAAACGTCTTCGCGTCTGCGCGGATTGGGTGTCTGGCGCGATGCGAGAAAATCCTGGTAGATGCGCGTGCCATCGACCAGGGTCAGGAAGGCCAGAATGTCACGCGTGGTCTTGCGCTTAAAGAACGAGGAGCCGCCTACCGTGCGGTAGGGGACGCGGTGCCGGGCCAGGGCGATCTCCAGGTTGGCCAGGTGATGATTGGTACGCGCCAGCACGAAGATATCGCGATAACTGAGTTTATCCTGCTGGGTACGCCAGGTGCGGGCCAGCTCCTCAATGCGCGTCGCGACCCCGTCGGCCTCGCTCTCCTGGTCTGGGTAGGCTGTGACCAGTACTGGTGCACCACTGGGCAGTGTTGGGCGCAAGACCTTTTCGAAGCCGGGCGTGATATCATTTTTGCTGATCAGGGTATTTGCGGCTTCGAGGATCTGTGGCGTCGAGCGATAGTTGTGCTCGATGCGATAGATCTGCCCCTTGGGATACATGCTTTTGAACGAGAGGATCGAGGCCTCGGGGCTGGCGCCACGGAATTGGTAAATGGCCTGGTCCGGGTCACCAACGACGACCACGTTATGCCTGGGCGCGGCCAGGTACTGAATCAGCTTATACTGTGAGGGGCTGGTATCCTGTGTCTCGTCGATCTGGAGATACTGATAGCGATTCTGCCAGGTCTTGCGGAATTTGGGGCTGCTCTCAAGCAGCAACAGCGGAATATAGATCAGGTCTGAGAGGTCGTAGAGCTTCTCCTTCTGCTTGGTCTGCTCATAGCGCTCAAAAAACTCCTGATAGCGGGCCGCCAGTTCGGGCATGAGTCCCAGGTGGCGGCGGAAGAAGTCCTGTGATTGATCGGGCTGGATAAGCTCTTCCTTGGCCCGGTCGACTGCTGCCAGCACGTCGGTAATATTGACTTCCCAGTTCATGCCGCGTGAGCGATCGCTGCGCCAGGGGCGTACAATATCTTCGGCCAGCCATTGGCGTGGATCGCCGCTGATGAGGCGCTGGTTGAGTTCCTGTGGTTTAAGCTGGAGCTTCTCGCGTAGCATGACGTGTCCCAGACCGTGAAAGGTCACGACGCGGAGGGCCTTGAGATCTTTGATGAGTAGGCCCCTGGCTTTCAGGCTTTTGAGGGCGCGCTTCTCCATCTCCTCTGCGGCGGCGCGGGTAAAGGTGACACAGAGAATGGCCTCGGGGGCAACCCCGACATCGGCGATCAAGCGCACAAGGCGTTGCACGAGGATCGCGGTTTTGCCTGTGCCTGCCGCCGCGATAAAGGCCGCAGGACCATCTGTATGGGCGATGGCGGCCGCCTGTTGCGGATTGGCGACAAACTCTATCTTTGAAGCTGTTGTTTTCGAAGCTGTTGTTTTCGCTCTGGATTGTGCTCGCTGCGTTGCCATCCTACAAATTTCTCTTCCTATACTTACTATCCAAGTTATCTCTGTCACGGTTTTGTACTATAGCATGCCCCGCCAGTGATGGCAACGACGCATAGTACCGGGCGTCCCAGCAGGAAGCAGGCTCTCCGGGCCGTTTTTTAGGCGCTTTTTGTAGTCCTCCGGTACGCTAACAAAAAGGGCATTGCTTGAGAAAGCGTGTTTTGGGCGGGGATGTGAACTTTATCACTGCCCTCTTCTCTGCCTTTGACATATACTGGCTTCTAATGTCGCGTGTGCGTACTGCGTTGGTCGTACGGCCTTGTGTTCTGGCAAAAAAAGGCTACAATCAGAGAAAAGCAGTTTAATTAGGTATGTAAATTCTATGTTTCGAAATTTAAAAGCTATTGAAATCGCTGAGGGCGCCCTGTTGGCTGATGTCGCGGTTATCGCGCAACTGGCTGTGACTTATCTGCCCCTGGTGGGAGAGGTCTTTCGCAGCCTGATCTTTCTGGTCTTCGCTGTTCTGGTCTTGCGCCGTGGACTCTATACGGCCTGTTTTGGCCTGGGGGTCGCACTCTTCCTGATTCTGGTGTTGATGGGACCAGCGGCAATGCCGCTCATCTTCCTGGAATGTGTGGGCGGGCTTTTTTTGGGTTTTACCATGCGCCTGCGTCTCCCGCACTGGCTCCTCCTCTTCATTGGCATTACTTGTGGGGCTATGGCGTTTTACGGATTGGTCCTGCTGGTATTTGTGCTCTCGGGTCGTCCATTGGGGACGATTACCCATACCATTGACCAGCTTAACGCTAGCATGAGTCAGCTTGTCACGCTCTTCACAAAGCGATTGGGATGGTATGCCTGGTGGCAGCATACCTGGGCCACGCGTGCACAGGCGCTTGGACTCTGGTTAAAGTCGTACTGGTGGCTGACACTTTATCTTGTAATGTGCGCGATCATGCTCCCATTTGTGACGATTGTCTATACCTCTATCAACTTGTTTGTACGCCTGCTTGGCTATGATGTGCGCCCGTTCCCTGGACCACGGATTGAGCGTTTCGTGCGCAGGCTCCTTATGGGGGCCTTTAAGCTTGTGCGTGAGATGCTCTTACGTTTGCACAGCTGGAGAAGGCAGGAAAAGAGAGGAGAGGCCGCGTGAGAGAACAGGCATCATTTATTGACTTGCAGGGTATTTGCTATGCTTATCCAGCTTCTGGTGAGGCAGAAACTACAACCTCCCTCGCGCTCAATGAGGTCTCGTTGCAGATTGACCGTGGCGAATACGTCGTGCTCCTGGGTCATAATGGGAGCGGCAAGTCAACCCTGGCACGCCATTGTAACGCTTTGCTCTTGCCTGATGCCGGGCGTGTACTGGTGAATGGTATTGATACGCGTGATGAGGGGAAGCGGCGCTATGTGCGTGATAGTGTGGGCATGATCTTTCAGCATCCCGATAATCAGATCATCGCCACCATTGTGGAGGATGATGTGGCCTGGTCTCTCTCTGTGCGTGGTTTCTCGCGCCAGGAGATTCGAGAGCGTGTCTCTCAGGCACTTGAGGCCGTTGGCATCGCGCATTTGCGCCATTCACCTCCGCATAAGCTCTCCGGAGGGCAGCGTCAGCGCCTGGCAATCGCTGGAGTGCTGGCGCTTCGCCCACAGTGTATCATTGCCGACGAGGCGACATCTATGCTTGATCCGCTCTCCCGCCGCGAGATTACCCGCCTGTTGCATCAGCTTCAGCAAGCGTATGGTCTCGCTGTGATCCAGGTGACACACCTGCTGGAGGAGGCTGTACTGGCTGAGCGCGTGGTGGTAATGGAACAGGGCCGTATCGCGCATGAGGGGCAGCCCGTTGAGATCTTTCGTGACCTGGAGCATTTGCGGCGTTTGAAGCTGGCTATCCCTGAGCCGCTAGAACTGGCGCAGCGCTTGCGGTTGAGCGGTTTCTCTATCGCGCCCGAGGCCTTGACGCTGGAGGCCATTGCGCGGGAGGTAGCCCGTGTCTGAGCCGATTATTCGTGTACGTCAGTTGAAGCATATCTATCAAGCTGGCTCCCAGCCAAAGGTGGCGCTTGACGAGGTGAGCCTGGAGATTGCTCGTGGGAGCTGCACCGCCATCATTGGCGTCACGGGCTCTGGGAAGAGCACGCTTATCCAGCACTTTAATGGTCTGCTCTTTCCCTCTGCGGGCGAGGTCATCGTGGATGGCGTGAAGGTGATTGCGCGGGGCGTCGACCTGCGTTTACTGCGACAGCGGGTGGGGATGCTCTTTCAGTTTCCGGAGATGCAGCTTTTTGAGAAAACCCTCTTCGACGATGTAGCCTTTGGCCCAAGGCGGATGAAATTGCCATCCGCTGAGATAGAGGTGCGGGTGAACACGGCGCTTGAGAGCGTCGGACTCGCGCCCCAGCGCTACGCGAAACGTTCGCCTTTTGAGCTGAGTGGTGGTCAGCGGCGGCGTGCTGCCCTGGCTGGCGTCCTCGCGATGCAGCCCACGGTCTTGATTTTGGATGAGCCAACAGTAGGCCTGGATGCCGAAGCTCGTACCGAGTTCTATACCTATCTGCGCGAGGCTTCGTTGGAGCGAGGCATAACCATTATTCTGGTTTCACATGATATGACTGAGGTCGCGGCCCTGGCGGATAATCTGCTGGTCCTCCACCAGGGGAGACTGGTTGCCCAGGGAACTCCGCGTACGATCTTTGCCCAGGCGGATCAACTTGTAGGTTGGGGGCTGGCACCACCGCCGTTACACGAGCTCTTTGTCTTGCTGCGGCAGCAGGGGATTCCGCTTCCCATTGATGTCTATTCGCTCGAAGAGGCTTTTGCCTGGCTAGCTACACATAGCAAGCTCTCCCGCTCATCGTCGTAGTTGCCTCCAGGCAGGAGGTCCATGAGAGAAGAAAGAGATAATGCTACAAAATTTGCCGATTGGCGTCTATTATCCTGGTCAAAGCTTCCTCCATCATTTGCGAGGGCGTACCAAGCTAGTGCTGCTCTTCTGGTGTGCGATCTGGCTGTATATCGCGGAGACGCGTACATGGCATTTTGCGCCTTATATCGTAGGTATCATCCTGCTGGCTGCGACGATTTGCGCTTCAGGCATCGCGCCGCGCGCGCTCTGGTTGCGCATGCGCTTTCTCCTGCTGCTGTCCTTGCTCGGCTCACTTACGCTGCCCTTTGCCACCGTCGTCCCTAAGGACGATCGTGCGCTCTACACGTTGGGTCCCTGGCCTGTTTCTTATAGTATTGCCCTGAACGGGCTACTGGTTATCCTTGGCGTTTCCCTAGTCGTGGTGGCCTCTCAGTCTCTCCGCCTGTCTGCGGTACAGGCCTTCTGGCGGCGTCCATGGGTGAGGCGGCTCCGTTTTCTCGCCTGGGTTCTGCTGCTTGGCTCTCTGGTGGGTATCTGGCTGCTTACTGGTAGCGCCGGAACCCAGATGTTGGCGCTTGGGCCTGTGTTTGTGACGCGTCTGGGCGTCTGGTATGTCTTTGAGGTGGAAGGGCTATTGTTGCTCTATGCCTTTTCGCTGCTGATTATGCTCACGACCTCGCCGGTCATACTCGTTGAGAGCGTTACCAGCTTGATGGCCCCCTTGCGCCTGGTACGCTTCCCCGTTGATGATTTCGCCTTGATGCTGCTGATCGCGTTGCGTTTTATCCCGACACTCTTGGAGGAGATTGAGCAACTTAGTAAGGCACAGCAGGCTCGTGGAGCGTCACTGGCTGATGGAACCCTGGCCGGGCGCTTTCAGGGCTTTACCATGCTGGTTATTCCCCTGATGCGAGGTATATTTCAGCGCGCCAATGATCTCTCAACAGCGCTTGAGGCACGAGGATATGCCGTCGATGGCAAGCCGACCATGTTACACGAGACTGGATTGCGGGGAATGGATTATGTGACGCTTGTTGCTGTCCTGGCCCTGACCATTAGCTCGCTGCTGTTGTAGGTAGAGCGTGCAGAGTAAGAGGTATGCTCTCTGCTCGTTCAAGACAGCCACTGTCTATAGTTCTCCTGCCGGATTTGTGTATGTCGTTTTCTCAACCTGAAGTATTATATTCCAATGAATCTCAATCGTATCTTAACAAGTCGATAACCCGTTCTTCTACTCCATCGGCTACTATATGCCCTGGGGAACGAAATCGACTACATGCTCTATATATATGTAGCGTTTGTAGAGACGAATGATGCCCGGGTTAAGTACCGCTTATTTGCGCATCCTGCGTATAGGACTATCTATAAGCGATTGCTCCTCACTTTAATATGCGGGATGAAAACGTCAAATGATGTAATCATGTTGAGGTTTCAGATGAGCGGTACTGGTGAGCTGTCTTGGGGGAGAAAACTTATCAATGACCCGGCATCTGGGTCCCTGTTGGGGGCAATAGGAGAGAGTTGCGAAACGACTCTCTCCTATTGTGTTTTTGGCGGCCAGATGTCCTATAGAGTATCACTGGTTGGCCTAATTTCTGGCTAGATTTGAGGTGAGATCAGGCCATAGTGCAATGCAAAGCGCACCAGCTGGGTAATGTCATGCAATCCCAGTTTCTCCATCATGTTTGAGCGGTGGGCCTGCACTGTTTTGATGCTAATGACCAGCTTATCGGCGATCTCCTGATTGGTAGAGCCCTCAGCAACCAGCTTCAAGACCTCCATCTCACGCCCAGTGAGCGTTTGTAAGGCTTTGTCTAGCTTGGCCCTTTGGGGAGGGAGTGAGCCAGGTTGCTCAGGCGGATTCTGTGGCGCGACATAGGCGCGAATCAAGGCTTTAGCCAGACCTGGGTAGAGGAAGGCCCCACCTTGCGCGATAGTACGTACCGCGTTGCACAGTTCCGTGGGCGCCGCTTTCTTGACAATGTAGCCTGCGGCCCCTTTTTTGAGCGATTGGAGAAAATATTCTTCGCTCTCGTGCATAGTGAGCATAAGCACCTGCGTGCCAGGGGCCAGGGCGCGAATACGCTCGCAGGCCTCCAGCCCGTCGAGCTGAGCCATACTAATATCCATGACGACGATATCGGGCCATTGCTCCTGAACGAGCTTGATTGCCTCCAGGCCGTTACGGGCCTCGCCCACGACGCGCATATCGGCCTGGGCTTGCAGGAGGAGCGTTAAGCCTTGGCGTAAGAGGTCATGGTCATCGGCCAGGACAATACGCGTGATTCGTACTGGATTGCTCTGGGTCATAGCTTCTTCCTTCCTCCAGAATCTGTGGAGATGTCGCCTGTGCTGGCAGGGGGAGGCAGACATCGATATGGGTGCCCTGTTCTGGCTGTGAGCGCAGGGTTAGTGTTCCCTGGAGTAACGAGGCTCGTTCACGCATACCAACGACTCCCGAACCTGCATGCGCCCTGGCGGGATCATAGCCGCAGCCTTGATCGCTAATCTGGAGCAAGAGATGTTGCTCGGTCTGGCGCAGTGTTATCCTGGCCTTCTGTACCTGGGCATGGCGTGCCACATTGGTCAGGCTCTCCTGGGCGATGCGAAAGAGCGTCGTCTCGTAAAGCGGTGGCAGGGCATGAACCTCTTCGCTTATGCCCTCAAGCGTCAACCCAACCTCCAATTGGAGCCGTTGCGTGCTATCTTCAACTAGCCAGCGAAAGGCGGCTGCCAGCCCCAGGTCGTCCAGGACGCTGGGGCGGAGCTGTTGCGCCAGGATGCGTACTCCCTCAAGGGTCTCTTGCGTGAGTTGGTTCAGGTGTAGTAGGCCTTGCTCAAGCTGCTGCCGGGTCGCGGGGTGCATCTCCTGTTGGGGCAGGAGTTGAAGCTGCTGGCGCAGTAGCTCGTTATGAATAAGGAGTGCTGTCAGATTCTGCCCCGCCTCATCGTGCAGCTCCAGGGCGATGCGCCGGCGCTCATTCTCTTGTGTCTGGAGAATGAGGCGCGTTTGCTCTTGCCGTGTATGTTCCAGGCGATCAAGCATGGTATTAAAGGAGAGTGCTAGCTCGCCAATTTCGGTGTCTACATGCCTATCAAGAGGTGCTCGTAGTTGAGTCTCTCCTGCACTGATCTGGCGTATGGTCGCGAGTAGGCTAAAGAGGGGGCGGAAACTGAGGCGGAGGAGGATGAAGTTGATCACCACAGTTGTCAGGGTCGCCACGACGATAAAAGCAGTGTCTAGCAGGTAATGCGCGGATTCAAGGTTATGGCTGGTAACCCAGAAGCCGACCTGGGCCTCGCCCAGGAGCATGAAAGTATTGGCGAGAATGACTTTCTCGAAAAGTGAGAGTCGCCAACGTCGAACCTGCCGCACGAGAAAATGAATCACTGTCTGCTCGCTTCACATAGTATACTTTGGTGTTTGATGCTATATCTTGCCATAGTCTAGCATAGATTGATAGGCACGACTATATCCTGGCCTGTTGAGAAGGGAGAGCGCGTGCGAACCTGCTGATGAGGTATATGGGTCTTTTTCGACTTTGACATGCAGTATATAGGTAAGGGGGGCGAACCCATCGGCCTGTGTCTGAAAGGTGATCTCCCAGGTTCCCGCCATCGTCAGATACATATGTATCGCGTATTGGCCCGAACCCAACGGAGCGACGTGTGAACTAATGGGTTCCATCTGCATATTGGGCATCTGGGCGCTGGGCGTTACCTGCGCCTGGTTAATTGGCAGCCCTTGAGTATCTGTGAGATGAAGATGAATAAGTGCCGCATGGTTGGCGACCAGGCTCTCCTCACTAATCTGTACCTGGAGTTTGGCTGGAATAATCGCGGGTCGAAGTAGCGCCACGCTCAAGACGCCAACACAGACAAGAGCCAGGAAAAACCAGAAAAATGGTCGTACACGCATCTGCTAGAGATCCTTATCACTGTAGAGAAAATGAACGTTTGCCGTCTTCATTATCTATAACATAGAGATCTGTCCCTGTCTATTGGAGTAAGTCCCTATTTTTGCTTTGTTCCACCCTACATTGTAGCGCCGCAGGCGCGAATTTGTGAGTCCCCAATGAGAGCAAGGCTAGACTATTGCAGCTAATATACAGTGCAATAATCTAGCCTTTATCCACCTAACGCTCGATTGGTGAAACGGAAATAGAAGAGTGGTAGGGGCAGAAGTCGAGGATGGGCGAGAAAATTGCTTCTTGTGCAGTATCTACACCTTAGAAAAATAGACGAGGTAAGATTTGCCCAATACTGGTTGTTTGTTGAGATCACCCTGCCCAAGGGTATCCAATCAAGTTTCCGCTTTTATGCATCTATATCTTTCTCTGGTCTTAGGCTTAAACTATAAATAGATGATATAGCTAAATATTATATCGTTTAGCGGTGTTCTTAATGCAGCAATAAGGTTTTGCTTATTTTTCATTTTTGTTATATAATAAAAATAAATATGCATGCATCCTTTTATAAGTGTGTAACAGTTTTGCGTGACACACCGTGTTAGAGATGATAAAGAGAGATCAATGGTTCTCTCCTGTTCTCTTACTACCGGTGCTTGAGGAGGCAAGCATATTGTGTATACCTCGTCTGCCGGTTTCACCCGCTCCTGTTCATGGATGTTCTGAGGTGGTTGGCTCAACTTTGTAGTGCGTTGAACTGCCTGGAGAAATTATCATATGAACATCGTACATATTGCTCCCGCCTGGATTTCTATTCCACCTAAAAATTACGGGGGGACTGAAGTTGTCATTTATAACTTAATCGAGGAGCAGGTCGCTCAGGGACATTCTGTCACCCTTCTTGCTCCTGGTGATACCAAAACATCGGCACGCCTGGTCTCATTTTTACCTAAAGCGCTTGTGGAGGATGACGTACCCTGGTACGCTCATCTGAAGGCGTTCTATCATTTGCAAAAATCTGTTGAGTATATTCGTGAGCATACCTTCGATATAGTGCATATGCATCTCTCTTCTGCCTCTGATATGTACCTCCTGCCGCTCACCGCGAGCCTCTCGGTTCCCAGAGTTATGACGCTCCATAGCTGCTTTCCCTTTGACCGGGCAGGTGCCTATATTGGTGACGCGGACAGCTATTATATGGACTGGCTTGCCGACGTGCCACTGGTCGCCATTAGCGAGCAGGCGCGTAAAGAGGTTCCTTATGACCTCAAGTTTCTGGGTGTGATTCCTCATGGTCTGCCTATGCAGGTGTTTATGCCGACGACCAGCGAGCCAGAGCCATACCTGGCCTGGTTAGGACGTTTCGTTCCTGAGAAGGGGGCGCACCTGGCGATCGCTGCGGCGAAGGAGGTGGGGGTGCCACTGGTGCTGGCGGGCATTGTGGATCGTCACCTGCCAGAGGCTGTTCGTTACTTTGAGGAAGCGATTGAGCCTGAGCTTGATGGAGAAAGGATCAAATATATTGGTCCTGTCAATATGGAGCAGAAGCTCGACTTCCTCAGTCGCGCGAAGGCGCTGCTCAATCCCATTACCTGGGAAGAGCCTTTTGGTATGGTCATGCTTGAGGCAATGGCGCTAGGTTGTCCTGTCATCTCCTTTAGGCGAGGGGCCGCTCCCGAGGTGGTGCATCATGCCAGGAGTGGTTTCCTGGTCTCCAATCTTGAGGAGATGGTGCAATCTATAGCACATATTGAGGAGCTTGACCGTGCTCAGGTGCGCGCTCATGTGGGGCAGCATTTCTCGGTCAAGGTCATGGCTGAGCGCTATACGCAGGCTTATCGCCGTGCCATCGCGACCCATGTGCGCAACCATTGGACGCGTCCAGCCCTTGTGACATCTCCCATTGTTCATCTGCCTGTCTCTCCTACCTTGATGGCTAAAAGAGACGACCTTGCGTCGGCTGTGTTTCCGTCGCTGACGACTCAGTTTCCCATGGCAGAGACGGAAGCATGACGTGTGCCTTGATGCGGGTATAGAGTTCACGACAGATTGCCGGTGAGTGCTCTTCAAATGGGCAGTGGCAGAAAGCATAGACGGTTGTTCCCTGCTTGAGCCATGCGCCCATTTGTTGTGCCCACGTATCGAGGAAGGGGGCGTTGACCTCCATGCGCGGATGCCCGATATAGCGGACAAAGGCAAAGTCTGTAGTGTGAGCTATGTGTACTGGTAGATTGGGTTTGCGTTCGCGGGCCTGGAGCATCTGCTGCTCGCTGCTCGATCCTGTGCGTATCGGGCGTGTATCCATAACCACACGTGCTACCGCATAGCGCTGGAGCAACTCGTCCAGGGGCTGGGCATGGGGTGGTTTAAAGAAGTCGGAATGGCGCACCTCGACGGCGAGGCGTGCGTCTTGCGGCCAGAAGTCAAGGAAGTGTTCGAGTTGGGTCAGTTGCCCAGGACCAAAGGAAGAGGGCAGCTGTAAGAAGATAGGTCCCAGGCGCTCGCCCAGTCCGCGTATGCGCTCAAGGAAGTGGAGCGCGGCGCTCTTTTGCGCGTCGAGTGGCGCGCTATGGCTGATATCACGTGAGACCTTGGGGCAGAAGCGGAAGGTATCTGGGGTTTCCTGGCGCCAGCGCGCCACGGTCTCCTCGGAGGGCAATGCGTAAAAAGTTGTGTTGCCCTCAACGCAGGTCAGTCTTCTACTGTAGAGGCGTAGAAAATCGCTCGCGGGTGTCTTTGCCGGAAAAAAATCTGTTCCCACCCATGCTTTGTAGCCCCACATGGGACAGCCCAGGTAGAAGTGTGGTTCCATTGTATGTGGTCCTCCTCCCTTGCTTATGCTCAGCGTGTGTGTATGCTCTGGATGCTTGCGCATGCTTTGCCGGGTCAGTATAGCATATTTGCTTTATATTCTCTCGTTGACTTGTGTAAAAATGTCGGATTATTGTCGATTTCGCCTTGTACTTTCGCATCCTGGCTGGTAATGTTGTGTTTTGGTATTATTCGAGTATTTTGCTCTTTAACACGCTTGCTTTTGCGAAAGGTCCGGGTGCGCTTCCGATGAAATTGCAGACAATTCTTGATCCCGTTGAGGCCTCTCCTCCTGAGACCCAGACACAACCTCTGCGCCGCTCTGGCGGCTGGACCCCTTTTGCTCTTCCTCGTATTGGTCTCCATCTCCATAGCGACGGCGAACAGTTGCTCCTGGCGAACCGGACTGCTATCTCCTGGGTGATCTACCACAAATTTCACCAGCTTGGCGTTATCGATGCCGATGAGACGCTCTTGCTCTCCCTCCCCAAATATGGATCCTTGAGTGTACGTCCCCATGGGACCAATGATAACGCGGAGTTTCTGGTCCTACCCTTGCACCATACCATTCAGCAGGTGGTCATTTACAGACATACGATGGGTGCAAATATAGAAATCTATGATATGAAGGGCATGGCAATCTAAGGCATATTCCTCCACCGACAATACGAAAAGTTGCTACCGTTGCGTTCTTTTCTCAAGAGAAGGACTTGCTGTTTCTCCGAATATGGAAAGACTCCCATCATATGGCCGTTTTGGGGGATGGGTTAGTTATGTGGCGAGTACCTGGGCTATACTTATGGATGGCTAATTATGAATGTAAAGATTCAGGGAAAGCGTAACGGCGCATCTTTCCATGCGCAAGCAAGGATTCTTGCGCCCCAGAGATTCTTACAATATTAATGGGGTTTTTGTATATGTCGGCTGCTGCCATCACATCATTTCTGACTGTCGTGATGCTGTCTATTGTTGCTTTTGTTGCCGTGAGTGCCTGGCGTGACCATCAACGTAATAAGCAGATGTTTGCCGCGCAAAATCGCCTCCCGGCTCACCCCCTGGATCGCCACGTGACCGCTATTTTACACCTGCATGATGGGCAGATTGTCTCCGTTGAGAAGCCTACAGGCGCGCTCATGCCTGTTTCGAGGCCGTCGCCCTGGTATCAGCATCGTCGCTCGCTGGTTTCGCTGGGCGTGCTTGTGCTCTTTGTGTTGACACTCTTCGTGCAGACTGGGATCGCCGGCGGAAGCGTCAAGAGCTTCTCGCAGGGTCTGAGCCTGGGCCTGTTTAATACCTCCGCCAATGGCGATAAAGCGTATGAACCCACGAGCCATGGTATGCCTACCAGTGCTAGCTCGCTCCTGGTGCGAGTCGATTCGGCTGACGCTCATCAGTATGCCAACCTGTATCAACTCCAGGTCTGGAGCTACTCTTCCTGTTCAGGGATTGCCTTAGAGATGGTGATGAATGCCTATGGGCGTCATCTTATCGCCTCTGATGTGTTGACGCAGGAGCTAAAACTGGGGGTGTGGGACGTCAATCTTGGCCTTTTGCGCGAAGAGGGAATCGCGATGACTGCTGATAGCTATGGCTTCAATGCCAGCGCAGGTCGGACTCGCACCCTGCAACAGGTCATTGATAGCGCAAATAGCGGCGCTCCGGTCATTGTCAGCGTGCGCGATTCCTTCTATTTTCCAGGTGGTCACTTTTTTGTCATTCGCGGTGGCGATAGTCAGAATGTCTATATTGCTGATTCTGCTCCCTCAAACTTCACGCGTATGCCCCGTGCGATGTTTGTCGGAATGTGGCAGACCTTTAGCGCCGTGCTCACTCCACGCGAGTAGATATGCGCAGTGTATATCCCTTGCAGGGAATGCCTCTTATGAGAGAAGCGCCCTGGCAACCTTCAGGCTGCCAGGGCGCTTCTCTTTACTTGTATATTGGTAGATTAGTAGATGAAGACGCCGGTATATAACTGGACGAAGCCATAGACCTGGCTGGCGTTCTCCTTGGAGAGGTTGACGCAGCCGTGGGAGCCTTGGGAGGAGAAGGAGTCACCGCTATCGTCGGCGTGGGGGAAGTTCGTTCCCGGGCCATAGTTGACGCGCCACCAGCTATCGTGGATGAAGTAGCCTTCGCTATGGTACTGCATTGCGTAGTTGATGGGTGTGTCAGGATAATAGTCGGGATTTCCTGGTTTGACCCCTGATTTAAAGACGGTCGGCGCTTTTTTGCCCTCTACCCACCAGGTTCCTGGAGGGGTTGGCTTATTGGGACGCCCGGTCGTGACCAGGAAGGCCTTGACCAGCTTCCCATGGTCGTAGAGGCGCATAGCCTCTTCACTCAGTGAGACAACCACGACTTTGCTGTCCATCTTGTTATAGTGTTTGAGCATGTCCATGTCGCTCTGGTGGACCTGGTTGTAGGGTGTTTTGTCGGCGCTGGCTTTTTTCATTTCCTGAAAATTGTACAGGTACATCTGCTCATTCTCGATGGCCTGCTGGTAGTCAGCAACGTTCTTCGCGGCGTCCAGGTCATCTTGAATCCACCCACCAATCCCGTTGGAGCCATATTCAAAGCCCAGTGGGTAGTTTGTATTGTCGTAGGTGTCATGATAGCTATGCCCGTTGCCCCAGTCACTGACCTGTTTGGCCAGGTTCTGTTGCAGATTCTTACTCTCGGCTTTGAGCGCGTTGAGTTGAATGGAGGCAATCTGGCCGTTAAGGGTATTCAGGGCAGTCTGGTAAGCAGACGCCGATTTTGCGCTGTCGAGTGCCTGCTTTGATGCGCTAAATTGTTGGTCATATGTGGTGGTATCACCACCCGATTGTTTCATCAGGGTGATCCATTGTTGAAAGGTTTGCAGCTTAGTATCGCCTTGATTCTTGAGCGAGGCATCAACCGTTGGCGTGGAAATGCTCGTCCCCGTGGTCTGATTAGCGGAGTTGGGCAGGCTGCTACACGCGCTCAAAAAGAGCAGGCCAAGAACGATCACACCTGGAAGTAGCCTGGTGAGCCGTCTGTATCTCTTGTCTCGATGATGACGTTCTCTATTGTGCATGGCCCCCTCTATCTCTCTAGCCAGCCTATCTGGCTCTCATATAGAAATGCGTGTATATATATGAATATTCGTCAATGGGAGCGTATCTAATATGTCTGTATATACACAAGAGTACCTTTATCCTGTGAGGAAGAACAATGAACCACTTCACAATAATTTTGTGAGAATGGCCTCATGCAGCTCTTTGGTTCCGGCAACGACCAGTGAATAGCCCTCGGTCAAGTTCTGGATTGGACGCAAAGGGTTTCCCTGGTGATCGCTGACAACTCCCCCTGCCTCTAACACGATGCTGGCGGAGGCGAGGAATGATTCCCCCGTGACGACATCTCCCACATCTATATAGGCGTCGTATGTGCCGCTGGCGACATAGACGCAATCAATGGCTGTGCTTCCCGTACGGCGAATCTGACTGGTCGTAGGCGGCTTTGTCAGAAGATTGCGTACCACGCGTTCATCGCGCTTATCCAGGTTTAAACCCACCAGACTATGTTTAAGACTGGTAGCATGACTGGTCTGGCAGCGTAGGCCATTGCGGAACGCTCCCTTTCCACGCTCAGCCTGGTAGACGCTCCCATTAAAGAGATCTCCCACAAGTGCCCATTGGACGTGCTCGGGCACAACCGGGGCGTCAATAGGGAGGACTGCCATGGCCACGGCTGCGATCATAATGCCGCGCGCCACGTTGGTAGAGCCGTCAATGGGATCAATAATGATCCGATACTGGACGTTGTCGCTGGTGGAAAGGGTTTCGCGTTCTTCCGTGACGATTTCAAAGCCATGCCCACTCTGGATTAGACCTTCGATAATAATATCTTCCGCGTCCCGATCGAATTGCATGGTTGTGTGCTTTGAGGATTGGTGATAGACTCTGGCTCTATCCCGGTCAAAGCGTTCTGTTTGCGAGTAGTGTCGCACCTGGCGAAAAAGTTGCTCTAGCAATTCAAGCATGGCTATTTTTGTTATTCCAATTTCTGACTACGTACATAGAAACTGCCTATGTATGCTCATTATAGCATACGACCAGGATTAGCCTCTCTCTATGTAGTATCAAGCCATTGAAGATTTTAGCCGAAGTTGCTCTCTTTTGCTTGTAGCGTATATAGCCTTTTATAGGGGTAATGCAGCGTGTGTCGCTGGAGTCGCTGGCTGGTGGTGGTAATGGCCAGCTCACTCTTGTCGCAGGCAATCCATCTCCGTTTCAGGTGCTCCGCCACGATTGGCGTGACACCACTGCCACAGAAGCAGTCCATGACCAGGTCGTCCTCCTCGGATGAAGCCAGGAGAATGCGTTCCAGGAGCGCGGCGGGCTTCTGCGTGGCGTAGCCTGTACGCTCGGGATCGCGCTGGTGCAGATGGCTGATATCGCTCCAGACATCGCTGGGAGGAATGAGCGTATCTTCGCTATAGGTATAGAGCTTTCCCGCTGATTTGATTGTCCAGCTAATCTGTCCATCTGGCCCCACGATCTGGCGCATATGGTTGCGTTTCTGCGCCCCACGTCGTTCACCGATGCGCTCTTTATGGAAGCAATAGTCCCCGGACTTGGTGTAGAACAGGATAGTGTCATGTTTGCGCGTATAGTAGCGCCTGGTCTGTCCCCCGCTCTGGTAGTGCCAGATGATCTCATTTTTAAAGCCTCCCCCATTGCCCTGAACGTTGAAGCCAAAAATTTCATCCAGCATTACTTTAACGTAATGGCTGGTGCGCCAGTCGAGATGAAGGTACATGCTGCCAGCCGGGGCAAGGAGTTGATGGAGGGTCTGGAGAATGGGATAGAGCCATTGCAAGTAGGCATCAATGTCATTGTTCCAGGTATCGCTATAGGCCAGTTGCTCTTTGCGGCCAAAGGTGCGCCCGGTCATAAAGGGTGGGTCAATGTAGATGAGATTGACCTGGTCATGAAAGAGTGGGAGGAGAGCTGGCAAGATATCCTGGTTATCACCCCAGATGAGCCGATTAGACCATCCAGGCTCATTATTGACTTCTGATGTTTCGTCCATGGTAATCAACTCAATGGGCGGGCGCGAGGTCGCTAAATTGCTCCCCTCCGTGTCACTCGTTTGCTGCTGTTTCTTTTTCCATACCAGTTCGGCCATCTGCTCTTGCTCCTGCTCGCTATGCTGTTCTTTTTTTGCCTTCAAACTGTACCATATGTCGCCTGGCTTGAAAAGGATGAGAGAGGGGCTGCCTATAGCCTCTTTGGGCTATGTCTCTGCATAGATAGGCTGCGATATAGTGGCATACTCTGATATAGTTTGTATCGATGTGTTTATTGTTATGAGCTCCAACCGCTGAACTCTCTAAATGTAGATGTTGAGGTTATTTGCTATGCGGCGATCTCTCTCTCTGACGATGCTTATTTTGGCTGTGGGCCTGGTGTTGCTTCTAGCCGCCTGTAGCCCAAAGAGTGGCTCTGTGCCTTCAGGTATCCCCGATACTGGCAATGGTACTCCGGCCGTGCTTGTTTCGCCCACCCCCACGCTACAGGCGGCTTCTGCTGGCTCAAAGATTGGCTTCTATACCTTTGTGCGTCAGAATCAGCTCTGGATGGCGCTCAATAGCGAAAATGCGACTCAGGTAACCCATTTCGACTTCTCGCAGGCGCCGGAGGTGTTCTGGCAGTCTCCTGCCTGGTCGCCTGACCATAAACACCTTTCTTATCTCTTTAATGCTCTGCCCGCGGGTGTTGGTGGTGGTGGCTGCCCCGAGCCAGACTATACCGCTACCAGTAGCCTGTATGTGCTTGATACCAGTACCCAGCAATTGACGTCCATCACCCTGCCCCAGGTCGCGACAGATGCCAGGGCGGAGGGAAAACCTCGTAGCGATTCCTGGCAGTACGCCTTCTGGGAGGATGCGCAACATCTCCTGGCATGGTACAATGGCGTTACAGGAAAAACAAGCAATGATGCGGGCCTCTACCGCTATGATTTGCAGACGCATAGCCTGATTAAGGTCGTTTCGAGCGAGCAGCTTGGCGCAACCTCGCCTATCAATGCTCAGCAGGGGCAGTCGATGCTGCTCTCATTGCGCTATCGCCAGGGACAGCTCTATTATGAAACGGTAGAACAGCCTGGGCAGCAAGATAGCCACCTGGCGATTTATCGTCTGTCGGTCAATGACGTGGGCGCGCCGCGCCAGCAGGTCGTGGAATTAGGCAAGGAGACCTGGTGTGCTGGAGGACAAAGCAGTGCGCTAACTCAGCCTGGTTGGGATATCTCGCCTGATGGGACGAAGCTCGTTGTGCAGAAGATTGAGAACGGAACGCCGGGTCAGGAGGCCAGCTCGCTCGATATTGTGCCGGTTGATGGAAGCGCCACGCAAAAGGTATTTTCGCAGGCGCCTGCGACTTTTCTGGCCCAGAATGCGTTGCTGCGTTGGAGTCCTCAAGGTAACGCTGTTGTGGCCTCCGAGCGGCATCATATTACTGGTCAGGGGCCTTACCTGGTCTTCCTCGATCACCCGCAAGATACCCAGGCGTATGCGCCTTTCGTCTCAGGAGGTGTCTCCTGGCGCAGCGATGGGCAGGCCTTCGCGCTACAGAGCAGTGAGGCCGCCGAAGGTATGGCGCCCTCTGACGTCTACTTGTTTGCTCCTGGCGAAAAGAACGCGCGTCTCTTAGAGAAAGATGCCCGCGTGTTCTCCTGGGGATAAAAATTTTCTTGGGATAAAAAATTTCGGGGATACGTTCGCATGCAATTAGTAATTCTGTCTTTGCTCAGTATTATTGCATATATTGGTGGTTTAGTACTCATCTTGCGCATCTCTCCCAGGCTATTGGGCGCGGCCTTTGATGAGCCGCGCTTTATGGGGCTGGCCATTCTTGAAATCCTGGGTGCTATTCTGATGTTTGGCGCGGTGGTGATCACCTTCGCGGTCTTTAATGGCGCTTTTCCTATACGCGTCCTGGATTTTGTCTTCCTGGTAGGTATCTTTATTGTCTCGGCCAGGGTGGCTCTGTATAGTTTTCAGCCGCCGGCCCATATGTTGCGTCGCACGCACCGGGTCTCGCGCATTATTACAGCCGTCTTTGGTATCTTCCTGGCGCTAGCGGCCATCTTCTACGTCGTCCAACTCTTTACCGCCAGTTAATTAGTAGTAGGAGAAGCATAAAACGCCCGGCAGCCAGTGGCTGCCGGGCGTTTTATGCTTCTCCTACTTTTACCCTACAAAAAATGCTCGAACCAGGCGATGGTGCGGCGCAGGCGATCTAGTCGCTGCCTGGGTGTACCCACGGCTGGCCAATCCATCAGATGACCGGTGTTGGGATAGCGCACTAGTTGCACCATCTGCTTGCGCTTGCGCAACTGCACAAACAGCTGGATCGATTCGCTGGTGGGACAACGCAGGTCGTTCTCGGCATGTAAGAGCAAGAGCGGCGTCGTGATGCGCTCGACATAGGTCAGTGGCGAGCGCTCGCGCTGTAGCTCTGGGCTTGTGAGCGAGAGGTTGAACCAGAGTGTCTGATCCGAGAGCATGCCGGCGTGCGTAATATCGCTGATGCCGTTGCGGCTGACTGCAGCCTTAAAACGCCCAGTTTGCGTAATGGCCCAGTTTGTCATATAGCCGCCATAGCTGATGCCGCCGATACCCAGGCGCTCACCATCAATGGGTTCGTTCGCAATCATGGCATCAATCCCCGCCATGAGGTCCGCGAAGTCGGCGCCTCCCCAATCGTTGAGGACGGCGCGACAAAAATCTTCGCCATAGCCAGCGCTGCCTCGCGGATTGGGCGCCAGAACGGCGTAGCCGCGCCCCGCCAGGACCTGAAATTCATGGACATAGCTATCTCCCCAGGCCAGGGAGGGACCACCATGTGGCGCCAGGATGAGGGGAGCACGTCTCCCTTGTTCAAGCGTTGGTAGGTAGAGCCAGCCCTCGATTTCCGTCGTGCCATCGCCCCCCTTCCAGGTCACCTTTTTCGGACGAAGTAGCTGGCGCTGGCGTAGCAGTGCGTCGTTGACGCTGGTGAGCTTGCGTAAATTTCCGCCATTCCCGTCCATACCCCAGACATCGCCAGGGGTAAACCAGTCCGCGCGTACCAGGGCGATGGTCTGCCCATCGCGTGAGAGTTGGGGCGAGAGGTAGCGTCCATTACCGCGCGTGAGCTGTTCAATCGTATTCTTTGTGGGGTTAATGCGGTAGAGATGAATCTGTCCATGTGTTTGTCCTGGAACCAGGAGCGCTTGCCCATCCGGAGACCACTGAGGTGCTACGAGGTAGTCGGTGCGTAGCTCATCGATAATCCACATCTGAGAGTTGATGACCTCGGCTCCAGTGGCGGCGGGATGTGGTGTCTCCTGCCCATTGGCCGCGACGATCCAGGGGGAGATATTGCTCGCCTCTGTCTGGTCGGGTGAGCGCAAGTAGGCAATAGACCTGCCATCAGGCGACCAGGAAGGCATCTGGGCTAGCTCTTCCTCAGGCGTCAAACGGCGCAGTTGTCCTGTAGCCAGGGTCAGCACCCAGAGGGCCGCGCTCACGCTCAGGTCGGGATCCGCCCGGCGATTGGCGCTAAAGACGATCTCGCTGCCATCAGGCGACCAGCAAGCCTGGGCGAGATCGACTGGTTCGGAGGTGAGGCGGGTCGCCGTGCCGTCCAGCCCCAGCAGCCAGAGCTGTTCATGTCGACCATGCTTATAGCCTGAACCATCCCAATGGCTGGCTAGGCGCATCACGACATAGGAGGTCTCTTCTCCTTGTCCCGATCCTTGCTCGTCAGCAGCCTTCCAGGCGCTATGGGCGAGAAGTATCGCGCCATCGGGTCGCCAGCTATACGCGGAGACACCCAGGGGAAGATTACTCAGCTGGCGGGCCTCGCCGCCCCGCAAGGGGAGGAGATAGATCTGTGGTGTGCCCTCTCTATCGCTTAAGAAGGAGAGATAGCGTCCATCGGGCGACCAGCGAGGCGCGTAATCATGCTGTGTGCCACTGCTGACCTGCCAGGGAGACTGGGTCTTGCCACCCCTGCTCTCTACGATCCAGATGGCGCTGCTCGTGCTATTGGTCTCCGTATCGCATTGGAGCACACTAAACGCGATGCGTTTGCCATCGGGTGAGATCTGTGGCTCCCCCACTACACGTAATTGCGCCAGGTCCTCAATACTCATAAAGGGAAGGGCTGGCGTCGTGGGGGCCTGCTGCTCTTTGGGAGCAGGTGTAAAGGCTTCAACGGGAACGCTCACCGTTGCCGGGGTCTCTTCAGAAGCGCGCAGTGTGGGTGACACGGTCACCGCGCCCTCGTGATCCTCCTCCGGGGGGATCGTAGGTGGAATGGTGGCTGCTCCCGGTTGGGCTTGTTTCTCCTCTAGCTCTAGTGGTAGGTCGACATCGGTTGTGGGTTCTATTGGATTCTCTATCGTGCTTGCTGCTGCTTCTGTCACATCGTCCCTGGTAGAAGATGCTGCGTTCTCGTTTGCTGGGCGTTCGGGAACGGTGCTATCGCCCAGGGGATGGATGGTAACCTCGTCGACGTTGGGCTCGCCTTGAACGGGTTGCGCCGTATTGTGTGTCTGTGCTCCTGGAATTGTTGGATCATCGGATGCTTGTATAGGACGTGGCGTTGTATGTTCAGTATTTTCGGCCATTGGCTATTCCTCATCTCTTTAAAAATTTGCATCTCTATCTTCAGGATAGACGCGTGTAGATGGCTGCGTATGTAGCCTGGCGTGATAAAGTGTGATGTTCTTTCTCTACGCATATTTACGGTGGGTACACGAAGAAGTTGTGAAGAGTGGCTGGTTAATATGCTATGATACAAACTGTTTCCACCGGAGGTCGCTTTTCTCTATTTGGTTGCGTCTCTGTACTGTTGCCTCTCTCCGACTAAGGGGAGACTGCGTCGCCTCCGCTCTGGCGCGTAGGGAGGAAATAAATGATCGTTCGCGATATTATGTCTACCAATCTAACGACAGTTGCTCCAGATGCTACGCTTGCCCACGCTGTCAATTTGTTGCGCCAACATGGTTTCCACCATCTGCCCGTGGCGCGTGTACGTCATGTGGCCGACCCAGAGTCAAAGAGCAAGAAGAAGCATAAGACGCTGCTCTTGCTTGAAGGCATGCTGACCTCTCACGATATCGATATACAGGCGGCCCTCGCGCGCCAGGAAGCCTCCAGTAGAGCGCTGCAACGCTCCTGGCTTGAGCGCCGCGTCGTGGAGGTCATGCATCGTGCCTTGATTCGCGTGACGCCAACCACGAGCGTCCCCTCTGCCGCGCAGATCCTGGTTGAGCGAAACTTGAACTATCTGCCCGTGGTCTCCTATGAGCAGCTGGATAGTGAGAGTAAGACGGTCCTGGTAGGCCTGGTAACGCGTAGCGATCTCCTGGTGGCTCTCTCGCGTGCCATGGGGGCCTTTGAGCCAGGAATGCAGTTGACTTTGGCGCTGCCGCTGGGGGATATTACGCCCCTGGCGCGTTTCCTGGATATTGCCTCGCAGATGCATGTGCATATTCGCAGCGTGCTCGCGACCCCCTCCGAAGGTGGAGTGCCCTCCCTTGCCGTTGTGCGCCTGGGTACAATTAATCCAGCTCCCCTGCTGATGCGTTTGCAGCAGGAGGGTGTTCAATATGCATTTGGTGCTTCTCCAGCAGAAGGGGACATGATTCATGCCGAATGAGATCACGCCATCGACCAGCACGCAGGCAGACAACAACTCCACTCTGGCTCGCTTACTCTTCGATACAGAGGAGTTACGTTACAATTTTGGCCCTCAGCATCCCTTGCAGCCGGCACGCTTAAGCGCCTTGACGGATCTGCTGGAGTGCTCTGGTCTCTGGGATCCCAAGGACGAGCATACCTGTTTGCCCCTGCGCCAGGCTACTTATGAAGAATTGAGCCTGGTGCATGAGCCTGAGTATATCCAAGCCGTGCAACGCCTGAGCCAGCCGCTGGGGGACGAGAGCAACGCGAGCCAGCGTGAGGAGCGTCAGCGTCTGGAGCTGCGCTTTGGCTTTGGCGGCGATGACACGCCCGCCTTGCCCGGCATGCACGAGGTTGCCGCGCGCATTGCTGGGGGAACGCTGGTTGCGCTATCGACGGTGATGGGCCTGCCAGAGGGAGAGAGCTTGCCGGAGCAGGAGCGCCCCCTGCGCGTCTTTCATCCCTCGGGGGCCTGCATCACGCCTGGCAGGACCGGGCCTCAGGCTTTTGTGTCTATAATGACGTGGCCATTGCCATCGCGCACGTCCTGCAGGCCAGCGAGGCCAAGGTGCTCTACATCGATTTTGACGCCCATCATGGCGATGGTGTACAGCGTGCCTTCTATGATGACCCTCGCGTGATGACGATTTCGCTGCATGAGACGGGGCGCTATCTCTTTCCAGGGACTGGGGATGTCCTGGAGACCGGGAGTGGCAGTGGGCGCGGCTTCGCGGTCAATGTGCCGCTGGAACCCTTCACCGAAGACGACTCCTATATTGAGATGATGGAATCGCTACTCTTGCCGCTGGTGGCCTCGTTCTCGCCTGATGTAATTGTGACGCAACATGGTTGTGATACCCATGCCTGGGACCCGCTGACACACCTGAGCCTGACGATGCGTGGCATTCGTGCCCAGATCAAGATGGCTCGCCGCCTGGCGGATGCATATAGCCAGGGGCGCTGGGTGGCCGTTGGTGGTGGTGGCTATGCGCTCTATCGCGTGGTTCCGCGTGCCTGGAGCATGGTTTGGGCCGAGATGACGGGGCAGGAGCTGCCAGAGATGTTGCCCGAGCCGTGGGTTGAGCGTTGGCGTCCTATCTGGCTCGCGGTCAGGGAGGATGACGAGGCGGCGCAGTCGGTAATGGGGAAATCCTCCATGCCACACGACTTTCCGCTCACCTTTATGGACAGCGTGGAGCATTTTCCCGCCCAGCCACGCCGGATGTCGATCAGCAGCACCAATCGCCACACGGCGGCCCTGGTGCGCCACCTGGTGATTCCCCCCTCGGTGCGCCAGGCCTTCCCTGCTGGACGCCATCGCTCCCCCCTGGCGGGCCTCTTCGACCTCCTCCATCTCAATCGAGATCCTACGACCTCGCCCTCGCGTAGTCGCTCGTTGGAGACCCCTAGAGGCCCTTTACTCTTGCGTGACTTCTGCCCGGCCTCGCTGGTGGAGCGTTTGCGGCCCGACCCCGGCTTGCGCACCTTTGCGCGTCTGCCAGAGCGCGAGCATCAATTACTGCTCGATATTGCGCGTAGTCCCGATTGCGCGTTGACCCTGGCTCATACTCCCCTTGGGGCCATCGTAGGTCAGGTGACCATTGCCCCCGCCGATGAATGGTGGGAGGGCATTGAGAATCTCTACGAGGTCGCGATTGAAGTCAGTTCCGATTGGCGCGGTGCGGGTATTGCGCGCAATATGCTGGCTTTTGCCCTGGAACTGGACGCCCTTGAAGATATGATTCTCTTCGCCATTGGCCTCTCCTGGCACTGGGATACGGAGAGCCTGGGCATTTCTGTCTATCGCTATCGCGAGCTGATCTCGCGCCTCTTCGGCTCGCAAGGCTTTATCGAGTATCCCACCACCGAACCCAATGTCAGCATGGAGCCAAGCAACGTCCTGCTGGCGCGCATCGGCAAGCGGGTGGACAAGCGCACCGCGAACCAGTTCCTGAGCCGTTTACTAAGCTCGCCCAACCTCGCACGCATTTAACTTTTTCAGAAAACACAGCACAAAGCTTAAGCCCAGCTAGCAATGCTTAAGAATTGCTTGGCAGAGGCCTCTTCACACCGCTGAAGGGGCCTTTTTCTATCCTCCCAGCTTGCGAATAAACGTCTCTGTGTAACGGTGTAGCTAAATGTTCTAAGATGTGTTATTTGGCTGTCTTAGCACATCCGAAGTCTCGCAATAGTTAACGATTTGTATCTCTTTGGGATTGGCGCTTCGTACTATATGTAGTTATCTTGCAGTTCCAACCTCACCCCGCCCCTGGGAAAGCTTAGAGATCGCTTAAAGAACGATTAGAGGAAGATTAGGAATCGATTAAAATCTCTCTAAGCTTAAGCTTATGTGGTCTTAATGTTGTTAGTTTACGCTTAAAGTCGTTTATAGCAGAGTTTATAACCCCCCCAAATACTTGAATTCCCAACCTGAAGAGGCTACTCTATAGGGGACAAAGAGAAAGCGAGGTTGGAACAAGAATGCAAGTACGTGAACGCTCTAAATCCCAGGCGAAGAATGAAGCCGCTCAAATTACCGATGGTATGCTCGTCCAGCGCACAATGGCTGGCGATCAGACTGGTTTTGAAATGCTGGTCAGCCGCTATAACGTGGCGCTGTTTAACTTTATCTGCCATTGCCTTGGCGACTATGACCTGGCAAACGATATTCTTCAGCAAGTATTCTTGCAGCTATATATTTCCATGCCAAAGCTGCGTACTGGTGAGCCTTTGAAGGCATGGTTATTCCAGGTCGCGCGTAATCGCTGTCTCGATGAGCTGCGCCGCAAGCGTGCGATTCACTTCTCCGAGTTGGAGTCTTCCAGTGACGATGATGATCTTTCTCCGCTGGATATCATGCCCGACAATAGCCCACTGCCTGATGAGACTGCTGAACATAATGATTTGCAGCGCGCCTTGCGCCAGGCTATCGATAATCTCCCTCCCAAGTTTCGTTCGGTTGTCTTACTGCGTTATGCTGGTCAGTTGAGCTTCTCAGAGATTGGCCGTACCTTGAAAATGCCTGAGGCGACCGCGAAGACCTACTTCCAGCGTGCACGCCCATTGCTGCGCCAGGCACTTGCGCTCCAGTGGCAGACATTGAAGGCTACTATCTAAGCTAATAAAGGGAATTTTTAAAAATTAGATAAGAATGCTTGGAAATCTGAAACTCCTTTCTTATGTTGTTCGTGATATGCTTAGAAGCAATACATACGAACAAAGAGGGAGCAGATATGGACAAGCAGTCATTTGATAAAGATTTCTTCAATGCAGATATTGTAAATAATGTCGAGAACGCTGATGATTTCATGGCGGATGATGAGGTTGACAGGCTCTTTAGCCAGCTTGGGCAGATGGAGCCCCCAGTGGGGGTTATTGAGAATATTCTAAATACTGTCTCGCGTTTGCCTCTGCCTCAGTATCTCTCGGATGAGGACATCGAAGAGGCGATGAAGGCGCTACGCTCGTCGGAGCAGGAGCCTGAGGACTCGCTCCTGGCTTTGCTCGATGTCTTGGTGGCGCCTACTCCTCACCTGCAGCACTCATAGGTGCTGGCTAGAAGTAGGTGGGGTATGGGAAAAAGACCCAGACTAGTGCTGATTCGTTCGGGACCATGGATGCTGCCACATGCAGAAATTTCTTGCGGCATCCATGGTTTCTTTATTATGTTTTTGTGGTGTTTTTTTATCAATAACCAAAACAACCGGTTTCTAAGCCATTTCTAAGCTTTCTGCTCGAAGCTTGTCTATCTGGCTTTCTAGAAACCGGTTGTGTATCTGTTCCAGGCGAAAGCGCTGGTATATTTCCTCATCAAGCGATCTGGTCGCTCAACTTTCCAGTGACGACGAGCCAGCGAATAAACTCCAGACGACGCTTCGTAGCTGCTGCCTGTTGCTTCTCTTTCTCCGCGTGGAAGGCACGCAGTTTACTCAACTCTACTACTTCATTCTCAGCGAAACCACCCTTGCGCAGGATATCTCGATCTTCCTTGCGATCCATATGAACCTCCTTAGTGAAGAATCAATGGCTTACGAATTGGGGGCGACCATCAACATGCGCTGCACCTGTTTGAGGAGTGAAGGCATGGTGTACGGTTTTGCCAGGTGGTCGAGCGTCGCTCGGCTTTCTGCATGGTCTCGTAGCTGTTTGCGTACCCCCACAATCGCGCTTGTCGTCAGCAAAACCGGGACGTTGGCGCGGTGTCGCAGGAAGTGTAACACCTGCCAGCCGTCTAAACTGCCAGCCAGTTCGATGTCGAGTACGACCATATCAGGGAGACTGCCCTGCAAGAAAGCTATGGCATCCTCTCCATTGTGTACGGTGATAACAGTAAAGCCATGAGTTGCCAGGAAATTCGCTTCGAGGCTCGCAAGATCAAGATCGTCCTCAACCACTAAGAGATGCTTGAGAGGCTTTTGCATTGCCAGTACTTCTTTTGTCGGTTGGGCCAATACTTGTTGCAGTGCCTGTGCTCCTTTTGACAAGCTCACATGGTCGTCACGACCAGTTTGGTCACTCGCCGCTTGTATGTTGTGCATATCACTTGCATCCCGCTGAGGTGATGATGTACCGCTAGGCGGTGCGTCGACTGGTGCGACGCGGAGGCGCGAGTTCTTCTGCCTCCGTTTTTATAGTGTACCCGAAAAGGAGTGAGAAAGACGTAAAGATCAGGCGCGTTCTGTGAAAATGGTGTGAAAAAATATTGAAATGTATGCGGCTGCGCCTGATCTTGGTTTACGGCTGTGAGGGGGTACCCTGGGCCTCTGTTTCCAGGTTGCTTTCGGCATCGGGCGCAGGCACATAGTAGCCTACCCCCAGTTCATTGTGCAGGAAGCGTGGATTGGCTGGATCTGGCTCCAACTTTCGGCGCAGGTGACGGATGAAGGTACGCAGGTAGGTGTTCTCTCCACTATAGTCTGATCCCCACACGCGCTGTAGCAGTTCGCGGTGTGTGAGTACCTTACCGGGATGGCGTGTAAGCTCGCAGAGCAGGTCATACTCAGTTGGGGTGAGATGTACCTCCTGCCCATTGGCGATGACTTGCCTGCGGGCAAAGTTGACCTGGAGTCCATTCTGTCCACCATAGCTATACCCTGGACGCTGCTGCTCTGCCACCGCATTGTTGCGCAGTCGGTCCGTCTCCTCGCTCCGCCTGAGCGCGACGCGTATGCGCGCCAGTAGCTCGTTTAAGCTAAAGGGCTTGGTGAGATAGTCGTCGGCACCCATGTCCAGCGCCTTGATCTTGATTGGCTCCTCATCATGGGCCGAGAGGACGATCACGGGTGCCTTGCTCCATTCGCGCAATCGTCGCAGAAAGGTCAGACCATCCAGGGAGGGTAGCGACAGATCGAGCAACACGAGCTGGGGCTGGAAGATGGCGGCTACATCGATGGCTTGTGCTCCATCGCGTACGGCTTGCGTTTGAAAACCACGTGCCTTGAGCTGCGCAGTCAGAAAGGTACGCATCTGGGCATCATCTTCAATACAGAGTATACGCGTCTTTTTTTCGCTGGCTGCCATGTTGTGCTGTCCCTTCCCAGACCGGTATAACCTTGGTAGGGACCAGCTTTAGCGCGTCCGAATGCCATGTATGGCAGTGTGGCGCAAGCCGTTCTTTGTCTGGGAAACGCGTCCACCCCACGATGGCGAAACAGAAGCGTTTTTGGCTAGCGCCGAAGTGCGATTAATCGCCTTCGGACGCGCTAAAGCTGGTCCCTACCGAAAAAAACACCTATCGCTTGCATTGCAGATCGATTGAATTTACTAGGGTTCTTTCCACATTATTTTGTCAAACTCCATGAGCAGCGTCGGGTCACCTCTAATGTTTCCCTGCTGGCTGTGTCACGTAGAGCGGAAGCGTGAACGCGAAGCTGGCTCCCTGACCCGGGCTGGTGCGGAGTGTCAGCTTGCTACCATGGGCCTCGATGATGCCCCGGCTGATGTAGAGCCCTAAGCCCGTGCCAGGACTCCAGCGCGCGGCGCCACGTTTGCGTGTTGGGGTAGGCTGCTCCTGGGAACGACTGCGCATTGCAGCGAAGGTGTTAAAGCGCTTGAAAATGGCTCTCTGTAGCTCCTCGCTCATACCCGGACCGTGATCGGTGACGCGTAGGGTGACCCCTGTCGCGCCTCGCTGCTTCCCACCCCTGACAATTTCCGCCTCTAGCTGAATTATATCGCCATCCGGGGCGTAATTAAAGGCATTACTCAACAGGTTTGTGAGTACACTCATAATCAGCTCATAATCGCCTTCTACTGCTGGTACCTCTGGGGGGACCGTGATCTGTAACTGGCGGCTGGAACCCAGGATCAGGGCCTCCAGGCGTTCTTGCAGGTCTTCAAAAAGCTCTGGGATGATGATTGGCTCCTGGTCAAGTCGTAGCGCTCCCGCTTCCACCCGTGAGGCATCCAGAAAATGGTTGACCATACCTACCAGGCGCTCTACTTGCTCGTCTGCGGTTTGCAGATAGCCTGATTGTTCCTCCTGGGTGAGCTTGAGGTCGGGTGTCAGGAGTGCGCTCAGATGGGCTCGAATGTTTGCCAGAGGCGTCTTCAATTCATGGGCCATGGTATTGAAGAGATCTTCGCGCGCACGCTCCAGGGCCTTGGTCCGGCTAATATCGTGCATTACAACAACGGCGCTGGTGATGGCTCCCTCTGGTGAGAGCATTGGGGCCGCATTGACGAGCATACACGTGATCGAGCCATCTTCACGCGTCATATTCAACTCGGCCTCGCTGGCCTGCCCTTTGTGTAGTGCCAGGTACATAGGCTGTTCTTCATACGGCACCACTTGCCCGGTTGAGTTATACATGGTGACGCTACGTAGCAAGGTGTCATAGCAGAGGCCAATGGCGTTTTGAGCTGCCTGGTCTGGATCATCAAGAGGCTCCAGGGACAGGCCCATCTTTTGTAAGAGCTGGATGCCACGCTGATTGATGAGATTGATGTGCGTGTTCGGGGCATTGACGAGGAGCACGCCTGAGGGCATGCGGGTGAGCAGGAGTTGTAGGCGGGCATTGGTAAGCTCCTGGTGAGCCTTGGTTTGCTGAAGGGCTGTGTTGCGCTGGGCCAGTTCAGCGGTCCGTTTAATGACTTCGGCCTCGATGCGCTCCATGGCCGCAGCCTCTTCGCTGATGTCGTGGTAGACAATGATAAAGGCGAAGATATCGCCCGAGTCATCACGAATAGGCGTATAGGAGCAGCGCAGGGTGTAGCTCTCCCCACCAGGACTGATGAGCTTCATCTCATCGATGACGCGGTTGAGCGCGCGCTCCTCCAGGACGGCAATAAAGTCCTGGCTGGCCGTGACTTCGTGTGGCAGCAGTGGCACGCAGCGTGCCACCAGTTCCTGGATAGTGAGGCCCTGGATCTCCTCGCCCCAGCCAAAGAGCTGACAGGCCGCAGGATTGGCATCGGCCACGCGCCAGCGGGGATCAAAGATGACGATACCATCGGGAATCGCGCGCATCATATTCTGCTGCTGGTGTGCCTGGCGGTTCGCGGTCCTGGCCCAGTTCTCGATACCACGGAAGAGGCGCGCGTTATGAATGGCCAGCCCGGCCTGTTGCGCGAAGCGCTCCAGGAGCTGAACCTCCTCAGCGGGGAAGCCCCGGGCTCGCTTATGGTAGACCTCAATGGTGCCCAGGATGCTGCGGGTATTTATATTTATATCGGGTGTTGTCGCAGGCTGAGCCGGTGCGACGGTATCACCCTCGTAGGGAACATGAATGGGCACACACAGGGCGGAGCCAGGGCGGCGAGGCGTGCCATGATCATCGATCAACGGCAGCTCCAGCTCGGGCTGGGTACTGGTATTGGGGATGATCAGGGCGTGACGGCTCGCGGTTACCTGGGCCAGCAGGGTGTGCTGACTCTCCTCGGGACTCCACTTATAGGACATGGGGTGGATGCCCTTGCGGGCGGCGATGCGTATAAAGCGTAAAGGCCGGGCTTGCGCTTCAGGCGTTTGGGCCGGGCTGCGCTCTTCCTCTGTCGTGGCCTGCTCGGTGAGCAGGATCGCGCAGCGCTTGGCGCCGATCATCTCGTTCAAGGCTTGCAGGATGCCATCAAGCACCTGGGGGAGGCCCGTGGGACCGGCGATGACCGCCGAGATGTTATGAATCGCGTTCAAATGCAGGCGAGAGCGTACCTGCTCCGTCACATCCTCGAGCGTGATCAGGAGCATTGGCCGCGCCTCCTGCCCATCATAGGACACGTGCACATACTCTAAACCCACCTGCCAGTAGGTCCGTCCACGTGTCTCTAGCAGGCCCTCATAAGGGACCTCAGTGTAGCGCAGAGCGTGATGGGTATTGGCGACCTCTTGCAGACGTGGTAGGGCCGCTGCAAAGACTTCTGCGGGGAGAATCTCGCGTATATGTCGTCCACGCACCTCCTGATAGCTGCTCCATGGCTCGCTCATCAGCGTACGCAGGTAGGAATTGGCATAGCGAATATTCAGGGTATGGGCATCAAGCAGTGCGACCCCACTGGAGAGATGCTCCAGGATCGGCTCTAGTTGCATAGTTGGTACTAGTTCCATCGATTGGTGCTTCCCTGCTGCTTGTACTCCAGAGGCATACAATTGACTGTTGGTTTTCGGCTCCACACGCACCCTACCTTCCTCATCCACAACATGCTTGCTAAGAAGTTATACGAGCGCTCTACGAAATGTATAGGAAACAACAGTACAAAAGATGTCGCTATTTTCCCTTTCTCTGACACCTAAAAAATGGTATAAGCTAACCTGGAACTGTCGCATCTTCTATTGTACCATGAATACTCATGCCTTTGCATGGCATACTATGTACCTCTTGCTGCCGGCGAGCCATTCAACTTCTCCTCTCCCAGCATCTGCTGCCTGACTGGATCGCCAGGGAGGTCCATTGTGACAGCAATTTCACGATTCGAGAGCTGATTTTGAAGTATTAGAACGTGTTTGCTGGAGTAACCCCCCTTTGTGAATCCAAAAATAAATGCGAATCAATCGATTTGGTAGGTATAACCATACTTTTCTTGTAAGCGACTTATGGATGCCTAGTCGCGGAAGTTAACGCAGGGAACCTTTGAGCGAACTAACAGGCACCTACAAGCTCCAAGCAGGAAGGAAAACAAACTATGAAAAAAACAACTAATAACAATAGTTAGGCGCGAGAGAGAAAGCTTTCCGCAGGGAACCTTTGAGCGAACTAACGACCACTTACAAGCTCCAAGCAGGAAGGAAAACAAACTATGAAACCGACTAATAACAACAGTCAGGCGAGAGAGAAAAAGCTTTCCGAACAGCTTGTGGATTTTATAGATCTGACAGATGAAGATCTGGAAGAGGTTGAGGTTCCTGGAATTGGTCGTATTCAGGGTGCTGGCTGTGGTTGCCATGGCTGTGGTTGCCATGGCTGGAGTTGTGGAGGCTGTGGCTGGAGTTGTGGCTGGAGTTGTGGCAGCTGTGGAGGCTGGAGCTGTGGCAGCTGTGGAGGTTGGAGTTGCGGAAGCTGTGGAGGCTGGAGTTGTGGAAGTTGTGGAGGCTGGAGTTGTGGAAGTTGTGGAAGTTGTGGCAGCTGTGGCAGCTGTGGAAGTTGTGGCAGCTGTGGAAGTTGTGGCAGCTGTGGCAGCTGTGGCAGCTGTGGCAGCTGTGGCAGCTGTGGAGGCTGGAGTTGTGGCAGCTGCGGAGGTTGGAGTTGCGGAAGCTGTGGCGGCTGGGGCTAAGCTTGCCTGACCACAACAGGGAAAGTTAGCTGGCTCTGTATATATCAGGTAGCAGAGCATTGTTGAGATAACTTTCTCTCTAGAAATGGGATGCTTTTCAGTCCTTGTTCAGGATCTTAACGATCCTGAACAAGGACACCCACAAAGGGGAATGAAATCTATGTCAATGCGAAATATGCAGCCAACCTGGAAGGCAGATACTTACTGTGTCCCTCTGCCCGATGGCGTCTATTTACGTGGAAACAATAACCGCCTCATTCTGAAAGGAAAAAGCTTATATCTGCTCTTACAACAACTCATTCCCCATCTCGATAGCAATATGACACTTGAAGAGATAACAGAAGGCCTGGATGCAGATAGAAAACGGATGGTGACGAATCTGATCGAGAAATTGTTAGCCCATCATTTTCTTACTGATAGTAGCCAGGATCAGCCGCATACGCTTCACCCACTAGAGCAAGAAAGCTATGCGTCAAACATTGCTTTCATTGAGTCCTTTCAAACGTCGGCCGCCCATCGATTTGAAGCGTTTCGTGACAAGTGCTTTCTGCTTATTGGTGATGGGCCTGCTTGTGCTTTGCTCATCCAGGCCAGCCGCCAATGTGGCATAAAGAACATCAGCACAATCACAACGTCAGAAGACGAGCTTTTCCGCCAGGAAGCGCTGGCTTTGTGTGCAAGTGATGCTTCAGCAGGAGATGTGCATGTGATCGATCCTCTCCCATGGGCTAACGAGGCTGAGGTGCGCCATACTATCCAGGCTTACGACGCCATTCTTCACATTGCACAAAGCCCCATGCTAGCACACGCGCAGCTCTTAAACAGGCTGTGCATTGAGGAGGGGAAAACGCTGCTCCAGGCCATCACGGTTGATGATCATGCTTGGATTGGCCCGCTGGTATGTCCAGAGACTGATGCCTGCTGGGAATGCGCATGGCGACGCTTGCAAGCCAACCTGGCTGATGCAGACCAGCCTGCACACTATGAATTTCGCGATCTGCCACTGCCCTCTATTCGCCAACCTGCCGTCGCGCAGGGATCTAGCATACTTGCCAATCGACTGCTCTTTGACGTATTTCGGCATTTTACGCAAGCTAGCCCTACGGAAACTGGCGGAAAGATAAGCGTGTTTCACACTCAAACATTCGTGAGTGAAAGTCACACCTTTCTGCCGCACCCTCATTGTCAGGCCTGTCAATATACTACTGCCCAAACCGCATCGCAGTTCCTGGAGCGGATGCATAGCGTGCAGCAGCAGGAGCCAGTTGATCCGGACCGCTTCCTGGAAAAATTTGCTCATTGTGGTGATGCGCGCGTGGGACTCTTTACAGCGGTTGAGAACAGTCACTTTGTGAGGCTGCCTCTCGCAGTATATAAGGTCAAGATATCTCATTTCCTATCCAGGGAAGATCACCCGGAAACCCTCAGCGTTGTTGCGGCAAGCATAGACGCAAGAGGCGCGAGAACGCGTGTAGCGCAAAAAGCCTGTGAGCGCTATGCAGCCAATTGTGTGGACCAACGACGATTGCTTTCTTTTGAAGCGGTACAACAAGCGGCTTTGCCTACCATAGCATTCGAGCAATTGCTTGCTCTAAATGCGTCCTCTTCAGAAAGTGAGATGTGGACCTGGGCGCTGGATTTGCAGACGCAACAGGCCGCGCTTGTGCCAGCGATCTCTGTTTTCTCTTCTTCCTGCGAGCATGAGCGAGGGATTGGGTCCGGAATGACCTGGGAGGAAGCGATCTGCCAGGCACTGTTGGATTGGTGTTGCTACCTCACTGTTGCCCGATTGAAGACCGCACAGCAGCCATATCCCCGGATTGACCTTGAAAGGGCATGCTCAACTCCAGCAGGGGCCTACCTCTCTCGCCAGCTCAAAGCAGCAGGTGAGCAGATTACCGCTTACGATATCACTGGCCCATTAGGTGTTCCAACCTTTGCTGTGTGTGCCGGTGAGAAGGCCGTTGCATACAGCACACATTGCGATAGCGCTCAGGCCTTGAACAGGGGACTGGAACAGGCATTGCAGCAGTATCAGGCCACCTACTTTCAACAGCCTGCATACGCGCTAAGTCCTGTCCCAGATTTTGCGGTCAATCTGCGTGGTGACCAGGTGCTTGTGCCAGATTACACATTGCCAGGTGCATGGTCAGCCAGGAATGAGTGGTTATTACAGCAATTGCAGAAGAATGGTTTGCAAGCGTTTGTCGTGCTGTTGGATCATGATCCGGCCCTGACCCAGGTATTGCCATATATTGTGCGTGTGCTTTTAAGCGGAAAAGTGTCGCAGGAGGGGAGATAATCTCATGAGTGAGAAGCAGAACTACTCGATTGGGCTTATTGGGCAGGGACTCATCCACCAGCAGGTGAAGCGTCATCTTGAGAACACATATCAAATCATACCTTTGACGACAGAGAGTTCTTCCCAGCAATTAGCAGCGTGTAGCATCATTGTGTATTGCAGCGATACCTGGGCGCCTAGAACGCTTCGGGCGCTCAATCGGCGTTGTTTGCAAGCTGGTGTAGCGCTGCTTCCTGTGTACACGCAATTTGATGAAGGTATGCTTGGACCCTGTGTTGTTCCCCACAAGCAGGGATGCGTAAGCTGTGCCGAGCTACGTAAATTAGGGGCTGCGTCCTTTGAGGGTGATCGTGAGCTTCTGCACCAGTATCTCTCTCATGAGCGAGAACCAGTCGCCTCACAGCCCTGGCTCTCATCCTTCAGTCTGGAGACATTGGCAGCGCTTGCCAGCAGGGAAGTTGTCATGTATTTGCAGCAAGCAGGCCAGCTCCAGACGGAGAGTGCTCTGTTCACTCTCTCACTGGCAACGCTAGAGTGCCGCAGTCATGCGTTCCTTCCATTTCCTGCCTGTCCTGACTGTGGACAGCTTCCCAGCGATGAAGCTGATCAGGCAGTCATTGAACTCCAATCGCGGCCTAAGGCGGATGTGTTTTCCTACCGTATCAGTCAGCCATCGGCCACTCCCGAACAGATTCTCTCAACGTACGTTGAACCGCAGACGGGGCTGATCTCTACGCTTGTCGTAGAGAATGCAAATCTTTTGCCGACAACCTCATCGCATCTCTTCTCGGCTGGAGAGACAATGACCGGCACTGGTTGTACGTTACGCCCAGAGCAGAGCAAGGTGGTCTCCGTGCTTGAGGCCATTGAGCGTTATGCTGGCTCGCGTCCCAGAGGAAAACGCACCACAGTGCAAGCGAGCTACAACCAGCTCGTCCGAGACGGGCAATCGGTGCTTGATCCCACTGTCCTGGGACTGCATACTTCAGAACAATACGAGCAGCACAGGCAGACCCATGCCTGTCGTCAATTGATCCCATATCATCATGATCTGCTCTGCCGCTGGGTGTGGGGGTATTCCTTCCAGAGGCAAGCCCCTCTCCTCATCCCAGAACACTGCGCTTATTATAGTGTTCCCGCAAGCAAAGACAATCCAGTTTTTGCCTTCGAAATATCCAATGGTTGTGCGCTTGGGAATTGCCAGGAAGAGGCAATCTTCCATGGCATGCTCGAAGTAGCTGAGCGCGATGCTTTCTTACTCACGTGGTATGCTCGGCTCCAGGTGCCGCGCCTGGATCTGCGTTCGCTTGATGATCCTACGATTCGTTTGCTTATTGAACACCTTGAGTATCATTCAGGGTATACGATCCGCGCTTTTAATATCACCCTGGATCACGCGGTTCCCTGCGTCTGCTTGTTATGCGTCGATGAAAAAAATCGAGACGAGATGCCAAAGGCCTTTGTCGCGGCTGGTTCACACCCTCATCCTGAGCAAGCTATGTTGAAAGCACTGCGCGAGTTTGCCATGTTCCTGGCTTTTCCGCGCCGGTTGAATCAACACAACAGAGCCGAGGCCCTGAAGCTGCTCGCGGATTCGAATCTGGTGCGTAACATGGATCAGCACCCACTGGTATACTACCTCCCGGAGGCCTTTGAGCGGCTAGACTTTCTCTATCACACGCCACGCCAGCAAACCTTCCAGGAGGGATTTCGTGATTTTTATGTGCAACCGTCAGAGTGTCTGGACTTGCGCGAAGACCTGGAATCACTCACTAGCTACTATCTCAAGCGTGGTATTGATATTATGGTCGTCGATCAGACCGCGCCAGAACACAGTACTTGTGGCCTACACTGTGTGAAAGTGCTCATGCCTGGGATGCTTCCCATGACCTTTGGGCAGTCTAATCGCCGCGTTACCGGGTTCGAGCGCCTGCAGCAACTGCCATATACATTGGGTTATCAGAGTCATCCGCTGACAGTGGGCGAGATAAATCCCTATCCGCACCCATTTTTCTAGCGTCTGTTCTACCATCTCAAAGCAAAGAGGGCTGAATATGTATCGGCCCTCTTCGCTTTGTGTTTTGGGTTAATGATATTCCTTCTTAAAGAGACAATGTATGCAGTTGCTTGGCATATAGGTAACGGCTATTGCTGTTTGGTGGAGAACGTTGGCCCTTCGCCTGAGGTGCTCCTATGTTATATGCTATGGGTAAGATTTGCGGTACTCTAACCACCTGCTAAGGAGCTTGCATACATGACACACTTGCTGGTCGGAGTTGATACTGGGGGGACATTTACCGACATTGTGCTGTTGCGTGATGGCGGATTCAAAGTTCATAAAGTGCTCTCAACGCCCGAGGATCCCTCGCGAGCCATTCTTCAGGGATTGCGCGAGCTGGGTATTCTAGAGGATATCGAGGTCCTGGTGCATGGGTCGACTGTGGCGACAAATGCCGTTCTAGAGCAGAAAGGTGTCCCCACAGGCTTGATCACGACGGCAGGCTTTCGCGATATCCTGGAGATCGGCAGGCAGACGCGCCCCAGGCTGTATAGTCTGCGCCCGCAAAAGGTCCCTCCCCTGGTGCCTCGTGAACGACGCGTAGAAGTCAAAGAACGCTTAAATGAGCGAGGGGAGGTGCTTATCGCGCTGGATGAAGCCTCGTTGGAGCGCGCACTGGACGCCTTACAATCTGCTGGCGTGGAGGCTGTGGCGATCTCTCTCCTCTTTAGCTTCACCAATCCTGAGCATGAGCGGCGTGTGGCGGCGCGTGCGCGTGAGGTAGGATTCTATGTGTCAGCCTCCTCAAGCGTTTTGCCCGAGTTTCGCGAATATGAGCGCACGAGTACCACCGTTTTGAACGCCTACATCGGCCCCTTGATCGCGCGCTACCTGGAGCACCTGGAGCAGGAACTGTCCTCGCGTACCACATTGCGCATTATGCAATCTAATGGTGGCTCGATTTCAAGCGCGATGGCGCGGAGCGAAGCAGCCAGAACCCTGCTTTCGGGACCCGCCGCCGGTGTCGTTGGGGCCGCCTTTGTTGCGCAGGCCTCGGGATTCACGCAGACTATTTCCTTCGATATTGGCGGGACCTCGACCGACGTGGCCCTTATCAATGGGACCGCGACCGAGACAACCAATGGCATGATTGGAGGCTACCCAACCCGCCTGCCGATGATCGATATTCACACTGTGGGTGCGGGCGGGGGCAGCATTGGCTGGTTTGATACAGGTGGAGCGTTGCGTGTAGGTCCAATCTCGGCGGGGGCGAATCCCGGGCCTGCCGCCTATGGGCGCGGAGGAAGTGCCGCCACGGTCACTGATGCTCATGTTGTGCTTGGGCGCTTGATACCCGAGGCCTTTCTCGGAGGAACAATGAAACTGGATGCACAGGCTGCGCAGCAGGCAATGCAGGCCATTGCGGAGCGGCTGGGGGGATCAGTTGAAGAGGCTGCTCTGGGTATCATCCGTGTTGTGAACGCCAATATGGAGGCGGCCATACGCGTTATTTCAGTGGAGCGTGGGTGTGATCCACGCGATTTTGTCCTGGTGGCCTTTGGTGGCGCGGGACCGCTCCATGCCTGTGAACTGGCGAGCGCCCTGCGTATTCCACGTGTGCTGATTCCTACTGTCCCAGGCGTGCTCTCGGCGCTTGGAAGCCTGGTCGCAGATACATTAAAGGACTATGTACGCACAATCATGCTTCCCGCTGAAGAGGCTCAGGAAGTTGCGACCACGGTCCTGGGTGAGTTGGAGCAACAGGGACGCGAGGATTTAGCGCATGAGGGTATCGCTCCTGAAGATATACAAATCGAGCGCTACCTGGACCTGCGCTATGTTGGGCAGGCCTATGAACTGCTCATCCCCTATGGGTATGATGTGGCGCAGGCAGTGCTGGACTTCCATCGCATGCACGAGCAGCGCTTTGGGTATAGCGATAGTCATGAGCGAGTGCAGGTTGTAAACGTACGCCTCAAGGCGCGTGGGGTAGGTGATAAGCCCGCCTATGAGCGCAGAGAGGCTGAGGAACAGGTGGATGTGCGTCCGTTTGCCCAGCGCAAGGCTCTTTTCACGGGCGCGATGGGCGAGGCGCTCGCGTACGAGGTGCCGGTATACGAGCGCGCTTCACTGCCGGTGGGAGGCGTGTTGCAAGGCCCAGCGATTATTGTGCAATATGATACAACTACCGTCCTACCACCTAACTGGCGTGGCTCTGTTGATGTCGTCAACAACCTGGTGCTTGAGTACGTAGAGGAGGGTGAATCCGCATGATTGAGTCACGCAAGGTAACACCCATCAGCCTGGAGATCTTTCGCAGCGCTCTGACCGCCATCGCTGAGGAGATGGGAACCGTCTTGATGCTTAGCAGTTATTCACCCAATATCAAGGAGCGCCGCGACTTCTCCTGCGCACTTTTCGATGTGCAGGGGCGTTTGATCGCTCAGGCGGCTCACATTCCCGTGCATCTTGGCGCCATGCCCGACTCGGTTGCGACCGCGCTCACGACCTTCGACCATTTCGCCCCAGGCGACATTATTGCGCTCAACGATCCCTTCCTGGGCGGTTCCCACCTGCCCGATATTACCCTGATCACACCCATTTATGCCGAAATTCAGAACGAGTCATGTTTAATTGGCTTCGCTGCCAACCGGGCGCATCACTCAGACGTAGGCGGCATCTCCGCAGGTTCCATGCCACTTGCTAGCGAGATCTACCAGGAGGGGATCATTATTCCCCCGGTCAAGTTGTGGGAGGCAGGGCAGCCCAATCAGCCTCTGCTCTCGTTGCTCTTGCGCAATGTGCGTACGCCTGCTGAGCGCAGAGGCGACCTGGCGGCTCAGGTGGCGGCCAATCGCACCGCCGTTCGCCGCATGGAGGAAATGGTCGCGCGTTGGAGTCTGCCCACGCTGCAAGCGCATATTGAGGAGCTAATCGCTTATGCCCAGCGCATCACCTGCGCGACCATCGCGAATATGCCCGATGGAACCTATCGTTTCGAGGATTATCTCGATGATGACGGCATCGGCGAGGAATCAGTGAAAATAGCGGTGAGCGTGACCGTTAGCGGCGAAGCTATGACGGTCGATTTCTCAGAGAGTAGCTCGCAGGTGCGTGGGAATATCAATACCGTGGCGGCGGTGGCGAAGTCGGCGGCTTACTATACCGTGCGCTGCCTGATGCCCGAAGATGCTCCCATGAATCACGGAACATTTGCGCCAGTGACGGTCATCGCGCCCGCTGGAACGGTGGTCAATGCACGTCCTCCGGCGGGGGTGGCCCAGGGAAACGTTGAGACCTCGCAGCGCATTACCGATGCCATCTTTGGTGCGCTGGCCCAGGCGCTACCGGAGGCTATCCCTGCCGCCGGGCAGGGTACAATGAACAATATTACCGCCGGAGGGATTGATCCACGAACAGGCCAGCCCTTTGCCTACTATGAGACCATGGGCGGAGGTATGGGGGCACATCCTGAGCTGGATGGTCTCTCGGGCGCGCATGTGCATATGAGCAACACGCTCAATACGCCGGTAGAGGCCTTTGAATACGCCTATCCCATGCGTATCAGCCGCTATGAGCTGCGCGCAGGCTCGGGCGGTCAGGGAAAGCATCAAGGTGGTGATGGCCTTGTGCGTGAGATTACCTTTGAGGTATCCACCGATGTCACGCTACTCACTGAGCGGCGGCGCTTCGCCCCCTATGGCCTGCAAGGTGGAGAGCCGGGTCAGCGTGGCGAGAATTGTCTCGTTCACGAGGGGCAAGAGAAGCTTCTGCCGGGCAAGATCCATTTCCATGCGGCCCCAGGGGATCGTCTGACCATTGCCTCACCAGGCGGGGGTGGCTGGGGGGAACGCTAGCCCAGGAGGAGAGGAACGCGAGATCCAGGCGGGCGATGCCGTACTCTGGCCTGCTAAGATCGATCACACCGTCTGAACTGAGGAAGATTCCCTGGACGCTATCGTGATCGAAGTTTCTACAGAGGAATAACGTATAATAGGGCAAGACTGGTATACAAGAGCGTATAGTAGGCAGGAAGCGAGGAGACTTTACGATGAGGTTTGGTATCTGTGCACCCATGCGCGAGGTTGCCGCACTCAAAACAATTCCCTTTGATTATCTTGAGGAGAGTGTGCAGCGTTTTCTAGTGCCAGAGGCGCCCAGAGATGTTTTTCTGGAGCAGCTGCAGTTTGCGCGCACCTTGCCTGTTCCTGTTGAGACAGCCAATGTTTTCCTGCCCGGGGACCTGGCGTTGATCGCTACCCCCGTGCGACCTGTGGATCGCTCACGTATTGAGCGCTATGTGCAAACAGCCCTCCAACGAGCGGCGGAGGCCGGTATTCGTTTGATTGTCTTTGGCAGTGGCGTGGCGCGTGCCTGTCCAGAAGGTTACGCGCATAATGAGGCCCTGTCACAACTCGGAGAGTACCTGGAGCACTGGAATATCTGGGCCAGCAGGTATGGTGTCGAGCTTGTGCTGGAACCTCTGCGCTATGAGGAGAGCAATATCTTCAATACAGTCAGTGAAACAGAGGCTTTTGTCGCAAGCCTGAACGCATCGCATGTACGCTTGCTGGCGGATACATATCATATGGCCTGTAATGGTGAGGCTCCTGAGACCCTTACCCCCGTTGCTCGGAATCTCGCACATGTGCATGTGGCAGAACATGCGGGACGCTCAGCCCCGGGGCGCCATGGCGAGGATCTGCGCCCCTATTTTCGGGCGCTTCACCGGGCTGGCTATAATCATCGTATCTCGATCGAGTGCAACTGGGATGATTTCGCGGTGCAGGTCGCTCCAGCCTTTGAGGCATTGCGTGAGCAATGGGAGGGTAGCGTACATCGCTAGTGCAGCTTGATGCCCGAAACGTCATGCTTGGCGTTAGCAGTGCATGACGTTTCGGGCCCTGGAACTTTTCTGGCTCCGCTTCGTTGTATCTCCGAAGGAGGTGCATACATATGCGTCGTACATTTGTTTTCTTCTCTTTGTGTTTGCTTTGCGTGTTGCCATTAGGTATGGCTGCTTGCGGGAGTGGCGCTCAGCCAGGTTTTGGCTCAAGCGCCATGCCAGGGGAGACTCCAACTCCCAGCGAAAAAACTGCTACTCCTGGTGCGCCAACGCCGGTGCCTTCGCAGAAGACGCCTGGCGCTTCCACCTCTGTGGAGGTCATTGTCAGTAAGACATCCTACGCGAGACAGGAGGCAATAACGGTAACGATCTCTAATCGTTCTGCGCAAAGCATCTTTGCCGCTATCAATCCCTCCAGTTGCACGGTTATTCAGCTTGAGCGCCAGACCAGCGCGGGCTGGCAGGTGCAACGTCTCTGTGGTTCTTTCTCCGCAACAAGTATGCTTGCGATCACCGCTCAATCGAGTAAAACCATTGTGCTTAAACCCAGATTTCCAGGCATGCAGCCCGCAACAACGCCGGGTATGTGGACGGTGGGAACATATCGCGTTGTTCTGGCCTATCATCCAGCTCCAGATCCAGATACGATTGGTGGCGGAACGCAGGTTTCTTCACAGAATTTTGCGATCGCTTGAAAACATGTTCTTGCATATATATTGACATTGTTTAAACTTAACGGTATGCTTATAAACATGTAAGCAACAAAAGCATTTTCGTCGCTTTTGCTATTACTGATGTGCTTACATGGCATTTCCCTGTTCCCTTCACACTGCATAGGATGCAGTTCATCACACACGGCTCTGGGGGAGAGCCTGGTTCCCTTCCACTATACATACAACGTAACAAAAGCATATACGGACATGCGCATGCTTTTTGAGACAGCTATGTGCCAGGGCCGCGTATGCCTGGAGGGTGCATGGGGTCGTAGGGTATGGTCCGCGATGTATCCAGTTGATAAGACTATGTTCCTATCGTGCTGAGATACCTGACTGATTTCTGACTAAATAATCTGTGCTATCAGTCGTGTCCTCGCAAAAGCAAGGAGGTTTTTCGCGTATGTTTCGCTCCCATACATGGCGGCGCTATGTCATCGCGAGCATTTGTGCCGCACTTATGCTTTTTAGCACAACTGCCGCGTATGCCAGGCCAGTGCAGCCACATTACAATCACTTCCTCTATAACAATCCCGATGGAGATGCCCTGTATGAGGACGGTCCTGAGGGGCAAGCGGAGGCGGCGGCACAACAGTATGATGATCGTGCCTATCCACAAACGTACATCGATTATACGCGTGTCAACACTGCCTATAATGCACATCTTGCTGTTACCCAGCAGGTGATGCCAGCCAACATCAAGTCAAACAGTAACGGTGACTGGCAGCTTGTGGGTCCTAGCACTCCCCAGGTTGCACCTCAGGCTACCTACACTGGGCGCGCTACTGTTACATCTGGCCGCATGAATGTTATTTTAGTGGCCAACGACTGTAATGCTACGCTCTGTCGTGTCTGGGTTGGCGCTGCTGGTGGCGGCATCTGGTCAACTGAGAATGGCCTGGCTGCGAAACCCAATTGGACCTATTCTTCGGATGGCCTCTCCTCCAATGCGATTGGATCGATTGTGCTCGATCCCAATGATCACTCGGGACGGACGCTGTATGCTGGCACAGGCGAGCAGAACGGCTCAAGCGACTCCGAGGCAGGCGTTGGCCTCTTCAAATCGACTGACTATGGCAAGCATTGGAAACTGGTTGAGGGCAGTGTCCCGGCAGCCAAGGATCGCGCAATTAGTTCGGTCGCCGTCGATCCCACGAACGCCAAACATATCTACATTGGTACGGCGGTTGCGCGCCATGGCTCATCCGCGGTCAATGGTGGACGTTTTACACCTCCCCACGCGCCAGTTGTTGGCCTGTACGAGTCGCTCGATGGTGGTAAGACCTTTAAACTGGTCTTTAGCAAAGAGAGCGATACCGTCGACCCTTCTTCTCCAAACGGCAATGACTTCTTCCGTGGTGGTGTAAGCAAAGTGCGCTTCTATCACCAGGGCGCAACGACGCAGGTCTACTTCTCTGTCTTTGATTATGGCCTGTATCGCAGCAACAACGGCTCGTTTGAGCAGATCTTTGCCTCCGCTGGTCAGGGCACAGTTGCCAATAGCTCACTCTCACGTACCGAGTTCGCGTTGGCCCCCAATGGGAATAAACTGCGCATCTATGTTGGCGATAGCGGCAACTCTGCTGCACAGCTATACCGCGTCGATGATGCAAATGCGCCGGCCAGCACTTTGACGAATGGTACAGCCAATCCTGGCTGGCTCGACCTGTCAAACCAGAATGCTGGTACTCCTGGCTACTCATCGTACAACTATTGTGGTGGGCAGTGTACCTATGACATGCCAGTAGAATCTCCCGCCGGACATCCAGATACCGTCTGGATTGGTGGGCAGATGCAGTATGACGAGATCTTTACCACAACCCCGCCCTCCAATGGTCGCGCGGTTCAGCGCTCTACCGATGCTGGAGCTAGCTTTACCGACATGACCAATGATACCCAGAATCCTCCCCTGGGTATGCATCCCGACCAGCACGTCATCGCCTTCGCACCCAGCAATCCCGATATTGCCTTCCTGGGTTCGGATGGTGGCATCGTGCGTACAAGTGGGCAGTTCGCGGATACCTCCAGCGATTGCGCGAATCGCGGCATCTCGGGGACTGATCTGACGGATTGTCAAGCATGGCTGAAGGCGATTCCAACGCGCATTTACAGTCTCAACGATGGTCTCTCAACCCTTCAGTTCCAGAGCTTGTCGATCAACCCGAAGGATCCCAAACACGACCTGATTGGTGGTACTCAGGATAACGGCACCTTTGCCAGCACGCCATCAAACCTCTCCGTCTGGACACAGACCGTGGGCGGCGATGGTGGCAACTCGGTTATTGACGCTGGTAACCCCACTATTCGTATGCACACCTATTATGGTCCAAATGGCGACGTCAACTTCCGTGGCAATGATCCCAATGGTTGGGATTACTGGGCGGACCCGCTCTTCGCGAGTGGAGAGGCGGCTTCGTTCTATGTGCCTCTGATCGGCGATCCCAAGGTGAGCCAGACGATGTTTGTCGGCCTGGAGCACGTGTGGCGCACGCAGGATAGTGGTGGTCCCCAGGCGTACCTGGATCAGCACTGCAACGAGATCACAGGCGACTTCACGGTACAGTGTGGCGACTGGGTCCCACTGGGTCCCAACCTGGTGGACTCCACCTTTGGCACAGATAAGGGTGGCAGCTATGTGGTAGCCCTTAAGCGTGCGCCGAGTGATACGGGTACGCTCTGGGCTGCGACACGCCGTGGCCGTCTCTTCATCTCGACCAACGCCAATGCTCCCGCCGCTAACGTGACCTATACACGTATCGATACCTCGGCGCAGCCCAATCGCTTCATCAGCGGTATCGCGGTTGATCCGAAGGATAAGTATCACGCCTATATCTCCTTCTCGGGGTATGACGCGTATACTCCCAACACGACAGGCCATGTGTTCGATGTCCATTACAATCCCGCGACGGGCAAAGCATCGTGGAAGGATATCAGCGCTAACCTGGGTGATCAGCCTATCACGAACGTCGCCTATGACAGCGTGACCGGCAACCTTTATGCCGCGACCGACTTTGGTGTCGATGTCCTGCGTAATGGTAGCTCGCACTGGCGCACCGCCGCTAAGGGCTTGCCGATGGTGGCTGTGTATAGCCTGACCATCTCTGAGTCCGGACGCGTGCTCTATGCGGCCACGCACGGGCGCAGCGCCTGGCGGCTCAATCTCTCCAACGACTAAGTGACTGCCCTGTCAGTCAGTACCAGGGACCCGGTGCTCAATTGAGCGCCGGGTCCCTTTTTTATGGCCTAGGCTTCCTATTGGTTGGCACTGTGCTCTATTTATTGGCTGTTGTATCGCAGCCAGACATACTATAGGCTTTCTATAGGTATATGTGATGGAGTGAGGAAAATGCCTCCTGCATTTTCCTCACTCCATCACATATACTCAAACGAGCCACAAGGTGGCGAGAAGTCCTGAGTAGAATACATAAGAGAATGGATACTACATGCGGCATATCTTCTGGCGCTCTCTCTTTTCATGGAAGTATTTTTTGCGTTTGCTGGTGGTTATCGCTGGCTTATTCCTCTACGCGCTTGGCATCGTACTGACCTATCGCTCTGGTGTGGGACTAGACCCCTGGGATGTTTTTCACCAGGGCATTAGCAGGCATACTCCGCTCTCCTTTGGTATGGCCAATATCGTGGTTGGCGCGGCTTTGATTGTGTTGACGCTGGCGCTCAAGGTCTACCCCGGCGTAGGGACCATCTTGAATATGTTCCTTATTGGAACCTTCGTGGACCTGCTCTTGCGCTTCAATGTTATTCCAGATATAGGACATCTGGCGCTGTTCTGGCGCTTGCTCTGCAATGCACTTGGCGTAGGCGTCATTGGCCTGGGAACGGCCTTCTACATTACACCCCGTCTGGGCACGGGACCTCGCGATGGCTTAATGATGCGCCTGCACACCCTGACTGGGCTGCGCGTGGCGATTGTGCGTACCTCTATCGAGGTGTGTGTGCTGGTGATAGGGTTCCTGCTGGGCGGCACCGTGGGTATTGGCACACTCATCTTTGCCCTGGGCATCGGACCCGCGGTTGAGGGAAGTTTTTACCTGCTAAAGAAGGTTATGGCGTGGATGCATCTGGTTTCCCATACCAGGCCCGTGGCGCGGGCCCATATGGATGCTGTCGGAGAAAACGCGACCCTCTCGGGCGAAAAATAGGGCATTTGACCCATCCCTCTTGTTCTGCCAGGCTGTATGCTAAGAGGCGTAGAGTGGTAAGTATTGATGAGAGGCCATAGGTTGATGCATCTAACTATTAATCTAGATATGGCCGCGTTTGCAATAATCTTTGGACAGGAGGGCTCGTAATGGCTCGAAGCCTCTATCGTTTCTACTTATATGCGGTTGCCACGGCATTATTGATTTTTGCGATTACCGCCTTTGGCTCGCTGCTCTCGACTGGCCTCGCGTTTACGCCCCTGCGTGGCACATATCAGAGCATACCTACGCAGGCTCAGTTCGTGCAGGCTGTGAGTTATGCCTGCGTGGCGTTTCTCATTGCAGGCCTCTTAGGCGGCCTGCACTACTGGCTCATACGCCGTGATCTCCGGCAAGAGCCTCAGGCAGCACACAGTGCTATCCGTTCCTTCTTCTTGAACACGACCGAAGGGGTAAGTGTTGCCTTTGGTGTGCCATTGCTGGGTGCGGCACTCTCGTCGTTGGCGTCGACCTACTATAGCGGTGTCATCTTCATCTGGTCGTCAGCTCTCTCCTTCTTGCTTCTAGCCTGCCTGGTACATCTTGAGCGCCGACGCACTGGTGAGCCTACCGGACTCGCGCTCGTCTTTCAACGCATCCACATCTTCGGTGTGCAACTCGTTTTATTGTTCACTGTGACGGCCTTCTTCGTGTTGGTGCCCTCGATCAGAGAGGTGATCGATACACTTTTCTTTGGTGGCGCTGCCCAGTGTGGTGTGAGTTCCTCCTGCAATCCTGCCAACCCCTTCTGGCTACTGATCTCCTTGCTCTGGGTCGCGGGAAGCTGGATTTTTTACAGTTGGATGGCACGTCAGGATCGATCCCTGGTGACACGTTTGATCTTTCATGGCCTGGGCCTTGCCTATGGTGTGGCCTCCCTGCTGCGAGGATGTTTTCTGGCAATTGTTGTGCTGCTTCACCTGGGGTATAGAGATACTGTCCACCTGGCGCAGATTCTGGGATATCAGGGAACATATGATTTCTTCTCGCCCCTGGTGTTGGGGGTGCTTCTCATTGGCATCTATGTCTGGTCATTGAACAGTAGCATACGCCAGGAATTGATGCGTTTGGAAGTATTGCGCCTGACCATGCTGACGATTGTAGGAGCCGTCCTGGCGGGTGCGTTCTGGTGGGGGCTAGGGAGATTACTCTTTAATGCGCTGGAGATAGTGTTCCCAACCAATGGAGTGCTGGTAGATCACCAGGCGTGGTTTGAGTCCTGGGCATTGGTGCTCTGCGGGGCCTGCTATGTGTTGGTAGACTGGTATGTGCGCAGAGTATATAAACGGGATGGCGAACTGGTAGCGGGATCGCGTCGTGGGTATGTGCTCACCCTTCTGGGAGCAGGCGTCCTGGCGGGTGCGATTGGCCTGGCAGTGGTATTGTATACCGGTGTTACCACACTGCTTGGTTCAGCTGTGTCGAACTGGCAGCTGGCGGCGCAGGGAGGACTTAGTGCCTTCCTGGTTGGCGGCGTCCTGGTGAGTATCTATCTGCCAACCGCGCTTCGTGAGCATCTCTTCAAAGGGAGCGAGGTGCCACATGAGGAGAAGCCCTCTTCTGTGGTAGTTCAGCAACCCACGGGTGTGGTACCGGAAGAAGGTCATGAGGAACAGCCTGCTTTGTCGCAAGACGCGGCGATTGAAGCGATCCTGGATGCCTTGCTGGCCAACACGCTCTCGCGTGATCAAGCTGCTGCGCGTCTGCATGAGCTTATATACATGGGCAAGTAAGTAGTTACTCTGGAGCGAGACAAAGCCCTGATAGTGCATCTGGTCTATCAGGGCTTTGTCTCGTTAAGTTATGTTTCGGGTGAGCCGCCCAAGGAGCCTTAGGCATGCGAATAGTGGAGCGTCTCCACCTCAAGGGATGTCACTGTATGCGTATGTGGTGTGGTCTGCGTTTTAGGTGAGCAGTGTGGGCAATAGGAGAACAGAACCGAGCTATGTGGACGGCGCATTTTGCATGCGTGACGGTTGCAAATGGTATGCCCGCACTTGACGCAGGACTGAGTGTTCCACCAACCTAGCGATGCGTTGCACAGGGTACAAGACTTTTCATTATGCATGAGCTTCATGCCTCTGGCTCCTTTGACTGATTCTCAATCGGGATGATACGCCCGGCCAAACCAAACTCTGATCCATCCCTGGTAAATGATCATATTTCCGACTGCTCTAATAAGATATTAGCACACCCTAACAAAGACGTCAATATAGTGGTAATGATGAGTGGCTACTGGTTCTTCCAGGTCTGCTAGCCGTACTATTTCATATAGGCGAGGAGAGTGAGCCAACCAAGCGCTAGTAGGAGAAGAGCCTTAAGACTTTCGACGAGAATAAAAGCCTTGTGATAATAGGTGGTGGGGAGCGGATTACCTGCTATCGCCTGCTCGGCGCGGCGATTAAGGGCTGGACGCAGGCTCATTGATTGGTAGAGCACAAGGATAATGATGAGAGCAAGAAGGAGCGCCAGGAGAAGGCTGGGGAAGTGCAGAGCATAGCTGCCAATCAGGAGGACTGCCAGGAGAATTTCTATTCTATTGAGAGCGGTAAAGACCAGGCGCCCGATCCCAAGCCCCAGGGCCTGAGTAATGCCGGGTGCGCGGAATTTAAGTGGTGTTTCCAAAAAAGAGATGCCCAGCAGCAATCCCAGCCAGAGAAAGGGTAGCGCAACCTGTAATGCTTGAGCTATGTAAGCCATGAAAATATTTCCTTCGCGACTTTCTAGTCAATATCTGTGCTTGTTACTCCTCTATAGATTGTAGAGCAACAGCCAGCGGAACGCAAAGGCAAATAAGACATAGGGTGTCATGCCTGGGCGAGAACGTAAAAAAACTTCAGGGGGCCACAAGCCCCCTGAAGTTTAGCTGTGATCATGTATTGGAAGTTAATCTTCGCCTACACTGACAGCTTCGGCCAGTTCATGTTCCTCTGATGCTGGCACATGGCCGTTAGGACCCACCAGGGAAGGCGTCAGCCCCATCAGAGCATACTCAGGATAGGCGACCGCGCCGTGCTCGTGCAGGTCCAGGCCCTCAATCTCACCCGCTTTGGAGACGCGCAGCACGCCCACATATTTCAGCGCAAACATGAGGACAAGGGAGACAACCATGGTTGCCGCCACCACCGCGCCAGAGCCGATGGCCTGGTCGAGCAGTTGCGTGGCCCCGCCACCGTAGAAGAGACCTGTGACAACCGAACTGGTGTCGGCACCTGTGGGTGTCGGCAAACCGTATGCACCCGACGCGAAGAGACCAAGGGATAGCGTTCCCCAGATACCACAGGCGAGGTGCACAGGAACGGCGCCAATAGGGTCGTCGATGCGCAGGTACTCCAGGACATCAATGCTCCAGATTACGACGAGAGCGGCAATCGCTCCAATGAAGAACGCGCCAATAGGATCAACCCAGTAGCAGGGGCAGGTAATGGCGACCAGTCCACCTAAGAAGCCATTGACAGTGAGACCGAGATCCCATTTTTTCGTACGAGCATAGGAGTAGAAGAGAGCGACCAGTCCACCGCTACAGGCTGCAAGCGTAGTGTTGAAGGCGACGCGACCAATGCCAACGGCATCGAGCGCTGAGAGCGTGCTACCAGGATTAAAGCCATACCAGCCAAACCAGAGGATCAAGCCGCCAACAGCGCCGATGATCAGGTCATGTGGCGCAGGTGGGCCACCGCCGTCGCGCTTGAAGATGCGACCCAGGCGAGGACCAAGAGCGATAGCACCCGCTAACGAGATGGCACCGCCAATGCTGTGAACGACCGTCGAGCCAGCGAAATCGTGGAAGTTGAGGCCGACGAGCCAGCCATCAGGGCCCCAGGCCCAGTGACCAATGATCGGATAAATGAAACCAGTAACGCCAATGCTATAGAGGATGTCGCCCCAGAAGCCGCAGCGGCCGATCATCGCACCAGAGGTGATGGTCGAAGCCGTATCAGCGAAGGCGAACTGGAAGACCCAGAAGGCGAGCAGTGGCACACCCGTCGAAAGATAGGTGGAAGGGAGACCCATAAGGAAGAAGCCCTGGGTGCCGATAAAGGGCGTGCCAGGCTCGAACATAAAGGCGAAGCCCCAGGCCCAGAAGAGAATGCCACAGATGCAGGTGTCAGCGATGCCTTCGACCAGGATGTTGACCGATTCGCGAGAGCGTGCGAAGCCCGCCTCAAGCATAACAAAGCCAACCTGCATACCAAAGACCAGGAACGCAGCGACCAGTACCCATACCGTATTCACAGCATTTATTTCTGGTGTCATAGTCGGGGCGCCATGGACCGTTGCATGTACCACTGTTGGCAGGATCACCCACATTGCGGTGAGGACAAGAGCCAGGCCTAGCAACTTTCCAGTCATGAGGAGTGCGACGTTCTTACGAACGATTGGATTGCTTGCGTTTGTGCGCAAGCGCTCCCAGGTAGTGCGGAGAAGTTTCGTCATCTTGCAATAAGTCCTTTCACGCGAAAGACAACTTGAGTAAGAAATGTGCTCAATGCGAGCAGATGGCGAACGTACTCGGCGCTGAGTAATTATGGGCAGACCTGTGGGGGGGCTGCCACCAGGGAGGGAGTCTGTAAATATCGTCATTGATGTGCATCGGTTCTATGGATTAGTATAGAGCCTTTTAATTTATATTCTTAGATACAACTTGTCACAAATCGCTCGCCTGTTTTTGTGCAAATTTTACAAAAATAGACACTTTGCTGAGCTTTTCTTGAGAGAAAACACCTTTTTATTGAGCTTATATTTAGTATAAAGGCCTTTTTATTGAGAATTTCTTTATAAAATAGCCGGGCAATTTGTTTAAAATGCCCATATTTAAAATGCCCATATTTATATGCCTCCTATCCGAGTTGAAGAGGTTTCTATCTCAGATAGAGGCAGCTGCAGATCCAATGTATGGTGTTGAGTCGTAAGGTAGGAGGGAGCAGAGGAATGGCCTCAGGAGGTGCGTGTGTTCCCTTTGCGGTTCCACCAGCGGCGAAAGGCGACTATGGCCCAGATGCCCTCTACCACGCCAAATGGCCAGGTGCCAGCCAACCAGCCGTAGAGCGAAGAGGCCGCACAGGCACAGGCAAAGATCAGAACCCAGTAAGCGGCACGATGTTCGAGGGCATAAGAAAGTAGCATGATGCCCACAGCGCATGCTCCAAAGATCGTCAGCGTATCCATAGATTTTCGGGTCTCGTTTCTAGGAGGGTAGTAAAGTACGCTTGCCAGGATGCGTAATCCAAAGCTAGCGTTCGATGATATGTCCAGCCTGTTCTAACACCTGCAAGGCGCGTTCCACGTTCTCCTCTTTGACTAGCAGGTAATCAGTCGCATACGTTGCGATGGCCAGGACACTGATGTAGGCCTCTGCCAGGGGAATTGCCAGCGAGGCATTGACGCCCGCGATCGAGAAATCAAAGGCCCCGCGCACCTGAACACAGCGCCACCCACGCTCCGCTTCAATATCGCCAGGAACATTATCCTCCTGGCAGACGATAGAGAGCTCTTCGGGTGTACGTGTCAGGGAGACAAAATCGCCGAGCAGAGCCCAGTAAGGGATATGTTTATCAGGGTGGAACTGACACACAGCATATTTATCTGGGAGTAGTGAGAGATTGAGTTGCTTCATCGTTAACTGCGCTTGCTCCTTTATTGCTTGCATTTTAGCCTTTAACTGCATCAAGTTGCCGATTACAAGCGTGTTGGTCTTTTTGTTTCTGCCAGAGCGTCCACAGCGATAGCAGGCCGGGACGCAATTCTCGACGGTTGTTCCTCCTCCTTGTGGCAGTGGAATAATGTGGCTCATGACCTGGAAGGGTCGCTCCTGGCAGTAGGCACAATGCCAATTGAAATAGTGCAGAGTCGTAAGCCATTCAAGTAGTGTTAGCGTGGCCTGTGCCTGGAGCGAGCGTGTTTTGCATAATTGTCCCTCAAGGCGATCTATTTCACGGATAATCAAGAGATAGTATTCTTCTGTACCAGCGAGTTGGCGAATAGTCTGTACATGTTTACGCTTGCTCGTCATGACTCGTTCTGCGATGCAGAATAAGGCTCGCTGATGTTTTGGTCCCATTGATGTTTCCTTACATCTCTAGGCGCGTCCTTACCTGTATATTGTGACCCCTACCCCTTCGATCCCTCTATACACAAGGGGGCGAAGGGGCATACGAATGGTATTGAATGCTATTAGTCGCCGCTTGTCAGCGCGCTATCACCACCAGCTTCGAGTACAACATCACTGCTGTTAGCAAGGCTCGCCTTGTGGTCCTCTGGATAGAGGATGGGAATACCTTTGACGAGCTTGCGAATGTAGAGATAGGCGAAGCCAACAACTAGCCAGAGGAGTGAGAAGGCTCCTGCGATAATCGTGTCTGTCTGCGTGGTACCACCACCAGCGATGGCGAAGTAAAGCACGCCGATCAGCATAGCGATATTGAGCAAGGCTCCCAGCCCTGGGAAGATAAACGTTGTAAGGAAGTTGCGCCCCATAGCACCAGCAAAGGCGACGATGCAGATGAGGCAGGTCATGCCATAAAGTAAGAACGTGCCGATATTTGAAATGAGTGTTACCTGAGTGAGATTGTCGATGTTGAGCACACCATAGGCGCCGATGACCGCTGAGATCACTGACAGGACGATCACACCGACGTGTGGTGTGCGGTATTTACCATGCAGGAAGCCGAAGACCAGGGGAAGCTCTGTATCTTTTCCCATTGCGTAGGTTACGCGAACGCCTGTGTTGAGACAGGAGAGCGCGGTACCGATGAGCGCGATAACAGCTGTAGCGGCCAGGATCACCGCGAAAGCCAGTCCATTGCCACCGAGCATCTGGTCGCCAATGATTTTCGCCATGTCCCCAATGGGGGCCCCAGAGGCGAACGCGGCGTCAAAACCAGTCTTGCCAGCGGCATGGTAACCCGTGTTGATAAAGTAGTTTGCGGCGAAGTACTCCAGGAAGTAGAAGACAACCGCCTGAATAACCAGGGAGAGCAGGACGCCACGCGGAATATCGCGTCCAGGATTCTTGGACTCGGCAGCCAGGGCCGTCGCCGATTCAAAGCCGACAACCAGCAAGATGGCGATAGTGGATTGCTGAATAAGACCTGAGAGGTCATGTGGCATAATTACGCTCAGTGCGCTGGTGTGCAGATAATGCACTGCGGGATGCTGAGCACGATAGATAATGGCAAGTACAGAGAAGGTGACAAGGGCGACGATCTGAATCACGTTGATGACGATATTGGCCAGTGTCGAGCCAGTCACGCCAACATAGGCGATGGCGCCGACGATTCCGGCGAAGACCACACAGACCAGCACCTCTTGCCAGGGTGCGCCAAAGTCGGGATAGAACGTCTGGATAATGTAGGTGATAAGCAGGCCCATGAAGGCCACCATCACGCCCGGGTAGATCCAGTAATACAGGTGAGAAGCCCAGCCAACCAGGAACTTGCTCAGGCGCGCGAACTTGAAGTGTCGATGCTCTTCTTTATGCAAGACCGAGGCTTCAGCGAAATAATACGAGCTACCAGCACCTGCTTCAGGGTAACGGTTCGCCAGCGCTGAGTAAGCGACGGCTGTGAGCAAGGCAATCGCAGTTGCAATGAAGACTGAGGCCCACATGTTCATTGCGGAGGAGGGATTGGCTTGCAACTGATAGGTGGTCCAGAGGAAGGCTCCAGGCGCGATAAGCGCCATGGCGTTGATCGTGACACCGGTGAGACCAAGGGTCGGTACCATTTTGACTTCGCTTGGGTTTTGAGCTGCCATGTCAGACTCCCTTCTTAAACTGGTTTGAACCGTGCATATGGCGTCATTACCATGGAGAGGGGCCGTCTTTGCTCACCTGGAGAGAGGTTCGCGTCCGGTGCGTACCTGTTCCAAATCTTCTTCTCCGAACCCCCTGAGCGCGCGTGTCCCCGAATGGGGGAAGCGCTAGGCACGCCAGTGACGTTGGGGTTCGGAATAAGATCATATCTCTTAGAGCAAAGTATATGAATTTTCTGGCAGAGATACTATGTGTAAAACAGAAAATTTTAAGCGTGATTTTTGTGCATCTTACACAAAAATCACGCTTTTCTTGAGCGCCCTTTGAGGCGAGCCAGTTCTTCTTTGCGCGAACTTCGAGCCTCTCAGCATAGCAAATAGTCAATTTGTACAGAGGGCAATAAGTCGGGAAAATAGGAGATTGGCCCGCTTCTATGGCTGGTGCAGGCCAAGGTGTTGGTATCTATTAGAGTTGGTGTACAAAGCCTCGCCCTCCAAAATAGAGGCCACCGTCAACATTGATGCAGCAGCCACTTGCATAGATCCAGGGATGCTCAACCTTTTTAGGGGAGCAGCCAAGCATAAGGTGAATTGGCGTATGGCCATGGAGGAGTTGCTTGCCACCATAGATGCCTAAGAGGCGGCGTGCGAACTCCTCGCCGTGCTGGACATGGAGAAAGGCGCCACGCCTGGCGAAATCTTCCAGCATTTCCTCCCAGGCCAGGGCATCGCTGTGGCTTAGCAGCTTGCGAAAGGTGATATTGACCTCGTCGATGGTGCGCCCACATTTAAGATAGAGGGGAGCGTCGGCGTGCAGCAGAAGGGTCTCATCTACGATGGCCATGGCGGGCAGGTGCGCCATCCAGTCGAGATGGCGCAAGGTTAAGCTGACGATATCTTTCTGATTGCCTCCATTGCGTTTCCAGCGTGTGAGAAAGGTGCTTCCTAGCCCGGTTGAGCGTCTGCCGAAGCGGTAGGCTGCCAGCAAGAGCATCTCATGATTGCCCAGCAAAGAGGCCACGGTGCCGCCTACGGCAGCGGCCTCGCCCTGGAGGCGCATCACGAGGTCCAGCACCTCAACACCCTGGGGGCCCCGGTCCACAAAATCGCCCATAAACCAGAGGGTCGCATTCCCTCCGCACCAGGCGTGATGTTCATCAATTAATTGTGCCGCCTGTAGCAGTTTAAGCAGCGACTTGAATTGTCCATGAATGTCGCCTATAACATAGACTGGCGGTGATGCATCGGTAGGTGCCATAGATTGGGTCTTGTTGCTCCTGATTTTGTATACTGAACTGTCTGACGCTGCTAAAATACGCGTCTATATATTAATGGTACGAGGCCCATCGCGCCATTACATGTAAACGCGTGCTTTAGCAGCGTCGTGCCTAATGCTGGGCATTATGTACAAATTGTACAAGGAAACCAAGCGCGATGATCACCACAAAGATGGCGAGAATGATCAGTGTCGCAGTAAGCGCGGTCCGGCTGGACTGATTGAGTTTGGGCGCCTCTGGCTCATAGGGGACCGGTTGAACCTCTTCAAAGTTGCGCAGGTCGTGATAGAAATCGCGTATCGATTTGTAGCGCTTCTCCGGATCACGGCGAATAGCGCGCATGACCACCGTTGCCAGAGCGGGTGAAAGGTCCGGGTTCGCGAGAAGCAGTGAGGGAGGATCCTGCGAGACATGCTGATTGATGATAGCGAAGACATTCTCTCCCTCGAAAGGTGTATGGCCGCAAAGCATTTCGTAGAGCATGATGCCAACCGCGTAAATATCAGAGCTGGCGGTGCCACGCTCGCCTTTGAGTTGTTCGGGTGACATGTAATCAGGTGTGCCTACGGTTCCGGAGAGTCCGCGCCAGGTCACACGGCGCGCCCCCTCGAGTAGGGCAATGCCAAAATCAATAATTTTGATGTCTCCATCGTCTGTGACCATGACATTTTCAGGCTTTATATCCCGGTGAAAGACACCCTGCTCATGGCAGTAGGCAAGCGCATCGCAGAGTTGAAGCGTAATGTGAAGCGCCTGGCTGGTTGGCATTGGTTTGTCCTCTTGATCCTCCAGTAGCAAGCGCAGCGTCTGCCCTTTGATATACTCCACAACGAGATACTCTTGTGAACGTTTCTCATCTGTATTGAGCAGTTCCTGTACCGAGGGATGATGCAGCCGGTTCCCGATCTCTGCCTCGCGTCGATAGCGTTCAAAGACCGCGACATTGCCAATGAGATCTTCGCTAGGAAATTTAAGAACCACGTCGCGCTGATCGGAGAGATCACGCGCGAGATAGACCCGGTTCATCCCACCATGACCCAGCATGCGAATAATTTCATAATGATCAATACGCGTGCCGGGTTTATAGGCTGTGGTCATGCGTGCCATCGGCCTTTCTTCAATACGATCACGATCAACTTGGGACCTGCGACGCTAGTATAGCATATCCCTAATTTAAAGGAATAGAGTGAGACCAGGGAATATGCCTAAAAATTTCTTGAGCGTATTTTACCTTTTTTCTGACGCGATGGCGAGACCACCATGTGGAGAAACCGGCTCTTGTAGGACTTCTCGCGCAACGTTGAGGAAGGATTGAATGGCAGGCGAGAGCCATTTCTCTTTATGCCAGAGCATTTGTGTTAGCACCTGAAAGTGTTGCTCCCCCCACTGGAGGGCGATGAGCTTCCCCTGGGTGATCTCTGTCTCGACCACAAGCGACGGCAGAAAGGCGATGCCCATGCCTGCTATCGCGCATTGCTTGATGGCCTCGACAGTGGTAAACTCCAGGTCGGTCACGGCGTCGACGCCAGCAGCATGGAGTGCGCGCTCAAAGACATTGCGGTAGGTGCATCCTTTCTCGGTGAGGAGAAATTGTTCGCCTCGAATATCTTCGGTCTCTACATAGTGTTTGGCCGCCAGGGGATGATCGGGTGAGACCAGCATTAGCAGGGCTTCCTCTGCGAGCGGCTCGCTTTCAAGCGCGCTGGAGCGCACCTGGTCCTCGAGGACAAAGGCAACATCGATGCTTCCCTCGTGAATGCTCTGGCGTTGGTCCAATGTTGGACGAAAGATCAGGCGCGAACGAGGAAACCTGGCACGAAACTGCTGAAGCACTCCGGGTAAGCGATAGGTGCAGAGCGATTCAGGCGCGCTGATCGTCACGGATCCAACTGGATCTCCATCCTCCATAACCGCGCTTCGCGCCTCATCCACCAACCCCAGAATTTTTTCACTATAGAGGAGCAGCTTCTTCCCTGCCTCAGTAAGTGCCACGCGTTTCCCCAGACGATCAAAGAGCTTGACCCCCAGTTCCTCTTCCAGGGCTTGAATCTGTGTTGTGACACTTGACTGCACATAGTTAAGGGCGATGGCGGTGCGGCTGAAGCTGAGCGTATGCGCCACCATGCGGAACGTGGTGAGTTGGCGTACATCCATGCTGGTTTTCCTATCGTTTTTATCGATGATAGATATCAAAAACGTTTCCTTGACTTGATACTACCACTATATTACACTTATGACAAGGATAAATTCTTATATGCGCATGGAGACATGCAGAAGGATGAGAAGGTTATGGATGCCGCTTTTGTCTTCTTCTTTTTCTTGTTTTTAGGAATTGCTGCCTATCGTTGGGGCACAGATAGCCAAGAAGGACTGAATGGCCTGGAGTGGGAGCGACGCGCGCGCTACTGGGCCACGCACCTGAGATGCAGCCATGAATAGCCTGGGTATACGATGTCGCTTGCCACGGTCACAATAATGGCAATACATCAGGTTGTGTATAGAAGAAGAGACAAAGCATCATCAAACCGATGCTTTGTCTCTTCTTCTATGATTCTGTTAAGAGCACACTTTTGTAGAAGAGGTGATAACAAGAGGCGTGTAGGCATGGTATACTCTAGGGCGTAGGTGTATTGCCATCAATAGACTTGTGTTCTGGAGTAGAAAAAGCCTGAAATCTATTTGTGCGTAGCATATTTGAGAAATGAGGCCTCTATGCCTGCTCGTATCCTCGTCATCAATGATGAAGAGTCAATCCTGGATCTGTTTCGTATGATTCTGGAAAGTGAGGGTTATGAGTTTTGTTCGTCAACTGAGGCTATAGAGAATGTGACCGCAGTCGAAGAACTTGATCCCGACCTGATTATTCTGGATCTGAAACTGGGTATGCAGGAGGAGGGGTGGCTGACGATGCAGAAGATACGCATGTATCCGCCAACACAGAAAATCCCCATCATTCTCTGCACTGCGGCGCTTGAAGAGGCTCGTGAGCAGGAAGAGACTCTGCAAGACAAAGGGATCCCTATTATCTACAAGCCCTTTGATGTGGATGAATTACTTGAAGTGGTACAAAGGATGCTACCTTTTCCAGACACAAAATCTCCTTCTCGCAAGAAACAAGCCCCATAGCCTTGAGCTTGCCTCTGCGTATTGGTGAAGATGTCCTCCTGCTACGCAACGTTTCCCTGTGGCCGACCGTGTCAAGGCATAGAGAACGGAAATCATGTTCTCTGGTATGCGCATATCCTCTAGAGCAGAAAGATGGATGAAAGCTATGAGTAAGGATCTTTTGTGGAAGGTCAAAGAAGGCGATCACGTCAAGCTCAAGGACTATGACCCCGACCACATTGCAAGCCAGATTGATCGTGATGCAGCCGAGAAGCAGTTGCAGAAACTGAGCCAGGAACTAGGAGAGCTCCAGGAGCTGATGACGGCGGCGCAGAAGCATAGCTTTTTGATGATTCTACAGGGGATGGATACCAGTGGTAAGGACGGCACCATTCGTCATGTGTTGAGCTCCTTGAACCCCCAGGGGTGCCAGGTGCATTCATTTAAAGCTCCTTCGCAGGATGAATTGCAACATGATTTTCTCTGGCGTGTCCATCAGCATGTACCACCCAGGGGCATCTTCGGAGTTTTTAATCGCTCACACTACGAGGATGTGTTGGTAGTGCGCGTACATAATCTTGTGCCAGAGGACACCTGGCACAAACGCTATCATATCATTAATGCCTTTGAAGAAATGTTGACTGAGAGCGGTACTATCGTGGTCAAGTTTTTCTTGCATATCAGCAAAGATGAGCAGGCCAGGCGTCTAAAGGCGCGTGAGGACGAGCCAGAGAAGTCCTGGAAGCTTAACGTTGATGATTGGAAGGAGCGACAGTTCTGGGGGGATTACCAGGAGGCGTATGAGGATGCCTTGGGCAAATGTAGCACGAAAGAGGCACCCTGGTATATTGTGCCCGCCAATCATAAGTGGTATCGTAACCTGGCTATTGCCCAGACGCTGGCAGATACGCTGAAGTCATATAAGGACGAATGGCAAAAAGATTTGCTAGCGCGTGGTCAGCGTGAGCTGGAGGCTTTAAAGCAGATGCATGCCCATGCAGAGAAATAGCCCTGCCAAGAACAAAAAATAAAGCATATAGAGGGTTGTCTATGTATCTTGATTTGTATGATTATCGTTTGCGTGTCCAGGCCGTATACTGTGAGCGGAACCAGGCTATACTGACTGGAGAGGATGCAGAGATGGTATGGCGGCGTTTTCGCCAGAGCCGCGACGCACTCTTTGCCCAGCACTCACAGTCGGCGCTTGATGCTGAACAGCGTCGTGTCTTCTCCGGCTTGCGGTACTTCCCATACAATCCTGCGCTCCGCTTTGCGGTCACGATTGAGACTGATGTCGAGCCACAGCGACAGGTCATTACGATGAGCAGTACTGAGCAAATGACCATGCTCACGGTGGGACGTGTGCGTTTCACCGTTGAGCAGGAGCCGGTAACGCTGTATATCTACTGGCTCGATATCTATGGTGGCGGCCTTTTTCTTCCCTTCCGAGACTTGACCAGCCCTGAAGAGGCGTATGGCGGTGGACGCTACCTCTTTGATACCATCAAAGGGAGCGACTGGCTGCCTGTGCCAGGGAAGACGCACCAGCAACAAATCATGCTCGACTTTAATTATGCGTATAATCCATCCTGCGCTTACAATGACGCCTGGATGTGTCCTCTCGCGCCCCGAGAGAATCAATTGCGCGTGCCTCTACGCGCAGGCGAACTGCGTTTTAAGTAAAAGAGCATCTGTGCGCAGGGCCTAGGCGCTTATACGCGTCAGACCAACGGGGGTCGCAGGAGTTTTGTGTAGCTCAACACAGGATTGCTGGACAATGATGAGTCTGGCCTCACCATCGATGATAATGGAGAGTTCATAGAGCGCGGGGGACTGAGCAGTCTCGTTGATAGTGTGTAGTATTTGCACATTGGGATAGATTTCGGCCACAGAAAAATAGGTGCTATGGCCGTAGATATCGCTGAAGGTCATGGAACGACGAAATGCAAGCGCATAAGTATCCTTGGTAGATGGCATGAGTTGAGTCCTCCTTTGGCGAAAAATAGACAGTTAAGAAATGTATCTGCCTTAAACATCGGAAGCGCGTAGATATCCTGGTCTAGCTATCTTGTTGGCTCGGTACAGAGTCGCCGGGTAACTGGTAGACACCTTTGCGGTAGGCCCGGGGATTATGTTGTCGTAACCAAAGTTCAACGTAGCCAATGGGGAGCGGTTCGGTAGCGAATTCCGCGATAAATGTGTAGAGTTGGGTGCGTGCCTGACGCGTATCCGCCTCCTCTGAACACTCGATCTCGGCTTCAAGAAAGTCGCCCAGGCCCGAGACATGATCCACACAGAGTTGGACCGAGTCCAGGCTATACTGCCGGCGCGTATTCTCGATTCGTGCCAGTTCCACCAGGTTGTTTTCCAGCCGGGCGGCCTCCCAGGTGGGCGTAGGGTTCCAGGTGGGAAGAAAATGGTTAAAGAGTTCGTTCATCGCCGCCGCTTGATCGGGCTGTGGTTGGAGTGCAAAAGCACGCTCAGTACTCTGAATATGGGCTTTCTCCGCCTGTTCATTGAACTTAAGCTCAAGCTTTTGCTGGTTGCGTACTCGCAGGAAAACCGCCCTCTGGAGCAGGTCCCAATCAGGTGTATCGTAGTAGACATCGACATTGTGGATGTGCCGCTCGAAGCGGGCCTCGCGTAACCTGGCTTCAAGCAAGGGCCGCGCTTGAGGCGCGACAGCGCATTTTACTTCAACTTCAATCATGCCACTGCCCTCCTCTGGCTCAGGCCCGCCATGGCATCAGCCGATGAAGTGTACACCGTTCCCTCTTTCTTCTCAATGAAGGTTGCGAGCCTTTGGAGGCGTGCCTCGTCTTCATAACGGGTCCATTCCGGAGCGTGCGCGGACCAGGAGACGGTTGCTCTCCGGCTGGGTACCTGTGTCAGTACCTCGGGCGGAATGAAACGCGCGAATTGTCCACGGTCATCGACGTAGAGCGGCCCAAGCACAAAGCCATCACAGCCTGCTAGCAGAGCCTCGGCCACCAGGCGCTCGTATTCAAGGTCTGGAATATGGGGAAGGATAGGGCGTACAGCGATAAAGACAGGAATGCCAAGGCGTTTCAAGCTAGCAACGGTCTGCATACGCTCGGCAGGTGAGGGGGTATGAGGCTCGACAAGCGGGGCAGAGTCCCAGCAACTGACAGATACCAGCGCGCTTAAGGTTGTATCATACGCTTCCATCTGGCTTTGAATAGCGGCTAATCCCTCTAGTGTGGTGGCGTTCATCGCGCCCTTTGTGCTGAAATTAACATCTTTACCGTAAGTGGCCAGTCGCCCTAGCATAGCTATTCCTCGCTCGGGACGTGCGAAAGGGTCGCCATCATAGCCAAATTGGATTGTATCAAAGGCAGCTTCGTGCGCGAAAGCATCAAACTGTGTAAGAACTTCCTCTGGATCTACACGCGAAAGTCCAACCTCACCACCACGCGTATAGCAGTAGCGGCAACCAAAGGGGCAGGGCTCCCCAACCGGGACAAGAACGCGATTCTTTTCAACTTTGAACATGATGCGCTTCTTCATAAATAACCCCTTTCAAACTCACCCCTACTCGCGATTTTGGGTATGTCATACTATGGACCTGACAAGCGTAAGTGCGCTTGTAGACGTATGACATTCTGGATATTTCTTTAACTCTCCCAGTAAGAGTATAACATAGAATTGTTAATTAGAATACAATTTATGCTAAATTGTAAATTTTGTAGCATTTGCGCAAATGATAGGATGATTCCGAGGATAGTCTTAAACCGGCTTTTTTAAGGCAGTTGCTATAGGTGCAGGAAATCTGCATTTGCTGTTTAATATATGTTTTCACGAAGACATATGTAAGCTATTGCCTGTGCAGAAAATACTTGTAAACGAAGTAGTCGATTTGAGGCTATTGTTTACGCCTGCTCGGGAAAAGAGCGACTGTTGTGTTTTTGTAAAAGATAGTTGCTATGTTCTTTCTAATGATGCATAGTAGCAATATGTAGCCTTATGTAGAAAAGAGTGCCCTTGTCATGCAAAGTTGCTAAAGAAAACATTTTGAGAATACATATGTTAAATACTTGCATTGCCTATGAATATAGAGTATGCTCTTCTTGCAATATAAAAGCTAGATGTTTGTATGCTTCGCTATATCCACCCCATAGTCTGGCCATGTTGCTCTGAGATATCAAAACCCGGTTCATATGGAAAGGAATTGAGATGCTATGCCAGTAGATGGGCCACAAGTAGGCGGTTCCGAGGCGAGGTTACTCGGTGACGAGCGCTTTCTTCGTAGAGTTGCATATCTCTACTATGAAGAGGGAAATTCTCAAGAGGTGATCGCTGAGAGGGAGTATTGCTCCAGGCAGACCGTAAGTAAGGCACTCCAGAAGGCTAAAGAGCGAGGCATTGTGCGTATTTCGATTGTGCCCGATCTGCGCGCAGGCTTTTTGCGGAACCTGGCGCGTGATGTGCGCATAGAACTGGGACTGGAAGACCTGGTTCTTGTTCCGGGTCGCAGCTTTGATCATCTGAAAGAGTGCCAGTCGTCCTTTGACGAGGTTGTGATTGAAATTACAACCGCGGCGGCTGATTACCTTGATCAGCTTTTGAAAGATGGAGATAAGCTGGCTATCTGTGGTGGTAAGACATTTATGCGCAACGTGGAGCGATACCTTAAACCAACGAAGCTATTACCCAATCTCGATGTTGTCGCAACGATTGGTTTCGTCCAAGCTCACACTACCTATGGCGATGCGAACTTGATCGCGCATGATATTGCGGTTGCTTATGGAGGAAGACATACCTGGTTTTGTGCAGGGGCATTTTTCCCCAATGCCACACCTGATTTTAACTTAGATGGATTTAAGGCCCTGATTCGACAGTATCCTATGCTAGATGACGCCTATTCGCTGTATGAGGAGGTCTCGATTTTTATGTTGAGTGTCTGGCCTCCTCACACGAATGATGATGTTGTCACGCACGGTATTATCTCTCCGGAACAGATGCAGGCCATGGATAATCTCCATCCAGTGGCTGATATTAACCACTGGGTGTTTGATGCCAAGGGACGCTGTATCAATGAGCTTATGGACTCGCCTCCCTATTACCTTACAGGGTTTGAGATTCCTCGCTTAAAGGAGGTATTACAGGGCAGCGGCAAGAAGTCGATTCTTGTCGCTGGCGGCGGTCCAGACTATATTCCCGCCATTCGTGCCGCTTTGAGAGCTGGTGTGGCTAACATCTTAATCACTGACCATGTGACCGCCCAGCTTTTGTTGGAAATCTGAGTACGACATACCCACCCAGGCTATATAAAGGATGCGGCAAGCTGCTGTATTGAAGAGCATACCTTGCCGCAATATAAGCTGATGGAACATATACATATACCCCCACTTTATTGTCCCTTTGAGCCGCGTGTCAGCCCGCATGTCCAGATTGTCCAGGACCATACACAGGGCTGGGTGCAGCATTTCCGTCTGCTGAAGGATGAGGCTACGCGCCATTTCGCAGCAGCACGGATGGGTTGGCTCGTCGCGCGTTGCTATCCCACGGCGACAGTGGGTGAGCTCTCGTTGCTTGCTGATTGGCTCACCTGGTTGTTTCTTGTGGATGATCTTTTTAGTGAAGGGGCGATGAGCCAGCACCCAAAACAAATACAGTTTATTATGAATGAGTTTATTGTCACTCTTTACGGCATATCCGCGAATTTTAAGAAACCATTAACGGAAGCGCTGCATGATCTCTGGTCGCGAACAGCACAGGAGGCGACTGCACCCTGGCAAGCGCGCTTTAAACGCCACCTGGTCGCCAATTACTTCGCCGGTACATGTTGGGAGGCGGATAATCGAGCGCAGGGGCGCGTGCCGGACGTGGACACATATATTGAAAATCGTCGGAGCTCTAGCGGTATGCTCATGGGGATCGACTTTATTGATTTTGTGGAGCGTATCTCCTTTCCAAGTACTTTGCGCTTGAGTGATGCTTTTCAAGCGACCCTGCGCATGACAAACAATATTGTGTGCTGGGCTAATGATATCGTTTCTCTGAGGAAGGAGATAGAGCATCATGATGTCAATAATCTGGTGCTCGTGTTGCAACATACCTATCAATTGCCTTTACAGGATGCTATAAATATAACATCTGAAATGATAGAGAGAGAGACGAAGGATTTCCTCCTGGCTGAACAGCGGCTGATTACGCATTTCCCCCTCTTTGAGGAGCAATTGCAACACTATACCGCAGCACTGCGCGCATTGATACGAGGAAATCTAGACTGGTCGCTTGAAACTGCACGCTACTTACAAAAAGAGTCTACCGTCGGGAAATGAGGGATAAGGTGGCGAAGAAAGTCCTCCGGTGGTACCCGAGGTTTGGGTATGTGAGCAATAACAGGCTGAAGCGTTATACTGAGTAGACAGGGCTAGATTCGTCTGTCTGGCAGATGTGCTTGAGAGTCTGAACGCAGGTACGTTTCGTAATAATCTTATGGAACGGGTTTTCTGTGTTTTGTTCTGTCCGCGATATTTAGAGTGGTAGCAGGCTGATTGAGTTCCAAGGAGGAGACATCGTATGAGTAATCAACCTTATGGGTCGGATCCACGATATCCGCAGCAAGGTTATCAACAGGCTCAAGAACCAACGGAACCTGTCTATGATGAGCGAGTGTACAGAAGAAATGAAGGCGATGGCTATGTCCAGAGCCAGCAGGAGCGTTATGTCGGACCCAATCAGGTGGAGCGGCGCGAGGAGGTCTACGTTAATCCTGATGTGCAGCGGGCCAAGATGCGCTATTGGGTGGCGGCAACCATCTACTTTATCCTCAGCGTGCTAGAAATTATCCTGCTTTTGCGCTTTATCTTCCGCCTGTTGGGCGCCAATGAATCTAACGGCTTCGTCAAGGGGCTGTATGATCTAAGCTATGTCTTTATGGGACCTTTCAAAGGCATTTTTAGTGATCCATCTTTTGGCCAGGCGAGCATGTTCGAGATCTCAACACTGATTGCGATGCTCATCTATGCCCTGATTGCCTGGGGCCTGGTGGCGCTGAGCCGGGTCGCGTTGGGCCCCACGGTACGCGCTTAAAGAACTTCTCACCACTATGTGGCTTGCAGGGTGATGAAACGAGGGGAAATATCTTCAGTATTTCCCCTCGTTTCATCACCCTGCTCAGCGTCGTAGACGCTGAGAACATCTCTTTTTATTTGACTTCGATCGTATCTAGATATTTTGGGGCCCTTCGGGCATGAGTACCTTGCTCAAAGGCGTAGGCGAGGCGGATAAGGGTTGCTTCGCTGTAAGCGCGGCCCATAAAGGTCAGCCCTACGGGAAGCTCAAAGACAAAGCCTGCCGGGACGGTGATCGCGGGGTAGCCCGCCAGGGCCGCGGGCTGAGAGCTTCCACCGAGTGGATGGTCTCCATCGATGACATCAATGCACCAGGCGGGGGCACCTGTGGGCATGATCAGGGCGTCCAGGTTATACTGTTCCATAATGGCATCAATCCCCTCCTGGCGCGAGAAGCGGCGATTCTCCTCCAGGGCGTGCAGATAGGTAGAATCATCCAATCCCACTGTCTCCTGGGCGCGCAGGAGTATTTCCTGTCCAAAATAGGGTAATTCCTCGGTGGCATGAGCCTTGTTAAAGGCGATGATCTCCTCCAAGCTGCGCACGGGGCTACTTTCGAGATCTGCCAGGTAGCTATTAAGGTCGGCCTTAAACTCATGCAGCAAGACGATCATCTCGCTTTGGGACTCGCTCATCTGCTTGGCTGTGGGAATATTGGCGGGATCAATAATCTCAGCTCCCAGGCTCCGTAATTGCTCGATAGCCTCTTCAATAATGGCGTCCGCCCTGGCGCTATAGCCAAAATAGACATCGCGTGCCACCCCAATGCGCGCTCCCTTTAACCCATTGCCATCGAGGAATTTCGTGTAGTCAATTGCCTCTGGATGAGGATTCTCGTGACTTGTCGGGTCGAGCTCATCGGGGCCGGTAATGGCGCTTAGAAGGGCGGCGGCGTCTGCGACCGTGCGCGCCATTGGACCAACTGTATCCTGGCTATGCGCGATAGGTACCACACCCGCGCGGCTGGTCAGACCGACTGTTGGTTTGATGCCGACAAGACAGGAGACGGCTGAGGGACAGAGGATAGAACCATCGGTCTCAGTTCCCAGAGCTGCGGTGGCCAGGTTTGCAGCAATGGCCGTGCCTGAGCCGGAACTGGAGCCACAGGGTGTGCGATTGAGCACATAGGGGTTGCGGGTCTGACCTCCTCGGCCACTCCAACCACTGGAGGAGGCGTCTGAGCGAAAGTTGGCCCATTCGCTGAGGTTGGTTTTCCCCAGGAGAATGGCTCCCGCTTCGCGGAGTTTGCGCGCCACCGTTGCGTCGCGACGTGGGCGTGATCCAAGCAGCGCCAAGGAGCCAGCGGTGGTCTCCATCTGGTCAGTGGTAGCGATGTTATCTTTGAGCAGGATGGGAATGCCGTGGAGTGGACCTCGTGGCCCCGTGTTTCGGCGCTCCTCGTCAAGCGCATCGGCGATCTCAAGGGCCTCGGGATTGATCTCAAGGACAGATCGCAGGTGTGGCCCCTGCTGGTCAAACTGCTGGATGCGTTCGATATAGTCTTCGGTTAACTGGCGCGCGGTGAGGCGCCCGGAGCCCATGGCGGCTTGTAGCTCGGCAATGCTTGCCTCTTCCAATCGCATATATACCCTTTCTGCACGGAGGAAGTTTGATCTCTTTGTGTATATATGCTCTGGAAAGCGTGTTCCTCACATTGGCTAACATACGAATAAGCTTAGTACTTTGAAGGGGGAAACCAAAATGGCTAGGCAAGGACCTTAATCACTATCCTGTGAATAAAAAATGTCGAGAAAGCTTTATAACATAGTAGTTGACCTTTGCATCAGTAGTGTGGTGCCCTTCTGTTGATTCGAGTGCATAAAAGCCCTTTGCTTATATGCCTGATCTTTTTGCTGAGAGTGCGCATATATGCTTCAGTGTTAGCTTATTATTCCAGGGAGTGAACCACCCATGTCTACCCAGATTAAGCAGGAGAGAATGCCAGATTTTCGTCAAGAGATACCACCTGAAACTGATAAATTGTTGGTATGCTCCGCCTCGCCCGCTTTCAAAGTGCGTGTGCCCTGGACTGTGCGCCTCAAAAATTTTCTCCAGTCTTCTTCATTCTCACCCGAATGGCTTCCTCCCTCCTTACAATCTCCTTTTGTTGGGTATCTTCTGGCGGTGCTGCTCCCTATCTTGATGGTTGGGTGTGTGTACCTGATTACATGTTTTTTGCCTTCGTTTCGCTTTGCGAGCGCTCCCATTATCCTGGCCGTTGTTCTCATCTCATTGGGTTGGGGAACGCTCGCCGGTTTGCTTGCTACCCTGGTGGGGACGCTCGCATTGACAATCTTAGTCGTTCCCTCGCTGATGCCACTGACCTTTGATCATGATGAGTATGTCTATAGCGCGATTATGTTTACAATTATTGGCATCAGCTTGAGCCTACTTACCAGCCAGACTCAGCATGCCCGTCGGCAGTCTACAAGAGCGCAAGTTTCCGCTGAATCTACCAGGGGCTTTCTCTACCATATCCTCATGCATGCGCCGACTCCTATTGCGGTTGTGAGCGTGCCTGAATATCGTTTTGAGTTGATCAATTCCCATGCCTCTCGTTGCTTTGGCATGTGCGCCTCCACGATTCTTGGGAGATCGGTAGGTGAGGTCATTACGCATGATGATATTCACCAGGTTATCCCGGCTCTCGATTGGGTTCAGAAGACTGGGAATGAATTATCCCTTCAGGAGCGCCCTTTCTTTGTTGATCTACGTTGTGATGGCAGGCGTGTGAAGCAGTACTTTAATATCTACTATCAGCCGATGTTTAGCCTGCAAGGCGCGCTGGATGGCATTATCATCTTTGGCGTGGATATAACTGAACAGGTAGAAGCGCGGCAGAAGATTGAACAGCTACTCTCCCAACTCGATAGCTTTATCGGGGTGGTGGCCCATGAATTGCGTACGCCTTTAACTGCTACCAAGACCAGTCTGCAAATCGCGCAGCGCAAATTGAAGCGCACATTCACAACGCAACCGCTGCCGGGCGTCTCTCTGCAAAAAAATGAGGTGTTGGGCGTGTTAAGTAAGAATCTCATGCGGGCGGAGCAACAGGTGGACCTGCAAAATCGCCTGGTAGGAGATTTATTGGACGCGTCCCGTATGCGTTCTGATCGCCTGGAACTGCATTCCAGGCACTGCGACATCACACGTATTGTTCAGGAGTGTGTCGATGTACAACGTGAGCAACACCCCCAACGTGTGCTGACATTGAAGATGCCCTCAACTCAGGATATCTCGATCATGGCCGATCCTGACCGCGTTGGACAGGTGGTGACGAATTATCTCACCAATGCGCTTAAATATTCCGATGCGGAATACCCCGTCGCGGTTGAGGTCACGTTGGAAGGGACAGATGTGCGTGTCTTTGTAAGTGATCAGGGGCCGGGCCTCCAGCCGGAGCAGCAGGAATGTCTCTGGGACCGCTTCTACCGGGTGCCGGGTATTCATGTGCGTAGCGGTTCCGGTATTGGCCTGGGACTGGGTTTGTATATCTGTCGCTCTATCATGGAGCGCCTGGGAGGAACAACAGGCGTGCAAAGCCGTCCAGGTGAGGGTTCGACCTTCTGGTTCACGTTGCCTGTGAGTGCGTAGTAGGCAGGGTGGCAGGAAATATGATACGCTGCTAGCATGGCCATTCGATATATTAAATGTATCATCGATATTGTGAGGGGGGAAGTATGTCAACTGTTCTTGAACATATCTTACGGAGTCGCCTGGTCGCCATTGTGCGCCTGGATCACTATGAAAATGCCTTAGATATCGCTCGCGCGCTCCTGGCGGGTGGCGTCACCGAGATTGAATTCACGCTGACCGGTACGGGTGCCAACCAGGCCATTACCGAGGTGCGCTCGACCCTGGGCGAGCAGGTGCGTATCGGTGTTGGCTCGGTACTGGAGGCTCGTGCGGCTGAAGAGGCGATTGCCGCAGGGGCGCAATTTGTGATTACACCTGTCGTTGTGCCTGATGTCATTGTCGCTTGTAAAGCGGCTGGAGTTCCTATTTTGTGTGGAGCATTGACTCCAACCGAGGCTCTAAACGCGTATCGCGCGGGAGCTGATCTCATCAAAATTTTCCCCGCACGCGTAGGTGGACCACAATATATTAAGGATATCCTGGCGCCTCTGCCGCAGTTGCGTGTCGTTCCAACTGGTGGGGTTAGACCGGAGAACGCGCGCGCCTACCTGGATGCGGGCGCTGTCGCCGTCGCCATGGGCGGCAATCTCGTTTCGGCGAAGGCGGTTGCGGTCGGCGACTGGAACTATATCACGGCCCAGGCACGTGCCGCCGTCGAGTCGGTGCGCTAAGATGGGGCACTGTTGTGATGGTAAAGGGAGCGTCTCATGTATGATGTGGTAACGCTTGGCGAGTGCATGGCCGTGCTCTATCCCACCGAACCAGTCCCAATGGATCGCGTCTCCACGTTAACGCTTGATATCGCGGGGGCTGAATCGAATACGGCCATTGGCTTGAGCCAGTTGGGACATCATGTGCGTTTTGTGAGCCAGGTGGGCAATGATTCGCTTGGACAGCGTATTCGAACCGCGCTGGCGCAAGAGGGTGTGGATACCACATATCTCTTGACTGATTCGGACGCCCAGACAGGCGTCTTCTTCCGCGAGTGGCTACCAGATGGGGCAAGGCGTGTGCAGTATTATCGACGTGCCTCCGCCGCCAGCAGGCTCAGCCCCGAGCACCTGAAGCCGGAGATGTTCGCGGGCGCACGTATCGTGCATATGACAGGTATCACTCCCGCGTTGAGCGAGACGTGCGCAGCCAGCGTGGCACACGCCATAGAACTGGCACATGAGGCGGGTGCGCTGGTCTCCTTTGATCCAAATTATCGCGCACCTCTATGGAGCGTGGAGGCTGCACGCGTGGCTCTTCTTCCGCTCATGGCCCAGGCTGATATCCTGCTACTGGGCCACGAAGACGCGCATGCCATCCTGGGAACGCATAATGAGGAAGAGGTGCTTGCCCCTATGCCAGGTTTTCGCGCCCAGGTAGTCGTATTGAAGCAAGCCGAAAAAGGGGCCTGCGCCAGGGCAGGGGAGACATGTGTCATGGTTCCCGCGACACCAGTGGCAGAGGTTATTGACCCGGTAGGCGCGGGCGATGGCTTTAATGCGGGTTTCCTCTCGGGTTGGCTACGTGGTTATGCGCTTGCTGATGCCTTGCGCCTGGGGGCACGGGTGGGCGCGCAGATCGTCTCCCAGACAGGCGACTATGTACACAGTCGCGATAGGACCTAGTCAGATATTGTCAGGTATTTAAAAAAGGGCCCTCGAAGCAGACCTGCTTCGAGGGCCCTTTTGTGTTTCATTTAGTGAACGGCTGCTACCTCAGGTGAAGTAGGTGTTTCGTCGATGACTGGGGCTGGGGGAGGCGTGGGGGAGCCGGAGCGACCACGCGCACTCTCCGCGATGACATAGAGCGTCGGAACCACGATCAGGGTCAGGATGGTTGAGGTCGTCAGACCACCGATGACCACAATGGCCAGCGGGCGAGAGATGAAGCCACCCGAGCCTGCACCACCGATACCCAGCACCATTGGCATCAGAGCCAGGATGGTCGCGATAGCCGTCATCAGGATGGGGCGCAGACGATGGCGTCCACCCTCAACAATCGCTTCGCGGGCCGTCATCCCCTGCTCGCGATACTGGCGTACCAGGTCAAGCAAGACGATGGCGTTAGTGACCACGATACCGACCAGCATCAGGAAGCCGATGAGCGCTGCGGCGCCCAGAGGGGTGTCAGTTGCCAGCAGAAGAATGAGTGAGCCCGTTGCGGCAAAGGGAATCGAGATCAGCAGGATAACAGGCTGCAAGAGGCTACGGAAGGTCACAACCATGATGACGTAGACTAGCATGATCGCGATGAGTACTGCGAGCCCCAGCTGACGGAAGGTATCGGCTTGATCGGAAGTAATGCCACCCAGGGAGACCTTGGCGCCGGAAGGCACGCTCAGCTTGTCCAGGGCCTGCTGCACGTTGGCACTGACTGCGCCGACATTGCTATCAGTCACAGTCGCATTGACTGTGGCTGTACGATTGCCATCGATATGCGTGATCTGCGTTGGCCCATTGACCTGGGTCACCGTCGCGATATCCCCGATCTTGACGCTGCCAGTGGTCGTGGGGATGCTCAGCGTTTTGATCGCGTCGATATTCGAGGCGGGATTGCCCACGAAGAGATCGACATCCTGCTGGCTGCCATTCACAGTGATATGCGTCACCGTCGAGCCAGAGTAGACCAGGCGGATGTTCTGCGCGACCTGGATGGGGGTCATGCCGATTTTGCCAGCCTTGGTCGAATCAACCACAATATTGTATTGCGGAGAGGCCGAGGTCAGACTGCTGGTGATATCAGCCAGGCCCGAGATGTTTGAGATGCTGTCTTGGACCTGCTTGGTAGCATCATTGAGCGTCTGATCATCGTTGGCCTGAATATTGATGGCGATGCTGGAATTCGTTGGACCCGAGTTGCCCGCTGAAACTGTCAGCGTACCCAGGCTTTTATCCGTCTCCAGGCGGTCGCGGAGATTTTTCTCAAAGGTGGTCTGATCAATACCATCTTTGGTTACGATGGTGAAGCTAATGGCGTTAGAGCCACTACCACCAGAGAGTGATGAGAAGCTACCCGCGGAACCAACGGTTATCTGGTAGGTTTTGATGTCGGAGAGATCGGAGATGGATTGCTCGATCTGCTTGGCGATTTCATCACTCTTATCCAGGCTCGTCGCAGGTGGGAGCGTCAGGCTAACGCTATAGGCTCCCTGATTGGATGAACCAAAGAGGTTCGTTTTCAGTCCGCCCGCAAAGACAAATGAGACGACCAGTAGCGCGATAGCGGCAACGACCAGGACGGTGCGCTGCCACCAGGCACCCGTGACCCAGCGTATAATTGCCACATAGGCGCGTTCAAGCCAGGAGTCAGAATGCTTTTTGACTTTGTGCTTTTTGGCGAGTGTCTCAGCTTTAGGTGCCTTGAGGAACCAGTAGGCTAGAACAGGAATAACGGTTAGCGCCACTAAGAGCGAGGCCAGCAGGGCGATGGTCACTGCCACCGAGAAGGAGCGGAAGAACTCACCAACCAGGCCGCTCGTAAAGGCGATGGGGAGGAAGACCGCCACAGTCGTCAGGGTCGAGGCTGTTACCGCGCCTGCGACTTCTCGTACGCCGTTGAGCACGGCGCTTTTCTTCTCCTCACCCTCTTGCAGGTGACGATAAATGTTCTCCAGAACGACGATCGAGTCGTCCACCACGCGTCCTACGGCGATGGTTAGACCACCGAGTGTCAGGATATTGAGAGTATATTGGCCAATAGAAAGACCTATCAAAGCAATAACGATGGAGAGCGGAATGGAGACCGCGGTCACCAGCGTCGAGCGCAATGAGAAGAGGAAGAGCAGGATCACTACGATGGCGAAGAAGGCGCCGATCAGGCCCTCGCGCGTCAGGTCGTTCACCGACTGGGTGATAGTGGGAGCCTGGTCAGAGATGACCGAGACCTTCGCGCCATGCCCCAGTTTATTCTGGAGAGCGGTGATGTCCTGATTGACGGCCTGTGAAATCGAGACTGTATTGCCGCTCGTGGTTTTGACCAGCGAGATGCCCAGGCTGGGTTGCCCATTGGTGCGTGTGAGCGAGGTCGAAGGCGAGAGATCCTCTTTCACCGTCGCGACATCTTGTAGCTTGACTGGTTTAGCGGGCGCGAAAGTCTGTGTCGTGTTCGCACCAGGGATGGTAAAGCCCCCGCCCGTGCTCGTACCTGGAATAGTAACTGTGCCGGGGAAGCTGGAACCTGTAGAGGCCGACTGGCTGCCAACGACCAGGTTTTTCAGGTCGTCCAGCGAATTAAGGGTGTTGCCCGCGGTCACTGGAGTTAATTTACAGTGAAGTCACTGGAGAGAAGCTAGAGCGCCTTATCACGCTCCTAGAGCGCATAGCTGTGTAGTAAGCCAAAGGCGACGTAGAGCACGACCAGGGCGTATGCAAGAGTGTGTACGTCCTCTCTTTTTGCCTACTTTATAGGCCCCTTATCCCCTCCTATCGTGGTGATACATAGTATTATTAGGGGGTTTTATGGGCCTTTATTGCTGGCTTCCTGGTGTCTGTTTATAACCCTGGTCTAATACATATCAGAAGGCCCCATACCATAACCCCCGCCTACAGTTGCGCTACGTCGTTCCTTCTCCCTCTCCCATTTATCTATAATCGGCTTAACGATGCTATCAAAGACCTGCGTTAAGTTGGCATAGTTGCGCATGAAACTGATATAGCTCTCTAGGCTGTTGATGTATACGTAGTGCTGTGTACCTTGCCCTGATTCGAAGAGCAGAGCATAGGCTTTGTCGGCACTAGACCATGCAGAGTCTTTAGGGCCTGCGTAGGTCTGGCGTCTTAATGCAAGGGCAGGATTAATTAGTGGAAATTTTCTTATGGCTCGTAGCACGCCTTTTGGAAAATCCGATAATAACAAGCATAATCCCTAATACAAAGCCAAGTAGTTCAATGCAAATTGGGTTACTAAGTACTAATATTGCTGGTAAATCTTGTGAGGGGCCACGATGTGCTGGAATATATACCAGATTAAGCCAAAACAAGCCATAGATAAAAGCGACTATACTTGCAATAGTAAAAATACTACCCAAAAATATAAATGTGCTCCCTCTGTTCTTAGAAATATTTTCTGGATTGCTCATTTATAACCTCCAGATGCAAACACTTATTAATATCAGAAAAGGTTAGCTAGAAAGCTTCTGTGCAAACCAGAAACGAATGATGAGAAACTTTCTCTAAATAGAGTACACTCTTTATTTTTCTAGTCGTGATACTGTTCTGTCGCCTTTGCGATAGTGCTAGAGCACATGTTGCCACGTGAATATACTAGCCCCTCGCTATACGTCCAGTAGTGCTCTACAGCTTCCTTTTTCCTGGTCACTGTTACATTCCTCCCTTTGTCTCTTCATAACCTATAGCGCTATTATACTACGATATGTATTGGTAGGGTATGTTTTCGAGAGTAGGGCGTGTATGTGTACGGATTGGCTTATAAGCCGTTGGAAGTCGTTTTTTAACGCCATCACGTGAAAGGTGGACAGAAGTAGGTACTACTATGTTACAATGGTAATACATTGTTGTAACATTGTTAAAAAACGGGGGAACTTATGGCAACGACAGAAGAGAAGACGATCACAGCCAAGGCCATCGATAGGGAGCGTTACTACTCTCTTATGCAGGTAGCGACGTTTATGGGTACGACACGTCAGACGATACACCGGCATGTGGGGGCTGGCTCTATACCAGCTATGAGGGCTGGTAGAGCCTACATTGTGAAGGGCAGTGACGTATTGGAGATCATTGCACAAAGAGCCTAGGTTGTGGTGTGGATAGAAAAATAGCCCCCCTATTGGCGTAGGTGTGGGCTAGTGGAGTGGAGGTTATTACATTGAACGACAACATTATACATGCACTTGTGGTGCAAAGTAAACTGGCTGGCGATAGGTCTATTGCTGTATCGCTCTACAGTGACCTGATTGATATGCACCCTCTCTTAAAAACAAATGAAGGCTACAAGCGTACTACGGGGTACTTCTTGCTAGGGCCTCACTTTAGAGACGAAGATACAGGCTATGTTCTGTATCCTTCTACAATGATAGCTCAGCACATGGGAGTGCCTTACAAGCACGCTAACACGACCCGCCATCTAGACGACTATAAGCGCGATATAGCACCGTCGCTTGAATATTCGGGCTACTCCAAGAAGGACAAGAAGTGTCGCGCTATTCTCGATACAGGCATGACAGAGCTTATTGACGCTGTTCTAGAAGAGAAGCCAGAGAAGAAGAAGTACTTTTATTCTGGTGTGGTAGCTAACGAGAAGAATCAGCTAGCCCTTGATAAGCAAGTACATCAGGAGGCTAAACAGCAGGCGTTTTTTTACTCCGACCAAAGGCTTATAGCTGGCTACCTACATAGGCACCCCTTCTCGACGTTTAAACGACCTGTAGAGGAAAACTACGAAGAGGCGAGAGCACTTGCCAGGACAGCAGGCATGCCAAAGCAAAGAAGGCACTTACTACTCCAGTTACAGGCGACACGGGATAACCCCAAACCGTACTACTATCCTGTTGAGAATAACGCACGCATCTACAGCCAGAGTGGGCTTATTCTCATGCCTAAAGAATTGAGGCGCACCCTATGGCCTGGTCTATTCGAAGGCGATTTACAATCAGCGCAAGCCGGTATCATGGCTACATTATGGGGCGCTAACCTAACGTCGCAGATATTACAGGATGACGTTAGCTTATGGGACGAATTGATGAATCAAATGGGCATCGTACCAGAGCATAAGGCGAGAGCGAAGCCAATTGTTAAACAAGGCTACTATAGCGTAGGTTATGGTATGAAGACAGGTGACGTAAATAGGAAGGTTGGCACTGAGCTAGGGAAGGTGTACATAAAGCGGCAAAAAGATATGCGCTTTTCCGATAGCGCTATCATGACTGATCTTCTCCAGGCTAGAGAGCGAACAGAGGCGCGTATTCTGAAGGAAGGTGGGATGTATGGCGCGTATGGTTGGATGCCCTACTATGGGCAAGCTATGCCCTCGTTTCACTCCCATGTACTCCAGACCTACGAGCTAGCCATTGTCGCAGAATGCTTTAAGGTAGCGTCTGACAGCCAAGACTTCCGCATTATGTATTACCAGTGGGATGGCTTTAGCTTCTCAGTAGCGCCAAGTAGGGAGAAGCGTGTTGTTACCAGCTTACAGAATGCAGTGCAGAAGAAAGCTAGGGAATATGGTATCTATACCAAACTAGTAGTAGAGTAGAAGGTAGCGCAGGAAGGTAGAAGGTAACAACCCCCGTATGATCCCCGTTAAAAATGGGTAAATTGGCTTCTAAGGCCAAAGGAAGGCGTTTTGATTTTTCCCAACTTCGTACAAAATGCCAGCTAGCAAGGTTTTATAGACGCGCATCGATGTGATGTGTAAACGGCCTAGAAGGTGCTGTAACACCCCTAGGCCCTACCCTGAACGATTAGACTACAGGGCAACGTTTATTATACGCCCCTGTAGACAGAGGGAGCAAGAAAACATGGTCGTTACTCAATCCTATCTCTCCAAAGGTATACAGTGGCTCGAAGAGCGTTTAGTAGAGTTATCCTACCTGTTTCTTATTGTGGGATTTTGTCTGGGTACAGTAGACCTCTTCACACAGGGTACGCTGATGAGTAATAGCCTCATGACTTATCTTTGGGCCTCCACTCAGGCAGTAGCTATAGACGGGTCATTCTTCGTCAAACACAAGAGATTAGCTTTAGCCCTGTACAATAAATCGTGGGGCACTGCCTTGGCCTACTTGCCCATATGCCTACTTCTTTCGGTTGTGGCATGGCTGGTAAATGACGTTCAGTCTATGGCTGATGTACTGAAGATAACCCCCATAGAGTCGATACAGAGGCTAGGGTTAGACCTAGCAACTTTGACCCATGTAAGGGGCGCTCTGGTGGTCTTAGTCGCTATATCCATAGCTGTAGAGAACGCGATTAGTAAGGCTGTGGGGGGTCAAAAAGACCAAGTTAACAGCTCAAAGCGTGGGCCCTGGTCTGGTGCACGCGAAGGGCCAAGCCAGTGTACAGGAGGTTGGCCCTGTGGAGTTGGAAGGGGCTGAAGAGGTAACCCTGTTAGGGCCAAGCAAAGACCAGGGTACAAGCTCGGAGGCGCAAGGGCTAAGCCCAAAGGAGCAAGGGCTAAATGACCAGGGGCCAAGGGGCCAAGCTACAGACGACCAGGGGCCAAATGCAGAAGGCCAAGGGCTAAGCAGTGTAGACCAAGAGGCCAAGACACGACGTAGCCCAATGACCACAGAGGCTATCAAGGTATACGACGCCTATAGCAGCCTTCTAGCTAAAGGGGCCAAGCCGACAGCCTCACTTATTCAGGCAGAAACGGGTGTATCCCTGAACACTGCTAAGAAATACTTACGTGAAATTAGAGAGAGAGAGGCTGTGTAAATAGCAGAAGATACGCTCTTGCCTCTCCTATGGGTGGCTACGTGGCTGTGTGGGGTGAGGAGAGGGAGAGCGTTTTTATATAGAGAGCCCCTAGATTTTTATTTTCTAGGGGCTTTATTTTGTTTTCTTCTTTGGTCAGAAAAACAAGCTATTTTAGCCCAAATCTAAAAGTTGCTGTTCTGCACTAGCTTGTTGTACTTTTTGAGCTTGCTTGAATGTCCCGAATTGAGGCGGCATCTTGACTTTAGCCCCTTGCAATAGTTCGCTGATTGAGAGGATTTGGAGTCGTGGGTACTTTTCCCCCCACCCTGGGGAATAATAATAACCAGCGCTTAAGGCTTCTGTAAGCATGTCACGGGTGGGAGCTTCAAGCGTTAAGAATACTCCAATTACTGCTTTTTCCCTGGTTATAGTACCAACGAGGTCACGAATATCCCCTGATTTTACATGACCCGATTTAACTTGTACTAATACCCGCTTTGCTTTGTTGCTGCTATCATCTACAAAGGCAATGACTCCATCAATCCCTTTATCACTTCCTTTTTTGCCTACCTTACTTCCTTCTTGCCCTCCCAAGGGTCTAGCACGTATGAGTGATAAAGCCCACCATTGGAACTGGTATCTATCATCTTTTGCCAGTTGTTTGGCTGCACCAATATCGGTTGGCTCTCCTACAACCTTAAATTTAATTCCTGGGTACATTGCCTCTAATCGGTACTTTTGCAATGCTATACTCAGATGCGTAATATCTATACCTATCCATTTGCGATCTAGTTTCTGCGCGGCAGCAATAGCAGTGCCACAACCGCAAAAGGGGTCAAGCACTATATCACCTGGGTTACTACTAGCTGATATGATGCGCTCCAACAATGAGATAGGCTTTTGCGTTGGATAACCTAGTAGTTCCGCATCAGTCCCTCGTATTTGTGATATATCTGTCCAAACATCCCCTAATACTGCTCCAGGTTGTTCATCAAGATATCTTTTCCGCATAATACGCCCTTCAATGCTTGAAGGAAATATAAGTAGACCCTTCTCGTCTAATTCACACATCTTCTCGTATGATACGGCCCACCCGTTTCGATGAGGTTTATAGCCCTTATAGTCATACATCAAATTGGGGCGAGGGTTGGGACTACGCAAATCACCTGTATTAAAGCGGCGTGCTTCTTTAGGGATTTCTTGGGTTTCACGTTCTTCTTTGGTCATACGGCGAATTGAACCGTCAGGAAATTCAAGATACTGATACCAATCGTGAAGGGTTTTTTCCTGGAAGCCAATATGCTGTTTATTGAATATTGCTTCCTTACTTTTTGCATAAAAAATAATATGGTCGCTAAGTGCTCCAAACTGCTTCTTTACATCATTGTGGGCGTCTGCCCTCTTCCAAACAATAAAATTACGAAAATTCTGTGTACCAAAAATGGTGTCAAGTATCATCCTCAAATAATGGCTTGCAGTTGGGTCACAATGAAGATATAAACTTCCTGTTGGCTTAAGGGCACGATGCAATTCTACAAGTCTTGCTGTCATCATCACAAGATAGGCCATCATCTGGTTAGTACCTATGGAGTTGTGTAGTGCCTCTATCATTGAGCTTACATGTGGAGCGGCCTCAGTCACTAGATTATCATAGGTCTGTGATGCTATATGGTTCCAGTGCCATGTATCTTCAAAGGCCGTGATTTGAGATTCACTATCTTGACCACTCTCGTCTTTGAAAAGAACATTATAATTTCGGCTGGAGTTGAATGGAGGATCTAAGTAAATCAAATCAACTGAATCATCTTTTATATATTGACGCAATATATCAAGGTTATCTCCATAGAACAAAGTATTATCTTCCATGATAACCCCCTTGGAGGATGAAGGCCTTACAAAGCTTTGTAACGCCCCTCTGATTAATAATTTCTACTTATTCACTTATTTTAGATAAATAAATCGCAGAATGCAATGATATCTGTATGCATCTTATGGAGGTTAAGAAACAAAGAGGATAAAAGCTCTTGTTTTGGTATTATGACTGTGCTATAATCTCTTCTATGAAGTTCTGATTATTAAAAGGAATCGGTACTCGAGAACGTAAGACAGAGAGGGAAGGATACCTAATGGAGATGCTACCAGCCACACTGAACAATGCAGAGATCGTAGAGGTTAATGCCCCCCAAAGCATAGGGGAGCTAGCCAACCTGATAGCGGGTAAGACAGCACATACCAACTACAGCGCTACCAAAGCAGAGAACACTTTGAGACGACAGAAGGCAGACTTAAAGCTGTTCTTTCAATTCCTAGAGATAGCGCAGTATGAACAGCCTATAAGCGCCTTCCTGGTTACTGGTGAGTGGGGGTTATGGAGTGGAATTACGTATGGGCTGGTAGAGGCGTTTGTGCATTGGCAGGAACAGCAAGGTTATTCTATCGGTAGCATTAATGTAAGACTAGCGACGGTTAAAACCTATTGTGGTCTAGCCCATAAGGCAGGAGTAATAGAGCATACAGCCTATGCTTCTATCAGGCTGGTAAAGGGCTTCTCTCATAAAGAGGGCGTGCATCTCGACAAAAAGCGTGAGGTAACCAGAGTGGGAGAGAAAAAAGAGAGCGCTACCTCTGTCAGTGTCGCACATGCCGGTATGCTAAAGAGCCAGCCTGACGATAAACAAGGCCGTCGTGATCGTGCTATGATGTGCCTCTTCTTAGACCATGGGCTACGCTGTGGAGAGCTAACAGCCTTATTAGTCGAGAATATAGACCTACAGGCAGGTACTATTACCTTCTATCGTGAGAAGGTAGATATGATACAGACGCACAACCTCACACCTGACACGCTAAAGGCGCTTATGGCCTATCTGCCTGATGTACAAGGGCCTTATCTCTTTGGTGGCTACAAAGGGAAGGCTATCACGACCAGAGCTATTAATAAACGTGTGGGAGAGCTAGGGAAGGCCATAGGGCTAGAGGCGCTAAGTCCCCATGATTGTAGGCATTATTGGGCTACTGTCGCAATGAGGAACGGTACAGACGTGAAAAGCCTACAGGTAGCGGGGGGATGGAAAAGCCCACACATGCCCCTACGCTATGCAGAGGCGACTAGCATAGCCAACCAGGGCGTAAAGCTGTCATAGCCTAGCCCTTGCCCCCTCCTCTGCCTTTCCCCTGGTGATATGCCAGAGGATATATTTATGCCTCATTACGTAGCATCTCATCACGCACACATGCCATTTAATCGCTCTGAGAGCCTAAATAGACGTTTTTATATATGGCAGTAATGCCGACTATTACACGCGCTACTATAGGGGCCTAGATTTGCGTCTCAGGGACAAATAGCAATATCCTTGCTACATGTAAGGCTGAAAGAAGGCAAAGAGAGGCCCCTGGAAGAAAGGAGAGCAACCAGGGGCCATAGCAACAACCAAGGAGTTAGAGACAACGCCCCTCACCGGAGGCTTTTATTTATCGTGTTGTACACCCTATTCTACCATACAGAGATGCAAATATACGCTATTTACGGCCCCCTCTCAAATAAACGCGCTACAGTGGGCAAGAAGGGGCTTGCTATAGCTGGCTGGTATCTTCCATAGTCATGGTAGCGTTAAACCCTCGGATTTGCGTTGTAGAGCCAAGGAATAGCATTGTAGGGCATTCAATGAGAGGCGTATAAAGACCTACGCCCCTGGTATATCTGGCACGTCTTCTATGAGATCAGCAGAGGGAACGCTAAGAGCCTGTGCCAGTTTAGCGACAATAAGCGTAGATACCTCTTTCGTAGGATCTTTATAAATACGTCGTAGCGTTCTTATGTCGATATCTGCTTTTCTGGCAAGCTGTGCCATCTTGAAGCCTTGCTTCTCAGCCTCTTCTTTAACCCGTAATTTAATCATATAAGCCCTCTTTGCATGTCGTGTTGTTCGCATTCTAACATGTTGCCCCTCTTGACGGGCAGTACATTGAATGGCTATCATTGTAATAGATGCTACGATTGTAGCACGTTGAAAGAGAGCCTTTAACAGAGGGCCTTAGTATGCCAGAGAGGAGGGCATAGAGAAGCCCCCTTGTGTGTACTAGACACAAGAGGGCCATTGTCGAGAAACCTTTTAAAACCGTTCGTAGCAGTTCTTTGGGCCTCTCTACGCCTATTCTTGCATAGGGAGTGCCCTACCGTCAAGGAAAAGGCATAACAGCACATGTATAAACCTGTTAGAGATCTTCAGGGGCAAGAAGAGCCAACGACTAGCAAGGGCAAAGGCAAGCTAGAAGTCCGTTCCCTCTCTCGCCATAACTGGTATGAGGGTGATGAGGTCGTACTTGTTCCCCGCGTAAAGGGCCATGGTATCAAGGGCAAGCATAAGTCAGTCAAGACACGGCCTATCTATGAGGCTGAAGAGCCAGAGGAGCCAGAGGCCCGCCCCCGTCAAAGTAACGCTCTCCTCATCATAGGGGCTGGTATGGCAGGCGCATTGCTTCTCATATGGCTAATGGTCATGGTTGTAATTCCCCTATGGAATGGCTTACAAACGCAGTGGCACTACGGAGATAGCCACGTATCCCACTACGATTTAGGGGAGCATCACTTTGTAGGTGAGGTGTATAGGGGCTATGTTACTGTGTACGACATTCCACAGGGACACCCCGAAAAGTCTCGCGTCTTTATGCTTCAGAGCGCTACTGATAACGCAGTTGTGCAGTTTGAAGCCAGAGACGCTAATAGCGACGGTATACCAGATATCACGGTTGGTACAGAGGGTTCTAGTATCGGCATAACCCTCTACGGGTATAAAGACGGTAGTTACAACCAGCAACCCCCACAGGAGGGCAAGTAGACTATGATCGTGTTACATCTCCCCTTTGATCTAGAGCACCCCGCTTTGAGGGCTGGCTATGAGAGTGCTAGGCGTCCAGCATTCCAGGCTGATAAACCAACCAACGATATAGACTTTGTGCGACTGGTAAGGGATAGTTGCGAAGACGACCCCGCTACACTTGCCTATCACGTGGGCTTCTTAATCGGCTTGTTTGCTGTTCCCTACGAAGAGCAGCAACCATAGGCTAACCAGCTTCTAGCCTCTCAAAGATTAGAAATTGTCTGGAGAGGCTAGAATAGCCCTTCCACTAGGAATATTCCTACCTCTTCTTTGTATCTAGGTAATTAGGAGCATTAATACATAGATGCAAGAGGTAGGAAGATATGAGCCAGGAAGAAAAGCTAAACAGGATAATGCTTATCCTATGCCAAGTGTGTTTAAGATTAGAGGCTGAAGACGAAGCCAAAGAACTAGAGGAGATAAACAATGCCACGAAGCTACGCGAAGAAGGAAAAAACAGCGATTAACCCTAATGCGTATGTAGACGAGCATCTAAATTTCCCCCTTCAACAAGGGGTTATTATCACCTATGCAAGACAGAGCAAAGAGGAATACTACGGTAACGTCTCTACTGAGATACAAACAAAGCACATGCTAGAGCACGCTAGAGGGCTATGTGTTGCCCCTGATAAGCAAGTAGTATTTATTGATGAGAACCTACAGGAAGATGGCTCTATCAAGTCTATTAGCGGGACGTGGGGGGCTGATAAGCGTAAGGGGTTAGCCGCTCTCTACGAAGCGATAGCCAACGGGGTAAATGGTCAGCGTGTCGCCCTGGTGCTTGCCTTTGCTGAAGACCGTATGTTCAGGGATGATAGTGCTATTGAGTATAACAACTACATCCAGATCGCACATAAATACAAAGTGCAGACGAAGATGTTTCAAAGTGGCAAGATTTACAACTTTGCTAACCAGTGGGATAAAAAGCAGTTTCGTGACAAGTGTGAGTGGGCTGCTGACGAACTGACTACGAAGATATTAGGCCGTATGCTAGGTGCCAGGGAGTACATGACCACTATGGGACAGTATAGCGGCCTCGGTAGCTTGCCTCTTGGCCTCGTGAGGGGAGAGGGCAAACTGGACGAAGAAGGGAAGCCTAACAAGTACTATCGCAAGCCTGTGCCTCTAGAGCCTCATGCCAGCAAGATTAAAGAGCTATTTGAAGCCTACTACGAGAATGGAAGCCCACGCACCGTATACAACGAGCTGGTGAAAGATCGTTACGTATTTACCCCGCTTCCTGAAGGCACACCTGACTTCTATTCTTCAACCTTCACTTCGGAGGGGGCTAGACTCTCCTATACCGGTCTAATCTCCATTCTAACCAACCCCATGTACATAGGCTGGTGGTACGATAGCGTCAATGGTCGTTGGTTAAAAGACAACCACCCGGCTATAGTGAAGCCGGACGTATTCTGGTATGCCTTCAATCGACTCTCAACCACTAATCTAGACGGTACTCCTAACCATGGGCGTGTACGTGTGCAAGCGCAACGGGAGGGCAAGATAGAGGCGAAAGGGGGCATACTGGAGGGGCATATATACCACCGGGATAGTGCAGTGAAGGTGTATTGTACTGTACGCAAGGGAATAAAGCATTACGACCTTGTAGACAGCAAGGGATATGGAGAGAAGAGCGCCTTTATGTCTATTCGCTGTGCTGAGATTGACGGGGTAGTGTTGAAGCTACTTAAGCAAAAGTTGGCTCAAGATGGAAGGCTACAGGAGTTTAAGAAATACGAAGAAGAACTTGCAAAGAAAAGGAAGGACAGAATTACAGCACGTGCTGTTACCCTGGCAGCTCTCGAAGCTCAGATGACAGACCTTAAGGGGCGCATTAAACGAGTCAAGACTCTTGACTTGATCGAGTCGTTAGACGCTGACTATGCAGAGTTGGCTGCTGAGAAGAAGCGGCTACTAGAAGAGCCTGAAGAGACGAATGGCAAAGGGAAGAATGGTAAAGGGAAAGGCAGGCGCTACGACTACTTCACCTTATTGGAGAGGCTAGGCCCCCAACTAGGCGCACTCAAAGATGATGAGCACAAGATATTCATAAAGGCCACTTGTGATATTTACCTAGAGGCCCTGTCGCCACGGTTTTACTTGCTTTCTATCCACTGGCAAGTGTGGGGGCAAGAGGTGTACATAATGGAGAGGGAAAATAGAGGGGCTGTCAAGTTTACCACAGAAGAAGACGATCTTATCAGACAGCTATACAATACCGTCTACTCCCCTGACGACATTACGAAGCGCCTTCCTACTCGCATATGGGGTGCTATCAAGAATAGGGCCTTTGCTTTGGGAGTAGCCAACAGACCGCGATTAGGGGATGTGATCGACAAGAGAATATGGAAGTTTTCACAAGAGGAGATAGCAATACTAGACCAGTATGGGGTAAAGGAGTTAAATGGGTACGCCGAAGTCACAAAAGATATAACCCCGTCGTGATAGGAATAGTCTTGCCATCACTCGTTGTCGAGCCAGCGGGGAGGGTGATGTTATTGGCCTGTAGGGCACCCTGTAACTGGCTAAAGCTCACACCATGATCTTTCAACTTCTGGAGATCAACTGTGATGGTTACGATCTGTGTGCGCACGCCAGTGACATTGACGGTACCAACACCATCGATGCGCTGCAAATCTGGCACCACATCATGCTTGAGTGCGTCAGCCAGCACCTGCTGATCCTCATCCGCGCTCACTGCGAGTTGGATGATGGGGAGGTCGGTGAAGCTGAAGCTCTGTACCTGCGGCGTCACATTGCTCGGAAGGCTGGTCTGTGCTTTATTCATGCGCTGTGTGACGGTCTGGGTCGCGCTATCAATGTCGGTTCCATAGTCGAAGGAAACGACGAGGACCGCTGTTCCCTGATTGGAGTAAGACGTGACTTTTTGTACGCCTTTAATGCCCTGAATATTTTGTTCCAGGGGATTGGTGACATCGCGTTCGACGACGGAGGGCGATGCGCCTGGATAGACCGCGACAACCGAGAGCGCTGGGTACGTAATGGAAGGAAAGAGTTCCTGCTTGAGGGATGGAATAAGATAACCACCCACCAGGAGGATTGCGATGGTCAGTAATGCGACCGCACTTCTATTAGCGAGGCTGAGCCTCGAGAGGTATGACATACCTCGTGATCTCCTTTCATAATGGCCGCGAGGCACATTATTGAAACAGTGATGGCTGTAGAGATGAAAAAAGTTCGCAGGCTCTGGTAACGGCAAGATGTTTACACATAATGGCCTGTTCAGAGCATGCTCTGGATTGGTATACGCGTAGAAACGCTAGCTTCTGTCAGATATCTCAGGACTGCTCCTGCGCGTGAGGATGGTCCGGAACGTAGGTTTGCAGGACTTTGCGAACCTCTGCCTCCATCTGCTCTGGCGGTGTCTTCACCTCAAGGAAGACATAGCCAAAGATGAGGCCCAGGCCCAGGCAATGCAGCAGATCCGCCGTTGCCTGGGAACCTTGGAGTTGCACCTCTTCCTGGCAACGATCTCTGTCACGCTGGCGTAAAGAGGCAAAAAAATCTCGTAGACGCTCGCCGATGTCGGGTCGATGGATGGAAGAAGAGGCAAAATGGAGTAACAGCAGGTAGAGTGAGCGGTCAGCATCAACTGATTGGCAAAGAGCTTGAAAGAAACGATTCAGAGAGCGCGGTGTTCCCTCTTCCGACTGTGTTTCTTTAAAACGCGCATGCAGTCGCTGAATGACATCTTCCAGAACGGCAAATAAGATCTCGTCTTTATCTTTGAAGTGATGTGTCAGGCCGCCAACCGATATATCAGCCTTTTTGCATATATCGGCGATAGTTGTCTCGGCCCATCCTCGCTGCGCTGCGAGTTCTTCAGCGGCTTGAATGATTTGCCTGCGCCGGATGGAGCGGATGTCGATCCTGCTCATAGGCTCTCCTGTGCTCTCCTTCTCGTCCCTGTTGCTATCACCTTACAGAATTATCGTTCGATAAACAGAATATACATTCTGTCCAGGTAATCGTCAAGCCTATTAGGAGTAAGGGATGAGGGGAAGGTGATGTGATATGCCCTGGCGGCCGCAGGCTGCCAGGGCATATCACATCACCTTCCCCTTTTTCTGGCTTATGAGCAGGCGCGATGCTAAGCGTGCTGCGGCGCTGCTATTGCGTCGCGTGTCCATGCGCCGTCGATGACGCGCCAGGCATGGGTGGGATTCTCATCCTGAAGTTCATGTGGCAGGCGCGAGGGGCGGACATTGTCATAGCTTTGCAAGACTGTGAAGCGACTGATAGAGGCTGGGATGCCGACGGAGGTAAAGCCCGCGTGCCCCGTGGAGGGGAAGGGTCCGCCATGCTGCATAGCCGGGCTGACCTCGACGCCCGTAGGCATTTTGTCATTGAGCAGGCGCCCCACGCGCTGACGCAGGACCGGTTCCAGGCTCTGGTACAGGGTCTCGTCGACGCTTCCGGTGTGACTGTAGATGGCGCCGGTCAGGTTGCCCTCCAGGTGACGCGCAATCTCCACCATTTGCTGCTCATTCTCGACGACAACAAAGAGGCTGGCGGGGCCAAAGACTTCGGTTTGCAAGGCCTCGCTCTCGCGCAGGAACTGTTCCCCGGAGACGCGAAGCAGGGTATTGTTGAAGCGGAAGCCCTGCCCCTCTACAGGCGTTCCACCTGTGAGTAACTCGGCACCATGCGCGGTAAGTGCCTTGAGACTTTCCTGTAGCCCACTAGAGGTGCGCTCGTTGAGCAGGACGCCTGGAGCTTTCTCCTGAAAGAGTGCGGCCACGCGCTGGACAAACGTCTCGCTCTGGGGGCCACCAGGGAGGACCACGAGTCCGGGATTGGTACAGAACTGGCCCGTGCCCATCAGGCATGAGGTGGCGAATTCGTTTGCCAGAGCCTCCAGGCGCTCTTCAAGCGCTCCCGGAAGGATAAAGATTGGATTGACGCTTGAGAGTTCGAGATAAATGGGCTTGCCTGCTCGGTCCGCAGCCGCTTTCAAAGCCAGTCCCGCGGGGCGTGACCCCGTGAAGCCCGTGGCACCAATCAGGGGATGGGAGACAAGCTCCAATGCGAGCTCGTTGGGGAAGTGATAGAGCAATTGAAATGTGCCTGCTGGCAGGCCAACGCTTTGTAGTGCCTGCGAGGTCAGCTCCGCTAGCAGACGTGTCGTTCCTGGATGGCCAGGATTGGCCTTGGCGATGACGGGATTACGTGCCACGAGTGCAGCGGTAAAGTCGCCTCCGGCCACGGCATTGAAGGCGAAGGGGAAATTATTGGGGCCAAAGACGACGACTGGCGCTCCCAGAGGGGCATGGTATGAACGAATGTTACGTTTGGTATCGATGACGGGATTGGTCCAGGACCCTTCGTGAGCAGCCTGCGCCCCCAGGCGGAGCTGGTTAGAGGTGCGGGGCAGCTCGTTTGAGTTCAGGCGTGGCTCTTTTGGTAGACCGGTCTCGCGGTGAGCGATCTCGACCAGGGCCACGCGGTTGACTTCAATCAACTCCGCGAACTGTTCGAGAAAGGCTGCGATCTGCTCAGGCGATGTCGATGAGAGCACCTCTGCCGCCTGGTGCGCGGCCATGATTGTCTCATAGACATCCTCTTTGCCAGAGATGGGGTAGCTGCCTTCCAGGGCCTGCCCCGTGCTTGGATCAACTGCCTGAAAGTGTCCTACCGGGTTGTGCGCCTCGCGCCATTGTCCTGCGATAAAGACTGGTTGGGTGCTACTCATCGTCTCGCCTCCTTGTGGCTTCTCGTAATCTATGCGAGTGAGCGAAGCCAGTTCTACATCGCTCACTCGCTATCGCTCACTCGCTTTTTGGCATTGCTTAATTTAGGACTGGCCTGTGCTTCAGAGCCTCCTCGATGATCTGCCTGGCGCTGGCAAGCTCCTCTCCTTCCAGTTCGAGGCGTGGTCCTCGCACCTGGGCGCTGCCCATGCCGACCATCTCCTGGGCCAGTTTAATAAGCTGGACAAACTTGGGAACCGTGTCCAGGCGTAGCAGCGGCAGGAACCAGTTATAGAGCGCTTCGAGCTGCGCGTGGTCTCCCTGTCCCAGGCGGGCCTGCTGTGCAAGCTGGAGGAGCGCGACCGATTCGTGGGGGAAGGCATTGACCAGGCCAGCGATCCAGCCCACGGCGCCTGCTTGCACTGCCTCGACAAGGCAATCATCAACGCCCACAAGCAGCTCTAGACGCTCGCCAATCAGGGCTCGAATGGCCGCGATGCGCCGCACATCGGCGCTGGATTCTTTGACAGCCTGCAGGTTGCTATGTTCACGCGCCAGTTCCGCAATCTGTTCGGGCAGAAAGTCGGTCTTATAGGCCAGTGGATTGTTATAGAGCATAGCTGGCAGCGAGGTCGCGCGTAAAACCGCGTCGACGTGTGCCTTCATCTCGCGCCAGTCTGTCGAGTAGACATAGGGTGGGAGGACCATGAGACCACTACAACCTATGTGTTCCGCGGCTTGTGCCAGGCGTACCGCCTCTGTGGTAGAGAGCGACGCGATACCAGGAATAACTGGGACACGGTCTCCGATTGCCTCAAGGGCCGTTTTGAGCAGGGTAATCTTCTCTTCAAAGCTTAGAGTTGCCCCTTCCCCAAGTGAGCCGAGTGGTACAAGCCCTATACATCCCGCATCGACCAGCCAACGACAATGGTTGGCAAAGAACGTATAGTCAATTGTATCATCTCTATTGAATTTTGTGGTAATAGCCGGAATAACGCCTTGCCAGTTGACTTTCATCGAGAAATCTCCTTTGAGTGTGTGTCTTGCATGGATGCGAGACTTGCTATGCGTGTGGAAGCGAGAGGGGGACGGATGGAATCCTGGGTCCAGCCAAAGAGAAAATCAGTCGCGGCGCCACAGACGCGCCCCTGGCAGGGACCCATCCCACAGCGTGTCTGTAGCTTGGCACCACGCCAGCTTGTATGTTGTTCAAGCTCGCCATAAGTAACGTCTTCACAGCGGCAGACAATAGTTCTGGCATCGGCCAGGGTGCGCAGCTCCGGGCGGAGCGCGAAATATTTGGTTTGCAGGGTGGCGAAAGCGCGTGCGCGTACGCGTCGAGTGAAGAGCTGGCGCGCTTCCTCGAAGCATTCAGTCGCAGCCAGGCCCGCAATCTGCCCCTCAAGCAGAGAGAGCTCCAGTCCACCGATACCAGTAACCTCGCCCGCGCAGTAGATGCCAGGCTGGTTCGTTTCCTGCCACTCATTGACGTGGACTAACCCTTCCTGACGCTCACAGTTAAGCGCAGCTGCCAGCTCCACGTTGGGCGCGAGCCCAAAGCCACAGGCCAGGTAGTCACAATCCAGGGCCAGGCTTCGCTTCCCATACTGGAGAATGACCGCCTCAAGTCGCTGGTCGCCCAGGGCTCGCGTAACCCAACAACTAGTTTTTAATGGTACTCCTGCCAGCTCGCGAGCGAAGCCAGCAGCTTGCCAGAGGTACGAGGTGTGGCGTGGCAGGTGGAGCGCGAAGCGCGCCAGGTTGCTCCGTGAGGTCTGCTCTGCGATCAGGCACACCCGGGCACCCTGGTGCTTGAGGTAGACCGCCACCGCCAGGAGGAGCGGCCCACTACCAGCGATGACGACTCTTTTTCCTGCGATTGGAAGACCTCCCTTGACCAGAGCCTGAAGACCACCCACTCCCATGATACCAGGCAGCGTCCAGCCAGGGAAAGGGAGAAAGCGCTCGCGCGCCCCCGTCGCCAGAATAAGCTTCTTATAGCACAGCTCCAGCGAGCCATCGGGAGTTTCTACAAGCAGTTTTCCAGGCTCAAAGGACCCGATGACACGGGAGCGCATATAGTGAGTGATGCGCTCATTTTTGCTCTTTAAGAGCCAGGAGTGAGCCTGGATCCCTGGCTGCTTTGTATGGTCTGCGCGCCAGATTTGCCCACCGGGTGCGGGATTATCGTCCACGAGGGCTACGCTAGCCCCACCTTGGTAGGCGCTACTGGCTGCGGCCAGTCCTGCTGGACCCGCGCCAATGACCAGGACATCAAAAGAGGTGTGTTTCATGTTGTCGTCACCACCATTCCTTCCTCGCAAAGTGTCTGGCAACTCAGGGTGTGCTCTCGCTGGTTGATTGTGACCCGGCACTCGTAGCAGATGCCCATGCCACAAAGAGGAGCGCGAGCTTCTCCCTGTACCGAATGGCGATAGGCCTCCACGGGGAGCCGGGCGATGGCCGCAGCCACCGTACTACCCACGGGAACGCGAATGGCCTGTCCATTGATTGTAAGCTGGACGTGATGATGCATGAGTTGTGTATCAGTCATGTGTCGCCTCCTCCAGCTTGCGGGTTGGGAGATAAGGCCCCCAGGGAATGGCTGAGGGTCGACCAAGCATCTGAGACGCGAGCAGGTGTGCCGTGCTTAGAGAGGTGGTGATGCCCAGCCCCTCATGCCCGGTCGCCAGCCAGATATTTTCGCGCTCTGGGTAGGGGCCAATGAGAGGGAGTCCATCGGGTGTGGCTGCACGCAGCCCGGTCCAGGCGCGAATGCAAGCGCAGTTTCCTAAGTCTGGCAGGTACTCAAGCGCTCCGGCGAGCACCTTTGCCAAGATAGACTGCTCTATCTCGCGGGAGGCGACGCCTGGCTGGCGCGAGGAGCCGATGAGGATCTGCCCGGTTGCGCGTGGCTGGACGTTGAAAGAGACAGTATCGCCGCTGGCTGCATGGGCGTTTTTGACGTAGCCTAGCTCTACCAGTTGGTGGCGTAGAAAACCTGGATAGCGATCCGTGATCAGGAGATGGCCTTTCTTCGGCTCGATGGGGAGTCCTGGTACGAGTGCGGCCGCTCGGACGCCATTAGCTAGAACGACCTTTGAGCCACTGATCACCTGACCATCCTCCAGACGGACGCCATCATTCAGGACATGGGTTACCTGCCCATAGAGCAGCCTGGCGCCGTGTTTCTGTGCTTGCTGGAGCAGCCAGTTCGCGCTACGCGGGGGATAGACAACGCTATCGCTGGGGACCAGAAGCCCTCCCGCCAGACCCCGGCGTAGACGTGGCTCCAGCTCATAGAGCTGTGTCGCGTCGAGGACAGAGCTGGGAATCGTATGTGTCGCATATAGGCTGTGCTTGTGCTCTACCTCCTGCATCTCCTCGGCATTGGCGGCTACCCAGATTGTGCCACAGCGTGTGTACTCGTGCTGGTCGGGCGCCTCCTGGACCAGCTCGTCCCAGAGTAATTGCGAATGGCGCGTGAGCGCAAGCTGGGCGGGACTGTCATCCATGACAACGATATGACCCATGCCTGCCGCCGTCGCGCCGCTACCCACCGTATCGCCTTCGAGGATGCCTACGCTGCAACCCCCTTTAGCGAGCTCCAGGGCGCATGCCGTACCCACGATTCCCGCGCCTACGATGAGCACGTCAAAGGTCTTGCCCATAGCGAATCCCCTTCCAGAAAGGATCGTGCTCGTCAAGGACCAGTCTCCCTTGCAGGGTGACGAAGGCTTCCCCGGTAATCTGGGGAGAGATCCGCCCATTCTCTACCTGGTAGCTGGCTATAAAACGGCTGCCGATAATGCTCTCCTGTATCCAGGACTCTCCTGGAGCCAGTTTGCCATCGGCTGCCAGGCAAGCCACTTTGGCGCTGGTCCCGGTCCCACAGGGGGAGCGGTCATAGGCTTTGCCCGGGCAGAGCACGAAGTTTTTGCTTTGTGTGCCGGGGGAACCCGGACCAAAGAGTTCAATATGGTCGATGAGTGCGCCCTGTGCTCCGGTGATGCCTGCGCCTTCCAGAGCCTCGCGAATGCGCCAGCAGAAGGCGGTGAGTTGCTCAACACACTCAAAACTGAGTTCTTGCCCATGCTCCTCTACCAGGAAGAACCAGTTGCCACCCCAGGCGATATCACCCTTAAGAGGACCATAGCCCGCTACGTCAATGGTGACCTGGCTGGCATAGCGATAGCTGGGCACGTTGTGAACGGTAACGCGTCCATCCTCATGCAACTCAGTTGTGACGATTCCAACCGGGGTTTCGATCAAGTGCCGCCCGGGCTGAATACGTCCCAGGTGCGCCAGGGTTGCGACCAGGCCAATGGTTCCATGTCCGCACATGCCCAGGTAAGAAACGTTATTGAAATAAATGACGCCAGCGCTACAGCGCGGATCGACTGGCTGACAGAGGAGGGCTCCCACCAAAACATCTGAGCCGCGTGGCTCATTGATAACGGCGCTGCGGAACCAGTCAAACTGCTCGCGAAAGATACGTAATCTCTCAGAGAGGCTCGTCCCCGTTCCCAGGTCCGGCCCACCCTCAAGCACGACGCGTGTTGGCTCACCCGCAGTGTGTGAGTCAATCACATCGACATAGCGCATGTCTTTACCACCTTCTCTTTGTCTCGTACAAGTCGGAGCTTAAGATTCTTGTATGCCTTTATCTTATGCGCTAGGAAGGCATAGTTTCTTGTACAATTAAGGGAAGATATATGCGGATTTTGGCATAAGTGAGGTGCGAGAATGTCTTCGTTCCAAACAGAGGCGCGCTCAAGGCAGTCGGTGGAGTGGGTAATGTCTGCTCGCCAGCAGCTCGCGCACGCGCTCATTGACCCCTTTTTCGTCGAGGTGCTTTTTGATCAATTGTCCGATGTCGTTTTCTTTATCAAAGACCTGCATGGTAGATACCTGGTGGTCAATGATACATTGAGGCGGCGCTGTGGGTATAAGCGGAAGAGTGAGCTTTTAGGCTGTTCATCCCTGGAGGTCTTCCCCGCCGAGCTGGGGGCGATCTACCTGGCTCAGGACCTCGAAGTAATCAGACAGGGACGAGCGATCTCGAATCGCCTTGAGCTTCACCTGTATAACGATGGTGCGCGTGGCTGGTGTCTGACACATAAGATTCCCTTGCTTGACCAGAACTCTCAGGTCGCCGGGCTGGCCGGTATTTCGCGCGACCTGCATATGCCCGATGAATCTCACCCTGTCTATCAGCGTCTCTCTGAGGTCGTAGCTCATATTCAGCGTTTCTATGCTCAACCGCTCAGGCTTGAGGATCTGGCTGCGATCTCACACCTCTCTGTATCGCAACTTGAGCGACATATGCAGCGTATTTTTGAACTAACCCCCAAGCAATTTATTATTAAAACACGTCTCGAAGCGGCGACACGCCTGCTGGAAAGTGATGCCTCCATCACGACCATTGCCCACGCCTGTGGTTATACCGATCACAGCGCATTTTCAAGGCAGTTCAGGCAGGTCGTTGGTCTCGCCCCCGCCAAATATAGGGAGCTTTTACGTAGCCACAGTAAGTGAAGGAGTGCTTTGCTGCATCCAGTCTCGGTCTGCTCACGTAAATAGAATAGAGCGAATACAAAGTGGAAAATATGTTGAAGAACGGTTTAAAAAACATCGCATACTTGTAAAAAAGAGGATTGGTATTATGCAAAGCGAAAAAGCATTATTGGCGATCAATCCCCGGGCAGGGCAGAACGTTACCAAGATTCCGGATGTCGTCTCAGTGCTCTCTGCGGCTGGCTGGGAGACCGAGGTGGCCCTGAAGCAGTACGGCGGCCAGTCGATTGAGATGGCGCGTGAGGCCAGCGAGGATGGCCACGATCTCGTAATTAGCTACGGTGGTGATGGAACAGTCAACCAGGTGGTAAATGGTATTATGCGCGCGAAGAAGCCTGGCAAGAGTGTGGTGGGCGTCATTCCAGGCGGTACCGCAAACCTGTGGGCTGGTGATATTGGTGTGCCAACTGAACCTGTCAAGGCTGCCCTGGCATTGGTGAATAGCGAAGTTCGCCGTGTCGATGTGGGCCATGTGGAAGTTTCTTCAGTCTCTTTCCCGGAGAACGTAGAGTCTCAACGAGCGACACAGAACGGGAAGAAAGCGAAGAAGCGCGCGCGCAAGCAGGTTGGTTCACGTGTGCGCAACCATTTCTTGCTCATGGCGGGTTTGGGTTTTGATGCCGAGGTGATGCGTCACGCTCCCAAGCCGCTGAAGTATCGACTCGGTCCGCTTGCCGTTGGTCTGACGGTCGCGCAGAAGTTGCCTGACCATCAGACTTTTCCCATTGAGATTCGTGGTGTTGGTGAGAGTGGGGAGAGCGATATGATCTGGCAGGGCGAGGCGCTCCAGGTTATTATCGGTAACACTCGTCGCTATGCCATGGTGCTGGAGACCACACCTGAAGCTTATATTGATGATGGTGTACTTGATGTCTGTATCATCGTAGGTGGCGATCCTGTCTCAACCATGCAGCAGGTAGGTTCGCTGTTACTGCGCCATAAGCCTCACAACACGACGAGTCAATACTTCCATGGCTCGCACCTGGAGATCAAGGTTCCGGCCTCCGTGCCTATGGAACTGGATGGAAGCGCGGTCAAGCTCAAAGACTACGTAAGCAAGGAAGATTACGAGCTGATTGGCCAGGTGGAGGACTCCAGCCAGGTGATGGTTTCCTATCGTTTTGATGCGCTCCACAAGGCGCTTCCCATGGCCTTCCCCTGTACCTACAATGAGGAATTGTTCCAGCATCCCCGGCGACACAAGAAGCTGGATCTGGAGCAAGAAGAGGAACATAAGGCCAGTAACATTGGTGATAAGAAGAAAGATGATCCCGCACAGACCGAACTGCAAGAGGCAACCGAGCGAGCCATTTCGCAGCCAGAGCATTCTGTAGACGTGGAGAAAGAGAAGCGCCAGGAAGAGATTCGTGCTGAACTGCCGAGTCTTGTTACCTCGCTCTTCGAGAATGGGCGCAAGGTGACCGTGATAGGAAAGGCGCAACACCCAGAGAAACCCGGTACCTATATCGTGGCGGGTACAACGATAAACGCCTTGACCAGCGAGCAGAAGCCCGCCGCGGTCATTATTGGTAACAATACCGAGGTCTTTGACCAGAACGGCCAGCATATCCTCAGCTCTGCCGTCGCGGATATTCAGGAGGGTGGCACGATGGTAGTTGAGGGCAAACGCAGCAAGCTTGGGGTGATCAAGGCTACGCGCGTGGTCCTTTAAGGGTAAGGTAGGAGGTGTGAGATGGCCCCTGGTTGTCGCAGGCAACCAGGGGCCATCTCACACCTCCTATTAAGCCAAAAAACTGATGCCATATTGGCGGGCGAGCTTCTTCAGGCCCTCTGGCGTCAGTTCATCCTGACGAATGCGTTGCCCCATGGTGATAAAAAAGTCTTCCAGCCCGGCTGGAGTGACCATGATCAGGACATGCCAATGCCCAGATCCTGTGGTGTGAAAGGTGTGGGGGATGTTGCGTGGCCCAAAGATGGTCATCCCTGGACTGGCGGAGACGAGATTATCGCCAATACGGAACTCATACTCGCCTTCGAGGATGTACCATGTCTCATCCTCACGCGTGTGGACATGTAGTGGTGGCCCGACATTGGGAACCAAAGAGTAGGCATTGATCAGGAAGAAGGCTCCCCCTGTCTCCTTCCCTGTCAGGGTGATCGCGGTCGGATCCCCAGGAGAGCCCGCGATACCGATTCCTTCACCAGGCTGCCTGATGAGTGGCTGGAGAGCAGGGAATGTCCGGACCTGTGTATGTGCCTCTTGGCTCGTGTTGCGCTTCCTTGCCTCATAACCTATTTTGTTATCTGGCATGCAGTCACCCTTTCTGCTTGAAGAACGGGGAACAGGGAGACATTGGCTTCTTGAATGCAACAGAGAGAGGCCAGCTATACTGGCGCTTCTCTGACTAGTATAGTCCCATAAAAAAGAGCTTGTAGGGGTCCATACCAGCATGAGCCCTACAATGTGTTATTCTATTTCCAGTTTAGCTGAGGCGCGACGTCGAGAGAATTTTTCCAGGCTCTTGTGGACGTAGCGGGGGAGGAATAAGCCCGCTAGAAAGGCGATACCAGCCGCGACAATAGGTAGATAGGGGGTTGCAAACGTGTGGGCTAGCCACACGCTTAGGAGTAGAAAGAGTCCTGTGAGCAGGCCACCTACCAGGCTGACAATTATTCCTTTGAGCAGAGAGCCAAAGATGGTATCGCCAAGCTCGCGACGAAAAACCTGTGCCCCTATCTGCTTGAGCAAGGCGCTTCTCTCTTGCGGCTCAAGCGCCTCGATGGCACTGACCAAACGAGCGCGCTCCTCTTTGGAGAGCTTGCGTGTGAAAAGCGAGCGTAGCATGTGCAGAAAAGCGAGCAGGGCAAAGAGCAGGAAGCCAAGGAAGAAGGCTATCAGGGTGGCGAGCGTGGTCAAAAAAGCTGAGCCTGGGGCTTGTAATAGCGCCAGCAGGAAGACACAGGCGACCGCCGCCACGATATAGATAGCTGACCAGAGGATGCCTTTGACATAGTGCTCTATAAGCAGTTTGAGCGCCAGGTGCGGTACCTGGTGTTTGAGAAACTGGATGCCAGCCGCCCCCAGCACCTCACTCTTCTCTTTTGTACCCAGCGATCGCGTCGCTTTAAAGAGAATCTCAACCTTCTCCCGCGTCGTAATGAGAGGGAGCTTGCTCTGAATAAGCTGGTGCGAGCTTACATGCTCTGGCGGCTGGTTCATTGTCTTATGTGCTTTCCTCAGAGATAAGAGCCAATGTTCTATATGCTGAATTGAAGCAGAAAAACATTGGCCCTTTATCTCTTATACGCGACTAAGCTCACGTTCCGCTTCATTGCGTGATTTGGGGTGCACAAGAGGATAGAAGTTGATGGTCCAGCCTACGCCAAAGATATGAGGCGTGAAAATGCTTGAGGTGTTGGGGTTCCACATTCGCTCACGGATACGCTCAGGCGTGGGGGCGCGGAAGTCATAGGGCACGCCCAGGATCTGCCCTTCCCAGGTGCGCTCCTCTTGCGGTTTGCGCAGTTGCTCACTCAGGGCGGCCCCGGTCAGTGCGATTACGGCCACGCCAAGGGCAAAGCTTTTAGCATCGAACTTTTTCCGTCGTCGACTCATGGTTTGTATGTCTCCTTGTTTTTCATCTTGATAATGAGCGTGGTACGCCCTGGTGCGCATGCGCACTAGGGCGTACCACGCTCATTATGGTCAGGTGCATGCACGTGGTACTCATAATCATTTACGTGTATCGGTATTCCCGGTTGCAATGGATATGCTCTCTCTGCTATTTCTAACAGATGCGCGGCAGGGGATCACCCACCAGCATGTCCAGGACGCGCAGGCCGCCGATATCAGTATGCAGGAAGACCATGCCGGGCGGCTCTGCTTGCACGGTGCCTATCAAGGCCGCCTCGCGCCCCAGTGGGTGTGCGTGGAGCACATCAAGGGCGTGCTCAGCCTGCTCTGGCGCGATGACTGCCAGTAGCTTGCCTTCATTGGCGATGGTCAGGGGATCGAGGCCGAGAATCTCGCAGGCGCCACGCACTCCAGCATGAACTGGGATGGCGTGTTCTTCGAGGCCAATTGAGACCTCTGAACTCATGGCCATCTCATTGAGCGAGGTCGCGACGCCTCCGCGTGTAGGATCCTTCAGACAGTGCACGCCCTCGCCCACGGCTGAGAGCAACGCCTCAGTCAGGGAGTGTAGCGGCGCTGTATCGCTCTCGACGTCGGTCTCGATATCGAGAGCCTCGCGCGCCATCATGATTGCGATGCCGTGATCCCCTACAGGCCCGTTGAGTAGGATCTTATCCCCCACTCGCAAGAAGTTCTGTCCCATGTTCCAGGTGGCCTGAATGTGCCCGACACCGGCAGTATTGATAAAGAGACCATCGGCCTTGCCGCGCTGAACGACCTTGGTATCTCCCGTCACAATTGCGATTCCCGCTTCGCGGGCGGCGTTTGCCATCGAGTCGACGATGCGGCGTAGCTCGCTGATGGGAAACCCCTCCTCCAGGATAAAGCCCGCCGAGAGGTAGAGCGGCCTGGCACCTGCCATGGCCAGGTCATTGACTGTGCCATGGACCGCGAGCTTGCCGATATCGCCGCCGGGAAAGAAGAGCGGACTCACCACATAGGTATCGGTAGTGAACGCCAGTCTTGGCTGTTCGACAGTGACGGTGAAGATCGCTGAATCATCCATGATATCTAGCATAGGATTAGAAAAGGCCGGTGCGAAGACGCCCTCAATGAGGTTATGCGTGGCCTTGCCGCCGCTGCCATGGCTCAAGGTAATGCGTTCATCTCGCAGGTAGAACTTGTGCTTGCGCGCCTGCCGCGTGCGCTCAATCTTTTGTAAAACGCTCTCAACCATGTCCGGGCTGCCTGGGATATGTGCTTGCATCGCGACCCCTCCTCTTTATGAACGGGTGGGAATAGTAGCGTTCGATTCTATATGCAGGCGGGAGCGCTCAGCCGCCATCGAGAAGCGTCCATAGTTAAAGTAGGCGGCGCAGGCCCCCTCCGGTGAGACCATGCAGGTGCCAATGGGTGTCTCAGGGGTGCAGGCCGTGCCAAAGACCTTACACTCCCATGGCTTGATCACGCCCTTGAGCACTTCGCCACACTGGCAGGCCTTGGGATCGGCCACGCGGAGCCCAGGCACGTCGAAGCGTAGCTCGGCATCCCACTCCGCGAACTCCGGGCGGAGCTTCAATGCGCTATGCGTGATAAAGCCCAGTCCGCGCCACTCGAAGAAGGGGCGTAGCTCCATCGTGCGTGCCATGGCCTCCAGGGCTTTGATGTTCCCCTCCGGGCGGACGACACGTGTATACTGGTTCTCGACCTCTGAGCGCCCCTCGCTGATCTGCTTGACGATCATATAGACAGATTGAATAATGTCGAGCGGCTCAAAGCCTGCGATGACGACTGGCTTGCGATGCTGCTGCGCAATAAAGTTATAGGGCCGCATGCCGATGACCATGCTCACATGTCCAGGTCCGACAAAGCCGTCCAGGCGCAGATCGGGCGAGTCGAGGATGGCCTTGATGGCGGGAATGATGGTCACGTGGTTACAGAAGACCGAGAAGTTATGCACACCTTCGGCCTTGGCGCGCAGGAGTGTGACCGCTGTTGAGGGCGCTGTCGTCTCAAAGCCGATGGCGAAGAAGACCACCTGGCGGTCGGGATATTGACGGGCCAGCTTAAAAGCGTCCAGGGGTGAGTAGACGAAGCGCACATCGGCTCCCTCTGCTTTGGCATCCAGCAAACTCCCCTTAGAACCCGGGACGCGCATCATATCGCCAAAGGTGGTGAAGATGACGTTATCCATGCGCGCGATCGCCAGGGCATCGTCGATGCGGCCCATGGGCAGCACACAGACGGGGCAGCCTGGGCCATGCACCAGGTCGATATTGTGTGGTAGGACGTCCTCAATCCCATGTTTATAGATGGTGTGAGTGTGCCCGCCACAGACCTCCATAAGCTTGAGCGACTGACCCTGGCTCAGGCGATCTACTTCCGTGGAGATGCGCTTCGCCAGTTCGGCGTCGCGGTATTCATCGATGTATTTCATGCCCATTCGCTTGCTCTTTCTGTTGCTGCTCGTTGAGCAGGAAGTGTATTATTTCAAGGAGCGTGTGATAGACGGTGGCCTGCGCCTCCTGAATGCGTGGAATATGATCGCTTGGTGAGTTGATGCAGTAGTCAAGGGCCTTCGAGCGCAGCATTTTCCCGCCCTCATAGCCTGTCAGGCCGATGGTCAGCATCTGTTGCTTTTTGGCTTGCTCCAGGGCCAGAAGGACATTCGCGGAGTTGCCACTGGTCGAGACGCCCAGCGCGATATCGCCGGGATGGCCAAAGGCGATGACCTGGCGTAGGAAGACGTTTTCATAGCCTACGTCATTGCCTACTGCCGTGACGACGGCGATGTCATTGGTGAGGGAGATGGCTGGCAGAGGCCTCCCACCTGGAAAGGGTGGGTCCAGCAGCTCGGCCACGATATCCTGGGCGTCGGTCGCGCTGCCACCGTTGCCAAAGGCCAGGAGCAGCGCTCCATTGGCGAAGGCGTGCATCATGGCCTCGCCCGCGGCGACGATCTGTTCTTCAAACTCCGCGAGCGTGGCCCGCCTGAGCGCCACGACCTCGTGGCATTTCTCCAGTGTAGAGTGTCGTACCTCTGCCAGCACCTCTGCTACATCAGCTTTGCCCCCTTCAAAGAGGAAGGGGTAGAAGAGCTTGTCGTATTCCGAACCTTGTGCTTCACTCATCGCTTTCTTCCTCCTACTTTCTCTCCAGCACAGGATAGCCCCTGCCTTGCCCTCATTGGTTAATTCACGCAATGCGTAGGGTCCATGCTGGCATGGACTCTCTGGCACCTGGAACGTCGTTTCACTCGGAGTCCATGCCAGCATGGACCCTACATCCGCTTAAGTCCGTTCTGTGTACAGAGATATGCCTGTGCCTCCATGTACCAGGATCATGTCGCCTGGCTCCAGGTGATCGAGCAGCGTAACATCGACTTCGGTCTGCTCATCTGCAATCTCTACCAGCGCTATTCCACATGCCTCGTCAACGCTCAGAATGCGTGCGGGTAGCGCCTGGTCCGAGCAGGTAATACAGTGCCCATCCACACCTGTAGTGCAGTTGCTGTATGTATCCTGCATCCGTTGTAAGAGCGTCTCTTCCTGATTGTGTGCTTTATGTTTCTTCATTGCGAAAGTAAGCCCTCATGCTCGAAGAAGACGTGAACCAGTTCCCAGAGGACGTGATAGAGCGTCTCATGCGTCTCTTGAATGACCAGTGGATCGTTGGCCTGGACGACGAAGCAGAAGTCGAGATCGCTTCGCGCGATCTCTCCGCCATCACGCCCCAGCAGGGCCAGGGTTAGCAGCCCTCGTTGCCGGGCGAGCGCCAGTCCAGCAAGCACATTGGCGTCCTGCCCATCAACGGAATAGCCAACGGCGATATCCTGGGGGCGTGCCAGGGCTTGCAGTTGGCGCGCGAAGGGCATGGTAGGCGCGCCACCAGCCATTAAACCGCTAATGGTGGCGCTATCATTGGTCAGGGCCATGGCCGGAAGGGCGCGTTTCCCCACGATGACCGGGTGCACAAACTCCACCGAGATATGCTGGGCATCGGTGGCCCAGGCGCCATTGCCAAAGGCAATCAGGCGGCCCTGCTGGTGAAAGCGGCGCGCCATGGCCCAGCAGGCCTCCGCGATATGTGGAGCCTGAGCAGCGAAAAACGTTTCGGGGACCGAGGTGCTCTGGGCGAAACGTGCCTCGACGAGTGTGCGCAGGTCGATATGTTTTTGTGGCATTGCTTGCGTCATGCTGTCCCCCTCAATCTAGCGTAACAATAACCATGGCTGGCTGGATAAATTTATTCAATTTGACTTGAGCGCAGCATCTTCAATTCATCGGTGTAGACATCGCCCATCTGGTGGAGGGCGGTCATCGTCTCCTGGGCCTCGTGCTCATCGATCTTGCTCATGGCGAAGCCGACATGAATCAGCACCCAGTCGCCAGGACCAATGCCCTCAGGCCGCACCAGTCCGACATTTACGTTGCGCTTGACGCCCGAGACATCGACTTTTGCAATCGAGTTGGCGTCGTCAACAATATCTACAATCTTGCCAGGGATGCCAAGACACATAGCGTTTCTCCTCTTATATTAGCTAGCTGCTGTACGCAGGCGTGCCGCCGCTGTGGCGAGCTGCCCCAGGCAGAGCCCGCCATCATTAGGCGGGACCTGCCGATTGACGTAGACATGAAACCCGGAGGCCTCCAGGCGCCGCTGCACTTCTTCAAGCAGGAAGCGATTCTGGAAGACGCCCCCGCTCAGCGCGACGCGCCGCTGCTCGCTGCCCGCTCCCAACTCGCAACAGGCCGTGGCAAGCATCTCCGCAATGGTGCGATGAAAACGAGCGGCGATATTGGCTGAGACTTCACCGCGCCTCATGTCCTCGACTATAGCTTGTATGGCAGGCGCGACATTCAGGAGCCTGGGATGTTGCTCACCCTGCTCCTGGATGGCGAAGGGATAGCAGTCGTCTTCCGTGTCCAGGCCTGCCTTGTGCGCCAGGATTTCAAGCTCAATCGCGGCCTGTCCCTCGTAGAGTACCTCCTGGCGTAGCCCCAGGAGCGCGGCCACGGCGTCAAAGAGCCGACCCAGGCTGGAGGTAGCTGGACTATTGAGTTGGCGCTCGATCATCTGTGAGATGGGGCGCCAGGCGCGGCGATCAAGCATATGAGTGAAAGGGATGGGTAGCTCAGGGAAGCTCGCGCCAAAGGCCTGGTCCAGGTAGACCGCCGCCATGCGCCAGGGCTGACGGATAGCTTGCTCGCCCCCTGGGAGTGGTACGTAGTCAAGGTGCGCCAGGCGCGTGAAGTCGCCAAGCGTGGCCTGCATAATCTCGCAGCCCCAGATGGCGCCATCCGTCCCATATCCCGTGCCATCGGCGGCGATACCGAGTACGCTCCCCTCAAGCTGGTGCTCTGCTATAACGCTGGTAATGTGCGCGTGGTGGTGCTGGACACCAATCTTCTGAGGAATGTCCGTCTCAAGGGCATATTTGGTCGTCAGGTACTCGGGATGCAGATCGTATGCTATGGCCTGTGGCTCGATATCGAAGAGGCGCTGAAAGTGTGTGATGCCTTCGCGGAACGAGGTCAAGGTCTCCAGGTTCTCCAGGTCGCCAATGTGGTGGCTGAGGAAGGCGCGGTGCTGCTTGCCAACGCAGAAGGTGTTTTTCAGATGTCCACCACAGGCCAGCAGGGGGACAGGCAGGTCAATGCCCAGCGCGATAGGCTCGGGCACATAGCCGCGTGCGCGGCGCAGAAACTGTACCCCTCCGCCAGTAACGCGGGCGACCGAGTCATCAGTACGCATATGAATCTCGCGGTTATGGCTGAGCATACCCTCCGCGATGGGGGCGAGCCGCGCCCGCGCATCCGCGTCACGATAGGCAATGGGTTCCTCGCTCAGGTTCCCGCTCGTCATTACCAGGACTGGCACGCCATTCGCCCCGACGTACTCACGAAAATGCCGGAGCAGGAGATGGTGGAGTGGGGTATAGGGCAGCATTATCCCCAGCGTGTCATAGCCTGGCGCGACGTCGGAAGCCACTGAATTCTCAGATAACCTATCCAGCAGAACAATCGGGCGGCGATGAGATTGAAGCAGGGTCGCCTCGTTCTCGTGGATATGGCAGAGCTGTTGCGCCGTCTCAATATCCGGTACCATCAAGGCGAAAGGCTTGGCCTCGCGCCGCTTGCGCTGTCGCAGGCGCTGCACAGCTTCGGCGTTGCAGGCATCACAGGCCAGGTGATAGCCGCCCAATCCCTTGATGGCGAGGATGGCTCCTTGCGCAAGCTGTTCAGCCGCGAGCGCGATCTGATTTCTATGCGGGTCGAGATCAACTTGTGTTTCTTGCCATGCCTGGAACTGCACATGGGGTCCGCACACAGGGCAGGCGTTGGGCTGGGCATGGAAGCGTCGATTGGCTGGATCCTCGTATTCCGCCTGGCAGGCGGGACACATGGTGAAGGCGCTCATGGTGGTCTTCTCCCGGTCGTAGGGGACATCCTGGATGATGGTGAAGCGTGGACCACAGTTGGTGCAGTTGATAAAGGGATAGGCGAAACGCCGGTCGCCTGGCGTGAAGAGTTCGCGCTGGCAGTCAAGGCAGGTCGCGCAGTCTGGCGAGATGAGAGCCTGCCGCTCGTCTCCTGCCTCGCTGTGAGCAATGCGAAAGTCTTGCTCATGACACAGGGGAATGGACTCGACTTCCATGGTATCGACGTGTGCCAGGGGAGGTGTGTCATAGCGCATAGCGTGCTGGAAGTGCTCAAGTTGGGCAAGGGTGCCTTCGACCTCGATGGTGACTCCCAGGCTGTTGTTGAGCACAAAGCCTGCCAGCCCGCACTGGAGGGCCTGGGTGTAGACGAATGGGCGGAAGCCTACCCCCTGGACGATGCCCCGGATTGTGAGGTGTCTACGCTCAATTGTCATGCCACTGACCGTTGCCATGACTGCTCCTTCGCAGGGCTACCCGCGTCACTGCGACCTTACACCTGATCCTTCCCTGACTCTGCAAAAACATTACAATTCTAACTATGGCGCTCATTCCTCTTTAACATAGGCGCCTATGGGGAGGCGACAGCGCTAGAATTGAGCCAGTCGCACCAGGCTGGTAGGCCGGTACCTGTTCGGCAGCTTATCTCGAAGACCGTCAGATCTGGATTGATAGCCTGCGCCTGCCGTTTGACCTTTTCCAGGTCATAGTCGACATAGGGCAGGAGATCCAGTTTGTTGATGACCAGGGCCTGGGCACTGGCGAACATCTCGGGATACTTGGCTGGTTTATCGTCCCCTTCGCTGGTGCTGACCATCACGACACGCAGGTCTTCGCCCAGGTCCCAGGCAGAGGGACAGACCAGGTTGCCGATGTTCTCAATGAAGAGCAGGCGCAGGGGTGCCAGGTCCATCTGCGCGAGCGCGTCACGCACCATATGGGCCTCCAGGTGGCAGGCCCCACGCGTATTGATCTGGACGGAGGTGCCACCTGCCGCCTCAATACGCTCGGCGTCCGCGCTGGTCTCGATATCGCCCTCGATGACGCCGATGCCGATGCGCGTATGCAGGCGCGCAATAGTCTGCTCCAGCAGCGTGGTCTTCCCGGCACCCGGTCCGCTCATGAGGTTGATCGTGCGGATGCCGTGTGCTCGTAGCTGCTGGCGTATCTCCTGGGCGATATCCTCGTTGACCGCCAGGATCTTTTGCGCGATGGTAACCTTGGGCATGCTCACTACTCCTCTGCCTGCATGGGGGCATCAATCTCTATATTGTCGATCTGCATCTCGGTGCCAGAAATGACCTCTGTCTCCCAGCCCTGACAGGCTGGACACTGGCGAATAAAGTTTATGACGGTGAACTCGCTGGCACAGTGCTGACAGCGCGCGCGATATGGGATGAACTCAATTGAGAGCCGCGATCCCTCCAGCAGTGGGTAGAGGCTGGCCACCATCTCAAAGCAGAAGGTGAGCGAGTCATTCACTACGCCCTGGGCCTCCCCAATCTGGAGGTGGATCTCGCGTACATGCGTGGCCTGGTGTTTCTGCGCCTGAGCGTCGACGGCTTCGGCTATGCCCTGCGCGATGGCGAGTTCATGCATGGTGGCCCTCTATTACATATTACATGTTACATATCACATATGGCGTATGCGCATATAGCGCTGATAGTCGGGATAAAGTTGCCTGATAATGAGCACTATCAGACCAAGCACGGCGAGTAAGGTAAATGGTTTCATAACATTGCCAGACCTTTCCTTGCTAAAAGGATGACTCCTTTGTCCTGGATGAAATGGTTGCCTGCTGAGTATCTACGAGGGTCTCCGCTACAAGTGTGTCAATAAGTTGAATGGCCTCACTAATCGCGGCCTCGACTGGCTGACTTAACCCTGGATGAATGTCGAAGTCGTCTGCCTGGATGTCGAGTGGCGAGGGTTCGCAGCCAACCAGCAGGGTGCGCCTGGGCTGGCATCCGAGTGTATGGGCGAAGGCCAGCATCTTGACCGGGTCCATGCTGTGCGCATCCAGGGCGATGCGACCTGCCTCTGTTCCTTGCCCAGGTGTCGGTTGTGCCTGGTCTATTTCGAGCAGGTAGAGGGTGCCGGGTGCTCCTCCCCGTGCCACCGTGTCGATCAGGATCAAGGTATCGTAGCCATCGAGCAGGGTATAGGCGAGTTCCACGCCTCGGATGCCGAAATCAACTACCTCTACACCTGTGGGATACGGCCTGGTCTCGCGGCGCAGGAGGCGCTGAGCCACCTCGCAGCCGAAGCCATCATCGCCCAGAAAGATGTTGCCAATCCCGGCGATCAGAATGGATGGTTGGCTTTGGGCCCTGGATGCAGACTGACTCATAGCGTTCCCTCCACCAGTGGTTCAACCTCCTCAGGCGCGAAGAAGAAGCGATGCCCGGGCAGGACGCGCTCATCCCATTGCTCGCGCCCGGGATCATCATCCAGCGTCACGACGAGGAAGAGCCGGTTTTCAAAATCCTGCTGGATGCCTTCGACGCGTGCCACCTTGCCATTGAGCAAGAGATCAAAGGCATCTGCCCGCAGTTTGGGATGCAGACGCACACGATCGCCAGCGCTTACCTCGCGGTTAGCGATGCGTATCGCCCGTGGCGGCGGATAGTCCTCACCAGGAAAGGTCTGCTCATAGGTCTTGCTCGCCGGTTGCGGCTTGCTGGTCTGCCACTCGCGAATGGTGCCATGAAGCGCCATCAATTGTTCTGGCGCCAGAGTCTCGACTCGTTCGAGGAGCTGGCGCGCCTGCTCGCTCCCGTGACGCATGGCGTCTTTCTCCTCATCGCTGAGCGTCAAAATGCGCAGTGTGAGCAATTCGTCGATCTCGGTACCGTCGAAGAAGGTGCCGGGACTCTCGGGTGCGATCTGAGGATAATCATAGAGAATGATGGGTGCTGAGAGCATCGTGTCATGTGCACCCTGTTCTCCAACCAGTACCGGCCAAGTGCGCACATTCTGGCAGCCCTGTACCGCCTGGCTCATCTCGTCGGGGTACTCCAGCAGCGAGATAAAGCTACCGTGCTCTACCTGCAAGATTGTGTGAGTGGAGACGAAGGCATGCAAGAGAATGGCATCGTGGCGATTGCTGATCTGCTCCGTGCCGGGCGTCGTGTTTTCGATCTCCACCCTGAGCTTGAAGAGTTGCGACTCAAGCCGTGTCGCGCTAATATGTAACCTGCCCTGAAGTGGCTGCTGTACCCGTGTGACAGCGGTTCCGCCAGGCGAGGTGGACGCATCTGTCTGTTGCATGCCCTCGAAGCTAATCTCTATTGTCTGGGGCTGCGTAAGCAGATCGCCAAGCACCATCTCAGGGGCCAGAACCTCGCGCTCCATGCCCTCTTGCCAGCTCTCTTGGTCGTTTGCCTCACTTTGTGGTGTGTCTGGGGTGCAGGCAAGCAGGTGAAGGAAGCGGGCAAGGACCACCATGCGAGTGGAGGGTGAACCCTGAATCAGGCATTCGGTGCGCATATGCCAGGGTTCAATATTACCTTGCGCCTCGCTATAGGGGCGAGGATAGACCACGCCGATGGTCCAGCGCAGGCGATTTTTGAGCGCGTCGTGACGATAGGGGTAGAGCAGGTAGCCCTCGTAGAGCACCGCGTCAGCGATGGCTTTGATATGCTCTGATATCATGGCTCTACCTCCTTGCTGGCTGTATAGAGCAGGCGTTGCAGGGTATCATCCCAGGTCAGCAATTTATGCCCCATCTTATAGGCATAGAGAAGATCAAAGACATCTTTATGCATGCGAATCCAGGCGCTATTGGGATAGTAATGATTCATCATGTCATGCCAGTGGCTGACTGGTAGGCGATAGAAGGCCTCTTTCGACCAGGGGATCTGTCCGATTTGCAACTGTCCCTGCTCTCCACTGTAGAAGACCGTCCCGCTAAAGAGAAAGCTGAGAGGGATCTCGCCATCCTCAAGGGCGTCAAAGTATTTTGCTCCGATGACATCAAAGTCGTAGGTGCAGGGAACGGGCAGGTCTACAAGTGTGCTGCCGCGAAACTGTGGTACAACGACCCCCACATGCGTCCAGTGCAGGCTGCGCAGGGTCTCGCCCCAGCGCTGAGGTTCGCCAAAGACTTCAAGCAGGCGGGCCTGGGCGCGGGGGCTGTAGTGGCGCTGCATGACCGCGATCTGGATCTGGCAGCGGAGCGCGATGCTGTGAATGGTCTCTTCTGCGTCTTCATTGCTCACACGTAACTGAAAGAGCAGCATGGGCGTCGCGGCATATGTTGGAACCTCGGCCTGGACAATTTCGAAGTTCAGCTCTGGCATGGCTGCTCTCCTCCATCTGTGGGCGAATTTGTCGGCCTGGTATAGATCGTTGCCTGCGCCCGCAGGTGCTCGAAGAAAGCCCCGATCTCCTCCCATGCCTCCTGTCCGCCACTGAGGCCACGCCAGTACAGACGAATCTTGCCGACAAGCTGATAACAGACATCGATAGGCGCCAGGTAGTATTCGCGCTGCTCGCGCACCCGGTTAATCAGCAAGGCCTCTACATCCTCCTCCATCTCCTCCAATACTGGATTGGCCGCGAGGATACTCTGCCACTGTTCCAGGCCTAGCAGCGACTCCATAGCGCCAGCCGGACTGGGATAGAAGGCGCGTGCCCCTTGAGCCGTGCGAAAGATGTAGACCATGTTGACCGGGAGCATAAGCGCCTCCCACTGGGCCTCGTCGAGCTGAAAGTCTGAGAGGAGCAGGACGCGCCGGGGAATAGCCCGGTAGCGTGCCTGCTGGCGCTCAGCTGCAAAGAGGAGCGTGCAGGCGTTACAGGAACAGAGGCAGGCGCGGCTGGAGAGGTCCAGGAGGTGGCGATGCTCTGACGCGAGGACCTCGCCACACAGCTCACAGTGTTCCGCAGAGGCCTGCTCGATAGGTTGCGTGCGCGCGAACCTCCTCAGCGCCCGCAGGGGAGGCGGCACGATATGCCCGTCATCTGGATAATTCGCTGTCATAGCGCTTCCCCCATGCTCTTCTTCTGGCGCTGCCTGGGAACAAAGGTCACAGGCCTCGTTGTCTTATGATGATTGTTCTGCTCGATCAGGATCTCTTCCAACTCAGGAGCCACCTCATGCACAGCCTGTTCAATCTTTGCCGTCAGGGAGGCGTTTGAGGAGGGGCAACTGGAGTGGCTCCCATTGAGAACGAGGTAGGCTCTGGCTTGTTCAATCTTGAGCAGGTCGAGCGTGCCTCCGCGCGGTCCAAGCGTGGTTTGCAGTTTGCCCAGAGCCTGGCGCACACGCGTCTCCAGGTCGAGGGGGTGAAGTCCATGTAGCAGCAAGAGCGAGGCCAGAAGCTCATCCTGGGCAAAGCGTTCCACGAGCGCGTCTCCCGTGCTCTGAGCGCGTCGGGCGATATCGAGCAGGCGTGCCAGGCCCTCGCCATAGAGGTCGAGCAGCAATTGTACAAGCTCTTCGGTGGCCTCGCGAGCCTGGTGATCGCGAAATTGCGCTACCTCTTGAAGTAGCGCCTCGATGCGCTCTGCTCGCTGCTGGTGCTCCTGTAGATGTTGCTGCATGGAACCTTTCTCCCTCGCTACCAGGATGCTGTAGGGTCCAGGCTGGCATGGCCTTCTCCCGTGACTCCACCTCGTCAGCGGGAGGAGTCCAGGCCAGCCTGGACCCTACAATGTACTGACTGCTGCTGGGTAGATGCTTCTAGAGAAGCATCTACCCATGCTATTTACTGTTTAAGGAGGTGGCAGGTATGGGCTGTTGGGATCAATCGGTTCTTCCCTTTCGGGGTTGATACCCGTAGAGAAGCGACCCGAGGCCTTACCTGTGCGGCGCTGTGCTCCGCTGATGCCAGTATCATGGCGTCCGGCCTCCTGCCCAGTCTTTTGCATTGCCTCCTCACCCTTGCCTGTCCCACTCTGGTGTACGGGTTCAGAGTGTTTCTTGCCTTTTGGCATCGTCGCACCTCTTTCTATGGTGGAAATGTGCTACAAGGGCTGTCCGAATGTTGGCGAATGGACAACCTGTAATTCTTTCCCCTCGCCCAGGTACATATGCACGCCACAGGGTAAGCAGGGATCAAAGCTGCGTACCGTGCGCATGATATCAATGCCCTTGAAGTTATCTGGACCATTCTCCTCGAATATGGGCGTGTTCTGAACGGCATCTTCATAGGGACCAGGCGTGCCATAGATGTCGCGCACGCTGGCGTTCCAGGGCGTGGGTGGATAGGGATGATAGTTGGCGATCTTCCCGTTCTCGATCACCATATGGTGCGAGAGCACGCCGCGAACCGCTTCATGGAAGCCGCAGCCAATGGCCTCCTTCGGCACCGAGAAGTCGCTCCAGGTCTTGGTGTGCCCGGCGCGGATCTCGGCCAGGGCCTTATCCATACAGTAGAGGGCTACCGCCGCCGCATAGGCCTGGAAGTAGGTACGCGCGCGGTCGCGCTCGAGAGCGTTGCTCCACTGCGGAATCTTCCACTCATACTCGACTTCTGGCTTCATGGCCGTCTTGGGCAGGCGGATCTTCACGCTATGGCCTGTGGCCTCGATATAGCCATCCAGGTTGACCAGGCCAGCCAGGGCTGTGGCCCATAGGCGCGCGATGGGGCCGCCGCCGGTATCCAGGGCCAGGTGCTTGCCACTACGCTGGTCATACCAGCGGGGCGACATGACCCAGCTATACTTCTCATTGAAGTCGCGCTTCTGCGGTTTTGGAATCGTTGTCTGGTTCCAGGGATGATGCTTATCGACCGGGTTCCCCAGGGGATCGCGATCAACAAAGGTGCGCTCGTTCTGCCAGTCATCGTAGTACGAGCTGCCCAGCAGAATGCGAATGCCCAGGTTGATGTCTACGAGGTTCGTGGTGATTAGTTCGTTGTCGACGATGATGCCCGGCGTCACAAGCATGGCCTTGCCCCACTCATTCATGGTGCGATAGTCATAATCGCAGACATCCGGGTCCTGGAACGAACCCCAGCAGCCGAGCAGTGTCTGCCGATAGCCCACTTTCTCATAGCCTGGGAGGGCCTGGTAGAAGAAGTCAAAGAGGTCATCGTGTAGGGGGACAACCTTCTTCATGAACTCGACATACTTCATCAAGCGGACCAGGTAGTCGGTGAAGAGCTGGACGGTCGCCACTGTACCAACGCCACCGGGATAGAGCGTCGAGGGATGGACGTGGCGCCCCTCCATCAGGCAGAACTTCTCGCGTGCCAGCCGGCTCATTTGCAGGGCTTCGCGATAGAACTCGCCGCTAAAGGGATTGAGCGAGCGCATGATGTCAGCAATTGTGCGATAGCCATGCTCTTTGGCATGCGGAGCCTCGGTCTTCTCCGCCAGGTCCAGTACGCCAGGATTGGTCTCGCGCACCATCTGCTCGCAGAAATCGACCGCCGCCAGGTTCTCCTGGTAGAGGTTATGGTCGAACATATACTCCGCGGCCTCGCCCAGGTTCAGAATCCACTCGCCGAGCGCGGGCGGTTTGACGCCATAGGCCATGTTCTGGGTATAGACCGAACAGGTGGCGTGGTTATCGCCACAGATGCCACAGATGCGGCTGGTAATAAAGTGCGCGTCGCGTGGATCCTTGCCCTGCATAAAGAGGCTATAGCCACGGAAGATCGAGGATGTGCTGTGACACTCGGCGACCTTGCGCTGCTGAAAATCGATTTTGGTGTAGATGCCCAGGCTTCCTACGATACGGGTAATAGGATCCCATGCCATTTCTACGAGCTGGGTTGGTGGCGCTGGAGCTGCTCCTCTCTTGATTTGAGTCGCCATAAATCTCTCTCTTTCTGTCGAAATGCCTGAACATACTGGCATTTCGTGGTGGCGTTTACCATGTCGGGTGATAGCTCGTCGCCAACTCCCGGCCCTTGTGCCGCCAGGATGGCTCTTTGTTAAGCGTCGTGTTGGTGATGCCGCGCAGCTTGCGCATGACCGGGCCATAGAGGTTGATCAGGTTGGTAGAGGCCTTGGCGCCGGGTGGCTCATCCATGAAGGGCATGAACTTGTCGGGGAAGCCGGGCATGGTGCAGCCAATGCAGATGCCGCCCACATTGGGGCAACCGCCCAGGCCCGCCATCCAACCACGCTTGGGTACGTTGCATTGCACGACCGGCCCCCAGCAGCCCAGTTTGACCAGGCACTTGGGCGAACCATACTCGGTCGCGAAGTCGCTCTCCTCGTAGTAGCTGCCTCGGTCGCAACCCTCATGGACGGTTTTGCCGAAGAGCCAGGTGGGGCGTAGGGCCTCATCGAGGGGGATCATCGGAGCCATGCCAGCGGCCTGGTAGAGCAGGTAGAGCAGGGTCTCCATGAAGTTATCGGGTTGGACTGGGCAACCTGGCACATTCACGATTGGGATGCCGGCCCATGAGCGCCAGTTCTTGCCCAGGTAGTCTGCCAGTCCCATAGCGCCAGTAGCATTGCCCTGCATGGCATGGATGCCACCATACGTGGCGCAGGTTCCTGCGGCAACGACGGCCCAGGCCTTGGGGGCCAGGCGATCTATCCACGCGGTCGTGGGAATAGGTTGGTTAGTTACCGGGTCATTGCCTTGGGCGGCCCAGTAGCCCTCTGCTTTGATGTTTTCATTGGGAATGGAGCCCTCAACAACGAGGACAAAGGGGTCGATCTCTCCGCGCTCGGCCTTATACCACCACGACATAAAGCCTTCTCCAACCTCGTAGGCCAGTACCGGATTGTGTAGATACACCTGAGGAAGTCCAGGGATGGCGCCCATTACCACGTCTTCGACGCTTGGTTGGCTGGCTGCGGTAATCGAGATGGTATCTCCATCACAGCTCAATCCCCCTGTCATCCAGATAATATGAACTTCCTCTACGCGTGCTCGCGTTGCCATACTATCCTTCCTTGAGCATCTCTGCTCCTGGTTGGTAGCTCTGCCCAGGCTGCTCATGTGCTGAGCTGAGGACAGAAGCGGAGGTTGTACAAAACAGATCACGAAACTCTGGAGAACAGGCCAGATAGCCGCCTGGCGTTTTCTTTTTTTATGCTATGAAGAGGTTATAGAAGCATACCTTCAGGTTGTGTTTTGCTGGTAAGGAAGAGAAACAGGCAGCGCTCCGAGCAGAAATTAGCCTGCCGCAGCACATACTTGTTGCTATCCATAGGGCATATGCAGCGAAGACGGTGCGACTTCTCCTCTGCCCTATCCTTACAAGCGAGCAAAATGTACCATAAAAAAAGTAGATTAGCAAGCTAAGCTATATATAGAATAATAGCTGTGTTTGTGTGTAAATAGACGATGCTACTACATTGTCGCTCTCACATTGCCTAAATTATGGTACCACTAGGTACTTTGTCCTATATATCGACGTGTATCATTGCATATCTGGCAATTTCAAGATAATATATCCTTGATCTCAGAAACACCGCTTGTTTGTTGAAGCGATGGTAAGAGATGCGCGTAAGGTTAAGGCAAAGGATTGTCTGCGCGTACAAATGGTAGTCGTTATATTGGCTTTTCTCAATGTATGCTTTGAGACCTGTGATCTCACAAGAAATCACAGAGCAGCAGGCGAGAACGCGAGCAAGGATTATAACCCTAGCCCTGGCCGTGCCAGGACGCAGCAGAGTGTCAATGGGATGGGTGGACTGCTCGTATGAGGAATACACAACCTGACGTTACGAAGAAGGGTTGACTGTTTTAGTTCCTGGCCAATGAGTTATGTAGAAAGTCGAGAGGTCCTAATTGAAGGATTTTAAGCAGATCCGTAATGCCTTACGTTTAAACAACATTCAGCGCTTCGGCCTGGTGCGCTTCGCGCTTGTGCTTACCGTGCTCTGTCTGAGCATTCTCTGGGGAGCCAACACGATGGGCGCTCATGCCCAGACCCGTTGTAGCGGAAAGTCCTATGACGTGGTGAGTGGTGATACGTTGAGTGCTATTGCAGAGCAATTTGGCCTGAAATGGCAAGATCTGGCGAAGCAGAACGAACTGACAAATCCCAATCTTATTTTTGTCGGTCAGCAAATCTGTCTTTCGAATGCAGAGAAGAGTAATCCCGCCCCGGCTCCCGCGCCTGTGCAGAAGCAGCCCGTCACTACTGCGCCTGCCGCGCCTGCACAGACCACAAGCACGAGCATTGATGGGATGATTGACCAGGTATTTGGCGCTTACGCTCCTGGGGCCAAGCATGTCGCGATGTGTGAATCATCGATGAATCCCAATGCGACTAATTCATATGCCATTGGTGGTAGCCATGCCGCCGGCCTGTTCCAGATTCTCTATCCAAGCACCTGGAATACGACGTCGCAGGCCAGCCAGTCGCCTTACAACGCTCAGGCGAATATCAAGGCCGCCTATGAAATCTTCCAGCGCGACGGCTATAGCTGGCGCGAGTGGGTCTGCCAGCCCTAATCCTGGCAAATGGATTTACTAACAGCCCAAAGTATGGACCCGGCTAGCGATATGCTCTAGCCGGGTCCATACTTTGGGCTGGGACTCGAGCCATGTGTCAGTCGTGGTGGACGACGCTGCTAAACACACGTCAGTAGAGTACTCTGCCAATAAGACATTTATGTTACCTCCCTCTTTGGGGAAACATTCCCCGCCGATCTATGCTACAAATAGCCATGCTTTCCCCCTATTGACAAAACGATGACGTTCTGTTAAATTTATGACTACAAAGTCAAAGATTTAAATGTTAAGTCAAACTGAGCGAGGAAAAGTCACACTTTGGCTTTGTAAGTCAAGTATTGGGAGGCATGGAACGGATCGTATGGCTCAATCCCTCTCTCTGAAGGAGCGACAACGCAAGGAGCGCGAGGACCTGATTCTACAGGTCACCCAGGAGATACTGTTTGAACAGGGCTATCACCAGATGTCTATGGACGAAATTGCGTCTCGCGTGGGAATTGCCAAAGGTACGCTCTATCTGCATTTTCAACACAAAGGAGATCTTGTAACTGAACTCTTTGCGCGTCGCCTGCATTCTTTTCAGGAGATGGTTGAGCAAGCTATGGCGACTCCGGGCTCTCCTCGCGAACGCCTGGTCTGTGTGCTTGATTCAATGCTGCTGTACCTTTCCGATAAGTACGCACACTTTATGTATGCGTACCATAATAATCTGGAACTGGCATCTTTGCTCCAGGCGAAGCTTTCACAACCCTTTACCTGTATTCGGCAGGGCATTGCCACGTTGCTGGAGGAGGGGAAGCAGGTTGGTGAGTTTGAAGCCTCTCTGCCTACCTTTGTGATGGTGCAGACGTTTTTTAGTGTACTCTCGCCCCTGGCCTATACCCATGTGCTACGGGAGAATCCTCAGCTCACACCTGAAGAACTGTCGGGCTACCTGAAGCGCATTTACTTTCAGGGCATCACTGCTCATCGATGAACTGAATACACTGCCGTTATTTCCTATCGTGCTGTTATAAACTATTGTTAACCTGATGACCAGACGTACATATTACCCGTCACCGGTAACTGGATATGCTGTCTTATTCTTCTATCCACTACCAATGTATGTATGTTTGCTTAAATCTTTCTCGTTTGCCTTGTGTGTTTTTTAGATTGATGTATTGAAATTTTCGTATGCATACTAGGAGGTGCTTGCGTGCAAGTTTCCGTCCCCGCTGCAAAGCGAGAGGGAGGCCTCCCGTATAAGTGGATTGTGGCTGGCGTGGTGATTTTTGGTATCTTCATGTCTATTCTGGATGGTACCATCGTCAATATCGCTGTCCCCCGGCTAGAGACGGCCTTTGGTTCTGATCTTAATAGCGTACAGTGGGTGCTTACCGCTTATACGCTGGCTCAGGGCGTCGCTACTCCGCTTACGGCTTTCCTTGCCGATCGTATCGGTACTAAACGTTTATACATTCTGGCTCTGGCAGGCTTTACCCTTGGCTCGGTCTTGTGTGGCATCTCCTGGAGCTTGCCTATGCTCATCCTCTTCCGTATCATGCAGGGTGTGGCCGGTGCCTTTCTCTCGCCTCTAGCGATTACCTTACTCTACCGCGAGTTCCCTCCCCAGGAGCGTGGTACTGTGATGGGGGCGCTGGGTATTCCTATCTTGCTTGGCCCGGCTCTGGGACCCACCATTGGTGGCTACATCGTGACCTATATGGACTGGCGGTTGATCTTCTATATTAATCTGCCAATCGGTATTCTGGGCGTCTTGCTGGCCTTCTTCTTCCTGCACGAGGGCGAGATCGTTCCGGATAAAAAGTTTGATATTCCTGGCTTCTTATGCTCAAGCATTGGCCTGGCTCTCCTGCTGTATGGCCTCTCTGATGCCAGTACAGATGGTTGGACCTCACCTATCGTCATGGGCTCGTTGATCGTGGGTATCGTTCTGCTGATAGCTTTCGTTGCTGTGGAACTGAGACTCTCGCGTCGCAATGGGCAGCCACTGCTCGACCTGGCGGTGTTCGCAGATCGCTCGTTCTCTACCAGTAGTGTGGCGAGTATTCTTGTGACCTTCGCGCTCTATGGTGGCCTGTTCTTGATTCCCATCTATCTACAAAACCTGCGCGGTTTGAGCGCGTATCAGGCTGGCCTGGTGCTTCTGCCGCAGGCGCTGGCTTCGATGGCGGCTGTACTTATTGGTGGCCGCCTGGTGGATAGGATTGGTGTGCGAGCCGTGGTTATTCCAGGCTTGATTATTCTGGCGATTGCCATGTGGCTTTATACCTCGCTGAACACCTCAATTCCCATTGGTGATTTCCAGTGGCTCTTGATCTTGCGTAGCTTTGGCATTGGCCTCTGCATGCAGCCATTGAGCGTCTCGGCGCTGGCCAATATCCAACCTCGCCGCCTCTCGCAGGCTTCTTCCGTGAGTACGACGCTGCGCTTTGTGGGTAGCTCTCTAGCTGTGGCGATTCTCGCGACGCTGGTGCAATCACAGAACAAGGTTCACTACGCTCACCTGGCTGAGCAGGTGACTCCTACGTCTTCGTTTGGTCACATGGTAATGATGATTCAGGCGGGACTGATGGGGAAAGGCGCTTCCGCGATGGCGGCGTATGCCTACGCGCTGAAGACTATTGGTGGACTTCTGCAACGCCAATCATATATGCTGGCTATTCAAGATGCCTTCCGCGTGAGCCTCTTCCTGGCCATTGTTGCCATCATTGCAACGCTCTTTGTGACTGGCAGCAAGAAAAATGCTGTCGTGGTTGACGAGGCGTCGATGACCGCTGAAGAGCGTGCGGAGGCGGAAAAAGCCCGTGAGGAAGCGTCGATGGCGCTCTAATCCAGCATACTCTCGATTCATAATTTATGAGCTTGCGTAAGCACTTTTGATATTCTTCGTTCTTCTCATTTTACTACTTCATATCCGAAAACCCTGAGCGCGAAGCGCTAGTCACGCAAGTGACGTTGGGGTTCGGAATAAGATCCTTAGGAGGAAACGCATCGTGCGTCGTCTCATTCTTGTTCCAGTTCTTGTCTTTGTGGCCCTGCTGGCTATCGCGGGTGCCGGTGCCTACTGGTTTTATAATAGCTATAATTTCTACTCCACCGATGATGCTCAGATTTCCGGGCAGATTCTCAATATCAGCAGCCCCCAGGCGGGTCAGTTAACGCAACTGAATGTCAAACAGGGCGATAAAGTTCAGGCTGGACAGGTTATTGGTAGCGTGGCGGCTGTCGCGCAGACCGGCCAGAAGGTGAACGTCAATCTGACCAGTCCTATTGATGGCACCATCGTGCAGGAGACCGGTGTTGAGGGACAGCTTGTCAGCGCTGGCCTCTCCCTGGCTCAGGTCGTTGACCTCTCGAAGCTCAATGTGACCGCATATGTTGACGAGGCTCAGCTCAACAATATCAAAAATGGTCAGGACGTGGATGTCAGTGTCGATGCCTACTCCGGTGATTCCTTCACTGGTCATATCGATCACATCGTGCAGGCGACTGCTGGCCAGTTCTCGCTGCTGCCTTCTTCCGATAACTCAAGCGGCAACTTCACCAAGGTCGGTCAGCGTGTCCCCGTGGTTGTGAGCCTGGATGGCAACGGCGGTCATACCCTGGTCCCTGGCTTGAGTGCTACTGTAAAGATCCACCTGCACTAATTTGTAGGGGGTTACCGTACCACTCACTAGAAAGGAATGTCGCATGTTTATCGTCGGAGGTTTGATCGCGGTCGCGATCCTGGCGATTATTGGAGCCTTCCTCCTGGCGCGCGGCGGCGGAGCCACCAGAGAAGCGAAAAAAGCGGCGCCCGCCGCGCCAGTTCAGGTTCAGGAAGCCATCCAGCAACAGCCGGATGTGCCTGCCGAGGAGGGTGTGCATACACGCCCACTCGTGTCTGAGTCTACCGTGCAGACGCCTGTCGCTATCGCTGACGCGCCCACAGCTGCTATCCCGGTTCAGGTCTCTCAGCCTCTCGCTGCGATGCCATCTCTGGACCATTTTGAGCAAGAGATTCACATGCTGCAGGATAATGTCTATCAACTGACCGAGCAGCTTCAGATTCTCAATCATCACTCCCGTGAGATCGAGCAGCGCCTGGGACGCATCTATGCCTCCCTCTCCCAACGCGAGCACAGTGCTCCGGTCCCAAAGGAAGAGCGCACCTACTAAAAAGGGAGAAGCGGAAGTGCTGATGGGGCGGTCGCCCCATCAGCACTTCCGCTTCTCCCTTTCTTATTTGTCTCTACTTGGGGATTCTGGTATGATGGAAGCACGAAAAAAGGGAAGCGAGGGTTTGAAGATATGAACCTGCGAGGAAAGCGTGTGCTGGTCATGGGCCTGGGGCTACAGGGCTCGGGCATGGCTTCAGCTCGCTACGCCGCTCAGCAAGGCGCGGTTGTACGTGTGACCGATATGAAATCGCCTGAGGTCCTGGCCCCCAGCGTGCGTGCGCTGGCTGGCCTTCCCATCGAGTTTATCCTGGGCGAGCATCGCGACGAGGATTTCATCTGGGCCGACGTGGTGATCCGCAATCCTGGAGTGCCGCGTACCTCGCGCTATCTCCTGCTGGCACAGGAGCACGGGGCACAGATTGAGATGGAGATTGGCCTCTTCTTTCTGGCCTGCCCCGGACGCATTATCGGTATCACCGGGACGCGCGGCAAGACGACTACTACCAGCCTGATCTATGAGTTACTGCGTGCCCATGGACAGGCGCCAGTCGTGATCGGTGGCAATGTCGCAGGCGTGGAGACGCTCTCGCTCTTACCACAGATTACCCCTGAGACACTGGTGGTGCTGGAGTTGTCGAGCTGGCAGCTTGAAGGGCTGGCCCCACACAGCATCAGTCCCTCGGTCGCAGTCATGACCAATATTTATCCCGACCACCTCAATACCTACAACGGCATGGAGGACTATGCCGAGGCCAAGGCCAATATCTTCCGCTTCCAGACGGAGCATGGCATTGCCGTCTTCAATTATGACAATCCCTGGACGCGCCGCTTTGGCCTGGAGGCCCCAGGCGAGACCTGGTTTACCAGCGTCGAGCATGGTGGTAGCTTCCCGCGTTCGGCCCTGGTTGACGGCGCACCCACACAGGTTGAGCCCCTCGCCTTCGCCGAGACGCCCTTGAAGGGGAGGCATAACCTGGAGAATATCTTGCTGGCGACGACGACTGCGCGCCTCCTCGGGGTACCCGAAAGTGTGATCGTTGAGACTGTGCGCGGCTTCAAAGGCGTCTCGCATCGCCTCGAAGAGGTCTGCGAGTGGCGTGGCGTACGCATTGTAAACGATAGCACCAGTACCTCACCTATCGCGGGCCAGGTGGCGCTGGAGGCCTTTGAGCAACCCATCGTGCTCGTCGCGGGCGGCAACACTAAACACCTTCCATTGGAGCAATGGCCCGAAACGATCATTAAACGCTGTCGCGATGTGATCCTGTTGCCTGGCAGCGGTACCGATGAACTTCTGCCTGAGCTACGTCAGGAGATAGAGCGGCAAGGTGTGATCGATCCTATTCGTGGTACCTTTGCTGACTTCCATCAGGCTATCGATGCCGCCATGGCCCTGACGTACCCCGGCGATGTCCTGCTCTTCTCGCCCGGATTTACCAGCTTTGGCATGTTCCTAAACGAATTTGATCGAGGCGATAAGTTCGTCGCCTATATTCGCGAGAAGGCAAAAGACCAATAACCTGGCATCGCCTCGACGCATATCCAGCAAATTTATTATCGATCACACCGTCGCTTCTCTAAGAGAGGCAACAGTGTGATCGATTGCTTTTTCCGCCTATGGCGGATTCCCCTCTCTTCTACCGCGCTTGTGGTTGGGGAATTTGTCTTTGTATACGTATGTGTGAATATGTGGAATTGTTATGAGACAATTGTGAAGTAGTTGATAGTGCTATTCTGTGTCATCGTTTATGATATCTAGCAATTAGACGCGGTGAAGAGTGAAAGAGGATAAATAAGGGCATGAATAGATGGATGAGACCTATAAATATATATCTGGGTTTGAGTTGTCTTCTGCTATTGTGCAGCGTTGTAACTGGAGCCTATCTCTCTGAGCCCTCTCAGGAGGAGAGTATTAAGCATGAGATCAGAAATGCGTCGACGCTGTTGGCGCGAGCAGCTCACCCTGCATTGCCAGTCATGAGCTTCGCGCAGGGAAAGGGCGTGAATGCTATTTTGACGAGCCAGGGGCGCCCATGTACATGCAGACACACTACTACTTACCACTACCACAGTTCATATCATAGCTCATCTGGCTCATCTATGCCCACCTGGATGGTTTGGCCTCTTCTTGGCGTTATCGTCCTGATCGGGATCGTCTCCTGGATTGTGAAGTATAGGCGAGGCGGTGATATGGATGACGACTGTGAGGACTATACCTGGAGACGCGAGAATCATGCAAGTGGTAGCCCCTTTACCTCGAGTTCCGACAATAGCTGGCCGAGTAGCAGCAGTAGTAGTGATAGTGGTAATACGAACGAGGGTGGTGGCTTCTTCGGTTCGGATACCTCAATCAACTGGAGCGATAGCGATACGTCCAGCAGCAATGGCGATGGTAGCTTCTAAGTGGCGGATTCACAAAATTTGTAGGGTCCATGCTGGCATGGACTTTCGAGGCCCGCAGGCCGAAATTCTGGCGTGGAGAAATCGCGTCGCTTGGCAGTCCATGCCAGCATGGACCCTACAACTTGCTGGATGAACCAATTAGCATCATTGGGCGAAGGGAAGATATCTAAAGAGGTCTGGAGTAGTATCTCCAGACCTCTTTTATATTTTGTGCAAGGAGAGAGATGGATGGCTGTGAAACCAGACAGGGGTGCCAGTCGTTTGGAAGATGAATCACACTTATGTGTAAGGTGAATATGTATTTACTTTTTTATTGAGTTATTATTAACATTTATTGCTAGATCTGGCTATTCAGACTGAAAATGGGTTGCTTTATAGCCATGAATTGTATTAAACTAACGGTGGTTAGGTTGGGGCCGGACGCGTTGAATGGTACTCAGTGGATGAGTGCCAACACCATTGTAGTTGTGAAGCGCGCAAACCAAGAGATGACCTGGCCCCGAAGGAGATTAAACAGTATGACAATGATGATGAGCAGGAAGGCTCTTGAAGATTACGGTTTAACAAATCTAGGCTCTATTAATTGGAATTTAGATCCTGCTGTGTTGATTGAGCAAGCGCTGTCTCGTAAAGAGGGCGTTCTGGCGTCGAATGGTGCTTTTCGTGCGACGACAGGAAGCCACACTGGTCGCTCCCCCAAGGATAAATTTATCGTTTCAAACGAGGAGATCGCCTCGAAGATCTGGTGGGGCGAGAATAATCATCCCATGTCTCCCGAGACATTTGCTCTTATTCGCCAGAGCCTGTCGGACTATCTTCAGGGGCGCGATGTCTATGTCTTAGACGCGGCCGCTGGTGCTGATCCCAAGTATCGTATGCCGATCCAGGTCATTACTGAACTGGCCTGGCATAATCTCTTCGCACGCCAGCTTTTCTTACGCGCGAACGAGAGCGATCAGACGAGCGAGAATCCCGGCTTTACGATTCTCTGCGTTCCTCATTTCCGCATGAATCCACGCGCTCATGGTACACGTTCCGAAACCGCTATTATTATTGATTTTGAAGAGCGCCTGGTCTTGATCGCGGGTACAGAGTACGCAGGCGAGATGAAGAAGTCGATCTTTACTGTGCTTAACTTTATTCTTCCGGCCCAGGGAGTGCTGCCGATGCACTGCTCCGCCAATATTGGCGAAGATGGTGATGTGGCGCTCTTCTTCGGCCTCTCTGGCACGGGTAAGACCAGCCTCTCCGCCGACCCCGAGCGCCGACTGATCGGTGACGACGAGCATGGCTGGGGTGATAATGGCGTCTTCAACTTTGAGGGCGGCTGTTATGCCAAGTGCATCAACCTCTCTGAGAAGTACGAGCCTCAGATCTGGAACGCGATCCGCTTTGGCTCGGTCTACGAGAATGTTGTTCTCGATGAGAAGACTCGTAACCCTAAATACGAAGATAGCTCACTGACCGAGAACACACGCGTGGCCTACCCTATCGACTTCATCGACAATGTTGTGGAATCTGGCATGGGCGGCCAGCCCCAGGCGGTGATCTTCTTGACGGCTGACTCCTTTGGCGTCTTGCCTCCCATCTCGAAGCTGACGACTAAGCAGGCTATGTACTACTTCCTCTCGGGCTATACCAGTAAGCTGGCGGGTACCGAGCGGGGTGTGACCTCGCCCCAGGCTACCTTTAGCTCCTGCTTTGGTGCGGCCTTCTTGCCCTTGCGCCCAGGTGAGTATGCGAACCTGCTGCGTGAGCGCATTGAGAAGCACAATGTGCGCTGCTACCTGATCAACACCGGCTGGACGGGTGGTGCCTATGGCATTGGTTCGCGTATCAACATCAACTACACGCGCCAGATGGTCAAGGCCGCGATTAATGGCGATATTGAGCGGGCGGAGATCATGACCGATCCCATCTTTGGCCTGCAAATTCCAACGACCTGTCCAGGCGTCCCGGCTGAGGTCTTGCAGCCGCGCAACACCTGGATCGACCAGGACGGCTATGACCAGCAAGCCACCTACTTGGCTGAGCTGTTCAAAAAGAATTTTGAGCAGTTCACCCTCGTTAGCGAGGATATACGCGCCGCTGGCCCACGCTAAGCTAATAACCTCATCAAGAGAAAAGCCAGTTCGAGTGATTCACGCAATGTGAATAACTCGAACTGGCTTTTTGCGTCTGCCTTCGCGCCTCCGGCGCTCGGGGTAAGGGGTGTCTGGCGGAGCCAGCCTCCACCAGACACCCCTTACCCCGAGCCGAGATGACAAGAGCACCTCAAGAAATTTTGAGAACCTCGGATAATGATGGACATTTTTATTGACAGCGATCCATGTATGAGCTTATACTATGAATAATAAACCGAGAGTATGTTTGTTAATTGGGAGAGGGAGATATGGCACGAGTCGTTAATGAGGCAGCCCATGCAGCCAGGCGTAACGCCATTCTTGACGCGGCCCAACGCGCTATCGCGACGAAAGGCTATGAGCAGATGGCAATTGCTGACCTGCTGGGCGAACTGGGGATTTCATCCGGGGCGTTCTATCACTACTTTGACTCCAAACCGGCATTGCTCGCGGCGCTTGTCGAGCGCTTGGCAGATGAGATTGAGGAGCATATGCTTACCATCGTGCATGACTCAGAGCCTGGCGCCATTGAAAAATTTCAGCGTTTCTTTGCTACAGCTGATCGCTGGAAGCTGGCGCACAGGGACCTGGTGCTTGCATATATCCGCGTCTGGTATGCCGATGACAATGCCATTGTGCGCCACAAGCTGCATTTTGCCAGGATCAGGCGCCTGACTCCCTGGCTGGAGGAGATGATCCTGCAAGGGGTTCGGGAAGGTGTTTTCCAGACCGCCTATCCCGACCAGGCAGCGAGATTGGTTATCTCCCTACTTGAGGATATGGGCTCTGCCTGTGCTGAACTGCTTCTCTCTGAAGGATGCTCGTCAAGTGACTTGCCCCGCCTCGAACGAATAGCTACCGCGACCTCTGACGCCATGGAGCGTGTGCTAGGCGCGCCCGCGAACAGTCTGTGGCTTGCTACAGACGACGACCTCGCCCAATGGCTGCCACCCTCTCCTAATAGAGAGGAACAGGAAGTTTAAAGCATTATCCCTGGGGAGAGTCCAAGCCAGCTTGGACCCTATAAATAGGATAGTAGGGTGTGGTTGCAGGCTGGCTACGCCAGCCTGCAACCACACCCTACTATCCGGCGAGCCACGCAGTGGCGAGAATTCACAGTTATTGCATTTTTCCCTTGCAAAGAGATTAGAAAAAGGAATGTTTAGAGCCTCTAAAAGAGGAAAAGGACGCTAACATGACAGCGATTATTGAAGTGGACCACCTGACCAAGCGCTATGGTAGCAAGCGCGGCATTACCGATGTCTCCTTCCAGGTGGAAGAGGGCGAGGTCTTTGGCTTTCTTGGCCCCAATGGCGCGGGCAAAACCACGACGATTCGCCTGCTAATGGCGCTGTTACGCGCCGACGCGGGCACGGCACGCATCGCTGGACTGGATATCTGGCAGCAGTCTGTAGAGATCAAGCGCCTGGTCGGCTACCTGCCGGGCGAACTCTCGCTTGATCCCAATCTGACCGGGGGCCAGATTCTCCAATACTTTGGCCATCTACGCGGCGGCATCGATCAGAGCTATCTCAAGCAACTGATCGCCCGGCTGGATTTCGATCCCACTCGTAAGATCCGCCAGTATTCCACTGGCAATAAGCGTAAACTTGGCATCATTCAGGCCTTTATGCATCGTCCGCGCGTGCTGATCCTGGATGAGCCGACCAGTGGCCTGGACCCGCTGAACCAGCAGGAGTTTGATCGCATGGTTACAGAGGTGCGCGATGATGGGCGCACGGTTTTTCTCTCTTCGCACATCCTGACCGAGGTTGAGCAGACGTGTAATCGCGTCGCCATTATTCGCGGCGGCGAGCTCGTGCGCGTAGGTCTTATTAATGATTTGAAGGATATCAAGCGTCATGAGCTGACTATCACCTTTGCCAGCCCGGTTCCTGCTGAAGCCTTCAAAGGGCTTGCTGGTGTGGAACAGGTGGAATCGCTGGTCGATGGGCATACCTTGCGCCTGTTTGTACAGGGCCAGGCGGATGCTGTGATCAAAGAGGCGGCTCAGTTTTCCGTTATAGGTTTGACGAGCCACGAGCCTAGCCTGGAAGACATCTTCATGCGCTATTATGAGAGCGACGGTCAGGCCGTTAAGGAGGCCAGCCATGTGGTTCACTAGCGTCTACCTCAAGACTCTGCGTGAGGCCCGCATCGCCATTTTAGGCTGGGGCCTGGGCCTGGGCCTGCTCATGTATGTTGTGCTCTCCGCCGTTCCCTCGCTGATAAATACGGCGCAGGCACGGGCCGCGCTCGTCAGCCTGTCTAGCTCGTACGCCTGGCTGGCTGAGCCGATCGCCGTGGATACCCCCGGAGGCTATGCAACCTTTAAGTATGGCTTTACCATCTTGATCGTCGCCATCTGGCCACTCCTGGTATGCAGTCGTATGCTGCGTGGCGAGGAGGAGCGTAGCTCCATGGATGTCCTGCTCTCGCTGCCGCGTGGACGCGTGCGCATCGCGCTAGAGAAGCTGGCCGCCGTGTGGACCGCCCTGCTGGGTATGGGCTTGCTGATTGGGCTCCTGACCTTCGCAGGTGGCCAGTCTGTGAAAGGATCCTTTGGCCTGGGCGATGCCCTGTTCTATGGCTTGAATATATCGCTTATCAGCGGTGTGTTTGGATCTATCGCACTGCTACTCTCCCAATTCTTGCCTGAGCGTGGCAAAGCGGCTGGCGTGACCGGTGGCCTGCTGGTACTCTTTATCATGCTGGATATGGTCCACCGGGTGACCCCCAATACCGAATGGATCAGCCGTTTGTCGCCCATTTACTACTATAATCTGAGCAAGCCTCTGGTACCGGGTCACAGCGCCGACACTCTTGGGCTACTTGTCCTGCTGGGCCTGAGCGTTCTGCTGAGTGTCGCGGCGCTCGTCTTCTTTGTGCGGCGTGATGTTGGAGGCGTGGTGCAGCTGCCACGCTGGCTGCGCCTGCCAGAGCGAACTATGTCCCTGGAGCGAGCGCTCCCGGTAAATTCCTGGTCGCTGAAGTCCGTCTATACACGCAGCCTGGGGATGATTATAGCTCCCGCCTGCTGGTGGACGCTGGGTATCGCTGGCTTCGCCGGGTGGGTGGTTGTGATTGTGAAGCAGTCTGAGGCGCAACTCACCTCCATGTACCAGGACTCGCCCTTGCTCAAAGGGTTTATCACAAAAGTTGGTGGGAGTGATGTCAATACCAATGCCACCTTGCTCAGCGCGCTCTTCTCCTTCCTGCCGCTGCTCCTGATGGCCTTCGCCATTACCCAGGCTAGCCGCTGGTCGGCTGATGAAGAGGATGGTTTGCATGAAATGGTGCTGGCAACGCCGCAGTCGCGCCTGACCGTCATTCTGGCACGCTTTGGTGCGCTCACCACGGCCACGGTGCTTATCGGTCTGGTAACCCTGGGCGCCACGGCGCTGGCCTCGGTCGCCAGCGGCCTGAAGCTCGACGGAGGTAACCTGGCTGCCGCGACGCTCTCGCTTATTCCCCTGGGGCTGCTGATGGCCGCCATCGGCTACCTGCTGTCCGGCTGGCTGCGCGCGGCGGTGGATACTGGTATCCTGAGCTTCTTGCTGGTAATCTGGTTTTTCATCAGCTATGTCGGTCCAGAGTTGAGCTGGCCGGAGACGACGCTGCGCCTCTCCGCCTTTTACTACTATGGAACGCCACTGATTCATGGCCTGTCGCTGGGCAATATGCTAGGGGTGCTGGCGGTTGCCATCGTGGCCCTGGTGCTGGCTACGGCGCGCTTTGTCCGAAAAGATATTGGGCGCTAATTCAAAAGTAAGTGTATTGGTATTGAGATAAAGAGAGGCCCTTCTGAAGGGCCTCTCTTTATCTCAATACCAATTAAAATATCAACAGGTGAAAGCCATTTTTGAGTGTGATCGGTTGGTTTTTGTAGAAGGATTTCCAGGCGTACTTGCTCATATGGGCCTGGGTACGAATGTGATCTAGTAGTTCATCGCAAAAGTGTTCCGAGGCAAATAAGATAGCGCGATGAAGTTCTGTGCGTTGGCGAGTGATATCATTGGCCAGGAGGTCTAGCTGGCGTTCATTGTAGGGAAGGTGCTGAATGGCGAGCCGTGCCAAGTAGGCCCACTGCTGGTAGGGGAGACGCAGCGCCGCGTAGTGCTGGCTGATATACGCCGCCAGGGTTGGGAAATCCGGCTTATCGTGGTAATCAATCATGACGTGCATTCATTCCTCCTTCCTGGATACTGTAATGAGAAAAGCATACCACGGGCAGATATGAAAAACAATAGATATAAATAGAGAAGAGGACCATGATATGTAGGCGCTGCTAAAGCGCGCCTACATATCATGGTCCTCTTCTCTATAACCTGATCAGGCAGCCTTCGTGGGCGCGGAGCTGGAGGTGCGCCAGGTCGACGTCCTCTTCGCGGTCCAGGTGTGTGGAGAGGATGATGTGCCCCTGACCAGTTGGCAAGGGTTTCACTACCTGCTCGGTCTCCGCGAAGTTGAGGACGACCAGGTAGCGTGTGCCCTCGTGTTCGCGCAGAAAGGCGAAGCAGTTGGCATTATCCTGGTCCAGGGTCTGATAGGTACCCTGGGAGAGAGCCGGAAGTGCGCGGCGCAGCGTCAGGAGTGTGCGCGTTAGAGTCAGGAAGGAGCGTGGGTCCTGCTGTTCTGCGGCGACGTTATTGTTCTGATAGTCTGAGGCGATGGGAAGCCAGGTCTGGATACCCGCCGGGCTGAAGCCCGCGTTCGGCGTGTCGTCCCACTGCATGGGTGTGCGATTTGGATCGCGGCCATTGGCGGGATTATCCTTGCCCTGGGGATCATGCATCATCTCAAGCGGGATCGCTACGTCTTGCATGCCCAATTCATCGCCATAGTAGCATGTGGGGTGCCGCGTAGGGTCAGCAGGAGCATCTGCGCGGCGCGTGCCTGCTCGCGACCCAGGCGTGAGGCCACGCGTGGGCGGTCGTGATTCCCCAGCACCCAGTTAGGCCAGGCTCCCTCGGGCAGGGCCTCCTCGTACTCATGGACCATGCTCTGGATGGAGCGTGCCTCCCAGGTTGGCGTGGTCACAAACTGGAAGTTGAAGGGGAGATGGGCCTCGTCCAGCATCTCACCGTAGTAATGCATCAAGCGGTGGATGGGGAGGTAGATCTCGCCGATGAAGACCCGCTCGCCAAACTCGTCGAGGGTCTTGCGCATCTCGCGTACAATCTCGTGTATGCCGGGCTGGTCCTCGGTATAGCGGCCTTCCTGGCGGGCATAAGGGGGATCGCCGGGCTTCCAATCTGGACGCTGTGGGTTGTCGCGCAATTGTTCATCTTTAAGCAGCATCCAGAGTACATCGACACGGAAGCCATCGATGCCGCGCTCCAGCCAGAAGCGCAGGACATTATACATCGCTTCGCGCACATCGGGATTGCGCCAGTTCAGGTCAGGCTGCTTAACATCAAACATGTGCAGATAGTATTGTCCCGTCTGCTCATCGAATTGCCAGGCCGAGCCACCAAAGAAACTGGTCCAGTTATTGGGAGGGCCACCATCGGACGCGGGATCATGCCACATATACCAATCGCGGCGTGGATTGTCGCGGCTAGAGCGTGACTCCTGGAACCAGGGATGCTCGTCCGAGGTATGGTTGGGCACAAAGTCGAGGATGACCTTGAGGTTACGCTTATGAGCCTCCACTATGAGTTGCTCCATATCGGAGAGCTTGCCGAAGATCGGATGGACATCGGTATAATCTGCGATATCATAGCCGAAGTCGGCCATAGGTGAGGGATAGATTGGCGAGAGCCAGATCGCATCGATGCCAAGCCAGCGGAGATAATCGAGTTTGCTAATAATGCCAGGGATGTCACCGATGCCATCCCCATTGCCATCCATAAAGCTACGTGGATAGATCTGATATATAGTCCCGGTCTGCCACCAGGAGGGAGTCTGCGCCATAGATTAAAAATTACCTCTCTGTAAAGGATTCTGTTTCGTATAGTAGAGCATGAATATGAAGGATGCAAGAGGTCAGAGCTTGCCGAATATTGTCAAATTTTGATAATAGGCCCCCAATCTCATAAGTGCCGCCCCATATCTCATAGGCGCCCGATTTATCGCAGTAATACGGCATAGCAGGTATGTACCCATACGCCTTGGCCTTGCCCCGGGTGAAAAGAAGCTCTATAGGAGGCGTCATCAGATGATGGGATTCATTGCGACCCTGTACTCGAGCGATAAATCGCCTTGCGCGCGATAAATCGGGCGCCTATGGTAGTTGGGCCCGGCAGTCGCGAGGATTGGATCTGGGTGATACTATCTCACATGCGATGTACGACAAAATAATTATCCTGGTCGGTGTTCTCAATCAGTTCGCCCAGGCGCTCCATATGCATGTGAATCTCTGCGGGCGGTTCGCTTGCCAGTAGATCTTCCACGCTGGCCCAGAAGCTCATGACGATCAGGCGATTGGGATCACTATCGCTATGCTGAATCTGAGCACCTTTAAAGCCCTTCTGCTCCTGTGCGCTGGGGAGAATAATGTCGCGAAAGAGGGCAATGGCCTCCTCATATGTGTCCGGGACGAGACGGATGATCGAGGTGCGTACGTGCATGATCTTCTCCTCTCCGTGGTCTGCAACGCGGAATATATGCGTCTATTCTGCTCATATAATATCACACTGGCATGTGTGCCCACATTCCATTCCACAACTATTTTTTCTCACTCTAAAGGGTCAGGGGAGAATCACTCCTTCGTGGGATGTAGCAAGAAGTAGGGGTAGCATATACTGATCGTACGTGTTGTGTAGCGGTTTGCATGGTGTGTGTTAGCCGGTTAATTTGGTTTGGAGGTTTGGCATATATGGAGAACGAATATCAGCGTGACCAGAATCTTGATGGTGAGCTGGGAGGCGGATCTCAGCGTGACCAGAATCTCGAGGGTGAGCTGGGTGGTGGGTCTCAGCGTGACTTAGGTACTGAACAGGGGACAGAAAAGAAGGGGCTGTTTGAGCGCGCGAAGGAAGTGTTTCAGAAACCGAGTGAGCGGCACGACCAGGATGTAACACAGAGTGATGTTCCGCAACGCGATGAGGACCTGGCAGGACGTTCCTGGCAGGGTGATGCGGGTGCCTATGAGCGGGATCAGGGAGTGACGCAGAGGCCGTTGCAGGGCGACGTTACCCAGCAGCAGAACATCAACCAGGAGCCGCTTCAAAGTGGTATCCCTCAGCAGGGCCAGGATGTTTCAGGGGTGGGCCAGCGAGATGTCTATCAACGTGACCGGGATGTGGGCCAGACGCCCCTCACAGGCGGGACCCAACGAGACCAGGATGTGAACCAGTCTCCCCTCTCTGGTGGGATGCAGCGGGATCAAGATGTAATACAGATGCCGCCTGCAGGCGGGATGCAGCGCGACCAGGATGTGACGCAGACACCAGGTGTACAGCCAGGGCCGGATATCACTTCTGGCTCGGCCCAGCGAGATGTATACGAGCGTGATCAGAATCTCAATCAGGGACAGGGGCCGCTGACAGGCAGGGATAGGGATGTGACCCAGAACCGTGATGTAAGCCAGGCTCCGTGGAGTGGGCAGCAATTTGATAACCAGCCAGAGGAGAATTACTCTGCGGGAAAGACCCCACAGACAGAATCAGGCTTCGACCTCATACGCGAGCGTGATGATGAGCTGCGAAGCGCTGAGCCCACGGGCGCGACAGGCGTGACGGGGAACGAGCCCTATACGCAAAGGGGCGACCAGGGAGACATTACAGAGAATCGCCCCCCTGAAGCCGAAAGACATCCCAATGATTGGATTGACCGGGCGAAGGACAAACTTGAGGGCCTCTTCGGGAATCCCGATGACCCCAGCCCCGAACGCTAAGAAAGTAAGTAAGTAAAGCAAAACAGCGATCATACCGGACATGTCCGGTATGATCGCTGTTTTGCTTTACTTACTTACCCTTATTATTGGCCAGTGCTGATGATGATGATTTTGATCTGGTCGGTCTCGGAGGGGAAGTGGTCGCTGTTGAAGGGGAGGCGGAGCTCGACGCGTGCCACGCCAGGTTGCTGGTTCAGGTAGGCGAGGGCGGTAGTGCTGGTAGAGCCTTTGAGATTAGTGGGCCAGCTTGCGATCTGGCTCTGACTGAAGTTGTAGATCCACTGGCCGTGTACCTGGATATTGAGATAGAGGGCATTGTTCTGCCCGGCCTTGACACTGGTTGCCCCAACCTGGCTTACCTGGTCGTGGAGGGTATAGTTCGCTCCCAGGGAGTGCTGCGCCTCGGTGGTAAGCAGTTGTGCTGCGATATGCGTGGCTAGGTCTTTGTTATAGGCCAGGGTGTCGCCAGTAATTGTGACATCAATTTTTACCTGGTTGGTGGCGGTTCCAACAGGCTGCTCAGGCGTGATATTCATGTCGTAGTGAGGCTGGGCGCCCAGAACTTCGCCGGAGGAGAGGTTCTTTTGGAATTGTTGCTCAAGCTGCTGGCGCAGGCGCGGGATGAGATCGGTTTTGACGCTATCGACATCGCTCTGCTGGATGGTGTGGATGGTCTGCCCGTTGCTGCCACCGGTAAAGGGGCTGGGATTGGCGACGCTGACACCTGTGGCATTATAGTTGCCGTCCAGGACATGCGCACCCAGGTTGCCTGCGTCTCCTGGTGTGGTGACGAGCGCCGGGACAACGGCGGTGGCGGGTTTATTGCTACGCTGCCCTTCGAGCTGTACAGGCTGGGTGGTGCGTATTGTCAGGCCGTTGCGGGTCAGGGTTACGACGCCCAGGTTTACGGGTAAGAAGCCGCTATTGCTAAAAATAAGGGTGCCTGTGGCCTGGGTCGGGTTGCTGGTCTTGGTGCCCGTGGCTTTGACGGTGCTATTGCCCTTCACTGTATATTTGAGATGGCGCGCGGGAAGGCGGTGCGTGGTGGGGTCGGCGGTCTGCACCAAGGGCGAGGCAGTCAGGACATAGGTATTCTGGAGGGTCTTGCTCTCCGCCGTCACATAGACGGTGGCGACCGATGAGCCGCCGAAGAGGTTAAAGTCGAAGACGCGCGGCACGATGAGTAAGAGCAGCGCAAGTGCCGTAAGAAACATAGATATGATGATCAAGGGGAGGGCGACGCGCCTCTGCTTGCGGCGTCGTTTGATCTTTCCCGGACGCATGACCCTGAAATCGGTGGGCTCCTCTGTCACGCGGTGCTGTTGAGTGCGGGCCATCGAGGGGCGAATATCGCCTGTTGTGCGCGCCCGGCGCTCCTGCATGATAATGGGCTGGGGCTGTGCGATCTCAGTATCCAGCGTCGTGCCCTGGTGAGGTGCCCCGGCAACCTCGCGCATAAGTTCCTGGCTGGCGGTGGCTTCGCGTGGGAAGGGACGAGGCGAACGCCCCGTATTGGGCAGCGTGGCCTGGCTGTGGAGGTCCGCGGAGGTCTGATGCCTCTCCTCGTCGAGATCGGGGGCGAGGAATTGATCTATATGCTCGCCGGGTTGCTCATCACTATCGGTAAAGATTTCGACGCGCGGGCCGGAGGTGGCCTTGAGAAATGCCTCACGCAGCTCGGCAACGTTCTGGAAGCGCTGGGCTGGATCTTTGGCCATGGCTTTACGCACAACCTCGCCTAATTCTATGGGAATGGAGGCATCGCGGTCGCATGGTGAGGGGATGGGATTGTAGAGCTGCATCTCGATAACGCGTACATCATCGGGATCATCATAGGGTAGTTCGCCGGTAAGCACCTGGTAGAGCAGGACGCCGAGCGCGTAAATATCGGTTAAAGGTGTGATGATGCCTCGTGTCTGTTCGGGGGCCATATAGTGTGGCGTTCCCGGCACCTGGTCGAGGGGAATGGGCTTCCCGGCCTGCGTGGGATCACCGGGCCAACTCGCGCCGGAGCGCCGCCTGCCACGGCCCGCAATGTTTTTACTCGGCCGAACGAGGCCAAAATCAGCCAGGTAGAGGTGCGGAACCTTGCCGCGTCGCATCTCCAGCAGAACATTCGAGGATTTAATGTCGCGATGGATCAGGTCCTCGTCGTGCGCATACTCGACGGCATCAAGAATCTGCTGATAAAGCGCGGTGACCTCCGCCAGGTCTGGGAGACTACGCCTGAGATAGCTGGTAAGGGTGCCGCCATCGATAAAGGGCATAACCAGGAAGAGGACGCCGCGCTCCTCACCAAACTCAATTAAGGGAGAATGTTTGGATGGTGCAGACGAGCGACGGTACGCGCCTCGCGCATGAAGCGGCGGCGCATGTCCTGGTCAGTGGCATAGTCGCCCAGGATGACCTTGATGGCGACACGCCTGCCAAAGGCACTGCGTTGCCGCCCCTCGTAGACGGCCCCCATGCCACCTACACGGATGCGACGTATAACGTCATAATTTCCAAGTTGCTTGCCTTCCAACGACAGCATTGGCAGCAATGTTCCTTTCCAAATAAATTACTGGAGGTGTGGAGTGGTGTCCCTGGCGGCCAGCGGCCGCCAGGGACACCACTCCACACCTCCTACCCCTTCCCCCCCTGGGGAGTTGCGCTGGGTGCGGTAACGGTGGGTGTGCCCTGGCCTGGGGGAACGTCGCCCAGGCCCTCGATGTTCTGAATGGTAAAGGTGATCTGGTTGGGATCGCCAGGCAGGGTATCGCTATCGACCTGGATATTATTGACCTTGCCGACACCCTTGGTACTGCTCAGGATGGTCTGGGCCTCGTTGACGTGTTTCCCCGCGATATGCCGGGCCAGCTCCTGCTCAATGCTGGTCGTGATCTGGTAGACCCAGAGGCCTCGCGCCTCCATGACCCAGGAGATGCCTTTGTCATTCTGGCGCTGCTGAACAGCGCGTGTCTGGATCTTGCCAACCAGCTTGTAGCCGCTACCCAGATCGGTATTGGCCTTATCCTGGAGCTTGCTTGCGACCAGGCTCTGAAGCTGTTGCCTGTTATAGACCTGGGCCGTACAGGTCACGCTGACACTGACACTGGTCGAAGGTACATTGGCCCCGGTATCGCCGATGGGTTGGCTATACTTCGGTGCCGATGGTTGGCACTGCGGATTGCTTGCCATCTCCTCGCCGTTCTGTATCTGCCCACGTAGCTTGGTCAGGGCGCTCTGCGTAGTCTGGGTTTGCAGATCATTCGCCACTTTGCCAGCCTCGTCATTCGTGACGAAGGTATAGTTCTGCGGGTCCTGCCCGCCGCTGAAGGCATTCAGATTCTTAACAAAGACTGAGTTGCTTGCAGAACAGCAGCCTTTGTTAATTTGAAGGGATGCTATGTTCCCATTAGCGCCAGGATCAGCGGCGTGGGCAGATACTGATGTACTGCCAACCAATCCAGTTCCGGTATCTTGTGGTGGAATAATGGCTGGGCCATCAATTACTACAGACACGCCGTTTTTTGCTACTATGGTTGTCCCACCTGCAACAGTAAAGGATGTAAATGATCCATTCGTGAACGTGAGCCGACCAGAAGCACGGATGCCTGGCGTTTGCTTGTGACCGCTGCCGTTGACGGTCCGGGTGTTGGATTGCACGGTCGCGGAGATCTGGCGGGCCGAGACCTCCAGCTTGGCCGGGTCGGGATTAGTCGTCACGCCATTGACGATATAGTCGTTCTTGACGAGCTGACTATCAGGTGTGATTGTGACCGTAGCCGGGGATTGGCCCGTGATGGCATGTAGGACCTGGGTGCGCAGGGCGGGCTGGGCGTAGGCCGTCATGCCGCAGGCCGCCAGGAGGACGAGCACTACTATGGCAACGATGACCCAGGGCAGGCCACGGCGCTTCTGACGCTGGTTGGGCTGGAAGCGCCCGCCGCCACTGCCACGACCACCGCCGCCTCCGCCACGTGTGGGTGGCAGACCACCGCCTCCACCATTATTAGGTAGGGTCGCGGCCCCGGTGCCCGCGCCAACGGCGGCGGTCTTGCCAGTGCTGCGAGAACCGCTGGCGAGGGCCTCGCCCGCTGCAAGGCCAGCGGCGCCAGCCGCGACTATCTTACCACTATCACGCTTAGAGGTGCGGGTTGCCGGATCGTCGTTCACATTCTTCTTGTCAATTTTTCCGCTGGGGTGTCGCTTGTTCGCGAGGGCGGCGGCGGTTGCCGCACCCTCGGGATTGGCGCTCTTGAGATTGACGGTGGTGCGCCTGCGCGGGGCTACTGTCAGGTCGATGGGTTCTGGCTCTGGCGCGCCCGATCTGGAGTTGGACGCGGCCTTTGCGCCCAGCGCGCCACCCACGGCGGCTGCGGCGCCCAGCCCTGCCAGGCCCGCGCCTCTTCCCGTGCCTTCCTCGTTTTCATCACGCGGCGAGATGCGCCCCCGGCCAGTCTTGCCAGTGGTCCGGCGCCTGGGGCCGGCTTCTTGCAGCTCACGCGATGGGCGTGGTGCTGGGAGGGTCTCACGCCGCAGGTTGAAGGGGCGTGGGGTCGCCTCGTCGTCCTCCAGTTGCATATCGACGGTCTCATAGTCCTCGGCGCGCATCATGCCAGCACGCTGGAGGCCAGGTCCTTTATCGCCGAACTGCTCATCCATCTGCTCAGGTGTGGGAGGGGCCAGCAGGTCGCCCTCATCATCAAAGGCTGGATCGAAGTCGAGTGGCTGTGGCCTCCCCTTCACGGGACCGATAGGCTCGGCATCCTCGTCCAGGTTCGGCGTGTTTGCTACCTCATCAAAATCGGAATCATCCTGTGGCCCGTTACTGGTAGGTGTGGCCCTGGTAGGGGCAGCCTTGCTTGGGCTAACAGGCTCGGCATCGACGATACGTGGAAGCTGCTGCGCGTCCCGCTGTGGAGGACGTGAGGCCATAGCGGCACCTACCGCGGCGGCGGCTCCGCCCAGCACAACTGGATTGACCTCTTGCGATTTACGGCGACCGCTTCCCGATGGTGGCTCGCTGGTGTCCTGGCTCGTGGATGGTGCAGTCTGAGGAGTATTCTTCTTAGCAGGCGTGGCGCTTTTCTTCTCGCCGCGCTTAAAGATGCCACCCAGGAAGCCAGTGGCTTTGGGTTCTGCCTCGGCGACTGGCGTCTCCTCAAGGGATTGCGTAAAACCCTCAAGCGATGAGAAAACCGTGAAGTTGCGATGGCGAGCGAAATTGGCGGGAGGCGAACCGCTGGGAGCTACAAATACAACCTGGGCATGCAGCTTCTTGCGGAGCGACTTGAGGCCATCAAAATCCGCCGGGCGCTGAAAAGCTTTATTCTGAGCTGGCAAAACAACCGCAATTCTCTCGCGGCCGACCTTTTCCTGGGTAAGGATCGCTGTGAGCACATTTTTATGCTCATCATTGGCCGTTACATAGATCATGCCTATCTTCTGGCTGCGGGGATCATTAGGCCCCAACACATCCGAGCCATTTCCTTGTCTCATCTTACAAACCTCTGAATCCTTCAAAGTCTGTTTCTTCTCGCTCCGCAGATATTGTACTATATCGAGCCCTTCTCGTACATACCCATGTACCCGAATACGACGCCCATGGGCGCGCGGGGGGCCGCGCTGCTAAAGCACGCGCTTACATATAATGGTACGAGGCGTATCGCGCATGTACATAAAATTTGTTGAATTTGTCATATAAGTGCTTGCTTATAAAAAGCAAGAGCCCGAGCGCTTATTGTTGTTATCACGAACTGTCCATATGCCCGGCTTCAAGCTTGCCCTCTCTACATTGGAACCCTCCCCCAACCATCATTAGGCGCCCGAACCCCAATACCCATAGGCGCCCGATTTATCGCGCGAGGCGATTTATCGCACGAATACAGCATAGCACGTATTCTTCCATAACGGAGTGATATCCTATGGCACGCCACACCGTGATATTGTGGGTGGTTTCACCCGGTATCATTGCGATAAATCGCCTCGCGCGCGATAAATCGGGCGCCTATGATGGTTGGGGGCCGGGCGCCTATGAAAGCGGAAAGGGGTGCCTGTGGTGATAATCCGGTTGATTTTATTAAGGTGCTGTATATGGACTCTCCCATAGGATTAAACGCTTGTGGGGCTGGTTTTGGCTGGTTAGTGATGGTAAAGGTGATCTGGTTGGGATCACCGGGCAGGGTTGCGCCGTTGAATTGGACATTGGCGCGGGCGACGCCATGGGTGTTCTGGAGCAGGGTCTGGGCCTCGGCGGGGCTCTTGCCGGCGATGAGGCGGGCCAGCGCTTGCTGGGCGGTGGCGTCGAACTGGTAGGCCCAGGTGCCCTGTGCCTCTATGTTCCAGGTGACGTTGGCGCCATCGAGTTGCTGCTGGAGCACGTGCAACTGGAGTGGGCTGGCAAGTTTGCTGCCACTACCCAGGTCGTTATCGGCCTGGGGTTGCAGCTTTCCAGCCAGGAGGGCTTGCATCTGCTGCCGAGGATAGGCGAAGGCGTTACAGCTAACGGTCACACTGATGCTGGTGCTGGCTACATTGGCCCCGGTATCCCCGATGGGGTTAGTGTGATTGATCGTGTTTTTGCACTGTGGATTATCCGCCATCTCCTCTCCTCCCTGAATCATCCCACGGAGCTGCTGAAGGGCCTGCGCCTGCGCGCTATTCTGAAGCCCCCTGCTCACACCGTCCACATCCTGCTGCGTGACCAAGGTATAGTTTTGCGGGTCCTGCCCACCTGTGAAAGGGACCAAGTTTCTTACAAAGATTGTATTGTTGGCAGCGCAGCAGGTTTTATTTATATTCATGGTTGGTATGTTACCCCTGGTACCAGGAGTATCTGCATGAGCAGTTACTTCTGCTTGGCTTACTTTCCCTGTTGCAGAGTTTGCGGCAGGTATGACAATCTCCGTATCTGTGCTTACTTGAATACCGTTTGTACTTGTGATAGTAGTTCCTACACCTACTGTAAAGCTATTAAAGGACCCATTGAAAAATGTCAGCGTTCCGCTTGCCTTTGTCCCTGCTGTTTGTTTTTTGCCGGTACCCTGGATGGTCTGAGTGTTGGATTGGGCGCTGGCGGCGAGTGGGTGGGCCTGGACCTGGGATTGGGCAGCGTCGGGATTGGTAGGGACGCCGGTTACGTGGTAGGTATGTTGCTCCAGGTGGCTGGAGGTGGTCAGGGCGATGGTGGCGCGGTTGCCGTTCAGGAGGGTCGCGATGGGGCCTGGCATGCCACGCAGGCCGGGAAGGGCAACGATCACACCTGCAATGAGGATGAGGGCCAGGGACGCTGCCAGTAGCCACGTGCGCCAGGAGTGCCGTGGGGGGACGACGCTCGGTCGAGGCCCTGTTGGTCGGGGAGCAGGTGTGACCGGTGAGTTTTCCACTCCGGAACGCGAGCGGCGGGCGGAGGATGGTAGCACGACCGGTTGGGGCTTTGGACGCAATTTGGGAGCAGGTGTGATCGATAGATTTTCACCGCTGCTCTCTAGATCACTCTCCTCCAGGATATCAATATCGCTCTCCTCGCCCTCCTTTATAAACGAGCGGCTCACAGGTGTGATCGATCCTCTATCCAGGTCCTGCTCCATTGCGTAGGTATGTATCATGTGTCCTTTAGGGTAGTAAGTAGCGCTCCTCCCTTGCTCAGCAGCCCTGCTAAAATCATCCCAGAGCGCCTCCGCATCCTGGTAGCGCTGTGTGGGATCGTGGGCGAGGGCGCGCAGGATGACGGCATCCAGGTTGGGCGAGAGGAGGGGATGAAGGCTACTGGGCCTGGGCGGAGACGTGAGCGGTTGCTGGCGCGCCAGGTCGCGTCCAACCTCGAAGAGGGTGCGGCGGAAGGGGAGGCGCCCGGTGCAGAGCTGGTAGAGGATTACGCCCAGGGCGAAGATATCGCTTTGAGGGAGGGCACCACCCCGGAACTGCTCAGGAGCCATATAGGGGAGCGTGCCCCCTCCGGGAAAGGTGTGATGGGTCGCGTTGACCTCGACTGCCAGGCCAAAGTCGCTCAGCACGGCCTGCTCTGAACCATTGGGGAGGACGCGAAAGAGAATGTTCAGCGGCTTGAGATCGCGATGAATCACACCATGGGTGTGGGCATAGGCCACGGCGCTACAGATCTGGGGCGCGAGGGTCAGAATTTTATTGAGCAGGTAGGGCTGGCCTGGACGGAGGCGTTTATGCAGGTCGCCCCCGGCGGCATATTCCATTACTATATAAGGAATCATTGAGCCGCGAGTGGGATCAACCAGCTCAAGTTTGAGATCGCTATAGATATGTAGAATGTTGGGATGACTCCATTGCGCGACCTTGGCGGCCTCCTTCACAAAGCGATCCAGTGTGCGCTGATCAAGCTCGTCGGGCTTGATGACCTTGATGGCGACCTCGTGCTGGTCGTGCTCATCCCAGGCCAGACAGACATCGGCCATGCCGCCACTACCCAGAGAGCCCAGGAGTTGATAGCGCTGTCCAAGTGTCTCAAATGCGCGGTTATAGCGCCACAATTTCACAACAGATGCCTCCACTACTGGCGTACGCGGCTACTGGGGTTGCGCCCTGGCGTACGCGGCTGCTGGTAGACTTTTATGTTGAGGGAGTATACCCAATTAAAAGCATTATTGCATGCGAATAGACAAAAAGGCAACATATTTGCAGGGACAGTGGAAAAGAGCTGCATAACGCCACAAAATTAGACGTGAATCGTCGGGGGATGGGAGGCGAAGACGCGCCTACACATTGAGTGTAGGCGCGTCCTGTGAATGTATATGGATGTGAATGTGAGTGTTATTGATTAGGAGTGACGCTGGTGATTGCAGGAGCGTTCATCTCCGGGCTGTAGGTGGTGCTGGGCTCGTTAGACGCGGTGTTGGGCGCGCTGGGAACCGTAGGAGCACTGGCCTCGGTGGCCTGGTTGGCGTCAGACATCGAGCTGCTCTGCTCGTTCATGTCGGAGGGATCGCTCTTCATCCAGCCATCACGCTTCATCATACCATGATGATAGTGGTGGTGGTGATAACCTTTACCACTGATCTTGATGATGCAGTTGGCATCCTTCTCAAGCTCAAGCTCGAAGTCACGATTGACATTGACGGTCATGTTGGTACTATTCTTGCCATCGACGGCGAGAATGATAAAGGTGGAGCAGATTGAGAGGGCGCGTGGTGACCCTTTAGAACCCATAGGATAGTCCTGGTGGCTCTGAGGCAGATTGGCCCGTCCAGGTGTGAGGCTGGAGGCGTGAGCGGATGCCGTATGCCCAAAGGCCATGTAGAGGAGGAAGAGGCTAGTGATAGCGAATATGCATGTGCTTTTCTGGATGCACGAACGCGACATTCTCTGTTCCTTTCCACTGTGTCATCTCTGATGGTGAGGATGACAATTTGCTTTTCTTATAGTGATGGGTGCAGATGTGCTGATGCGCGCTACAAGGTTCACTCTACAAAACCATCCCAGGAGCCATAGCTGTTATCCGTAGATGAGTCTTCGCTATGTCTGCTCTCTATTGTTATAGAGGGTCAACCAAGCTCAAGCGTTATGTATACAGAGAAAGCCGGAGCTACCACGATGACGGCATGTCGTCATCGTGGTAGCTCCGGCTTTCTCTGTATGACAAATTTTATGACGACAAATTTTATGACAAAAATTTAAAAGGAGCATAAAAATTGGGAGGGAGCGTTTTGTACGCTCGCCTCCCTCGTTGTGCTTATAGGTCTGGCAGGTGCTTACCAGTAGTGACAGCCGTACCAGCAAGTGCGATAGAAACTGTGGTTGATGTTATAACTATAACTAACGCTATAGCTGTAACTAACGCTATAGCTGCTGCCAATGCTGCTGCCAATGCCGCCACCCCATTGTGCGGTGGCATGAGTTTGTGCTTTCGTGGGGGTCAGGCTGGCCGCGGAAGCGGTATGAATGCTTCCAAACAATAGCGCTACTGCTACAACACCGCTAAGCATAACGAGACAGACAGCCTTGCGGAGAGTTGAAAGTGCCATTGTTTACTCCTTTTCCTTTGCTTGGGAATGTGCTTCATGGGATGCCGAATCCAGTCACGCCTTGGGAAAACGGCTGGAGCCGGACTGCTGGAAGCGGTGCGCTTATACCGTTTCCTTCTTATGCGGAAACCAATGTCGCTCTTGCGACTAGCGCTTCCCCCATTCGGGGACAGGCGCGCTCAGATTTCCGAATAGCACTTCGCTTACCATCTGGCGTGGCCTCTAGGGTCACGCCAGCATTGGTTTTGCATGTGTAATTGTCTGTTCTGGTCTTAAGATCTGACCTCTGCTGACTAGCGGAAGCCACGGCCGCCGAAGCCCCCGCCGAAGCCACGGCCGCCGAAGCCACCGCCGAAGCCACGACCGAAGCCAAAGCCACGACCGAAGCCAAAGCCACGACCGAAGCCAAAGCCACGCCCGAAGCCAAAGCCACGCCCATAGAAGCCGCGCCCATAGAAGCCGCGACCGAAGCCAAAGCCGCGCCCATAGAAGCCGCGCCCATAGAAGCCGCGACCGAAGCCAAAGCCGCGACCATAGAAGCCACGTCCGTAGAAGCCGCCCCCGTAGAAACCACGACCGAAGCCAAAGCCACGTCCGTAGCCGTAGCCACCACCCCAACCGGGGCCACCCCATGTAGTGGTTACGTGAGTTTGTGCTTTTGTGGGGGTAAGGCTTGCTGCGGAGGCGTTAGCTGTCGTTCCCATGACTAAGGCAACGGCGACGATCGCGCTGAGCATGACCAGACATAGGGTTTTCCGTATGGCGGAAAGTTGCATGTCTTTTTTTCTCCTTAGTGCCTGAGCCTAGATTGCTCCTATCATGTATATCGTTTTGAGGATGCTCTACAAGTGATGCTTTCCAGGGGATGCACTACAGGTTTCGGCTTTTTCTGGTTTTAGTATACAGGCATGTATAAACTCATGTATGTATGCTACTGGCGTACGCAGCTACTGTAACTGTGCTCTGGCCTACGTGATTACTGGTTTCAGTAAGTACACTTTGAAGATACGTTGTAGGTTACAGAGGGGCTTGAGGAGCGGCGTTATGGGAATGGGTGTGGATCACCCCACGCCTATGCATGCCTGACAGGTAGGTGTGCCATTGAGAAGCACTGCTCAATTTGTATCTTCCCAATCTGGCATAGAGAGAGCAGGACCAACATAGGTCCTGCTCTCAGAAGGTTTGGATGCTGTAGTGGTTAGAGGCTAGGCGTTATTTACAGCCGCACTAGAAGCCGAAGCCACGACCGAAGCCACCAAAGCCGAGGCCACGACCGAAGCCGAAGCCACCAAAGCCGAGGCCACGACCGAAGCCGAAGCTACCACCTTTGAAGCCTTTACCGCCACCGAAGCCGAAGCCACCACCTTTGAAGCCTTTACCGCCACCGAAGCCGAAGCCACCACCTTTGAAGCCTTTACCGCCACCGAAGCCACCACCATAGCCATAGTCACCGAAGCCACCATAGCCACCATCGTAGCCAAGGCCATAACCATAATTGCCGAAGCCACCACCATAACCAGCGCCATAGCCGAGGCCATTACCACAGCCGCAGGAGCTGGCTGAGGCATGGCTGGTAGGGCCTACCATCAGCATCAGGGCGAAGATGGCGGTAAATATGATCGTACAAACGGTCTTCTTAGCAAGTGACATGTTTGTTCCTTTCCTTGCTTAGGTTTATGCCAATTACTCCCTTTTCCTGTGCAGGAGCAGGGGTTTTTGGGCATAAACCAGTAACATTCTGGAAACTGTTTGTCTTCTCTTATGGCTCGAGAAGGCGATGTAGCGCGCTCTGTATGTTGCAGAGTTTGGCTACCAGTGCCATTATACGTAGGCTTATAAACTTATACATGTGTATATATGGAAGGGAAGGAACAGCATTGAATAGTGTGTGGCCCGACGTGTGCTTTTGCACACGTCGGGCCACACACTATTCAATGCTACGTATTGTTCTAGAGGATGGTCAAAAGTTCGGGGGCGCCATCGGTCACGGCCAGCGTATGCTCGAACTGCGCGGAACGCTTGCCATCGGCGGTGCAGACGGTCCATTGGTCCGCGAGCACGCGGGTCTTGGCGGTTCCCACGTTGATCATAGGCTCGACGGTGAAGACCATGCCCTGGCGGATACGTAGGCCAGTGCCATGCTTGCCAAAGTGCGAGACGTGGGGATCTTCGTGCAGGGAGCGTCCAACGCCATGACCTCCCAATTCACGCACAGTGGAGAAGCCATTGGACTCGGCGTATTCCTGGATGGCCGCGCCCACATCGCCGAGACGTTTATTGTGGCGAGCTTCGGCGATACCCAGTTCAGTGCAGCGTTTAGCGACCTCCATGAGCTTTTGCGCCTCCTCATCGATCTCGCCAACGGCATAGGTCACGCAGGAGTCGCCGACCCAGCCATTGAGCAGGACGCCGATATCTACGCCGACGATATCGCCCTCCTTCAACTTGACCTCTGCGCTGGGAATGCCGTGGCAGACCACCTCATTGATAGAGATACAGATGGTACCCGGGAAGGCAGGAACGGCGGGATGCCCGTTATAGGCGGGGCGAGCGCCATAGCCTTTATAGATGGGGAGCGCGCCCTTGCCGCGAATATAATCCTCGGCGATCTGGTCCAACTCAAGGGTCGTCACGCCCGGTTTAACATATGGGCGCATAACCTCAAAGGTCTGGGCCACCAGTCGCCCGGCCTCGCGTAGTTTTGCAATCTCCTGGCGAGATTTCATCATCACTGCCATCGTATGTAATCCTCGTTTCTTCAATTTGTAGGGTCCATGCTGGCATGGACTTAAAACCTCGCCAGGCGAGAACTTGCCCGATCCGCAACCGCCTTGCTTGGCGGCGTTTGAGTCCGTACAAGCATGGACCCTACAAGTCTCTCTCGGGGCTGGCATATATTTACCATGATAGGGCGTTTGAGTCCATGCCAGCATGGACCCTACAGGCATTTTGTCAGGTGGCGTGTCCTCGGCTCGCATCGAGGGTGAGAGGGACCTCATCCTGAAGGGTGTGTTCCCAGGTGAGGAGATCATTGACCGTCACACCGAAATAGCGGTTAAAGTAGTTGAGTAGCTGATCGATGGTGGTATAGTCAACGCGTCGGCTCTGGCCACGATGAAGCGCGGCCAGGACACTCAACGAGACGCCGCTTTCCTGAGCCAGGCGGCGCAGGCTCAAGGGGGGCAGGCCCTCTTTTGCTCGCTCTACATTTGCCCTTGCCAATAGCAAGCGTAGTTTGCACGAGATGGTCAAAGTATTCTAGCCTCCCATAAAGCTTATGGAAACGTGTGCCGTTTGGGTCGCACGCGTCCCCATGACCCGCGACATATGTCCTGATTTCAAGAATGTTTGTGTTCCTAAGTTAGCAGAAGTGTAGTGGAATGTCAATACAAATGTGAGTGATTTCAGGTACAAAGGAGTGATGGTCAGGTGTTGTATCGGTAAATATCAATTTTATGATACAATCGCATCGGTATGATCCCTGATGCTAGAAATGGCGGGCGGTGGCGGTTGAGAAGAGAGATAGCGTTGAATATGCAGGTAGATGCGTGTGAGTAAGCAGATAAAAATGTGCAAAGGAAGCGATAAACAATGGTCAAATTCTGGGGCATAATTGTGCTTGGCATTCTTGTATATGCTATAGCTTTATTTGGAGCCGTCTTATTTAGCAGGCTGGACCCGCTGAACAAGTATCGCTGGCAGCGTGAGAAGTCGTTCACGTTCAAACTGGCACGCTTCATGCTCGACTATGGGCAAGGCTTATTGATCGGCCTCTTCTTTGTGCTCGCGACGGTGGCGACAGGCGCGCTCAGTTTGTATACCACAAATACGACGGAAGCGCTCCCCAAGGATTGGTACGCCCTGGTCAGCGAGAACCTGGCTTGGCTGAGCAATGGTTTCCTGGTGATCGCGGGCTTGACGGCTGTTATCTGGATCCTGGCGGCGCTTGGAACCACCATTATAGGGAACAAGGGCGCGCGTGGGCGTGGCCTGGGGCTGATGACCAGCCTGGTGGCAATCGTATTTGAGTTCCTCTATGGAGCACAATGGTATCACATGTTTGTACACGTGAAATAGAAAAATGCCAGAAGCTCCAGGGGATTGCCTGGCAATCCCCTGGAGCTTCTGGCATTTTTCTATGTTTTAAAAGAGGCATGAGCATACGTTCTTCTAATAGGAGAGTTTTACTGGCAATGTTCATGCTAAGAGGAAGAGAACTATGTTAAATGAACTAGCAAAAACGTTTTTTGATAATATCTGGCTAATTATGATCTTTTTGTTTATTTTCGGCGGGTCGATTACAAGCATCGTGCGAGGGATATTCAAAGCTTCTTTCGAGCAGCAGTTGAAGATGCAGGAGAAGAAGAATGAGGAATTACGGTTGCGGTTGGAATTGGAGCACTTGCAGAAAGGGCCGGGCAGAGGGTCTAACATGCCCCAGCCGAAGGAGTCGGCCTGGGACGAGCAGCCGCTGGCGGGCTACGATGGTGGCTACCAGGGGCAGGACCTGGATCGGAGCGCAAAAGAGCGCGAACAGCAGCCAGTAGAGCCATATGTATCAGAAGGACAGAAACTGCCGCCGCAGGTCCAGGGGTAGAGGGGCAACCCACACATAAGCGCCCCTTTACGGCGCACAAGGCGATTTATCGCAGTAATACCGGGTTGCGACCAGTCCCATGGCGAGACGGTGCTTGTCACGAGATGTTATATTGTTATGGTGAAATAACTGCAATTGTGTATCGCTGCGATAAAGCGCCTTGTGCGCGATAAATCGGGCGCCTATGGGAGTGAGGGGGCGCTTAGGGAGTGGAAGAGCGGTGTAGTCGCGGGAAGGTTTGTGTTATACTGTGGAAACGTGACATATGCTGTAATGTCTTATCAGTTCTGACGACATTACATCTGTATGCTTGTTTGACGCTGACACAGGGAGATTGTAAGGGCCAGGGTTGGCTAAGCTGCGGGGCTTCGAAGTGGAATCGCTGTTGATCTCACGCGCTTTATCCCGCCATGTCCTCGTGTCGTCCGCGTTTCGCTGTGTCGTCATTTGTACATCGACGAGGTCGAAATGATAGAAACCAATAAGGATAAGGCTCCCTTGCGGGAGGGGAATATGCGTTATTACGATTCGCTATTAGAGGGGATCGGGAATACGCCGCTGGTGCAGTTGAAGCGCATCGCAAGCGATGTGCCGCCGATGGTGCTGGCGAAGGTGGAGTTTTTTAATCCGGGTGGGAGCGTGAAGGATCGCATTGGCCCAGCGATGATTGAGTACTGCGAGCAGCAAGGCCTGCTGCGTCCAGGCGGGACGATTGTCGAGCCAACAAGCGGTAACACCGGGCATGGCCTGGCAATCGCGGCAGCGATCAAAGGCTATCACTGTATCTTCGTCATGACCGACAAGGCCAGCGAGGAGAAGCGGAGCCTGTTGCGGGCGTATGGCGCGGAGGTTGTGATCTGCCCGAGCAGTGTTACCCATGACTCGCCGGAGTACTATAAAAACGTCGCCTATCGTCTGGCAAAGGAGATTCCGGGCGCGTGCTGCCCCGACCAGTACTCGAATCCGGCCAACCCGGCGGCGCACTATGGCTCCACGGGTCCAGAGATCTGGCGCGATACGGCGGGCAAGATCACGGCCTTCGTCGCGGGCATCGGCACAGGTGGAACTATTTCTGGGACCAGCCGCTATCTCAAAGAGCAGAATCCACAGATCAAAATTATTGGCGCGGACCCTCCAGGCTCAGTCTACTCGGGCGATACCCCAAGCCCTACAAGGTCGAGGGTATCGGCATGGACATGTTCCCGCGCAACTATGATACCGCTGTTGTCGACGACGTGATTCGTGTTGATGACCGTACCTCGTTCTACTGGGCCAGGCGCCTGGCACGCGAGGAGGGTATCCTGGTTGGTGGCTCGGGGGGCACGGCCCTGGCGGCAGCTATGACCTATGCCAAGCGTCTTACCCCCCAGGATGTGCTGGTCGTGTTGCTCCCCGACACGGGTCGCGGCTACCTGACCAAGCAGTTTAACGACACCTGGATGCGCGAGAACAACCTGCTGGTCCCAGCCGAGAGCGAGCAGCCAGTCATGCAGGATGTGCTGGCGTATCGCCGCTCACACTCACAGAGCATGCCCCTGGTAGTCAGCATCACCCCCAACGACTCGGTCGCCGATGCCGTTGAGTTGCTGCGGCGCTATGGTATCAGCCAGACGCCCGTCATGGAGGGCGGCAAGATGGTGGGCAGCCTGACCGAAGACCTGCTGCTACGTCGCCTGGCGAGCGGAGAGCCCCTGGAATCGACCACGGTTGGCCAGTTGCAGGGACCAGCCTTCCCCGTACTGGACGCGGTCTCTGAGGCCCGTGAGGCCTATACGCTCTTCAACATGGGGCACTCGGCGGTCGCCGTCGTTCACAATGGCCTGCTTGAGGGCATCGTTACCAAAAGCGACCTGCTCGAATTCTGGGCCCACGCTAGATAAAAAAGAACGAAAAGCAAATGGGCCGACTACCCGCGGGTGATCGGTCCATTTGCTTTTCGTTCTTGCTTGATTTTTATTGAAGTTCTTCAATTTGGTGGCAAAATGTATTGACAAATCACAATGTCGTGGGTACTATTAAAGCATCTACTACGATCTTATGCCGAAACCCAACATCACTTACGTGACTAGCGCTTCGCGCTCAGGGTTTTCGGAGAAGAATTACTAATACTTCATAGGAAAAGGAGGGCAGTCATATGTATCGCAGTAATAGCTTTGCCTCTGCATATATCCCCTGTCTGAGACTGCCCTGGAAAGGTTGGCGCTCGTGAAGAACTTTGCGCGCCCCTATGAAGTGTTTGAGCATACTGCGGATGTCGGGCTACATGCCTATGGTCAGGATCTACCAGAACTCTTTTCTCATGCCGCGCAGGGTATGGAGAGTCTGATGGTCGCGCCGGAGCAGATAAAGCCAGCGACAACGCGGGAAGTCACAGTCGAGGCCCATGATCACCTCTCATTATTGATCGGCTGGCTCGATGAACTGATCTTCCTGTTTGATACGCAGTTTCTCCTCGTACGCGATGTCGAGATCCTGGATCTGGCGAAGACGCGTTTAAAAGCCCGAGTGACGGGTGAGGCATATGATGCCCAACGTCATGAACTGGCAAGCGCGATCAAGGCTGTTACCTGGCACGAGGCTGCCATCACCCGTGATGAGGCCAGTGGCTCTTACCAGGCAAGGATCATTTTCGACATTTAGGGATTCGCGGAGTCGCTCGCCCACCTTCCAGTTCATCTCCCGCACTTTTTGGTAGGGACCAGCCGTGTCTCCGAATGGGGGGCTTTAGCGCGCCCGAATGCCATTCATGGCAGTGCGGCGCAAGCCGATTTTTTGCTGAGGAATAGGCAATCCATCAAGCGAAGTAGCTCCCCAGGAACGTTTTGAGCTGCGCCTATGGGCGATTAATCGCCTTTGGACGCGCTGAAGCGGGTTCCTAGCGAGAGAGAGGGGTATCCCCAGCAGATCCGTAAATGTGCCAATCATGATGGGCGAGTTCGACCATATGATAGGTGATGTTTTTGTACTGTTGTAAGGTTGTATTGTTTGCTTTTTATAGATGAGCTTATAAAGAGGGCAAGTGATATGGATTTAGTAAGCAAGCGAGTGTGAGAAATCTCATAGACGCTTGCTTCTAGATAAAGCAGAATTGGCTCTGTAAGCGAGTCGATGATGCAAGGCTTAATGTGTTGTTACAGTTCCGGAGGAACGGCAAAGATGATGCAGAATGTAAAGACGAGAACCAGGACTACCGGGTCGTATGTGACCAGGCGGTGGGACATTGGTAATGAGCAGCCCCAGCTCCGCCGCGCCGTGACCGTTTCCGCCCCGGTGACTGGCGAGACAATACGCCTGACGAGGCGCCCAACGTATGTCTACACGCGTATTGGACGCGCGATGTTGAAGCGGGGTGGACGCGCGAAGTAAGCGCCTCAAATCACGGAATTGTAGGGTTCAGGCTGGCTTGGACTTGAGCGTACAGGTTGCATTGTGCTTGGGCGGGAGTAAGTCCAAGCCAGCCTGAACCCTACAGGATGCCAGATGGATTGATTAGGAAGGAGCCAGCCAATGAGTAGCTTGATTGTGCCGGTGGCGACCATTGATAAGATTGGGCCACATAGCAATGCTGACGCGCTGGAACTGGCGCAGGTGCTTGGGTGGCAGATTGTGGTTCCCAAGGGGCAGTACACGGTAGGCGACAAAATTGTGTACTTCCCACCGGATACTGTGCTGCCACTGGAGTTATCGGAGCGCTTTGGTGTGACGAAATACCTTAGCAAGCAGCGTATCAGATGCGCGAAGCTGCGTGGTGAGCCATCCTTTGGCCTGATCGTGAAGCCCGAGGATGCAGCCTGGGAGCCGGGGCAGAACGTTGCTGATTTTTACGGCGTGAAGAAGTATGAGCCACCTTTACGTTCCAGCGCCGGAGATGCTGAGGTAGACCACCCACTCTTCTGGGAGTATACCGAGATTGAGAACATGCGGAATTTTCCAGACATCTTTGCTGAGGGCGAAACGGTCCTGGTCAGCGAGAAGATTCATGGTACTTCTTCGCGCGTGGGCATGGTTGAGGGCGAGTTGATGGCTGGCTCCAAGGCCCTGCGGCGCAAGCGGCCAGATGACGATAGGTTCGCGGTGAGCACCTACTGGTTTCCCCTGACGCTAGAGTCAGTGCGGAGGCTGGTTGAAGACCTGGGCCAGGAGCACCGGCAGGTCATTCTCTTTGGCGAGGTCTATGGGAGCCGCATCCAATCCTTTGCCTATGGCTTGAGCAATGGGCGCATCGGCTTTCGCGCCTTTGATTTGCTCGTGGATGGTGCTTACCTGGATTGGCCGGAGTTCCTGACGTATTGTGAGCGCTATGGCATTGAGACAGTGCCCGTCATGGCCAGCATACCGTTTAGCCTGGACGACATCAAGCGTTTGAGCGAGGGGTCAACTCTGCTGGCTGAGAACGCGCATATCCGAGAAGGTGTCGTCGTGCGCCCGGTACAAGAGCGTACCTCGCCCAAGACCGGGCGCGTCATCCTGAAGTATGTCAGCGACTCATACCTCTTTGGCTCAAAGACTGATTACACTGATAAGTAACGCAGCGCGCTGGAGGGGAGAGGCAGGAGGGTCTCCCTCCTGCCGAGGTGTGGGGCTTCCTTTCCGCTCACTTGAGCCATTAGGCTAGGTGTGAAAGTGCCGCTGCGCCCCCGAATGGGGGTGAGTGAGCGGAATAAAAACCATCTCCCACAAAATCCTTTCCTCCTAATGCGCTGATGTAACAGATAAATTGAGGGGAACAGAGACATGGGCAATGCGAATATCCCATTGGAACGGATCGATCCTAACCGCTGGCAGATACCCAAGCGGTATAATGACGCAATGAACGTGCCGGGCATTGTATATGCCGACGATGAACTCATTCAGCAGATATTGTCCGACAACGCCCTGACACAGGTGGCCAACGTGGCCACGCTTCCGGGTATCGTCGGGCATTCGCTGGGTATGCCTGACATTCACTGGGGCTATGGCTTCCCCGTGGGCGGGGTTGCCGCGACCGATGCCGAGCATGGAGTCGTCTCCCCAGGAGGGATTGGCTTTGACATCAACTGTGGCGTGCGCCTGCTCGCGACTGACCTTGTGCGCGACCAGATCAAGGGCAAGGCAGATAGGCTCGCAGATGCCCTCTTCAATACCCTGCCCTCGGGCGTGGGTGGCTATGGCATGCGGCGCCTGACCGAGCGCGAGATGCGCGAGGTCATGAAGCGTGGCTCGGCCTGGGCCGTTGAAGAGGGATATGGTGTCGAGGAGGACCTGGAGGTCACCGAAGAGAATGGTTGCTTGAAGGGGGCCAGGCCTGAGGCCGTGAGCCGCAAGGCCCTGGAGCGTGGCATTGGCCAGCTTGGGAGCCTGGGTTCAGGGAACCACTTCGCCGAGGTGCAGTACGTAGACCATATCTATGACCAGGAGGCCGCTGAGGCTCTGGGCATCGGACAACTGGGTCAGGTTGTTACCACCATCCACTGCGGGAGCCGGGGCTTTGGGCACCAGATCGCGGAGGATTATATCAAAATCGCCGAGGCGAAGCAGAAGGCGTACGGCTATCACCTGGCGGACCGGCAGCTGGCGTGTATGCCTATCCATTCCCAGGAGGGGCAGGACTATCTCGGCGCCATGGCCTGCGCGGCGAACTTTGCCTGGGCCAACCGGCAGTTGCTGATGCATGGTGTGCGCGAGGCCTTCTCCAGCGTCTTTGGACGTAAGGCGCGGGCTAAGGACCTGCCGATGGTCTACGACGTGTGTCATAACATCGCCAAAATGGAGGAGTACGAGATCGACGGCGAGAAGAAGCGTGTTTGCGTCCACCGCAAGGGGGCGACGCGGGCTTTCCCTCCGGGGCATCCCGCCATTCCGGAGAAGTATCGTGCTGTGGGGCAGCCAGTACTCATCCCAGGCGACATGGGGCGTTACTCATTCGTCCTGGTTGGCGCGCAGGGCTCGATGGAACAGAGCTTCGGCTCATGCTGCCACGGTGCGGGTCGCCGCCAGAGCCGTACCGCGGCCAAAAAGTCCATCACCGGCAAGGATCTCTTGTCGCAGCTTGAAGCGAAGGGCATCACTGTCCGCGTTCACAGCAAGAACTTGCTGGCTGAAGAGGCTCCCACTGCTTATAAGGACGCACAGCAAGTCGTCAACGTCGTCCACAACGCCGGCCTGGCGAAGCTGGTCGTGCGCTTGAAGCCCATCATTGTTGTGAAGGGGTAACAGTAAAAAGAAAGAGAGGGACTGTGAGGCCAGCGCGCTGGCCTCACAGTCCCTCTCTTTCTTTTTATTTATCTTAGCCAGGAGCGGCGGCGGACCTCCTGGGGGCCGTAGCCGAGTTCCTGACGCACGCGGCGCGAGAAGTGATGGCGGGTCTGGAACCCGCATTGGTCGGCAATGGTCTGGACGGAGAGGCCGGTCTGCTGGAGAAGCGAGATGCCGTGTGTCACGCGTAGCCGCCAGAGATAGGCCATAGGTGTCGTCTGAAGTTGGGCCTGGAAGAGGCGAATAAGGTATGAGGGGCTAATCGAGACCGCCTGGGCGACCTGTTCCAATATCAGTGGTTCATGCAGGTGCTCATAGATGTAGAGACGGGCCTGCTCGATGGTGGCGTGAGTGGGAGCCAGGTTGTGTTGCACGTGGAGTTCTCCCTCGCCGATGTAGAGCCAGAGCATCTGTGTGCCCAGGGATTGCAGGAGTTCGCTTGTTGTGGAGAGGCGTGCAGGCTGAAGCGTGAGCGCGGTATGAATAAGCTGTTGCATCAGGGGCGTTAACGGCAGAGGGCGTGGGAGGGCCAGGAGGCGGGTGTGTAGCTCAGGGGAGAGTTCGGGAACATCCAGGTGTAGCCAGGAGTGATGCGTCTCCTCACTTTCGGCAAAGGCAAAGCGCTCCTGGTGTCCGGGGAAGAGCAGGAAAACGGTATTGGCCTCCGCCTGGTGCGCGACATTGTCGATCCAGACTGTCATACAGCCGGTATGGAGAAAAACGAGTTGTAGACACGGCTGATAGCGGGGTCCGAAGTGGCTACCAGGTGGGTAGTGAATAGTGCCCACATTAGCGTCAGTGGGCCAGAGGAGCGGGTGTTCCATAGTCATAGATTCCTGGATGATGCGCATTACAGACACCTTCTGGTCAATTCTAGCTCTCTCTATTTTGCGTGGAGGTGGGTAAACTGTCAAGAGTGATGAATGTCAATAAGCGGAGGGCTTTTGTCGGCCATTACTGTAACGCGCGCTCCTGGGTGCCCTGGAATCATGGCGAGCCATATGAGGGCGAGGCCGCCAACGACAAGCATATCCTGGTGCGCGGAACGACGCACCTGCCCTATGCGCAGCCAAAGTTTGGCACACCCTGTGCGGCCAACACTCCTGACCTTGCCCAGCGCCATCGCGTCGCAGGCAAGGCCATGTCCATGATGGGAAATATGGACGGGACGATGGGCATGAGTGAGCATGGCGAAGAGGTGCATGAGGATTAATTGTAACAAAAGGAGCACGGCCCTATCCAGGACCGTGCTCCTTTTGTTACGTTTATTACGCGAAGGCCGGAATGGCTGGCAGCTCGCGTGTAGCCACCTCATGCATGGGCGTTGAGACGGGTTCCACCTGCACGTTGCCGCGACGATGGACCACTACCTGGCGCTCGCTGCGATTAGCCAGGCTAAAAGGAACCGCTACACAGAGGCAGAGCAGAGCTGGGATAATCATTCCACCACGTGTACCCAGGAAGGGAATCAGCATCCCGATTGAGAGCGGAACCGTCATACCCGCCAGGCCCGCGCTCATCAGAACCATGCTCGAAACGAGCGTTGGCGAGTGCGAGAAACGGCGCGTCGCCATCGACTGCAAGCTCGGGAAGATGGGCCCGATACAGAAGCCTTCAAGCAGACTGCCAATAAAGCAGATGTAGGGCTGGTTCAGTGAAGCCGTGACCAGGATGCCACTCAGGCCACCACCGAGAATGCAGGCATAGAGCAGGTGTACATCAGAGATCAGCCCACGCTTAATCAACTGCGCGACGGTAACACGACCAAGGGCCATACCGATCCAGAAGAAGGTCGCGGCAGGAGTCGCCACCGTCACAGCTACATTTGCGCTCTGACTAATTGAGGTCACCAGCCAGTTGCTAAAGCCAGCTTCCGCGCCCACGTAGAGACAGATTTGCAGCGCCATAAACCAGAGCAGCGTATGCTTAAAGATGCGAGACATGCTGGCTTTATCCGAAACCTGGACGTTACTGCCAGTGCTTGTAGTCGCAGGAGCCTCCTTCGAGACGAAGCGCAGCATATTGAACGCAAGCAGACAGGTAAGGCTGACCAGGGCCACAATAACAAAGGAGACCAGCAGGCTACCCGTGAGCGACATCGTAAACGAGAGTAGGAGCGGGGCCAGCAGCGAGCCAACACCTGCGAAACTATAGAGCATGTTGAGCTTTTCGCCCAGGTTCTGGCGAAAGTTCAGCGTCATCGTAATTGAGAGACCAATGCTAATAAAGCTACCGCTCATGCCCTGGAGAACCTGAGCAGCCAGCCAGAATGTGAAGATAGGCGTCGTAGGAATAATCAGGCTGGCGATGGTAAGACCCGCCAGGCCAAGCATGATCACGGGCTTGGCGCCAATTTTTTTGATAAAGAGGCTACTGAGCAGAACCGCGATAATGGAGCCAAAGGCGCTACCGGTAAAGGCCAGCCCGGCAGTACCAAGCGCGACATGTGTATGTTGGGCTAGCAGAGTCAGTCCTGCACTGGGGAGCACGCCCAGCAGGCCACTGGCGATATAGGCCAGGCAACAAATGGCAAAAAGAACGGTTGGATTGTGGCGTATGGTTCCAAGTGACATGTGCGTAACAAAATCCTTTAGTTACAATATCAATCACAATTTCAATTGGGACGAAAGTTTTCTTCTTCTAACGACGTGCTTTTGAACAAATTGTGGTCGTAGTATTTATGTATTCTGCGAAGACGTTAATGCTCAGGGCTACGACTTGTTGAATTCTATCTGTCTCTGACTGATGGCATTATCGATTCTGGAACCACCAAGAGGAGGCTATCTACCGTAGATAAGCGCGAAGATAAAAAGCTGTTTATGCCTCAGATAGAATGTTTGATGTGGAATCAGGAACGTGTCTTTGTGTTGTTACCTCGTTGTTGTTTACCATCGACGAGAGAGTAACATACTTGAATAGCGGCTGCTAGACTGCACGCTGGGCGGTGAGAAAATTCAGTACTTTTTTGGGGGTGAATAGATTTATACTAGAGTTTTGTCGGGGTATCTTGCTCGACCGTGAAAAGTTCGAGCATTCTGCCCAATTCCTCGTGATGTTGATCTGCGTCATGCACATGGCTTAAGCAGACGACCAGGAGGGTGCGAATATGAGCGTCGTCGAGACTATAGAAGACCTGTTTGCCCCGGCGCTGATTTTTGACCAGGCGGAGCTGGCGCAGAATGCGTAGATGCTGAGAGACAGAGGACTCTGAGCTACCGATAATGGCGGCGAGGTCACAGGTGCATAGCTCCTGTTTGAGCAGGCTATAGACAATCTTAATGCGGCTGGAGTCGCCAAGCGCGCGAAAGATCTCAGCAACCTCAATAGCGGTATCATCGGAGAAGAGGTTGGCGCGCCCACTTTCTACCCGCTCACGGTTAGCACCTGGAATCTGGCAGCGCTCGTCGCCTGATTTCTGCTTTGCCAAATGGGACTGCATGACTTTCCTCCCCGGATAAAGAACCTGATGTATGCACAATTGGTATTTTAACTGGAGTTCCTCTACGCATTATAGCCTTACTTTTTGGCTCCCACAAGTGGAGGATAGAGCTGATAGGTGCTTGCGAAGAAGCATTTTTTTGAGTACAATTTAGTAAATGCTAAATTGTTTAATTGACAGGGAGTCGTGTGCAGGGGAGTGTGTGAGATAAGAGGGCAGCGACCTTGTTGAGCGCATAAAGCATGTTTCGTAATCCGTAAGAAAAAGGGGAAGACGTATGGCGTTGCACACCACAACCTTAAAACTCGCTCCCAATAATGGGAATGCGTGTGGGTCCTGTTTACAGCAGGAGTTGCTCAAGGCCGAGGGCATCAAGGCGGTGGATGAGGGGAAGGGTAATTTGCTTGTAGTGACCTATGAGGATCTACCTGATCCAGCCTTCGATGTCGAGCGCCTGATCGCGCAGACGCAAACGTCGTTGGAGCAGAGGTTGCGCCATGAAACGCTCATCCTGAGCGGACTCGATTGCGCCGATTGCGCGGCCACCCTGGAGAAGGGGCTGCGCAGGATGCAGGGGCTGGTACACGTCAGCGTCAACTTCGCGACCTCAAAGATGGCGGTTGGCTATGAAGCGAGAGGTGTGAGTCACGCCAGGCTGGTGAAGCGTGTGCGGGAACTGGGCTATAGCGTCGTCTCCCCTTTGCAAGTATCAGTGCTGAATGAACAGGTTGCCGAAAAGCAGGAGGCTGGCGCAAGCTGTGGCTGTGGCTCGTGTGGTGACGAACACGCGGATGAGTATGCGCATGCAGAAGAGGTCCCTGTTGCCAGGCAGAATGCGCTCCAGCAGTACTGGCAGAGCGCTCGGGCCTGGCTGCCGACCCTGGTGGCGGCGCTCCTATGGGGCATAGCCTTTCTGTTGAGCCATATTCCTGGCGTGGGCTGGTTGTCGACCCTGTTTTATGCGCTCGCCATCTGTGTTGGTGGATATCGCGTGGCCTTGAGCGGTTTTTTTGCCCTGGTGCGTGGGCGCACACTAGGTATTAACCTCCTGATGACGATTGCCGTTGTGGGTGCGGTCGCGCTGGGTCAGTGGTCGGAGGGGGCCGCGGTGGTTGTCCTCTTCGCCCTGGGCGAGTTCCTGGAAGGCTTTACCATGGAACGGGTGCGCGACTCCCTGCGCAGCCTGGTAGATCTCTCACCCAAGAGCGCGCGCATCAAGGTAGAAGGTGAAGAGCGCCAGGTTCTCGTAGACGCGCTACGCGCCGGAGATATTGTCCTGGTGCGCCCCGGTGAGCGTATCGCCGCCGATGGCAAGATCTTGAGCGGCACCACAACTGTCAACCAGGCGCCCATCACTGGTGAGAGCATCCCGGTTGAGAAGCAGGTTGGCGACGAGGTCTTCGCTGGAACACTGAATGAGCATGGCTTTATCGAAGTGCAGGCCAGCAAGCGTGCCCAGGACTCTATGCTGGCAAAGATCATTGCCCTGGTGCAAGAGGCGCAGGGATCACGCGCGCCTGTACAGCGTTTCGTCGATCGCTTCGCCCAGATCTATACGCCCACGATCATGGTCTTAGCCTTGCTGGTCGCCATCGTCCCTCCGCTGACGTTCCACGGAGTGTGGACGACGTGGATCTACAAGGCGCTGGTGTTGCTCGTCATTGCCTGCCCATGTGCGCTGGTGATCTCGACACCGGTCTCGATTGTGGCCGCGATTGGGCGTGCCTCGCGTAGTGGTGTCTTAATCAAGGGCGGAGCGTACCTCGAGGCGCTGGCGCGCGTCAAGGTGCTGGCCTTTGACAAGACGGGAACCCTCACCCAGGGACGGCCTGTTGTCACGGATGTCTTGCCGCTAGGAACGCTCACGGAAGATGAACTATTGAGCCTGGCGGCAGCGGTGGAGAGTCGTTCGGAGCATCCCCTGGCGCGAGCTATTCTCCGGGAGGCCGAGCGGCGTCAGCTAGCGTGGAACGCGCCAGAGAGCTTCCTGGCCTTGCCGGGCCTGGGCGCGCAGGCCACAATAGGCGCGGATACCGTGCTCGTGGGGAGCGCGAAGCTCTTTCCCGCGTGTGACGCACATACCCTCAAGAGCATTGAGACCCTTCAGCGAGCAGGGAAAACGATTTTAATTGTGGGACGCAATGAGGAGCCACTGGGCCTTATCGCCGTCGCGGACCAGATACGCCCCGAGGCAGCGCAGGCTATCGTTCAGCTTAAGCAAGCAGGAGTTGAGCAGATAGTCATGCTGACCGGGGATAATGAGCAGACGGCAAGGGCCGTGGCGCAGCATATAGGTGTTGACCAGGTGTATGCTGGCTTGCTTCCTGACCAAAAAGTAAGAGAGATCAAAAAACTCTTGACGGCGCATACGTCAGTGGCTATGCTTGGAGATGGAATAAATGATGCTCCAGCTATCGCGCTTTCGAGTGTGGGTATCGCCATGGGTGCCGCAGGCAGCGATACTGCGATCGAGACGGCGGACGTTGCGCTAATGAAAGATGACCTGGCGCAGCTCCCGTTTGTGATCAGGCTCAGTCGCGCGGCGTTACGAACCATCCAGACCAATATTGCATTCTCTCTCTTCATCAAGGCGCTTTTCCTGCTTTTAACCCTGTTAGGGGTAACCAATCTCTGGCTCGCCATCTTTGCCGACACCGGGGCCGCGCTGCTCGTCATTGCATACAGCATGCGCTTATTGCGCTTTGAGAAGAGCAAGTAATAGCTAGAAGTAAGCACGCGAAAGAGAAAATATGATAGACCTGCTTGCAATGATCGTGCTGGCGGAGGTGCTGGGCCTGTTCTGCCTACCCCTCACGTTCAGCGTATTTCGCCATCTCCCAGATCGTGGCTGGGCCTTTAGCAAGGGCCTGGCCATCGCCCTCCTGACGTTCTGTGCCTGGTTCCCCCTCATGGTCGTGCGCGCTCTCCCCTATACTCAGATGCTTCTTATAGTCGAAGTATTGGTACTGGCGATATGTAGTATCCCGGGACTGCTTAAGATGCGGGGCGAGGTTGGTCGGTTTGTGGAGACGCAGTGGCCGTATGTCGTGGCGAGCGAGGTTGTTTTTATCGGCATGGTCCTGGGGCTGGGGTGGATTCGCGGCTATGGGCCGGATATCCGTTCATATGAGATGTTTATGGATGGGGGCTTTCTGGCATCGATTATGCGCAGCGAGCATCTGCCGCCGAGCGATATGTGGTACTCGGGTTCAAGCATCAACTACTACTACTATGGGCATTTTACGGTCGCCACGCTGGCAAAATTGCTGGGTCAGGTGCCAGCGGTCGCGTTCAATACGGGTTTCTGCCTCTTATTTGGCGTCTGTGCTGCGAACCTTTTTGGCGTTGCTAGTAATATCGTCGCCTGGTCAAAGGGATTGCGCGCCAGGAGAGATGCGGCCCTGGTCGCGGACGGCGGAGAGCAGAGCGAGCAAGTCTATCCCTTAAGCCAGACTATCCTCTATGGTGGAGCAAGCGTTGCGTCGGGCCTGGTCCTGGGCAACCTGGCGGCCTTTGTGCAGTGGTGGTTTGACTCGCATGCTGGGCGCGTCTATGACTGGTTCTCGCCCTCGCGCGTCATTGGCAAGACCATCAATGAGTTTCCGGCCTTTAGCTATCTACTTGATGACTTCCATGCCCACGTCCTCACGTACTCCTTTACCTTTATGGCCATTGGCCTGGCGTTCTCGCTCTTGCTCGCGCCAGCGGGGAAGGGCCTGGATCTCTTTGGGCAAGGCATCGCGCGTATCGCGACCATTGGCGTGACTGCGCTGGTAGTGGGCAGCCTGTTTGTCATGAATGGCTGGGATTATCCAACCTATATGGGCCTGGTCATTGTCTGTATCGCCTGGCAGCAGTGGCGGGTCTATGAGCATCGCTGGCGGTGGCTGTTGCTCCTGGACATCTTCGCCGCTGCGGGCACGCTGGTCGCGCTTTCCTTCTTGCTCTTCCTGCCTTTTTACATGGGCTTTATCTCGCCATCGCAGGGGATTGGCATCGTGTCACCTGGACAACGCTCGCCACTGTGGGACGAAGTGCTTATCTTTGGCTTGCAGGCTTTTGTCTTCCTCTCATTACTCATCTGCGGCTACTACCGGCTCATTGGCGCTCGCCTGCGTGTGGCGCGTGAGGCCCGAGCAGAAGGCGTCGTGGCAGCGGATTGGAATCCCGCCTGGATTGTGCTGGGTGCGGTCGTTGTACTGGGGATCATTGTCGCGATCATCACGCCGGAGTGGCGGACGTTTTTGATCTCCCTGGCGCTGACGGCGCTTGCGATCTACCTGGCCTTTAAAGTGAGTGATGACCTGGGGCATATGTTTGCGCTCTGGCTGGGGGCGCTGGCCCTGTTGCTGATCGCCGGATGTGAAGTGGTCTTCTTACGTGATGTATTTGCGGACTCCTATCCACGTATGAACAGTGTCTTCAAGTTCTACTTTCAGTCCTGGGGCTTGCTGGCGCTGGCTTCGGGCACGGGCCTCTTTTATATCCGCGAGACGCTGGCGTACTGGTCTAAGCATGTGCGGCAGCCAGCCTGGCTCAAGAGTAGCGCGCAGGGAGTCTGGTATCTTGGACTTGTGGTGCTGGTGGTCATGGCCATGGCCTATCCTCTCGTGGCTCCATACGCGCGCTATGTCCAGAGCAAACCTCTTACGGGCGCACTGTATCTGCAACACACTCTGAACCTGGATGGCATGGAGTATCTGAAAACCTCCTCACCAGGCGATAAAGGGGATTATGAGGCTATTCACTGGCTTAACGCGCATGTGAGTGGCACGCCGGTTATCGTCGAGGCACTGGGCGATGACTACTCTAAGTTCGCTCGCGTCTCCGCATTGACGGGGCTGCCCACTCTAATGGGTTGGGTTGGACACGAGTACCAGTGGCGCGTCAACTGGCTGCGTAATCCGGTGAACGCGGAGGACTTCCAGCAGCGGCAGACAGATATTAAGACTATCTACACCAGCAGCGATAATGCCCAGGTGCAGTCCCTGCTCAAGCACTACCAGGTCACCTATCTCTATGTGGGTGAGATGGAGCGTGAGGCCTATGCTCCTAGCGACCTCCAGCGCTTTAGCAGCTTCATGGATATCGCCTACCAGGCCGATGGCGTCACCATCTATAAGGTCAGGTAGGGAGTAGTTATAGTCATGCCCAGGTTCAGATCGGAGCGTGCGCGGACGCTCTTTGCATTGCTTGCCACCAGCTTAATTGTAGGTACGCTTATATTGAGCGTGCTCGCGCTGGTGGTTCTGCTCAGGGTACAGCAAGATCCCGAGGCCTTTTTTCAAGCCTCGCATGCCAGTCCAGCCACACTCAATCAGCCAACGCCACCCGGAATCTACCTGGAGAATGGTGGGCTAGTCATGCGCATAGATCCCACCACGGGCCGGGTGCGCTGGCTTTATCAGCTTGACCTGATGAAGCAACCTGACACACAACTCACGCAGGCTGATAGCATTGTCAGCGTTAGCCGTAACACAGTCTTTGTCGAGACACGTACAGGAGGCGTCTATGCCCTGGACGCGAGCACAGGTGCGCTACGGTGGCAGAGTGATGTCGCTGGGCAACTGGATATCACACGTACCAGCAGAGCGGAGACTCGAGGCGACAAAGTGTATGTAGCGGGAGAGAACGCCATCTATGCGTTACGTCTCAGCGATGGGAGCCTGGCGCGGACTATCATAACCCGAGGTATCCGCGAGTTCACCCTCGATGGAGATATGCTATACGTCGCTGGTAGCGGGACGCTCGCGGCCTATAGCCTGCCCTCGGGCTCCCTACACTGGCAGGCACAGGTGCAGGGAGCACAGCCTTTGACCCAACCTCATCGAGTAGGGGATATGCTCTTCAGTGTATCTCCGAGCAAAGAGACGAGCACGCTCTACGCATTTGATGTCAGTACGGGAAGGGTTAAGTGGCAGATAGGGCAGGTAGGCGAGGTGCGCGATGCCAGCCTGGCTGGCGGTGTTGTCTATGCTGGCGCGACGGGCAAAGGGATCACGGCCTACGCCGCAAGTGATGGGAAACTGTTCTGGCAGAGCGGGGATATAGGTTTCACAGGTAAGGCACCCCAGGTAGAGGGCGCTCAGGTGTATGTCACCGGTAATCTTGCGCCTGACGAAACAGGAACATCACGAGCGCATAGCGTGTTCTCCCTTGCTACAGAGACTGGACGCATCAACTGGGTGTACACACCCCAGACCAGGGTCGCGATAGACTCAGTAAGCGTACAGCACGGCAAGATATATGTAGATCGTGAGAACGGCATTGATGTGCTTGATACGCAGGGGAAGCTCCTCCTGAGTGCGCGTTCGCGTGGAGGCGCGCAGTATACCGCCATCGCGGTGGTTGTATGAGTTTGAGCCCTGACAATCGTTTTTTCAGATTTAAAACGCGGGACAGAGATAAGGGAAATAGAGATGCAGCGTGGACATTTGTCCATGCTGCATCTCTATTTCCCTTACCCTATAAGAGTATGCTGATTAGGTAGCATAACTATAAATATGAGGAGGGAGTGTAGTGCATGTTTCAGCAGATTCTTGTGCCACTGGATGGCTCAGCGTGTTCTGAACAGGCGCTGGTACTGGCGGCCAGGCTCGCCCGGGCTGTGGATGGAACACTCTACCTTTTGCGTATAGCCAACCAGGAATATACATACGCGTCGACCTCTGTCGCGGGCATTTTCGTACCCGCCGACCTGGCGGAAATGACGGATCTGGAGATGAAGGGGATCATGCCTATCTGGACAAAATCGCGAGCTCTTCTCTCCTGGCAGGCCTCAATGTGGTGAAAGAGGTGCAGGCCGAACTGGCGATTCCAGACGCCATCCTGAATTTTATCACCAGTCACCATATGGAAATTGTCGTGATCGGGAGCCATGGGCGAGGCGGCCTGGCGCGCCTGGTCCTGGGGAGTGTGGCGCAGAAGATTGCCTGGAATTCTCCCATACCTGTCCTGGTTCACCGTGTGCAGAAGCCGGAACAGGACGAACAGATCTCAGAATTGGCGACACCGATTCATGCTCTGGTGCCGTTGGATGGTTCACCGCAGGCCGAAGAGGCTATTGTCCCCGCGGGCTTGCTTGTAGCAGCGCTTAGCGGTGCGGGCGTCGGTTCACTCCACCTGGTTCAAATCATAAAGCCATCAGCCCATCATACAGACGAGCAGCGTGGGCAAGCACGCGAGGAGGCAGAGCGGTATCTGCAAGACCTGGCTGGACGTTTGCGAGGTGGCCTGGCATCAACCTTCCAGCTTGAGATCAAATTCTCAGTATACAGTGATGAGCAGGTCGCACCGACCCTGGTCCATATCGCCGCGTCAGGCGACGGAGCCGCAGCCCCACATAACCTGATCGCGATGACGACTTCGGGGCGCGGAGGGAAGCGGCGTTTTATTATGGGCAGCGTCGCGGAACATATCCTGCAAAAGACGCCGCTTCCCGTCTTGTTGATCAAACCTGAGGCAACATCAGAGCAGCGCAAGGATAGTTGATGATGGAGGAAAGCAAGAGGCCGGAGTTTTTGCGTAATAAACGGAGGTAAGCATGTTAAGGCGAAGTATTATGTGTCCAGGAAGGGCACACGCTGAACCCATGACCTGGCAGAGGCGTTTATGGCTGGTGTTCCGTGCGATAATGATTGTTGTCTTTGGCATTGTGCTCGCGCTTTTGCCACGAATCTCCTTCTTCCTGTTTCTTGCCGCCTTTGCCACGCTGGGCATCATCGATGGGATTGCCGCACTGGCAATTGGCTTTAGTAAGAGAAGGCAGAATCCTCGCTGGTGGCTGATCGCCTTGAGTGGTGTCGCGGGCCTGGTTATCGCGGGTCTGATCATCTTTGCGCCTGGACTCACCAGGATAACGCTCATCTATGCCTTTGCCATCTGGGCTATTATCGTCGGTGTCACGCAAATGCTCGCCTTCTTCCGCACGCGTAGTCTCCGGACTGACTGGCTCTCGCTGCTCCCGGCGGTGTTTTCCTTGATCATAGGCGGCTATCTGCTGCTGAAGAGCTCGCCAAATGTGGTTACAGATGTGCGCTTCATTGGTCTCTACGCGATTGTGTATGGCATCTTGACGTTTTTCCAGGCTTTGCAGCCAGCGAGGACACGCGAGGTGGTGCCTCCTGAGGCACCACCTCGCCATGGCTATGACTAGCGGCCAAGCGCCGCGAGCACGATGGAGGGAACCTTCCAGGGCGAGGACCGGGCCTCAAAATCCGCGAGCAGTGGAAAGGTTTTGGTAAGGACCTGGCCCCTGGTTGCGAACCAGGGAGGCGTGGGCGTGCTTTTGAAGGGAGCACGCACCACGCTTTTCTGTGGATGCGAGAACATGTACGTGTTATGTACAACGCCAACGCCAGACTGGATATCATCGATGGTGTGGCCGGGATAGGCGCCCCAGGTCGTGCTGCCCAGTGTAAAACTGGTGCCAGCCCAGTAGTTCAGGCTGACCGTTCCATAGCGCAGATCGGCGATGGCCTGCTCCACAGCCGTGGAGACGGCGGGATCTTTGAGCGATTTGGGATGGGCAAGCAGCGTGACGTTGAGCGTCCCCCAGAGATCCTCATTGGCGAAGTTGACGGCCTTCTGAATGTAGTCAATCACGCCGTTAGCCTCCAGGGCCGTCTCTGCAAAGAGGCTACAGAAGGCCTCCGTGGTAAAGCAGATATCATCTTCAGCCTTAGGATCGACATCGGTAATCAATGTCCAGGGGAGATTGCCGTTGTCGGTTCCGCCAAAGCGCTCGGCCTGGGGATGGGCCTCGACAAAGCTCTGCATACGCTGCTGCGCGCCTGGGTAGTAGGCCTGGCGTGCAGGTTGGGCCGCCATAAGGTCGCGCAGCTTGTTTAAGAGAGCCTCGCGTTGGTCCCAGCCCTTGTGCGTAATAATCACACGCGTTGCATTGCAGTTAAAGCCAGCATTGGTGGTGAGCATCGAGAAGATGTGTTCGGCCTGGTAGCGCAGATCAGCCTCGCTCCAGGGACCGGGGACAACGATGACGGGGCTGACATTCCCCAGCTCGCCCGTGACACGTTTAGTACGTAAGGGCTGCTTCTCCACCTTGCGCCGCGCTCCCTCGCTGCCAGGGCCAAAGACGATGGCATCAAAGGTCTTATCGGAACCGGTGACGTGAATTTCTTCAATGCCGGGATGATTGCAGAGATATGAACCCTCCTCGGCTCCGCCATAGGTTACGCGCAGGAAACCCTGCTCGACGAGGGGCTGAAAGCCCTCTTCAATCAAGGGTCCCAGATAGGCGTTGACCGGATTCATCTTCAGCAGGGCCACCTGGTTCTCCACAAAAAGCTTATAGAGCACATCGGTAGGCGCGATAGAGGAGACATTGCCCGCGCCCAGCACAAGGGCCACCATGCCTGGCTGCTGGGCCTGGCCTTCCTGATAAATAAGAGCCTGTGTCTGCGGGAGGGTTTCGGCGCTCACGCCCGGCTCCATCCAGATCTCGGCGGTCATGTTTGTAAAGAAGATGCGATCATAATTATTTGTGGGGAAGACCTGGGCCACCACCTGCCCGTTATCGCGAGTTGTGACGGGACCGGGGATGCGCGGGCGGCCAAAGGCCTCGATATCCAGCAGGGATTGGCGGAGCAGGCGGAGATTGCGCAGAATGGGCCAGGGACCCATGCTCCACTCCTCGCCGGTCAACTGAGGCGAGAGATGCTTGGCCTGGCTACAGGCCTCAACCCAGCGTGGTGCGAGAGAAGCCATGTTCTGAATCAATTCTGTGAGGAGGGAGACACGCTGCTGGAGCGTAGTCGCGACCCAGGTGTCCTTGTGCTCCTGTAGCGCGTGAATGGCCTGATCCATCTCCTCATGGGTTGAGACCTTGTTGGCGATGGTGGGAAATTGTGGCGAACCCGCTGGTGTGAGTGTGGACATGAGTGTCCCCTCCTTCTCTTCTGTGCGAAGCGCATACGACTGCGTATATCTACGTGCGATTGCCTGGCGTGTGAATAGCGACGCTCTATTATATGCCACGTCATAGATCAACGACCAGTACTGGAGGAAATCATAGGTGTTTCCTCCAGATTAGAGTGAAGAGGGGGCACGTTGGAGAAAGAGCGAGTGCCACCACCTATCTCATACAGGGCCAGGTAGACCAGGGTCAGACTGAATGTTGGCTCCACTCAGCGTGAAAAGCACAATGTGGGCGATGCTACTCCCAATACAGATAGGAAAACCGATAAGCATCAGCCAGAAACCTGGACCGGAAGTGTGAATCTCGGTCACACGACCACCCCACCGAGAGAAGGATAGGAGAAGTAGCGAAAAGGCTAGAAATTCTAGGAGCCCCAGGGTGGCAAATATCAAGCTGAGGATGAAAATGGCGCGCTTCCTTCTACCAAAAAGCCCGGCAAGAAAGGTCAATAGCGGAACGAGGATAGAGAGCAAAAATGATCCAATACTGATCTGTTCTGGCGCCATAAAGATGGAGCCACCAGTTACTGTATTAACGAGCATGCTCCAAAACGAATCTGTCGAATATAACGGCGGCTGCTGGTAGAATATTATTGTGTCAAAGCGAGCCGGCAAGAAGAAGCCAATGATTACAAGCCCAGAGCCCAAGAGGCCAATTAAATTCACAAGGCGGAGAGAATAGAAGCGTGACATCATTCTTGGTCCTTTCTGATAGCCTATGACTGCCAGTGGCGCGTCCTGACTGTTTTGTAGAGCTTTTGAGAAAAGTATGGATATCATTTTTGATCCCTGCAAGTGTCATTTGTCCTATATCTACCTTAAGTAAGGTTTTTACTGCTGTGTTGTGTAGCGGGCAAAGGGTGATAAAAAAGTTCGAGTTATACGTTAGAGATGTAGAGTGACATATATGGGTGGAAAGGGAAGATAATGGTCAAGGTATTAGTGACGGGTGGAGCTGGATTTCTGGGAGGACACCTGGTGGAGATGTTGCTGGAGCGTGGAAATGAGGTGCGCGCCCTGGTACGGCCCACAGAAGATAGCGTGCACCTGCACTCCCTCAAGCAGGTGGAAATATGCTCCGGCGATATCTGTGATCCCCTCTCATTGAGACGCGCCGTACATGGCGTGCGCTATGTCTACCACACCGCGGCTCGTACGGGACCCTGGGGCATTGAGAAAGAGTATTATGAGGTCAACGTAGAGGGGACGATCAACCTGGTGAAAGCCGCACTGGAGGCTGGGGTCAGGCGGATTGTCCATACGAGCTCGATTACGGTCTACGGGCATCACCTGTTTGGGAAGATCAGTGAGGAGCATCCCTTGCACGCGGAGAATAACCCCTATAGTCGCAGCAAGGTCGCCGCAGAGTTGGCTCTGTTGCGGCTGGCAAGGGAGAGAAAAGCGCCGATTGTGATTGTGCGCCCTGGCTGGATCTATGGTCCACGCGATTGGGCCAGCTTTGGTCGCCTGGCAGGGCTGATTCAGGCGGGAGGGGGTGTCATCTTCGGGTCGGGACAGAACATTCTGCCCGCGATATATGTACGTGATGTGGCCCAGGGCATGATCCAGGCTGCTGAAGCAGGAAAGCAGGTGTTTGGGGAGGCCTATACCCTGGTCGATGACCGGCGCGTCACGCAAGAGGAGGTTTTTCAGTTGATTGCCAGCTACCTGGGCGCAAGGCCTATTCGCTGGCATCTTCCCTACTGGCCAACATATGGCGCGGCGTGGGTGGCGGAAAAGCTCTGGGGCCTGCCTGGACCGGGTCGTGTGGGGCCGCCGCCCCTGACGACTTATGGCGTCACGCTCTTTGGCAGTGACCAGTATTTTGCTTTAGAAAAGGCACGTGCGCAACTGGATTTTGTACCCGCGTATGACATTACCCGCGGGATCGAGGAGAGTGTGCGCTGGTACTTGCGGGAGCAGAAGTTACGTCAGGGCATGCGTGAGCTATGAGCGCATGACCTGAACCCCCGTTATGTGCTGTGTCTCGCGTATCCTGAACCAGTTGGCAAGGTAGGCCAGGGTTAACAGGACGAAGAGCAGATTGCGCAGCGCGACCCACTCAAAAAAGCCCGGCACCTGCATAATATCAGGCGAGCGAGAATAGAGGTAGGCATAAATGAAGGTCGTCAGGGCTGAAATGGTACCCCAGTAGAAGAGCCAGAGTCCCTCCGCAGAGTAGACATAGGCCAGCAGTGGCAGGAGCCAGATCAAGTACTGGGGGCTGAATACCTTTCCAGTCGTGATAAAGACCAGGTGTAACGCGATCAGCGTTTGCCCCAGGCTGAGTTTGCCGCGCCATTGCAGGTAGAGCGTATATGCGTAGCCAAGAACCAGGCCCAACGTGCTCAACTTGGAGACGATATCCCCCAGCGCGCTATCCATATTGAGCGAACCAAAGTCATAAACAACCCTGAACGAAACGCCAAAGCGGCTGGCAAGCCAGAGGAGTGAACTGCCGCTTGCCTCTACCTGGAGAGGGCGCTTGAAGAAGTAGTTGAGCTGGCTGAGAACGGCCCCATCAAAGTTTAACAGCGCAAAGCCGCCGGTTAGAACGACCAGGCAAGCCAGGAAGAGTAGGCAGTTGCGCCACGACCAGCGGCGGAATTCGCGTAGGGTCAGCCAGAGCTGGCGCGGAATATCACGCGGTTTGAGACCGGTTGGAGGTCGGTGGAAGCGCCCCAGGGCGCGTTGTTCAGCGATAAAGAAGGCTGGAAGTAAGAGTAGAGGATAGAGCTTCAGGAGCGTTCCGATGGCCAGGGCGAGATAGGCCATGGTCCAATGTTTGCGCTCAGCGGCGATCAAGGCCACCAGGGTGAGCGCCGCAGGCAGGATGTCAAAGCGTACTTGAGTCGTCGCGATAGCTCCAATGAGCAGATAGAAAGCGCAGGTAAGCGCGGAATTGCGAGGTCCGTAGCGTAGCAGGAGCCAGTAGATAAGGAAGGCCACGAGTGACATCAAGAAGGCAAAGACAAATTGATAGTAGGAGAGGGGAGCCAGGAGCGCCAGCGAGAAAGGGATGAGGGTAAGCGGCGGGTATTCAAGGGGCAGCATATGAAAAGGCGCCTGCTGGGTGCTCCCTTGTAGAAAGGCGCACTGCTCAACTGGCAGGCGTTTGAGCGCATCGCCACCGAACCAGAATGACAGGGCATAGCACTGGTAGCGCGCGGGATCGCTTTTGGGGAGAAAGAGTTGCCAGGATGTGCCCACAAACATGGCGATGGTAACAAAGATAATCGGGGTATAGGAAACGAGATCGCGTGGATTATGCATATACGCAAGCAAAGCTGAGAAGACACCACGCTGTTTGTGGGTATAGTCGAGATGTAGCTCTTTCTGTGACACGATAACCAGCCCCTCTCCGTCAATGTTGCAATGTGTATTGGTAAGTAGAAACATGCATAGTTAGTCTATAGGTTAGTATAAAAGCCTGCCTTAACCATGTTTGTTGATGTATGCGAGCTTACTAGTTGTACTCCGGTGTACCTGATATATAGAGCTGCGTAAAGGGCGTTTGCGCCCTGGCAGATAGCTAAACTATGGGTCACGAGCAGGATATGCCCTGACGCTACACCAGCACACAGGCTTTGAATGGTGGTATACTTCAACATGGTTTCGCGCACCATACAAGACGAGCCATGTGCATGTCAGGTAACCAGAACGCGGACACGATCTCGCTATTCGTTGCCTGGGAGAGTATAGTGGGTAGTATCAGTCTGAAGATATCATCCACTCTATTTGTGTTAGAAGAGGGAAGGTTAACACAAAGCCAATGGATACTAGAAATCGCACCGAGACAAAGACTTTGAAGGTGGGCGATGTCGCCCCCGATTTTACATTGATGACTGAAGGGAAAGAAGATTGGCGCCTCAGCGATTTTCGCGGTAAAAAGAACGTCGTTCTCGCTTTTGTGCCTTTCGCGTTCAGCAGCGTCTGCTCCGCCCAGTTGCCCTCATATGAGGCCGATCTGGAGCGTTTCAAGGATTATGACACTGAGATAGTTAGTATCAGCATGGATAGCCACTTTGCCCTTGAGGCCTGGAAGAAGTCCATGCATACATCTTTCCATCATCTCTCAGACTTCTATCCCCAGGGGAAGGTTGTAGACCTGTATGGGATACGGCATCCCGCGGGTATGCCCGAGCGCGCCCTCTTTGTCGTCGACAAAGAAGGCATCATCCGTTATATTGAGATCCAGCATGCGCCGGGTGAGATGCCCGACAACGAAGACCTCTTTGAGGCGTTGCGCAAACTCTAAGATCTTATTCCGAACCCCAACGTCACTCTCGTGACTAGCGCTTTGCCCCCATTCGGGGATAAACGCTCAGGGTTTTCGGATCAGAAGTAAGCAGCAAAAAAGCGGCCTGGGCGAACGTACGTTCGCCCAGGCCGCTTTTTTGCTGCTTATAAAATTCCCCTTGCGTATTGGTGGCGTCTGTGGCATACTAAGGAAAAGTAAGACCTTCGGGGCAGGGTGTAATTCCCGACCGGCGGTATTGCCAATGTGGTTCGCAAGGAACCAGTGGCAGAGCCCGCGAGTCCTCAGGCATGGAAATGCCTGGCGTGATTGATTCGGTGCGAATCCGAAGCCGACGGTATAGTCCGGATGGGAGAAGGTTTCTATAAGGACCAGTTTATACTTATCCAACCACTATGAAGGGTTGGTGAGTGGCATAGTTACGCATACTTATCACGCATATCTGTGATGCATGCGGGCTATGTTCTATATGGTCGTTACTGCTCTCCCCCCAATGCCTCCCCGAATCAGTTGAATTGACGGATCTCTATGCCTTGTTCTGGCTGAGGCCTGTCAGTAGAGCTATCGAGGGATGTTCATGAGCATGACAACTTCTACACAGCAGCACACTGTGCTGCCTGAGTATGAGGCAGCGGCTGTGCGGAGTGAGGCGCAAGCGCGACGAAGTGCTAGCCGCGCCTCTCAGGTGCCCAGGCGCAATTTCACCTGGATGCTATCGGTTGTTCCCCCCCTAATCCTGGCTGTGGCCCTGCTAATTGGCTGGTTTGTGAGCAGCGCTTATGGGCATGTCAACACCCTGTTCTTGCCTGCGCCAGCCGATGTCTTAGATAGCTTGAGCAGCGGCTTTAGCTCGGGAATATATCTCAGCAATCTTTGGGTTACAGTGCAGGAGAGCGTGGTAGGCTTTCTTCTGGCGCTGGCGCTTGCTTTGCCGCTAGGATATGCCCTGACTAAGTCGCGTGTGCTTGCCGCAGCCATTCATCCTTACCTGGCGGCGGGCCAGGCTATTCCAGTGGTCGTAATCGCGCCGTTGTTGGTCTTATGGTTGGGCTATGGCTGGGTTCCCAACATGTATGTTTGCGCGCTCGTGGTTGTCTTTCCCATGGTGGTAAATACCATGCTGGGTGTGCAGACGATAGATCGCGCGCTGACAGATGCGGCGCGTGTGGAGGGGGCCGCCGGTTGGGCCATGTTCGCGCATATCGAGTTTCCCCTGGCGCTGCCCTCGATTATCGCGGGTGTGCGTACGGGATTGACGCTCTCCGTCATGGGAGCGCTCGTGGGTGAATTTGTCCAGGGAGGTGACCAGGGTTTGGGATCGCTGCTCCTGGTGGCAAAGAATCAATATAATACACCGCTGATGTTCGCCACGCTTGTGGTACTGGCGGCTCTGGCGGTCTTGTTCTATAGTAGCACCTGGTTGCTTGGTAAGCTGGCTCAAGTGGTTTACTAGCTTCTTAAACGAAAACCCACCCCCATTCGGGGGCGCAGCGCCACTGTCGTGGCTAGCGCTCCGCGCTCAGGTTTTCGAAAGGCAGTAGGCTAGCTGTAACCAGGCTATAAAAGATTTTTAGGGAGAATGGAGTAGTCCACGATGTCTGCACGTCATCGTTCTTCAACTGTGGCAACGTTCGGCATTCTTTCGCTGCTATTTATGCTGTTGATAACGGCATGCGGGGGAACGTCCACTACAAATACAAGTTCTAATTCATCCTCGCAGGGAAAACAGGCGATCTCGATTGGCCTGGGCTATGTCCCTGATATTCAGTTCGCGCCGTTTTATGTGGCAAAGTCAAAGGGCTATTATAGCCAGGCAGGGCTGGATGTCACCTTCCACCACGGGATTGTGCCTGACTTGATTGGCTCAATGGTCGCCGGGAAAAATACATTTGTCTTCGCCGGTGGCGATGAGCTTTTGACCGCGCGCAATAGCAATAAGCAGATCAAGGCGCTAGATGTCGCCACGATCTTCCAGAAATATCCGGTTAGCTTGATCGTACCTGCGGACTCCTCTATTAAGAGCCTGAGCGATCTGAAGGGGCATACCATCGGCGTTCCTGGAGCCTATGGCTCGACCTATACGGCGCTGCTGGCCTTCCTCTACAAAACGCATCTCTCAACCTCGGATGTCAAGATCCAATCGATTGGCTTTACCCAGGTGCCCGCGCTGTTGGCGCATCGTGTGGATGCTGTGATGGGCTACTCGAACAACGAGCCGCTGCAACTGGAGCAGCATGGTCTCAAGGTGCGTACCTTCCCGATCTCTGATTATCAGCCCATTGTCTCAAACGGCATTATCGCGCCCGAGGGGACCTATCAGCAGCAGCCAGCCATGGTGCGCAGCTTTGTGCAGGCCACACTCAAGGGGCTACGCGACGTAATTTCCAACCCCGACGAGGCTTTGCAGGTGAGCCAGAGTTATATTCCCGGCATGAATACCACGCAGGCGCGCGCGGTGTTAAAGGCTACAATTCCTATCTACCGGGGGGATGGCAAACTGGGCAATAATGATGATGCCACCTGGCAGTCTATGGAACAATTCATGGTCGCGGAGAAATTGATCGCGCCCGTTGATAATCTCACATCTATATACACCAATAAAACAGTCGCCTAAGCTAGTTATAGTTAGCAAGCCGTTTTATAACGCAAACATGCTCCCTCTCATTAGCGATGAGAGGGAGCATGTTTATATAAAAAACCTACGTTTCGGGCTAGGAGCTAGTGAGATAAAAGGACCGTTAACACATATGCACATTGCATACTAGATGCTTTGTGGTGTATAAAGGCGGTAGGATAGTCTTTGTTCTGACTATTTTGTCAATCAAGCGATGATTTTCAAGCGATTGCGAGGGAATCCATGACTCATAATTCTGATCGCTGTAGCCAGCTCCGTACGCTTCACGATCACCTGACCAATGAAGTAAAAAATATGCGTGAGAGTCTTCAGAGGGCGCAACAGGAGGGCATCAGCACCTCAGCAGAGTCGCTCAATACACTCCGAAGCCTTCAGGCTGCTTTAAATAACATTTCGCGCGAACTGCAAAAATGCCCTCCCGAAAAGAGCGAGGAGAGCGCGACCGAGGGGGAGAAGTCAAACTTACTGCGCCAGGTGAAGGCGGTCTTGCCGGAGCAGCGAGTGCGTAACTGGTTCCCTGACTCCGTGCAGCGCGACGATGAAGAGAGTATCGTGGACGCCATGGAGCCGCGATAGGCCTGAAGTCATAGAAGGGAGCGCTTGACGTACACGCTCACACGTTCGGGGCCAGGTATTCGCCCCCCAGTGTAGGCGCGTACGTCAAGCGCTCCCTCTTATTAGGCGGCGAAGACCTGCAAGTTTTTCAGGGTAACGTGCGAGCCGGGAGTGACAAGAATGCCAATCGCGGCATTCGTACTCGTTCCGTTGTTGGCATTCCCCCAATACGTTCCATCCACGGTATAGGTATAGCTTGTCCCCAGCACCTGAACATCCACGGTGTGTGCCTTGGTAGTATCGCCCTGTGTTGGACCCGAGGCGAGTTGTCCTTGGCTTTGCCAGGAGGAGGGATCATAGTTGTCGCTATGCCAGTTGCCTGTCGAGAGAATAAAGACATTTGACGTCTTGCTATCGGGCAGGTTGCGGTAGAGAATGCCGTAGTCACCGCTGGCGCTCTCGACCTGAACCTGGATAATATAATTGCTCGGGAAGGTCTGACCTTGTGGCAGACCTGTCAGGAGGAGGATGCCTGTGCCGCCATTGCTGCTAAGCTCAACATCTGTGTCATGACAGGTCACGTTGAGATTGATTTCGTTCCAGGTGCCTCCACGTTTATCACATGACTTTCCAGGTAGATCGGTCCCATAGACACGGTTTCCAGCGGAGACCTTTGCTCCTGGTAACGAAAGCGGTCTGGGGGTCGCGGTCGCGATAGGCGTCGACTTGTTTGTCAACGTCACATCATGCGTGGGCTGGGCCGTTGGAGCCTTGGAGGCTGTTTGGCCGCCAGCAAAATGCTGGTAGGAGGCAATCGAGCCGATGATGATCAAAAGCACCAGGAGTGCTCCTCCAAGTGCGACTGCCAGTGGCTGACGACGCGCACGAGGACCCTGGGGTCCAGGCTGAGGTGAGGGCTGGGGCATGGGCGAGAATGGTGGCGGACTCAGCGGCGCGTTGGTACGCGGCTCTCTCATCTGGGGAGAGGCCGGTACCTGCTCTATGACGGGCTGGGGCCTGGGTGCCACCTTCACTTTGGCTGGCATAGGAGGCGCTGGTTCGTCGTGTTTGCTTTCAACCTGGGCAACAACGCGTGGTGCGGCCTCTGTCGAGGCGTTGTAAATTGTCGTTGGTGTATTTTCTAGCTGGGTCACCGCATCATGCTCAATTACGGGCTGAGGGTGTTTGTGCTCAAGCTGCTCTTCGATGTTGGGTGTGCCCTGATCTGGTAGCGTGACAAAGACGGTCTGTGCCTCAGTGATGAGTGGCGTACGCTGTGACAGCATTCCTGCTTGCGAGGGAGTAGTAAGCGTGGCCTTGAGAATCCGAGCTAACTCGCTCGCGCTATTGTGGCGTTCGGCGGGATTTTTTGCTAGCGCCTTCATGACGATACCCTCGATCTCAGGGGTGATCTGGGGATTGAGGGCGGAGAGAGAGGGAGGGGTCTCCAGCGTGTGCTTGATGGCAATCGCGACTGGGGAAGTGCCAGTGAAGGGGACCTGTCCTCCCAGCATCTGGTAGATCATCACGCCAAGGGAGTAGATGTCGGTACGGTGATCGACATCTTTGCCGGTGCCCTGTTCGGGCGAGAGATATTCAGGGGTGCCAACGATTGTGCCGGCGCTGGTCAAGCCCTCCTGACTGGAGCGCCCCTTTACGCCACTTTCGTGTAGGTCGCGTACAACTTTGGCCAGGCCAAAATCGGCCAGGAGTACCCGGCCATCGGCATGGAAGAGAATATTGGCTGGTTTGAGGTCACGATGGATTATACCTTGCTTATGAGCGGCCTCAAGTGCGTCGGCAGCCTGCTCGATAATGCGCGCGACCTCATCAAAGGGGAGGATGCCTCGTTCTTCGAGCAGGTCGCGCAGGGTCCCTCCTGTGACATGAGGCATAACCAGGTAGGCCATATCCTCCTGCTCGCCATATTCGTAGAGCGGTAAAATATTAATATGGTCGAGGGCCGCGATAGAATCGGCCTCTCGCCGGAAGCGTGCGAGGAATTCTTCTCGGGGTCGCTTGTCCATAAGCGTATTGGGCAGAAGTACCTTCACGGCGACAGTGCGTCGTGGACGGCTCTGTTGTGCTAGATAGACTGCGCCCATGCCACCTCGTCCAATAAGGCGTCGGATTGTGCATGTTCCGAGCGTTTTGCCTATCAGATCATTTGTATCTAAGATCACGCTCGTAATGTCCTCTCAGAAATAAGCTTAGGTCCTCTCGGAAACCTGAGCGCGAAGCGCTAGCCACCCCCATTCGGGGGCACGGCGACCTGGCGTTGGTTTCCGCATAAGAAGTTGCTGCTGCTGATATGTAAATGCATTTAAATGTATTTTATGTCTGGGTAAGGTAAATGTGTTTTTAAATCATGTACTTTGTACTATTGTTTGCTGTTGACCCCACTACCACTGAGTCTACTCGTACTTATGCTCATCATCCAACCTGGCTAGCCTGTCCGCACACACATGTACCCTAATACTATAACCACTTCTGCTGAGAAAAGCCAGGAAAGTAGCGAAGAAGTACGGAAATATGTAAGAAAAGCTGATACCTGCGACGTATCCGGCACTCATTATAGTATATATACAGCAATAAGGAAAGTTTTCCCGGACCTTTTTATGTAATAGATAGGTGGAGACCTCCTTTATCGCGCATGTATAGGCGAATGCTAGCCTTGTAGAGTGATACATGAAGATTGGCCAATACGGGCTATCTACCCGGATCAGGTATGTTTCTTGTTATTAAAAGGTGTAAGGATGATTAGACCTGGTAGAGCGTAAAGCTCTGTACTGTGATGCTTGCACCTTTATCGACTGCTATGCCAGCGGTTCCCTGAGCATAAGTGGTATCTGTTATCTCTCCCAATTTGTGCCCGTTGGCGTAGAATGCGAATGACTGACCATTGGCGATAACCGCGAGGAGGATGGCGGCATGGGCATTGCCAAGATTGCCACCCGCTAGCTTCGTCGGTGCGCCCGTGTTGTTGTCGTACACATAGGTATTCCAGGTGCCATCAGGGTGGACAAGAAGCGTGTAGACGCCTTGCTGTTGTCCAGGTTGATTGCGGAAGTAGAGGCCAAAGTCGCTGCTGTAGGCGTTGTCTTGTTGGAGTTGGGCCTCGACAACATAGTTGGGTGTATAAGCCTGTCCCTGTACCTTGCTGAGAAAGGTGCCTTGAAGCTGTGCCGTTGAGGCTGTGTTGCGGATCACCGTCTGGTTGCCGGAACAGGTGATGTCGACGCCATTGTAATCACTCCAGGTTCCCCCATTATGATCACAGCTCTGACCCACACCCGTTGCTTGATAGAGGCGTGCTCCATGCGGAACCTGAGATGTATCTGGTGTCTTTGTGGCAGGCGCGGAGGTGCCTATCGTGGAAGGCGTGTATTGTGCTCCCCTGGAGGTTGTTGCCGTCGTATGTCCAGAAACGGATGTCGCTGTTGGCGAGGGCACAGTGCTGTTTCTGGTGAGGAGTTGCTGGGCAAAGACAACGCTACCCCCAAGGAGAAGGAGAATGATTATCATAGTGAGCGCGATGGTCCAGGGGGAGCGTCTCCGCGTTGCCTGTGGTGCATAATATGCAGGTGTATAAGGATGCGGTTGTGGTTGTGTCTGACGGTTCCCTACTGTGTAGGGAGCATAGGTGGCGGGCGTATCCTGCCTGTTGTTAGGCCAGTGAGAAGCTGATTCCGGCTGGGGTTGCCACTGCGCCTGCACTGGTGGTTGCTGGACTTCGGGCGCGGCAAAGGGCGGAGGTACTGGCTGCGCTGAGGCGTTAGAGAATGCAGGCGCCTCAGTATTGTGTGCAGAAATCTCAGTAGGAGGTTCTACCAGCTTGAATGTGCCTGGGGAGATCGCGGCCTGGTGCAGGTCACGCATGAGAGCTTGTGCCGATTGATAGCGCTCCTCGCGCTGCTTAGCGCATGCCTTTTGCAGAATTTCATCGTAAACCTGGGGGAGCTCGGGACGCAACTGGTGTAGCGAGGGAAGTGGTTGCTGAACATGACTCATCGCCAGGGCATAGAGCGTTGTGCCAGGGTAAGGGAGACGCCCACTCAAGAGCTGAAAGAGCACGATCCCAAATTCGTAGATATCGGCCAGATGATTTATCTCTTCTCCCAGCATCATTTCGGGCGCCATATATTCAGGCGTCCCTGGCAGCATACCTGTGGTTGTCAGCGTGGGCATTGTGCCCGGTTGATCCTGGAGGATGCGGGCAATGCCAAAGTCAGCCAGTACCAGGCGGCCATCGGCGTGCAGCAAGAGATTGGATGGCTTGAGATCGCGATGCAGGATACCTTGAGCGTGAGCGTAGTCAAGGGCTGAGGCTGCCTGGTTGCCATAGGTGAGTACGGTATTGAGTGGCAGGCGCCCCTCACGTGCCAGGAGATCGCGCAGGCTTCCGCCGCTGAAGTAGGGCATGACGAGATAGGCAAAATGCTCTTGCTCACCGTATTCATAGATAGGGGTGATATTAACGTGCTCCAGGCGCGCGACAATGTTAGCCTCGCGGCGAAAGCGCTGGAGAAATTGTATGTAGTGTTCGGAATCTGTTGAGCCAGGTGGCTGAAGAATCTTGACCGCGACTTTGCGAGCGGGGAGTTGTTGTTGCGCAAGGTAGACCGCTCCCATGCCTCCCCTGCCCAAGAGACGCTCCAGAGTGTAATTTCCAAGTTTTGTACCGATGAAATGATCTGTCTTCTCAGCCATAATTTTCCCTGCCATATTGTTTTTTAGTTTTTTTATGCGAAGTATGTGGAGTGATATGGTTGCTGAAATAGGACTTTTGCAATGTTCTGCCAAGAGAAGAGTGGAATGCCAATAAAGCTGTTTTTATTGTATGCTATGCTAATCATAAGAGCAAGAAGAGAGCCCTTTGGATAGCATAAACACTACCGAGAGCACATATGTGTGTATTTCGGCCACTTTTTCGGCTTTTGGCGCACCAGAGTTCCTGGTGGGGGAAAAGTTGGTTGACATTGCCACCCCTGGCTGTTATTCTTGGTCATAATAGAACATAAACTGAAGATCCTCGTATTCTCTCAGTAGTATAGTGTTTTTTGCCCGTGATGACCGGAAGAAGTATGAGGTGCGGAGCCAGACAGCGATCCGACGTCCAGTGCAAGGTCGGAATGGAGTAGCCCTCAGAACGCGTCCGCGAGCGGCTGGCGGAAGAAAATCGTCTCGTGACGATAAGTACGCCGGGTGTGCGGCTCACACGTAAATTTTTTGAGTCGAAATGAGTGGTCTTTGCTCTCAATTGAGGAAAGGCAAACTGGGTGGCACCGCGGGAGCCAGGCTGTAGCTCTCGTCCCTGTATCATATGATAGGGATGAGGGTTTTTTTTGTTCCAATATCTTAACTCTTGGGGGCCAGATAATGATTTCTACCGCTATTATTAACGTTACTAGTTATACCGGCCTGGAACTCTTGCGCCTGCTTGCACAGCATCCTCAATTAAAGGTTACCTCCGTCACCGCACGCAGCCAGGCGGGCAAGACGCTGGCAGATGTCTTCCCACAACTGCAAGCCCTTGCAGCCACGACCGCGATTGATCCAACGATGATGATCGCGGATGAGCCAGCACAGACAGACCTGGCGTTTGTCTGCTTGCCCCATGCCGCCGCCGCAGAGGCGGTCGTACGCCTGCTTGAGCGCGGCACAAAGGTCGTCGATCTCTCAGCGGACTTCCGCTTGCATGATGTGACGGTATATGAAGAATGGTATAAGCATACCCATCCTGCTCCAGCCTTGCTCGAAAGCGCGGTCTTTGGTCTCTGTGAGCGCTATCGTGAGCGGATCGCAGGGGCTAGCCTCGTCGCCAGTCCCGGTTGCCACTCAACCACCGCCATTCTTGCCCTGCTACCCGCTTTTGCCCGGGGCATTGTAGAGCCAGACGTCATCGTGGACTCGAAAACGGGCATTAGTGGCGCGGGCCGTGGCTTGACGCTGGGGACACATTTTGCCGAGGCGAACGAAGATATGAGTCCCTATAGTGTAGGCGGTCATCGGCATATGCCTGAGATCAAGCAAGAGTTGCTCGCGGCTGCCAGGGATGGCGGACATGCACTCTCCGATATCCGCATGACATTCCTGCCGCACCTGGTACCCATGACGCGGGGCATCCTGGCGACTTGCTATGCCACGCTTGCGCCTGGCGCTGTAGAGAGCCTCTCATCAGAGGCTATCGTGGAGTTGTATCGCGAGTATTATGCAGGTGAGCCTTTTGTGCATGTAGTGGATCAGCCTCCCCATACCAAGTGGGCCTATGGCAGCAATCACTGTTTTATCTATCCAACGTTTGATGCCCGAACGGGACGCCTGATTGTAATGTCCTGCACCGATAACCTGGTTAAAGGCGCGGTGGGTCAGGCTATTCAGAACGCGAACTGTATGCTTGGTTGGCCCGAGAGCCTGGGCCTGGCAGGGGCTGGTGTCAATCCCTAGTCTGAAAAAATGTATGCAATGTGATCCCTCTACTGTTGTGTGTAACCCGCGAGCTTCGGAGCACATGATGTAGAGTGAGGAGGAACATAGGAACGATGACAATAGCGTTTGAACGCACACCAGATGGTGAAATTATCAATGATCAACATCTTATAGCCAGAGTGTTAAGCGAAGCAATTAATTATATTAACTACCTTAAAGGCAAGATCCTGGTGTTTAAGCTTGGTGGCAGTATGCTGGAGCATCAGCAAGAGGTATTGCAGGATATCGTCTGGCTGCATCAACTGGGCGCGCTTCCTGTACTGGTGCATGGTGGTGGACCCTATATTAATGACTGGTTGACGAAGCTCAGTATTCCGACGCGTTTCCAGGATGGTATGCGCGTCACCGACGCGGAGACCTTAGAGGTGGTACGCATGGTGTTGCGCGGGCAGGTCAATCAGCGCCTGGTACTGATGCTCTCGCAGTTGGGAGCTAATGCGGTTGGCCTGTGCGGGACAGATGGCAATATGGTACAGGCACGTATGTTAGATGAGCGCCTGGGCTTTGTGGGTGAAGTGGAGTCAATTGATTCCTCATCTGTGCATACCTTGCTGGAGCAGGGCTTTATTCCTGTGATCGCGCCACTGGGTCAGGGACCAGATGGCACCTGCCTCAATATTAACGCGGATCTGGTCGCCGCGCACCTGGCGGGCGCGTTAAACGCGGAGAAGCTGATCTTTTTGAGTAACGTGGTCGGCATCTGTCGTGCCGATGGAACCTTGATTTCCGAATTGAGCGATGCCGAGGCTCGCCGCTTGATCGACGAGGGAGTGATCAGCGGTGGCATGATCCCCAAGGTTTCGGCCTGCCTGGATGCGCTGGCGGCAGTGCCGCGTGTGCATATCGTGGATGGTCGCGAGCCGCATGTGCTCCTACGCGAACTCTGCACAGACCAGGGCGCGGGTACGATGATTATCCGCTAATGCTTGTGATTTTCGTGTGTGGTGATGCGCGTTGGGAAGTTGAGAAGTACTTTAGGTGAAGCGATGCATAGCCTCACCGCAAGTCAGCAAATATGTTTTATACTACATAGCAGAGAACAAGAGAGTTGTCCCCGTCAGCGTTGACATCTGGAAAGGGCAGAGTCTTTCCAAACGCTAACGGGGACATGCGTTTATTGCCGCCTGCATTACGCAGGAAATGTGACAGTAACAGTGGAGAGGACGTTCCATGAAGAAGCGCGTTGAGCGATTGCGAGGTATGTACGACCTTTTACCAGAGGTCTATCAGCAACAGCAGTGGGTAAGCGAGAAGGTGAGCAAGCTGTTAGAGCACGCGGGCTATGCCCATGTCGATTCCCCCGTGCTAGAGCATAGCGACCTCTTTCATGCCAGCTTTGGTCAGGAGCTATGGCAGAACCTCTACGCCTTTCGTATCCATCAACGCGACCTCTGCCTGCGCCCAGAATATACCGCCTCCATCTGCCGTTTGTACCTGGACCATTATCAGCAGCAGGGGCTGCCGCAGCGTTTTCAGTACGCTGGCCCAATTTTTCGCTATGAGGCTCCGGGACGCAGCCGTTATCGGCAGCATACGCAGCTTGGCATTGAAATCTTTGGTGGTCAACCAGCGGCTGCGGATGCTGAGATGATCCAGCTGGCATGCGAGGTTCTCCACGATCTAGGGATCTCACGTTATCGCCTGGAACTGGGGCATGTGGGCGTCGCGAGCGGCTTCATCAACCGCCTGCACCTCGATGACCACGCGGCCCGCCTCTTGCTTGGCCTGATGGAACAGATCAGCCGGTCGGAGGAGGGGGAGCGCCTGGCGCAGGAGCGGCTGGAGCGCCTCTATCCTGCGGACCAGGCCATGAACAAGATGGCGTCAGAAGTTTCGCCGCCAGCCACGGTTCTGAGTGGAGTAGATGCACGCTATATCTCGTCGCTCTTGAGCGGTATCAGCATCTCCTTTGGCGATGACGACGTACGGCGCGAGGTCGTGGAGCGCTTCTTGTGGAAAATGGGACGCAATGAGCAGCGGCGGCAGATCCTGAACGCACTAGAGTTTTTGCGTGAGCTGCATGCCGTCTCGGGTCCTCCTCCAGCCGTCTTTGAGGCAGTGGCAGAACTGCTAGAACGCTATGGTCTCGACACCGCCCCCCTCAATGAGTTGCGCCAACTGGTGGCCGTTGTTGAGCAGTGTGGTGTGCCGAGCGAGCAGATCCTGCTGAACCTCTCACTGGGGCGTGGGGTGAGCTATTATACGGGCCTGGTCTTCGAGATTCACGCGCAGGAGGCAGACGGCTTCGATGCCCAGCTCTGTGGCGGAGGGCGCTATGATCGCCTCATGCGAGCCGTAGGCAGTTCGCGCGATATCGCGGCCTGTGGCTTCGCCATTGGCCTTGAGCGCTTACTCGCGCACATTCCCCAGGCCACGCTACCAGTGTTAACTCAGACACAGGCCCTGGTGATTCCAGTCAGCGCGAATGAATTTCCCTATGCCCTTCGCGTGGCGCGAGCCGCACGCGAGGCGGGTCAGCCCGTAGAGGTGGATATCAGCGGGCATGGTGTCGGCGCGGGATTGAAGCAAGCTGTTAAGAAGCAGATCCTTCTAGCGCTGATTGTGGGCGAGGATGAAGCCAGGCAGAACGAGGTAACGGTACGCAATCTAGAGACAAGCGTCGAGTGGCGTCTTCCATTTGGTGAGCTTGCCAATGGCCTGGTAGCAGATTTTGGTGAAGAGCAGAAGGAGCAGTTGGTATGAGTGCCCAGGAACGAGTGCGTTTAGCCTTGCCAGGGAAGGGAGCCCTGGAGGGCGCGACTATGTCATTCCTTGCCGAGTGCGGCCTGAAGGTCAGCCGCAGTAATCCGCGTCAATACCTGGCGCGCATCAAAAGCATGCCTGACCTGGAGGTTGTCTTCCAGCGGGCCGCCGATATACCGGCCCTGGTCCAGAGTGGCGACGCGACCCTGGGTGTCTCGGGCTATGATATCCTGGCGGAACATCGAGGATACGGTGATGACCTGGACGAAGAGGACCATCTGGATGAAGACCTGCTGGTGCTTATGCGTGACCTGGGGTATGGGAGCTGCCGCCTCGTCCTGGCTGTGCCAGAGACCTGGATTGATGTCAGCTCCTGCGCGGATCTCTGGCACCTATCAGGGTATTATCGTACACATCGAGGGCGGGGACTGCGTATCGCCACCAAGTATCCCCTGCTGACCTCGCAGTTCCTACGACGGCATAACATTACGCACTGCAAGATATTTTCACCGCATGGCGCGCTAGAGGCTGCTCCGCTGACCGACACCGCCGACCTGATCGCGGACCTGACCGAGACGGGCACGACCCTACGCGAGAACCATCTCAAGCTGCTGGACGATGGCGTGATCCTACGCTCTCAGGCTTGCTTGATGGGCAATGCGCGTCTCCTCAAGCAGCATCCACTCGCGCTCAAGCTGACCGAGACGGTCCTGGAGCTGATTGATGCGCGCAACCAGGCACGCAACCGCTCACTGCTAACCGCCTATATGCGCGCAGAGAGCTTTGAGGGGATGCGCGATGCCTGTGGACGGCTCAACCAGCGCCTAAAGGCCATGGGGGCCGGCATCGAGTTCCGTATGGTCAATTCAGAGCTGGATGGTGAGTCGGCCCCTGACCAGTACACGCTCTCGGGTGTGGCCAAAGTCGGTGAGGCCGCGCCTCAACTGCTGGAGACGGTGGCGGTACTGCGCCAGGCCGGAGCCACGCATATCAACGTGACGCCGCTGACCTATCGCTTCGCGCAGGAATCCGTGAATGCGCGTGCACTCAGGGAAAGGCTGAAGAGGTTATCTTGAAAAAAACAGTGATTTTTGATCTGGATGGCGTGATTACCAGCGAGGAGATGTACTGGACGACGGCGGGCCTGGTCTTGCATGAACTGCTCTATAGCCCGCGCTACTGGAATGTAGATGGACGCTCTGAGTACATACCACCCCAGACCGTCAATGAGTGCCGCGCCTGGAGTGATGCGGTCTTTCCCGAGGCCTTGATTCAGGGCTTAAAGGCACGGGCCGTGAACTCAAACTGGGATACCTGCTATGCCGCTTTCTGCCTCTACCTGATCGATGTGCTTGCCCAGGTGAGCGACCATGCCGCCCTCTGGCCACCGCGTGTAGAAGATGCCGCCTGGAATGCGCGCTTACGCGGGCAACTGGCCCAGGCCCGTCCCCAGGTAGACCCTGAGCGCCTACGACCGCTCACCGATCCTACGCTTGCTAGCTATACTGGCTTTGATTTGCTGGCGCGCCTGGATATCCTGGCTCGCCAGGTTTTGAATGTCGAGGGCGAGGGCGGCCTTGGGCATTATAGTTCCTCCTGGAAGTTCTGCCGCGACCTCTTCCAGGAATGGTACCTGGGCGATGCGCTCTTCACGCAGGATTATGGGCGAGCACCCTGGCAGACAGGCAAGATTGGTTGCATCAACTTTGAGCAGCCTCTTCTACCAATTGAGCAGTTGCGCACAACGCTTGAGGATTTGCAGGCCCAGGGATATACCCTGGGCATCTGCACCGGGCGTGGCAGCTTCGAGGCCCTCACCCCCCTGCGTAACTATGGCCTGCTCGTCTTCTTTGACGCTGAGCATATCGTGACGCATACCGAAGTAGCGGAGGCGGAGCGGCGCTTGCGGGAAGAAGGACGACCCCTGACCCTGGCCAAGCCGCATCCCTTCCCCTTCTTGCGCGCCGCCTTCCCGGAGTATATGCCGGGTGATCCTCTGCCGCCGCATGGCAGCTTTCTCGTGGTTGGAGATACGACCAGTGATGTGCGAGGGGCGCACGCGGGAGATGCCTTCTGTATCGCGGTCCGAACCGGGGCCAGAACTGAGGAGGCACGGACACTGCTTGCGCAGAGCGCTCCCGACTTTCTGTTAGAGGATGTGACGCATGTCCCTGCCCTGGTGCGCCAGATCGATGACCTGGGCACGATCCAGCGGCTCCAATTTCACGAGCGTGAAAAAGCAGAGCAACTCCTACAACGCTGGTTCGCGGTTCAGATGGATCTGCGTATCGACAGCATTCAGCTTACGCCCAAAGCCGTCTCGCTCAATTCATTTAATGGTTTCTATCGGGTTGGTGGAGAGGAGTACTTCTTTAAGACGCATGTAGAGGACCAGGGGGTTCTGGCGGAGTACTATAACGCCACGCTCCTGCACGAGGCGGGCTATAACGTGGTCTTGCCCGTACGTACGTTGCGCAGGAGCGGCCAGCAGATGGTCATCTACCCGGTTATTCGCTGGCCGGTCATGTTCGATATGATGCGTGCCCTGGAGACCGAGCAGCCAGCCCAGGCCTCCCTCGAGCAACTGGTCGCCGCTGAGCGACTGGAGTGCGAGCGCCTCTTGCGTATTTACCAGGAGACAGAGGCCCCAGTGAGCGCCGAGGAGCACGAGGCGGCCCCCATTCACCAGCTGTTCTGGCATCGCTTGACCGGGGGACGCCTGGCCAGCTTCTACGAGGGGAAGAGCCTTCCGCTTCCTACGCAGCCCGAGCGTGAAATTACCTTTGCGCAGCTCTGCGCCTATCGCTGGCGTATTAATGGGCAGGTGCAGCGCCTGACGCTGGGTGAGTTGATTGAGCGCGCCAAAAGCGTGCTCCAGCCAGCTCAGGCCGGGCTGACCGTAGTAGGGCATGGCGATGCCCACTTTGGCAACGTCTTTCTGGAGGAGGGGCGCGAATACCTTTACTTCGATCCCGCCTTCGCTGGTCGACACTCACCATTGCTGGACGTTATTAAGCCGCTCTTTCATAATATCTTCGCAAGCTGGATGTACTTCCCGCAGGAGATCGCGCCGGACTGCTCCTTGCAGGTGAAGGTCGATGAACAGGAAGACTGTATCGAGGTCGTGTATGACTTCACGCTCCCACCCGTACGCGAGGCCATCCTCCAGACCAAGCGCGAACACTTGTTGAGACCATTGCTTGCCTGGCTCTCTTCACAGGGGGCCTTGCCGGAGAATTGGGAAGAGATCATGCATTCTGCGTTGCTCTGCTGCCCCTTGCTGACAATCAACCTCTTTGATGAGCAGCGTCTACCGCCGCTCATTGGCTGGCTGGGATTGACCTATGTTGTGTCGCTGGGACAGGAGACGGAGATACTCTCGCCGCGTCTGTTGGTGGAGACGGTTGAGCAGGAATGCTAGAAGGGAGAGGTGTTATTCATGATTGCCATTGTTGACTATGGAGCGGGCAATATTCACAGTATCGCCAAGGCCTTAGAGCACGTTGGGGGCGAGGTATGTGTCACCGACGAGGCGGCGGTGGTCTCGCGGGCCCGTGCCGTCGTCCTGCCTGGTGTTGGCTCGGGAGGCTCGGCCATGAAGCGTATGCGCGAGCGCGGTCTGGATGACGCCATTCGTGAAGCCACGCGGGTGGGCAAGCCATTTTTAGGGATTTGCCTGGGAATGCAACTTCTCTCAGAGCACCATGACGAAGGGGAGACGGCGGGCTTAGGCCTCTTCCCAGGCGAGGTGCGGCGTATTCCTCATGGTCCGAAGATTCCGCACATGGGCTGGAACCAGGTGCAACCACTGCGTGAGGATCTGCCCATCTTCGCAGGCATCCCCAACGAGGCATATTTCTACTTCGCGCATTCGTATTATGTGGAGCCACGTGACCAGGCGGGTGTCGCAGGCGTGACCGAATATGGCTCGCCCTATTGTTCCGTCATCGTCACTGAGCAGGTTTGGGGCACGCAGTTTCACCCAGAGAAGAGTGGCGCGATTGGCCTGCGTATGTTGCAAAACTTTGTGGATTGGACGGAACGCGCATGATTATTCTTCCCGCGATAGATATCAAAGATGGCGTGTGTGTACGCCTCTACCAGGGTGACTACGCGCAGGTGACGACCTATGACCGTGATCCCGTGCAGGTCGCGCAGCGCTGGCAGGAGGCCGGAGCGAACTGGTTGCATGTCGTTGACCTGGATGGCGCAGCCCAGGGACGCCCGGTTAATACCGATCTCATCCAGCGAATGCGGCGAGAGACAACGCTGCAGATCGAGGTTGGCGGGGGCATGCGCAGCCTGGAGCAGATTGAGCAGGTGCTGGCCCTGGGAGTGGAGCGTGTTATTCTGGGCACAGTCGCACTGCGTGATCGTGCGCTGCTGGAGGCGGCGCTTGCGCGCTGGGGAGAGCAAATCGCGGTTGGCCTGGATGCGCGTGATGGCTTTGTCGCCGTCTCTGGCTGGTACGAGACCTCGCAGGTGCGCGCCACAGAACTGGCTGGCGAACTGTCCAGGCTGGGCGTGCGGCGCTTTGTGTACACCGATATCGCGCGCGATGGCGCGCTGAGCGGTCCCAATCTGCCCGCCTTGCGCGAGATGCAACAGGCGTCCGAGAGCGCGCTGATCGCCTCGGGCGGGGTCAGTTCACTTGAGGACCTACGCGAACTGGCACAATCAGGCGTAGAGGGCGCAATTGTTGGCAAGGCCATTTATACCGGCGCGGTCGACCTGGTGCAGGCGGTACGCGAGTTAGAGAAGGGAGCGTGATCAAAGGCTATGTTGACCAAGCGTATTATTCCCTGTCTCGACGTCGCCAATGGGCGTGTCGTCAAAGGCGTGAACTTTGTCAACCTGCGTGACGCGGGCGATCCCGTAGCCCTGGCGACCTTCTATAACGACGAGGGCGCCGATGAGGTGGTTTTTCTTGATATCACCGCCTCCTATGAGCAACGCGCGACTATGCTCGACGTGGTGCGGCGTACCGCCGAGCAGGTTTTTATTCCGGTTACCGTGGGTGGAGGTATCCGCACAGTAGAAGATATCCGTGCTACACTGGGGGCCGGCGCCGACAAGACCTCGCTGAACACCGCCGCGGTCCAGCAGCCTGAGCTTTTGCGCGCGGGAGCCGAGCAATTTGGCGCGCAGTGTATCGTGTTGGCGATTGATGCGCGGGCCAATTCCGCCATGCCTAGCGGCTACGAGGTCTTTGTACATGGTGGGCGCACTCCGACCGGGAAGGACGCCCTGGAGTGGGCGCAGTATGGCGTCGAGCTTGGCGCGGGCGAGATCCTGCTGACAAGTATGGATCGCGATGGCACCAAGCAGGGGTATGATCTGGCATTGACGCGTAAGATCGCGAGCGCGGTGAGCGTTCCGGTAATCGCCTCGGGCGGCGTAGGCACGCTAGAGCATCTCTATGCCGGTTTAACGGAAGGGGAGGCCGATGCTGTCCTGGCTGCCTCTATCTTCCACTTTGGCGAGTATCGCGTACGCGACGCGAAGGCATATCTGCATGCGCGTAATGTGATTGTGCGCCCAGCATAAAATTTATAAATCTAAAGAATGTGGAGCATGCTGTCAGTATGCTCCACATTCTTTAGATTGGCGTTGGGTGTTAGACGAGCAGGTCTTTGGCGAGGAGGTCGTCGAGGACGAGTTGGAGCACGGTAGAGCAGCGTGCACGGTCGGCGTATGCCACAAAGGCAATCTCCTCGATCTCGCTGCTGGCCTGGGGTGCTCCCTGTATCTTCGCGCTATAGCAGGTTGTGCGCACGAGGGTCCCGGCGGCTTTCCCGTGTGCCTGCGCCTCAAAGGTACCGAAGTAGCGTTCTGCCCCAGGCTCAAGCGAGACATTCAATTCTTCCAGTACCTCGCGGCTGAGCGCGGCATAATCGTTCTCCCCAGCCTCGCGCTTGCCGCCAGGCAGATAGTACAAATCTTTCCCCTGTGAGCGTGTCACCAAGAGCTTACTGTCCTTTAGATAGATAAGTGCTAATTTATCGATGAAATGTGTCTCTTGCATAGTGATACGATGCCTCCTGAATTCCTGAACAAGGAACCAGGCAGTATCATAGCAGAGGTATATGCGGACTGTCCATAGCCCGCTACTGGTGTACGCGGCTACTGTGGACCTGAAGGAGTAGCCGCGTACACCAGTAGCGGGCCAACCATTAACGCGTTGGTATGGTATGAGCGATGAACTTGCGCACTCCTGGATCGCGGGGGAAGGCCTCGATGAGCACATGTTGGTATTCGAGGAGGCGGTTCATCAGCATTTTGGAGGAGAGCGTATGTACCTCTGAGGCTGCTTCCTGGGCCATCACCAGGCTGGCCTCTTTCTCGCGCTTTTTGGCGTAGGCCTCCGCCAGGGGAATAAGTGTCAGGGCGCGTCGTGAGCGCCAGTGTTCTGGAAACTGAGCGAGAGATTGTTCGAAATGGGTAATGGCCTCGTTGTAGCGTCCATTCATCAACGTGCAGTTGCCCGCTATTTGATGCCAGGTCGCGGCGTCAAATTCATCATTAGGAGTCAGGGTTTTGAGCAGTTGTCCCGAGGCTTCAAGCTTCTCCTGGACAATGGCATAGTCCTGGAGGGTAGCTGCGTTGTAGGCCCAGTTCGCCAGTAAGTGTGCTTTGGAACAGAGAAACTCTTCACCCTCCTGCTCTTCAATCAGGCGATAGGCCTCCTCGATATACTGGATAGCGCGACTGTAGCGACCCGCAAAGTTGGCGGCAATCGCCTGCCAGTTCCGGCTTTGAGCCTGGTGCCAGGGGTCTTGCGCCTCGGAGGCCGCGGCATAGGCTCGGGCATACATTTGTTCCTCAGCCTCGCTGGCATCCAGGTGATGGAGGGCCGAGCCAATCAGATTGTAGATTGAGGCCGAGAAGATGGCCTGGACGCGCGGAGGGAGTAAGGTATGAATGTAGTCCAGGAGCATACGCAGGGCATGACCAACGGCAAGAACCTGTTCAGGCCGGCTGGCGTGAGAGAATTGCCAGGCCTGGTTGACGCTATGAGTAAAGGACTCTTGCAATTGGAAGCACTCGCTAGCAGACATATGCTCCTTGAGATGCAAAGAACCAATACCATAGTGTTGCAGCGCCAGGCGCACGGATGTGGGCATACCGCGTAGACTTTGGGAGACGATGTGTAGTGATTCAAAGAGTGTTTCGGGCGTCCATTGCTGTTCGAAGGCTGAGGAGAGTTGACTCGCGCCAAGAATGAGCCAGAGTCCTGTCTGTTCCTGGAAGGGCGTCGTCGCGATGGGTGTGACCGTTGTGTGAGTGGCGTGTCCTTCGTGCCGGGGATAGGTGGTAGTAGGGTCTAGCTCATGTAAGTGTGCAGGGGCTAGTGCCGGCGACGATGAAGTGGCTCGTGTCGTCAGTAATTTTTTTTGCCCACGCTCAGGGGTTATGGCTAATCCCAATTCTTGCGAGGTCAAGCCAAAATAAGTGCATAAACGCCGACGTGACTCCGCGTTGATGGAATAATTATGTTCCGCGCGCCAGATAGTGGCTGTACTCATACTCGTCTCCTGAGCCAGTTGTTCAATCGTCAGGTTGTAGCGAGTACGCACGGCACGCAGGGGATGGGTAGCTGCTTTCCTCATTTTCGACCTCTATGTCGTTAGCGATGCAAAGCACTGAAGATACGCTTATCTTTTACAGTATGTTATTTGTTCATAGCTGTCAAGTAAGCCACCCTACCTTCTTTAGTCTGTTTTTGGACTTTTTTACATTGTATAGGTATATCTCTCCTCTTCTAATGGGATGTGATGTAGAGTGAAGATGCATCTCCTGCTGATTTCTATTCAGTTTTTTATCAATCACGCCGCCGAAATTGACTCGCTCCCAAATAAAAAGGTATATCAAGAAGAGAGTTAACTATTTTGTATCTCCAAAGCAGGGAAGCAAGCTATGAAAGCGAGGAGGTCTATGTCTGCGCAAATGCTCCAACGTCGCAGTTGGTGGCAACAGGGACGTTTCACTCTCCCAATAGTTGTGTTATTAGTGCTCATATCGTGTCTCACTATGGAATTTACGACTCACACCACGGCCCAGGCTGCTGGCACGGGCTACTGGCATACCAACGGATCACAGATCTTAGATGCAAATAATCAGCCGGTGCGTATAGCGGGCATTAACTGGTTTGGCATGGAAACGGCCAACTATGCGCCCCACGGGCTCTGGACGCGTAGCTACAAGGACATGCTGGATCAGGTCAAGAGCCTGGGGTATAATACCCTGCGCCTGCCCTATTCAAACCAACTCTTTGATGCGGGGAGCACCCCCAACGGGATCGATTACAATAAAAATCCCGACTTACAGGGTTTAAGTGGTATCCAGATCATGGACAAGGTAATTGCCTATGCCAGCCAGATTGGCTTACGGACCATTCTGGACCAGCATCGCCCAGATTCTGGCGCCCAATCTGCCCTCTGGTATACCTCTGCGTATCCTGAATCGCGCTGGATCTCAGACTGGCAGATGCTGGCCCAGCGCTACAAGGGGAATCCCATGGTCATCGGTGCAGATCTGCACAACGAGCCGCATTCGCCTGCCTGTTGGGGCTGTGGCGACCAGACTGTAGACTGGCGTCTTGCAGCCGAACGAGCCGGTAATGCGATCCTCTCGGTCAACTCCAACTGGTTAATCTTTGTAGAGGGTGTCGACTGCTTTGGACCGGGTGGTCAGGCCAGTGGCGACTGCTACTGGTGGGGTGGCAATCTCGAGGGAGCGGCGCAGTATCCTGTGACCTTGAATGTTGCTAATCGCCTCGTCTACTCCGCACATGACTATCCCGCAAGTGTCTACAATCAGACCTGGTTTAGCGCTCCAAACTATCCCAACAATCTGCCTGGCGTCTGGGATACGCATTGGGGCTATCTCATCAAGCAAAACATTGCCCCCGTCTGGCTGGGCGAGTTTGGTACGAGGCTAGCGACTACCTCGGATCAGCAGTGGCTCACAGCATTGACCAACTACCTGGGCAAAGGTGCGAGCGGCATTAACTGGACGTTCTGGTGCTTGAATCCAAATTCCGGCGATACAGGCGGCATCTTAAATGATGACTGGACGACCGTCAACCAGACGAAGCAGGCCTATCTTACGCCGATTGAGTTCCCGCTTGATGCGAGCTCTGGTGGGGGTGGTACACCGACGCCCACACCAACGACAACTACTACGCCCACACCCACACCCACACCGCCTCCTGGCTCGGCCTCTGTAAAGGTGTACTACAAAAATAATGACTCTAATCCCACCGACAACCAGATCAGGCCGGGACTGGAGGTTGCCAACACAGGGAGCAACACCATTAATCTGAGCGATATCACCGTTCGCTACTGGTATACCAGCGATAGTAATGTCTCCCAGGCGTACTCGTGTGACTATGCCCAGATCGGTTGCTCCAATATCAACGCTAGGTTCGTAGCCGTCTCCCCGACGCGTACAAACGCCGACTATTACCTGGAAATTAGCTTTACCTCGGGCGCGGGAACGCTTGCCCCTGGCGCTAACACTGGTGATATTCAGAACCGCTTCAACAAGACTGATTGGAGTAATTACAACGAGAACAATGATTACTCGTACAGCCAGAGCACGACAAGTTATACGGCCTGGACGAAGGTGACCGCCTACTATAAAGGCCAGCTCATCTGGGGAACGGAGCCATAGACGAAGGGCCTTTCTTTTCCCCTACCCTTCTAGCGCCCCTACCCTGTCTCAAGACAAGGCAGGGGCTTTTCTGTGTGGTCGAGGTTAGCTATCAACATGGATAAAGTTTATCGTGTGCCGGGTCGATAGAAGAGAGCGGTAGATCGTGCTAGCTTTGTTCGTGGTGTGCCCCCTTGACAAATCGTTGGGGAACCGATTATAGTAGTAGTGGTTACTACTACTAAAGATGAAAGGGAGAGCGAACTGCGGTGGGTGCGATGATTGAAGAGCTAAAGTATCTGGGCTTTACCGGAGCGGAGGCGCAGGTCTACATCTATCTTTTGCAATATCCCAATGCAACGGGCTATGAAGTAAGTAAGGGGACCGGGCTGCCACGCGCCAATACCTACCAGGCGTTGGAGACGCTGGTTACTAAAGAGGGCGTGATTGCTGTTACACCTGACCCGGTGCGTTACGCTTCGGTGCCGCCTGCGCAGTTGCTCAAGCGCATTCAGCAGGAGACGGCGCAGCGTTGTCACGACCTGGAGCAGCAGCTCTCAGCCCTGGAGCAGCCTGATACCATTGGACACTTCTGGGAGTTGCGGGAGCGCCAGCGTATAGAGACGCGCCTCACCGAATTGATCGCGGGCGCGCAGCATCGAATCGCGGCCAGCCTCTGGGCTGAGGATGTCGAGCGTCTCTCGGGCGTCTTGCGTGCGGCGCGTGATCGTGGCTGTGCCATTATTTTGAATCTCTTTGGTGAAGTGGACGCGGATTTTGCGACCATCTACCGGCACGAGGTGCCCGAAAAGGTCGTAGGCGGCCATGTAGTCGCGCTGGCAATCGATTTTCAAGAGGCCCTGGTAGCCTCCCTGGATGCTCCGGCAAGCGGAGTGGTAACACAGAACCGCACCATGGTACGTGTGGTGGAGAAGTTGATCCGAGACGAAGCCTATCTGGCCGCGATCTATGAGCAGTTCTCACAAGAGCTGGAGACGGCCTTTGGCACGCACCTGGTTCATTTACGTCGTCGCCTCCTGCCGCAGGCGGACGCCGAGCGGCTGGTTGCTGTCACCAGGTTGGACGCACAAACCCTGCATCTCTCATCCGAACTCGGGCGAGAAGTTAACACGGAAATGCTTTAATTGATAAGGAGCACGAATAGGTTATGACTGCATCGGTAACTGTTGTAGTTGGTACACAATGGGGGGATGAGGGGAAGGGAAAGATTGTTGATCTCCTGAGCACAGAAGCGAACATGTGCGTTCGCTTCCAGGGCGGCGGCAATGCTGGCCATACCGTGATCAACGAGTACGGAACATTCAAGCTGCACCTGGTGCCCTCGGGCGTCTTTAATCCTCAGTGTCTCTCCATCCTGGGTACCGGCACCGTCATCGATCCGCCCGCGATGCTTGAGGAGTTGCAGGAGATCGCCTCCCAGGGTGTGAATATCGATAATGTGAAGATCTCCGATCGCGCACACGTCGTCATGCCTTATCATAAAGTGCTGGACAAAGTCGAGGACCAGGCGCGTGGAGCGTATCGTGTAGATACAACCGGGCGTGGTATTGGCCCTGCGTACACCGATAAAGTAGGTCGCATCGGTATCCGCATCAGCGATTTGCAGCATGAGCAGGTGTTGCGCGACAAGCTGGCGATTATCCTGCGCCGGCATAATGCAGTGTTGACAAATGTCTATGGCGAGCAGCCGTTTGATTTGGAGCAACTGGTGGCTGAGGCCCTGACCTGGGGCGAGCAGCTCAAAGCACGCATAGTAGACACGGTTCCTTTGATGCGAGCCGCCTTGCGTGATGGGAAGCGTATTATGCTCGAAGGCCAGTTGAGTGTCATGAAAGACATCGACTGGGGCTCCTATCCCTTTGTCACCAGTTCATCGCCCTCGGCTGGCGGAGCCGCGGTGGGCGCGGGCATCCCTCCACGCTATATTAATCGCGTGATTGGTGTTGCCAAGGCCTATAGCTCTCAGGTTGGCACGGGTCCCATGCCAACGGAGCTCCTGGACGAGCTGGGCGCGCACCTGCGTGAACTGGGCGGAGAGTTTGGCGCGACCACGGGCCGCTCCCGACGTATTGGCTGGTTTGATTCGGTCGTCACACGCTATGTTACCGAGCTTAATGGGTGCACAGGCCTGGCTATTACCAAGCTAGATGTACTGGATACCTTTGCCGAAATTCCCGTCTGCACTGGCTATCGTTATCGCGGTGAGCTGATTACCGACCTTCCTGATCCATTAATTCATGAGGCATGTGAGCCTGTCTACGAGGTACTTCCTGGCTGGCAGCAGCAGACCAGCAGCATTCAGTCTTTGACGGGCCTCCCCTACAATGCGCGTGCCTACCTGGATCGCCTGGCCGAATTGACCGGTGTCCCCCTGCATAGCGTGGGGGTCGGTCCGCATCGCAACCAGACGTTACTGGCGTAAGGCTAGAGCTGATGAAGAGGGGCGTTGCCTGGAGCCTGTGGGCTACATGCAGCGTCCCTTCTGCTATCAAGAGCGTCTTCGCGCCTGCGAGCCGCGAAGAATATATTATAATATCTCTGGAATTTAAGAATAGAGATAGTTGGATTCAAAGGAATTTGTAACATAATGAGTGAGCAAATACTCAATAAAGTAGCGCTATGTGTTGTGGCGCATGCCGACGATACCGAATTTGGCATTGCAGGAACGGTCGCGAGCTGGGTGCGCGACGGCTGGGATGTCTATTATGTTATTTGCACCGATTGTAGTGGTGGTGGTCCCGATGACGCTGAGAACCTCAACCCTGCTGCCCGCCAGCGTACGGTGGAGACACGCAAACTGGAACAGCGTGCGGCGGCCCAGATTCTAGGTGTGAAGGATGTTATCTTCCTGGATTATCCTGATGGCCTGTTGCAGCCAACACTGGAGCTACGTCGCGAGATTGTGCGCCTGATCAGGCAGTATCGCCCTCGCGCCTCGTCTGCCAGTCTCCAGAGCGCTCCTGGGCGCCTACCATGATTATCCCGCGCTACCATCCAGACCACCTTGCGGCGGGTGAGGCCGCTCTGGCGGCGGCCTATCCTGCCGCACAGAATCCCTGGGACTTCCCCGAATTATTTGAGGAGGGGCTAAAGCCACATAAGGTCTCAGAGATCTATATTACCGCCGCGCCGATCTTAAATCACTATGTCGATATTACTGAGACCATGGATACGAAACTGGAGGCCCTGCGCGCACATGAGAGCCAGGTAGGCCATAACCTGGAGTTCCTGGAGCGAATGCTGCGTGATGGCGCGGGCGCCCTGGGCGAGCCACACGGCTATACCTACGCCGAAGCCTTCCACCTGACTCGTAACGGCTAAATCTCTCGTAGAGAGCCTATATATATAAAGTAAGTAGAAGAGGAGCGCTGGGGGCGCTGCCATGGCAGCGCCCCCAGCGCTCCTCTTCTACTTGCGACCTTACCTTAACTGGTGCCCCAGATGTCGACCAGGTAGCGGTTCTGGGCACTCATGTCTTGTAGCCACTGATCGGCCTCCTGGCCGCTTTTGCCGGTTTTTGCCTGGTATATCTGTTTATAGCTCTCGGCAACGGCGGGAACCATACGGGTAGTATCGCCACACACATATGTGACGGCGCCCTGTTGTAGCAGAATCCAGATGGCATCCTGCTGTTCCAGCACCTTATCCTGGACGTAGGCCCTGGGTTGTGAGGCTACACGTGAGTAGACCGCGAATATCTTGACAATACCATTGTCTTCGCCGCGTTTGATCTCCTCTGGATAGAGTAGGTGCTGTGGATCGCGACAGCCAAAGAAGAGCAGGGCTGGTCCAATCTCTTTTCCAGCTTGCTTCTGCCTTCCTCGCTCCTGCAAGAAGCCACGGAAGGGCGATACCCCGGTGCCTGCCGCAATCATAATAATGGGCGTGCGTGGATCTTCTGGGAGGTGGAAGGGACCATTAGTGTTCTGCACAAAGGCATAGACGATATCACCGGCATGCTGATTGCGCAGGTAGCTTGTGCAGACGCCCTCAAAGGTGCCATGTCCCGACCAGGCGGGCCCCTGGACAATTCCCACGGAGAGGCTGCACTCGTCGGGCTTGAGCAGAGGCGACGAGGAGATGGAGTAGTACCTGGGGCGTAAAGGTGTCAGGCAGTCCAGGAAGACATTGAAGGGCATCGTACACGAGGGATATTCTTCGAGCAGGTCAATGAGCGATTTGCGTTGCTCAAGCACCTCTTTTTTGTAGGCTGCCTCGCTTTCTGGACCTGAGCCAACCAGCATTTCCAGGCGCGCTCGCTCACTATCATCACTGGTATATTCAAGCATACGCTCGATATGAGTGCGTGTGGCGACGTCCTGGAGTTCGATATAATTGGCAAGCAGATCATAGACAGAAATGGGCTCCTCAACTGGCGCCGCGGGCTTGCGTTCATCATTGGCGTGCAGCTGGATGATTGTCTGGCGATCAAACTGGAAATGGTCCGCGATGCGTGTTACCTGCTCTTCAGGATTGCTGGCCAGCACGCCCAGGTGGTCGCCTGTGCGATAGGGCATGTTTGGAGGCAGCGAGATCTGGAGATGGCGTGTTGAGTCGCCATTGAGTGCATCCGGTTGCTGTTGAACCAACTCCCTGTTTTCCAGGATCGTCATTGGTTGCGCCCCAAAGGAGTTAATGAAGGGATAGGGATGTGGGCGGCGAATGATCTCGATATCATAGCGCGGCCTATACTGGCGTTTGACCTCTTCCTGTGGTGTGAGCGATAGGGCCTGGGCGACCGAGTTCCATAGCCCATTGTACCAGGAGCGGAATTGCCCATCGAAATCACCCGCGGCATCGCCCTCGCCCCGCTGATAGACACGTCTGGCCCCTGCCTGTTCAAGCGCGCTATCCAGCAACTTGGGAATAGCCTGGAAGGTGCCCGCCCACTCATGGTTGCCGCATCCAAAGATGGTATAATTCACTCCTTTAAGGGCATCTGGCGCGAGACCACTCTGTAGCCAATGGCAAAATGCACTGGCATTATCGGGAGGCATACCATTGTAGGACGAGGTAACAAGCACAACGAGACCCTCTTTAGGCAGCTTATCGACATAGTTGTCTAGCTCGCCCACGGTGGCCTCAAAGCCACGGGCGGTGCCGGACTCCGCGATACGATGCGCAATCTCCTCGGCTGTGCCAGTGTTTGAGCCATAGAGCGCGAGTAGGGTCGTCCTCTGGGCTATTTTTTGCGGTGTCTCTGGCTCAAGGTGCGTGGCCTCGACCATGACTGGCTCTGCATCACTGACGGTATCCTCGTCTAGAGGTGTAATAATGATGTGATCGATATCGGTACGTGGCCTGACGCGCATATAGAAATCGGCTGGTTTAATGGTTAGCGTCTCGCGAATCTTCAGCTGATAGATGCCGGTTGTGTAGGGATAGAAGCGCTGAAGCATCATACCCAGAACGAGAGTCGCCTCCTGGAGGGCGAACTCGCGTCCAATGCAGGCACGTTGCCCAGTGCCAAAAGGCTTGTAGGCATTGGCTGGACGCAGCTTCTCTGCCTCTGGATTGAAATGGTGGTCGGGATTAAAGATTTCCGCGTCGTCACCCCAGATGCTGCGATCACGGTGGAGCATAGGAATCAGCACGGTGATAGTGTCGCTGGTTTGAAGCTGATATTTGCCTGTCAGAAGGCGCTCCTCGTAGGGCGCGCGATTGAATATCGGCGCGGTCGGGCAGAGGCGAAGCGTCTCTTTGAGGATCTGCTTGATATAGACAAGCTGGTGAATCTGTTCGTATGTGGGGGTCTTCCTGGTATCTCGGCCCAGGACGCGGTCCACCTCTTCATAGGCGCGGTTGAGTACATCTGGATGGTGTAAGAGGAAGTAGGTCGCGAACGAGAGGAGCCCACTGGTCGTCTCATGCCCCGCGATCAGGAAGGTAATGATCTGATTGCGGATATTGACATCGTCGAGCTTCTCTCCTGTTTGTTTGTCTATCCCGTTCAACATGGTGTTGAGCAAGTCATTGTACTTCTGGCCCTCTGTCCCCATCATCTTGCGCTCTCTCACGAGCTGGTCGGCGGTCGACAAGAGGAGATCAAGGTCGGCCTGGAGCTGTCTGCGCTGGCGGAAGCGCAGCTTTTCTTCGATAGGTGGATGTGCCGCTCTTGCTGCGGTCGTGCTAAGGATATGCACCATCGCCTCGACGAATGGATGCATTTGCTCGCGAGTGATGGCGTGAAAATGGTAGCTGAAGCCACAGAGGCCAATCGTCTCCAGCGTGACCCTGGTCATATCGTCGGGAACATTAATGAGATCCTCAGGATTAAGGTGCTCCCATTTGGCCATCAGTTGTTCTGCGGCATCGAGCATCATAGGTACGTAGTTGCGCATGGCCTGAAGGCTGAAACTAGGCATAAGGATGGTGTGAGCCTTGCGCCAATTGGGATCACTGGTATCCGCAGAAAAGAGGCCGCTACCAATAGCGCTACGCAGGTTGCGAATATTGACAGAGACGCGTTTATCAAAAAGCTGATCGTTGCAGACCTCATCGACGAGGGCAAAGCTAGAGAGAACGATACGCCTTGTGCCATCGGGCAGGGGGAGTTGGAAGATGGAACCATGCCGCTGGGCCTGCTTGATAAGATCGCGCACAGCCGACTCAGGATGCACATCTTTCATATCGCCCATGGGGATGGCGTCTAGCTGGGATCGTAACATGACAAAAAGGCTCCTTCACGAGAGCGCTTCCCTGCGTTAATGACGCCGCAAAGTGAGAGACTGTTTCTAAAGATCGCTGTATGTGCATGGTTTGTTCTCTCTATTTATGATACCTGGACCACCATGACGTATGCTTTTTTACGAGATTTGGGGCAATTTGCTACGCTACAGATAGATGCTGTGAGGCTGTGGGCTTGGGTGGCAGACTCTGATTATGTTTTCTGTTCGCAGAAAGGAAAGAGTGCTTTGGAGCATACAGACAGAGGGCGCCAGGCAACTTCTCTAGATCCGCGCTCCCTACAGGATCAACTTCTCTATCCGCATGCGTGTTTTACGGCCTTGCGCGAGAAGCATGGCCCGTTAATGTATAATAATGCGGCACGTTTCTGGGAAGCCTTTGACTATGAACTTGTGCATTTGATTGCGAATCAGCATGAATTATTCTCATCTGATAGCGTGAAATATGCCGCAGAACGTAGTGTTGATGAATTCCAGAGCATGCTCAATACCGACCCACCGCGTCATCGCCAGTTGCGCTCGCTTATCTCTCAGGCCTTCACGCCGCGTACGCTTGCTCAGCTTGCTCCACGTATTGCCGAGATTACCCAGAGTTTGCTTGATGATGTGATCGAACGTGGCAGAATGGATGTGATCGCTGACCTCTCCTTCCCCTTGCCAGTGATCGTCATCGCGGAGTTACTAGGGGTTCCCTCTGAGGATCGTGTGCAATTTAAGCAGTGGTCGGATGAACTAGTGATGGGCGAGTATGGCGAGTTTGCCAGCGAAGAGCGCGAGGAGTATGAGCGTCGTGCGCGTGAGCGCTTCCGTAAGACGCTGGATACCATTTATGATTACTTTCGCGTGGTCATCGCCCAACGGAGGCGTGAGCCGCGTCATGACCTTATTAGCGAGCTGATCGCCGCTCAGATCGAAGGTGAGTATCTAACAGAACAGGAGCTGCTTAGCTTCTGTGCGCTCCTGCTGGTCGCGGGCAATATTACGACGACCAACTTGATAGGCAATGCCATTCTCTGTTTTGATGAGCATCCCGAGGTTATGGATCGGTTACGACGGGAGCCTGACTTCATACCCGCCGCAATTGAGGAAGTCCTACGCTATCGCTCGCCAGTGACAGGGATTGGACGCTTCGCGACGCAGGATATTATCCTGCGTGATCGGCATATTCGCCCAGGCGATTTCATTATTGGCTGGGTTGCGTGCGCCAATCACGATCCTGAACAGTTTCCTGAGCCGGGAACATTTGACATTACGCGTACACCCAATCGCCATGTCTCCTTTGGCCACGGCATTCACTTCTGTCTTGGGGCGCCGCTGGCACGCCTGGAAACAAAGATTGTCCTGAACATTATGCTTGAGCGTATGCATGCTGTGCGGCGTAATCACGATTTGCCGCTCCCGTCGGTGCATAGCTCCTTCATCTATGGCGCAAAGTCGCTGCCCATTCTCTTTGAGGAACGCTAAACAGGGCATCAATAGGGGATATCGAGAAGGGAGGTGTAGAGGCGTGAGGTGCCAGGTGACCGCCTGGCACCTTACGCCTCCTCTGAGCGTCGCAGGCGCGAAAGTCTGGATGGAGGCTCAATCGCCCAGTGTTTAGCTAAAGGTGGGTGTATAGTGAAGTGTTCCACTATAGCTCTGTCCAGGAGCGACCTCAAGCAGATGCGCCATCTGACGCTCGCGCTCACCCTGGTTGTGCAGGTTAATGGCATCAGTTGAGCAGGTCTGATGTTCGACACAGAGGGAAGAGGCTCCTGGAGGCGCGTAGATGACGATATGCGTAAAATCGTCGCTGGCGGTAATCTGTAGTTGCAATCTGCGCTTCTTATAGTCTATAATTGCGGCTTCGCCTGGATGGACCTGGGTGTAGACATGGTCCAGGTTCAGACACGAGACTGGACGACCCTGGCGTAGATCATACATGGCGTACATCAGCTTTCCAACCTCAAAGATGCGGCCCGTTGGCAGCAGAGCATCGTCGGCCTCCATCACTGCGTCCGCTGGTAGCGTAACGTAGGTCTCTTGTGCGCCGTCAAGGACCGGAAAGTAGGGGTGGAGCGCAAAGCCAAAGGGAAGATCGTGCGTGTCTTTGTTCTCTACTTTATAGGTAATGTCGATGCCCTGGTGGGTGAGAGTATAGGTCAGTGAGAGACGGCTGCGGAAGGGATAGGCCGCAAAGTGGGGACTTTCAGGCGTCTGCTCGATGTAGGAGGTGACGCTAACGCTATCGGATTTAATGATGGGCTGCTCATATTGCCATACCTGGTCAAGGACCAGGCCATGCACCAGGGCTTTATCTGTCTCGACTCGTTTTACATCCTGTAGCGAGTAGTTTTTTCCCTGATAACTATAGTGCTTGTCGCGTACACGATTGGGGAGAGGCCAGAGCACAAAGTTGCCAGTAAACTGTTTTTGTTTGAGGAGCTCACTCTCATAGTAGATAAGATCGAGTGTTCCAACGCGAAAGCAAAATAAATTGCTTCCCAGTTCAGGCGCAATGCCTACCTCCATGCTGTGGGTAGCGTCGTCTTTATCTGTGTAGGTAAGTGAAATAACGGTTGTGTCAATTTCGGGATCAATGCCTATTCGTGCCCCAAAGGGGCTCTTCACTCCTTGCTTCATGATATCACTTGCTCGCTGCTGGTTTGTCATAAGGACCCTTTCTAAACATGTTTCATGTATTTTTATAACATGGAAAGCTCTGCTGTTAGCATACCAATCGTGGAAAGCGCGTGCGCTCCTGCTGTTTCAGCCTCAGCTCGCTGCGCGAACCTTCGGGATAAGGGGGGTGTGCCATAACATGCGTTTGCAAGTAGTATATGCTATGCTCTCTCTCCTGTTCAAATCGCTGTTCGCCAGGTGTTATCCTGCCAGGCCACATCTTTTTACCCCTGTCGCGCCGCGTAACGACGAGAAAGTCTGTTACAAAAAGCAAGCTGCAACGATTATTATATATGGCTTTTAATCTATGGGTCATTTGACACATGCTTTTCTATCATCAGTGCCCTATACTACACCGACTCCTGGTGTAGTATATTTCTGGAAAGCTAAATATATGAATTCGCGAAAAATACTTTTGAGTGTACTTCTGATTGCGATGGTTCTCTTTCTTGTCGCTATGGGAACGTTTGTGTATTTCTCGTTGAACGCTGCACCTACGATTGCTGCGGCTCAGGCGACGCCAACGCTGGAGCCAACACCCTCCCCGACGCCATCTCCAACACCTTCACCAACGCCATCTCCAACCCCAACCCCTATCATGAATGGGAGCAGCGCATACGTAATAGATAATGCCAACAATCGTGTCCTCTTCGACAGCGATAGTCAGAGAAGCGTCCCGATTGCCAGTACCACAAAGATTATGACCGCAGTAGTGACGATCGAGAATAGCAACCTGGATACGATTGTCACGGTGCAACAGGCCGATCTGGACCAGTTACCTCCCGAGGCGAGTATCGCTCAACTGCATGTTGGCGATTATTTACGCATTCGCCACTTGCTCTATGGGCTACTCCTCCCTTCGGGTAGCGACGCTGCTTTAACCCTGGCGCGTGTGGTGGGTGGCTCGACCGATGGCTTTGTTGCCATGATGAACGCCAAGGCCCAGGCGCTCGGCCTGGCACATACCCATTTCTCCAGTCCGCATGGTGTCATTCCTGATGGGAACTATTCAAGCGCACAGGACCTGGTGAAGCTCGCACGCTATGCCATGCGATACCAGATCTTTGCCGAGATTGTGCGGCAGACCGAGTATCATATTCCTCCCACACAATATAATCGGCGCTACGATTGGTATAACACCAATCAACTGCTCACAAGCTATTCAGGTGTGATTGGAATCAAGACCGGCTCGGGGAGCGGCGCTGGCTACTGCGTCGTTTTTGCCGCTGTACGTAATAACCGCCTACTCTATGGCGCTGAACTGGGCGCACCTGGTAGTTTTGATGTTCTCAACAGCGACGTCACGCGCCTGCTTGATAAAGCCTTTGCTAGCTAAATATAGTAAAAAGCCGTCATGAGGAAGGCACCAAGCAAACTTGGCCCCTTCCTCATGGTGGCTATACGCTTGTCACTAGGCTTCGAGGAGGGTGGCCTCCAGGTGAATCTCAGTGCCAGCTAGCGCCTTGGATACGGGGCAGGAGCGCTCGGCCCTTGTCGCGATCTCCTGGAAGGTGGCGGCGTCGATGCCAGGAACGATGGCCTCTGTTTTGAGGTCAATACGTGGGATGATAAACTCGCCACCGTGCTGGGAGAGGCGCACCTGAGCTGTGGTATGAATGCGCGTAGGTTCATGACCCGCTGCGCCCAGTGCCATGGAGAACGCCATGGTGAAGCAACCTGCGTGAGCCGAAGCTAGCAGTTCTTCAGGGTTGGTCTCAGCTCCGGCATCCATACGGGTGCGCAACGAATAGTCGCCCTCAAACGCGCCACTCGCGAGCTTAATATGCCCATGCCCACTCTGGACGCTGCCCTGCCATTCAACATCTGCACTGCGAAATGCCATGATTAAATCCTCCTGTGAACTTACCTATCTACTAGAAGGTAGATATATATCAAAAAAATTTGTGCCTTGTCTACTTTTGCAAATCTGAAGACACCTGGAGCGCGATGGCGCGGAAACGCTCGGGATCCTGGTAGGTTCGAGCGGCGATCATCGCCCCCTGCATAGCGGCCACGACGCTCTGAGCCTCGATCTCGGGGTCACCTCCAAAAGTAAAGATACCCTTCGCTCGTCCGCTTGTCAGTAGCGCAGAAAACCATGTCGCCTGGTCGCGGAAGTAACCCTGAACCTCGTCTCGTATATTCTCAGGTAAGGTCGGAAGCTCAGCGGCAAAGAGCGTACAGAGACAGAAGAAGTTATCCTCCTTCAGTTGCTTGTGTACTTGCTCAATGTACATAGCAAGTTGGCGCCTGGGATCGTCGCTTGCCTGCTCAATCTGGTTGAGACTCTGTTGCACCAGCGCACGATAATAAACCACGACTGCGCGCCCAAGGTCGCTTTTATTGGGAAAGTGATAGTGGATACTAGCCTTCCGGATCTCTAGCCGCTCAGTGATGTCGGCGTAGCTGAAGGCGTTGTATCCGCGCTCGATCATGAGTGCCAGCGAGATCTCGATAATTTGTTGTGCGGTATTTACCTGTGTCTTCATTAGCTTGAGTCTACCATCTAGTAGGTAGAATGTCAAGAGGGAGAGGTTTGACAGAACAAATGTGTCCAGTTATGATGCTTTCGAGGCCGTTAATCGATGGTGCTAAAAGATGAATATCTGAGCCATACAATGTGTTATTGCTATAGTAACTACCCAGTGGAGAAGTATTTTATGAGAACTAGCCAGTGGAGGAATATATTATGAAGCGTGTTGTAGTGACAGGTATGGGGATGGTGACATCCCTGGGGCATACACTTGAAGAGACCTGGGAGGCGCTCTGTCAGGGTCGCTCGGGTATTGGCCCTATTAGCAGCTTTGATGCTAGCGAGTACCTGGTACGCTTTGCAGGCGAGGTGAGGGACTTTGATGCCAGCCAGTATATGGAGCGTAAGGAGATCCGCCGCAATGATCCCTTCACGCACCTGGCGGTCGCGGCATCTCGCCAGGCGCTTGCCCAGGCCGGTTTAACAATTACTGATCAGCTCGCGCCTGATGCGGGCGTCTGTATTGGTAGTGGTGTGGGCGGCTTTATCAGCCTTCATGAACAGTTCGCGGTCCTGCACGAGAAGGGACCCTCTCGTGTCAGTCCATTTCTGATCCCCATGATGATGCTCAACGCGGCCCCCGCCATGGTCTCGCTGCTGACCGGGGCGCGTGGACCCGTATGGGCCGCGGTCTCCGCCTGCGCGACCAGTGGTAACGCGCTTGGAGAGGCCTGGGAGACCATCCGTCGCGGAACGGCGAAAGTCATGCTGGCGGGCGGTTCCGAAAAAGCTGTCACTCCTCTCGGGATGGCCTCCTTCGCCAATATGCATGCCTTGTCGCGCCGCAACGACGATCCTCAGCGGGCCAGTCGCCCGTTCGACGCCGAACGAGATGGCTTTGTGATGGGTGAGGGTGCCGGCATGCTGGTGCTGGAGGACCTGGACTTCGCCCTGGAGCGTGGTGCGCCCATTATTGCGGAACTGGTCGGCTATGGCTCAACGGCGGATGCCTATCATATTACTGAACCCGCTCCGGGAGGAGAGGGATTAATACGTGCCATGCAGCGTGCTTTGCAGAGCGCGGATCTGCGTCCTGAACAGGTCGATTATATCAATGCGCATGGCACCTCGACGCGTTTCAATGACTCTACTGAGACGCAGGCCATCAAAACCTGTTTCGGTGAGCATGCCTACAAGTTGGCGGTAAGCTCGACAAAATCCATGCTGGGACACACCTTTGGCGCGGCTGGCGCCATTGAGGCCGTCATCTCTGTTCTCAGTATCGTGCATGGCATTATGCCGCCAACCATCAACCTGGAGCATCCCGATCCCGAGTGTGACCTGGATTATATCCCCAACGAGGCCCGGCACGGAGAGGTCAACGTCGCGCTCTCTAATTCCATGGGCTTTGGGGGCATAATACATCCCTGATTTTTCAGCGTTATCAATAGGTTGTGCTGGTAGACTGAAGCCCTGGTAGTTGTATCGGCTATGCTCGTATCTGCAACACAACCTGGCGAATAGCCTCTACAACGAGATCGGGCACATCGCGATTGAGCATGTGCCCACTCTTCTCCGCTCGCATATGCTGGCTCTTTGAGGAGAGGCGAGCAAGCTCTCTCTGCATTTGCAGCCATGTCAGTTCGATCTCTTCCACGACTCCAGGTGGAAACTTGGCGGGGTCGCGGTCGGAGCGCCCACGACTGATGACCATGAGTGGGAGGTCATCGAGGGAGTGGCAGTGGCGCATAAGTGCGCTATTGGCGCGGTGGTCGAATTTCTCCTCATTTTTGTTTGGATCATTCCAACGTGTACTGAGTATGTGACGTAGATGTGCCAGGTGGCTCAATTCATCCTCTTGCTCAGGTGGCAGTACCGCCAGCAAGCGCTCGCGTTGTTCCTCGTGTGAGGCATCGAGGAGGACCATACCCGCGACCTCTTCTGGATAGTGTTCTCGGTAAAAGCGTACCGTCAAGCCTCCCATAGAATGCCCTACCAGCACATATGGTCCTGGGATAGATGCATGAAGTAGCAATGCATGCAGGTCTCGTGCAATATCTTGTATCGTTCGTGGAACAGGGGCGGGATCACTGAAGCCAAGACCAGCTCGATCGTACCAGACAACGTGGGTAAAGCTTGAGATACGCTCGGCAACCTCATTAAAGAGGCTACCCCTGGCCCCTAGCCCCATTTCTAGCACCACTGTTGGTCGTCCCCGCCCTTTATTGCTGACTGCTAGTCGGCGCTCACCAATATTGATCAGCCTTGGCATAGAACTGCCCCCATAATTGCTTCTGCGAAAGTCTTTCTATGCTTAGTATAGAAGACTACTGTGTTCCTGGTTTCAGGTATTGTTGTAGGACTCGCGTTTAGGTATTGATCCGTTTGGCTAACTTTGGTTAGTTTGTTCACATGTGCTCTGTTTCTTCGTCTTAATGATTGAGTAGGCAAGAATATCCGTTGCGTCCGCACTGCGGGCGGGATGCTTAGCATGTGGAGCTGTATGGTGTATGCCTACGGTGTATTTTTGATGGGAGAGGCTATCTTATTATGGCGTATTTTCTAGCGAAAACCGATCCAGAGACCTATGCTATTGAGCAGTTGGAGCAGGAGCAGCGTACAACCTGGGATGGTGTGCGCAATGCCCAGGCGCTCCAAGCTATTCGCATGATGAAGCCCGGCGATACCATGCTAATTTACCATAGTATGGGGACGGCGGCACTTGTCGGAGAGGCGCGTGTGATCTCAGAGCCGAGACCTGATGAGCATGATAGCAAGAGCTGGGTAGTTGATGTTGAATTTGTACGGCGTTTCGCTACGCCTGTAACCCTGCGCGAGATTAAAGAGACCCACCTGTTTGACGATTGGAGTCTGATTCGGCAGAGCCGCCTTTCGACCATGAGTGTTCCCGAAAATTTTGTGGAATGGCTGCGGGCAAAGCACATTCTAGAAGTACGCTGATAAGGAGTTCCGAACGATGGATACCGAAGCCCTCTGGTATGTTGATGGACGCTGGGTGCATCCGCACGAGGCCACGCTTTCAATCAATGATGTCGCAGTCCTACGGAGCTACTGCGTTTTTGAAAGCCTGCGTACCTACAATCGTCGCCCCTTCCACCTCGATGAGCATCTGCTCCGGCTCTACCGCTCGGCAGAGCTTATCGAGCTAGACATTCCCTATACCTCTGAGGAAATAGCCAACGTGGTGCGGGAAGCCATTGAGCGCAACCGCTACATACACGCCTCGCTGCGCCTGCTGGTGACCGGCGGCACAAGTGAGGATGGTGTCTTTCCCAGTGGCAAACCAGTCCTGGCAGTGCTGGTCACACCCTTGCCCGAGCGAGATATGCAGCGCTTCGAGCGTGGTATCAAGGTCATTACCACGCGCATGGAGCGCGAGATGCCCGAAGCTAAAACCTCAAGCTACCTGGCGGCGATGCGTGCCCTGAAAGAGGCCCAGCGACGTGGAGCAAGCGATGCTCTGTATGTAAATGCAGCGGGCCACGTATTGGAGGGGACGCGGAGCAATTTCTTTGTTTTCCGTGGAGATACGCTGATTACGCCACGCTCTGAGATCCTGATGGGAATTACGCGCCAGGTCATTGTAGAGCTAGCGCAGGGGCGTTTCCCTATTGAAGAGCGCCCCATCCTTCTCAGTGAGCTTGCTGAGGTCGACGAGGCCTTTATCTCATCTTCCTCGCGTGAGATCACGCCCGTAACCCATATTGACGATGTCCCGATTGGGGAGGGCAAGGCGGGAGCGCGAACCTATGAATTAGAGCAACGCTTTATCGCTATGATTGAGCACGGCAATTTTTGATATCGAAACAAACTTGCTTAACATATTATTGGGAGCTATATGTCAGTTCAAGCTATTATCTTTGATCTAGATGAAACCCTCATTGAGGATCGTCAGGCCACGCAGTGCGCCTTGCGTAAGGCCTGTCTCTATGCACAAGCGCGTGTTCAGCTTGATAGCGCGCGGTTGCGCATAGATGCTTATAGACACGCAAAATTACTCTGGGCAGAGGCCCCCACCTACGCCTATTGCCATGCCATCGGCATCAGCGCGTCAGAGGGGATGTGGGGCCGCTTTGAGGGTGAGACTCCAGACCTCCAGGCGCTCTTCCAATGGGTCCCTATCTTCCAGCAACTCCTATGGAAACGCGCTCTGGCGGAGCAGGATATCATCAATGATGAACTGGCCGAAGAGTTGGCTGCCTGTTTCCGTGAGGAGCGCCGGAGCTGTTATCGGGTTTTTTCTGATGTAGAAGCGGCACTGAGCACGCTAAAGCAGCGGTATGCGCTGGCCCTTTTGACGAATGGCGCACCCGATCTGCAGCGAGAGAAGATCCGAGCCTCTGGCCTGGAACAGTATTTTGATACGATTGCCGTATCAGGAGAGGTTGGTATTGGTAAGCCTGAGCCGGAGATATTTGTTCATGTCTTGCAGGAGTTAGGCGTTGCGCCTGAGCAGGCGGTCATGGTCGGTGATAGCCTGCCCAGGGATATCGCTGGTTCCTATCACTCTGGCATGCGTGGTATGTGGATCAATCGCTATGATGATGTCTGTCAAGAGGAGTACCGTCCAATGATTGCTTCACAGATCTCTGTGCTGGACGAATTAGAGGCTGTACTCTAGTAGGCACACAACGCTTACTGTTGACCTTACATCTCTGAATGTAAAAAGAACAGGCAGATGGCTTGCAGATATCATCGCAAGCCATCTGCCTGTTCTCATTCATGAGCACAGCAGGGACGAGGTATAGCTAGCTCAGGCAGCGCCGCCGAGCGGTTGATGAGAAGTCTTCTTGCCTAGTAGATGCAGGGCCGCCTCCTTCAGGCGCTCCTCGCTGCGCGCACCAAAGCCTGCTAGCTGGCGAATGCGTTGCTGCTGCGCGGCGCGGAAGAGCTTCTCGGGCGAGTCGATGCTTAATTCTTCATAGAGACGGATCGCCGTGTAAGGACCGACATGCTCGATATTCATTAAGGCCCGTACCCCCGCGGGTAGCGCTGGCATGCAGAGGCCATTCTGGAAGGTCATGGTTCCGCTCTGGGCCAGCTCGCGGATGCGTGTACGCAGCCGTTCTCCCACACCGGGGATCGTTGGTTCCTCGTTGCGTGCCAGAATATCGGCCACGGGCTCGGATAACTCAAGAACGCCTCGCGCAGCATTGCGGTAGGCTTGGATGCGATAAGGGTTGCCGTTTTGCGCTTCGATCAGGTCCGCGATACCTGAGAGCACTTCCGCAATCTGGCGATTAGAAATTTTTGGCTTTACTTCAATCTCCGGCTCTAGCCCGGGCAGCATAGGCTGTGAAGGACGCCTGCTTGAACGGGTAGGGAGCGACGGCATGATCTGGATGGTTTGTGTTAATTGAAAAATGCTCATGTGTACACTAACCTCCGGCCCTGCAGGGGCACATTTATGATAGAGAAAAAGAATAAGCAAACGTGGTGGTAAATAAGTGAGTAATGACCCGTTAGTGTACGATGCACATTGAAATCTTGTTCTAATTATAGCATGAAATGAGCTCAAAGTCAAATGCAACGCCGCTCGAAAGGTGGTAAGGCATGGGGGCGGATGAGTCAGCAAGCGTTTATATATGTGTAAAAAAGAGAGAGGCGCATACACTATGCGCCTCTCTCCTGCTCTGTTTTTGGGGCATGCCCGCATTTACTATGAGCATTAGTATTGGTTGTCCGCTGGTGGCGGTGTGTTCTCCTTGCGTATCTCCTCGGGGCGGAGATCACGGCGTCGCTGAGGATTGTTTGGTTGATTACTGCCAGGATTGTTGATGGTATCAGAGCGCTCCTCGTAAGGATAGTTCTTGCGTGGCGCCATGTTTGGATCTGCGTTGGGATTATTATATGTATCTGTCGTATCCGTCACGCGATAGGGATCATTACCTGGGGCTGCATTGGTGCCGTATTCTGCCTGATCCTGGGTATACGGTGACTGCGTCTCTGATTGTTCCATCCCCTGATTGTAGCGCTGCTGAGCCGACTGATCGTAGGCGGGATCATTCTGACTGTAGGGCTGTGTCTGCATATTGCGCTGGTCATAGGGCGTCTGGGCAGTGGTATTGTCATATCCAGGTCTGTTCAGATTACCCTGCTGTATTGAAGACGTGTGTGTGGTGTAATCATCGAGCTGACGATGCTGCGAGGCATCATCCTCCTGCATAGGAGGCATGTCCTTCCGATACATACCGGCGTTATTGCCCTGGAAATCTTCGCCCTCTTGCGGATTGTTTGTGCGATAGTTCTCGGTGCCAGCCCCCACGGGAGAGCCAGTATATGATGTGCCAACAGCGTCGGCAGGCTGTTTTACATTTGTGACAGGATAGTTTTCTCGGTTGTAGGTGCGCTGTTCGTTTGTCGTATAGCGTGGGTCTGTGTTTTGTGTACCATAGGTGCCAGCGATAGGCTGCTGAGAACCAGGCTGCGCATGCACATCATAAGCGCCCTGTCCGCGCAGGATGGTTACTGCCTCATCATAGCGGTCGCCCGCGTTGACCGTGACCAGGGTACGACCCGCTTCAAGCTCCTGCTGGTAGTAACGCGCCTCATCTTCGGGAATACCCATATTCGTAAGCGCGCCAATCAGGCCGCCTGCTACAGCTCCAATGGCGGCGCCACCCAGCGTTGTAATCAAAATGCCGCCAGCGATGGCCGGGCCAATACCAGGAATGACCAGGGCCGCTGCCGCGCCGAGCAATCCACCCAGAATGCCGCCTCCCACTGCTCCTGTCGCTGCTGCCCCTGTCTTATCATCGGCAGTCGCGGGCATCTCAGTCGCATCTGTAGCGGCGCGACCAGTATCAGCATTACGCAGGTCACGCTGGATAAAACCGATCATATCATCGGTAAAGCCCGCATTATGCAAAGCCTCCAGGGCACGATCCGCCTGAGCACGCTCTGTAAAAACACCTATTGCAGTTGTATGTTGATGCGTAGTCATAAGCGTTTCCTCCTAACATGCAAGCCAGGCGGCATAAGTATGCTTACCTGACAATGCGGCATTCTTTGTAGGATACCGCTCTACTGCTTACGTCAATTTTGTCACTGATAGAGTATCTATAGGTAAATACACGTATGCCAATGTATAAAAGTTGCACCTGGTGAGTTGTTGAATAGTTGAGTTTTGCTGTTAGCTGTACAGTATTAATGTAAAATCTGAACAAGGATGTGCTTCTGTCCACAGGCAGAGGCTCGATTGTGTGTTTGTGCGCGTCTAGCCTATAATAGTGATGTGACAGGAGAGCTTCTACATGCATCATCTTGGGCTATCTCAAATGATTTCCGGCAATGAACCTATCGTTGCGTTTACCTTGATTCGTTACCAGGAGCCAAGTCTACGCACGTTGGTATATCTGGGGCTGGATCGCTGGACGATGGCGCGTACGCCAGGATTGCACTTCTGGCGCTTGTTAGGTGTGGGCCAGGGCAAGGCTTTTGATTCACATGCCGATTTGCGGCGTTCCGCCATTTTCTCCGTATGGCACTCTTATGCCGCTTTGCACCAATTTGAAGTTCAATCTGCATTGATGAAGCGTGTGCAAAGCCAGGCTGAGGAGGTCTGGACGGTGTATATGCAGCCTGTGCGCTGGCATGGTGTCTGGGGAGGCCAGGACCCTTTCCGCGAGATGATGCCGGTCTCACCACCCCAGCCAGGTCCCTGGGTTATCTTAACGCGTGCTACCATTCGCCCCAATCGAGTTAGAGCCTTTCTGGGCGCGGTGCCAGCCGTGGCTGAGCAATTGTTGGAGCAGCCAGCGTTACTCAATTCGGTGGGGATTGGCGAGGCCCCTCTGTTTTACCAGGCCACGCTCAGCCTCTGGCAAAGCCTGCCAGATGTAACCGCGTTTGCCTATGGTCAGCAGGCTCATCGCGAGGTCATATGGCGTACCAGGCAAGAGGGTTGGTATAGCGAGGAATTATTTGCGCGTTTCCGACCTCTGGCGGCAAGTGGAACGTGGGATGGTACTAATCCCCTGTCTCAACTAATGGCCCCCGCATCCTAGTCGGAGGCCTTTATCCAGGTTGCATAGTATAGACAGTAATAGATCCGTGGTCTATACTATGCCTCAAATAGAGCCAGGAAAAGTGATCTAGTTTTCGCTGAACCTATACCAGAAATGGCTCATACTGTTCCTATTTCAAATCACCCCTTTCTTATACGAAAACCAACCTCCCATTTGGGGGCAAACGGTGGCATGGCAGTGTCACAACCGTGGCTGGCGCTCCCGTGCTTAGGTTTTTGCATAGGTAGTCTCCGAAGTTTGTAGAAGGAATCTCATGCCAGACGAGTATCAAGTACTTATTGTAGGCGGCGGCCCCGCTGGTCTGGCCGCGGCTGAGGCTGCGGCTGCCAAAGGGATGCGTACCCTGGTTCTGGAGCGACAGAACGAAATTGGTTATCCCATCCATACCAGCGGCGGAAGCTGGATCAGCGATATGAAGGCATTGAAAGTGCCTCATCACCTCTATCACCCGGTCACGAAGATTGTCTTTGTCTCCCCCAAACGCGAGTTCGAAGTAAACTATAATCCCGCGGTTGCCTGTGTGATTGATATTCGTGGCTTATACCAGCACCTGGCGGGCCGCGCGGTGAGTGCCGGGGCTGAGATACGCGTACGCCACACGGTTGACAAGGTGTTGACTAATGGTGAGCGTGTAGCAGGTGTGACCTATAAAAATCACGTAAGTGAGCGTAGCGAAGTACACGCTGACGTGACGATCGATGCCAGCGGCTTCTCGCGCCATATCGGGGTACGCACAGATATGGGCGAGGCCTTTCACCGCTATGGTTTTGGCGCTGAGTATGACCTTTATGCCCCCCATTATCCCCAGGATACCGTCTATCTCATTATGGGAAGCGAGTATGCTCCACAGGGCTATGCCTGGGTCTTCCCACGTGGAAATGGGCGCGTGCGCCTCGGAACAGGTGTGATTCATCCCGATTGCGATAACGACGCGCGTGTTTATTTGGATCGTATCCTGCATATGCCGCAGCTAAAAGAGAAACTGCGCGGTGCAAGCCCGGTTGAATATCATACTGGTCTCTTCCCAGCTATAAGGCCGGTGGAGCGTTTCTGCCGTGATGGACTGGTACTGGCAGGCGATGCTGGTGCTCAGGGGTCGACCCTGGTAGGTGAGGGCATTCGTTTTGCGATGTACTCAGGCCAGATGGCGGGCGAGGTCGCCGCCGAGGCTGTTCAGCAGCGTGATGTATCAGGCGCCTTCTTGAGCCGTTTCGATAAGAAATGGCGTGCGCGCTTTGGTCGCGATATGGAGCTTTCCTACCTGATTAATAAGCATATTGCTGCGTATACAGATCAACAGTGGGATGATGCCTTTGATCTGTTAAAGCGTCTGACCCCCGCGCAAATGGCCCAGGCCTTGCATTGTGACTATAGTGCCAGTCTCTTTATGGGAATTATGGCGCGTAATCCCATGCTTGTTGCTACAGGTGGCAAGAAGTTTTTAAATGTACTTCTTGAACGCATCAATAAACCATCAGTAGCCGTCGCAGAAGTCTAGAAGCCGCACGAAGCTTATCGAGGGGACCGGGGAAAAGATTTTCTTTTCCCCGGTCCCCTCTTTGGGGTAGGGCTATAATGAGATTGAAGTCAGGGTAAAGCCTTGACATGGAGATAAGGTCTATGGCATAATGCCTTCACTCCAAACACATGGTAAACAGCGACAATCACCGGTTTGATCGGTGCTCCTGTCCGATTTACCCGGCGTCTGTACCTCGCTTTTGAAGTGCAGGACCGCAGATGCCCAGGTGCCACGCTAAGGTGGCTCGCCACGGGTACTTCCCCCGCTGCATGACACGTTCTCTCCAAGAAGAGTGAGCGTGCTTTTTGTGCTGTCTCTGACAGGATGCAGAGAGGGTTCCTGACCAGATTTTGCACGACTGAAAACGAGTTTTCAGCGGTCGCAAAAAGAGGTCAGAAAAGTACTTGACAAAGCGCAAAGTGTATGCGATACTGACGAAGTCAACGGCGAACACGAACACCGCGAACGCCGGAGCGACACACAAGTGCAAGCTCATGGGCTTGCCGGGTTGCGGTTCATCACGCAAAAGAAGAACGAACCAGAGCACCCTGAACAACTGAAGAGTGGAATGCAGAAGTACAACGGAACTTCGTTGATTGAGCATCTCTCAATCGCGAAGAACACCGTTCCTGTCAATTCTGCGAACAAAGCAATGAAGTAACGACAACGTGCTTCTAGCCTGGACGCAAACTTACAACGCTTACTCCATCGCTGTGTAGCAGTGATGTAGAAAGATACATTCACATTTGAATGGCGAGTTTGATCCTGGCTCAGGATAAACGCTGGCGGCGTGCCTAACACATGCAAGTCGAACGCTCTCTCGCAAGAGAGGGAGTGGCGGACGGGTGAGTAACACATGGGTACCTGCCCCGAGGTGAGGAATACCGGCGAGAAATCGCCGACAATACCGCATATGCTTCTCGCAAGAGAAACAAAGCTCGCAAGGGCGCCTTGGGATGGGCCTGTGGCCGATTAGCTTGTTGGTGAGGTAAGAGCTCACCAAGGCCACGATCGGTAGCTGGTCTGAGAGGATGGTCAGCCACACTGGGATTGAGAACGGCCCAGACTCCTACGGGGGCAGCAGTGAGGAATTTTCGTCAATGGGGGCAACCCTGAACGAGCAACGCCGCGTGCAGGAGGACGCTTTTCGGAGTGTAAACTGCTTTTCTGAGGGACGAGTAAGGACGGTACCTCAGGAACAAGCCCCGGCTAACTACGTGCCAGCAGCCGCGGTAATACGTAGGGGGCGAGCGTTGTCCGGAGTTACTGGGCGTAAAGCGCACGCAGGCGGTTTCGTACGTCTGGAGTGACAGTTCCCGGCTCAACTGGGAAAGGTCTTCGGAAACGGCGAGACTTGAGGGCTTCAGAGGGACACGGAATTCCGGGTGGAGTGGTGAAATGCGTAGAGATCCGGAGGAACACCAATGGCGAAGGCAGTGTCCTGGGAAGCATCTGACGCTCAGGTGCGAAAGCTAGGGGAGCGAACAGGATTAGATACCCTGGTAGTCCTAGCCGTAAACGATGACCACTAGGTGTGGGAGGTATCGACCCCTTCCGTGCCGTCGCAAACGCAATAAGTGGTCCGCCTGGGGAGTACGGTCGCAAGATTAAAACTCAAAGGAATTGACGGGGACCCGCACAAGCAGCGGAGCGTGTGGTTTAATTCGATGCAACGCGAAGAACCTTACCAAGTCTTGACATGCAGATGCACCAGCGGTAATGCGCTGTTCCTTCGGGACATTTGCACAGGTGCTGCATGGCTGTCGTCAGCTCGTGTCGTGAGATGTTGGGTTAAGTCCCGCAACGAGCGCAACCCCTACTGCCTATTACAACTTCTAGGCGGAACTGCCCGTAAGGGAGGAAGGCGGGGATGACGTCAAGTCAGCACGGCCCTTACGACTTGGGCGACACACACGCTACAATGGCCAGTAACAAAGGGATGCCAACCCGCGAGGGGGAGCCAAGCTCAAAAACCTGGTCTCAGTTCAGATTGCAGGCTGAAACTCGCCTGCATGAAGGTGGAGTTGCTAGTAACCGTAGGTCAGCACACTACGGTGAATACGTTCCCGGGTCTTGTACACACCGCCCGTCACACCACGAAAGTCGGCAACACCTGAAGCCGCCAGGCTAACTCTTCGGAGAGGCAGGCGTCGAGGGTGGGGTCGGTGATTGGGGTGAAGTCGTAACAAGGTAGCTGTACCGGAAGGTGCGGCTGGATCACCTCCTTTCTAGGGAGTCATCACTACCCTTCGAGGTAGTGCACTCTCAGGTCGAACAGGAACGACCTGTCCGTTGATACCCTGCTTCCACTCTTGAGCGGTTCGGCCGCTGGTTTATTCCAGATCCGAAGCCCGCATTGTACCTGAACAACCAAAGAAGTATCCTTCAATTTTGCTGAGCGAGCATGTTGGCATGTAAGTGTTCAACCGTGGCGTGAGTCATATCGAGCTCGTGACAGTGAAGAAAGAAGACCGAGATCCCATACAACAAGGGTAACGAACCAACAAGCAAGAAGCAGACAAGGCAGAACAAGCGAAACAGAGTACGAGGTGGATGCCTTGGCGCTGAAGACCGATGAAGGACGCGGAGACCGGCGAAACATTCAGGGGGAGCTGCATCCAAGCGATGAGCCCTGAGAATCCGAATGGGGCAACCCCTCCAGAGTCATGTCTGGAGACCTATCGCTGAACACATAGGCGATATGGAGGATCGTGGGTGAACTGAAACATCTCAGTAGCCTGCGGAAGAGAAATCAACCGAGATTCCCGTAGTAGTGGCGAGCGAACCGGGACGAGCCCAAACCATCTATTCCTTGTGAATAGGCGGGGTTGTAGGACTTCTATCAACAGACATTTTCTTACTCGAAGGCATTGGAACGTGCCACCAGAGGGGGTGAGAGTCCCGTAGAGGACGAGAGAATGGCTGTGAGAAGTATCCTGAGTACCACGAGACACGTGCAATCTTGTGGGAAGCTGGGGGGACCACCCTCCAAGGCTAAAGAACTTCAGCGACCGATAGCGAACAAGTACCGTGAGGGAAAGGTGAAAAGTACCCCGAGAGGGGGATGAAAGAGTCCCTGAAACCACGTACTCACAAGCAGTCAGAGGCCACTGTTCCATGAGGAACCAAGGGCTGATGGCGTGCCTTTTGTAGAATGATCCGGCGAGTGCATCGCACGTTGCAGGTTAACCAGCGCTAAAGCTGGGGAGCCAGAGGGCAACCGAGTCTCAAATAGGCGTGTATGTAGCGGCGATGCGACCCGAAACCGTGTGAGCTACCCATGAGCAGAGTGAAGCGGATGTAACAGTCCGTCGAGGCTCGAACCCACCAGTGTTGCAAAACTGGGGGATGACTTGTGGGTAGGGGTGAAATGCTAATCGAACACGGAGATAGCTGGTTCTCCCCGAAATGTATTGAGGTACAGCCACCTGACACGACTATCCTGGAGGTAGAGCACTAGATAGGCTAGGGGCCCTGTGCGGGTTACCAACCCTACTTAAACTCCGAATGCCAGGACAGGATCCAGGTGAGTGAGACGGCGGGGGCTAAGCTTCGTCGTCAAAAGGGAAACAGCCCAGACCATCGGCTAAGGTCTCCAAATCGATGCTCAGTGTCAAAGGGGGTCAATGCGCCCAAACAGCCAGGATGTTGGCTTAGAAGCAGCCACCATTTAAAGAGTGCGTAATAGCTCACTGGTCGAGTGCAATGGCACCGACAACGTATCGAGGCTTAAGCATCGTACCGAAGCCGTGGAATATAGGACTACCTATATTGGTAGGGGAGCGTTCTCGACGCCTGAGAAGCCAGACCGCAAGGACTGGTGGAGGTAAGAGAAGTGAGAATGCCGGAATGAGTAGCGCAATGTCTGCGAGAACCAGACACACCGAATGCCTGAGGGTTCCTGGGCAACGTCAATCGTCCCAGGGTGAGTCGGGCCCTAAGCCGAGGGCGTCATGCCGTAGGCGATGGAAAGCAGGTCAGAGAATCCTGCACCGGAACGTTTCGTTATGAGCAATGGGGGGACGCGGTAGGGAAGGTGAGCCGATCGAATGGACAGGATCGGTGCCTCTGTTGAAGCGCGTGACCGAGGAAAATCCCGGACACAGATGCGTAACACGGAGGCCGAGCGCCCGCGAGGGTGCGGAAGTCATTGGTCCCCAGGCCGTCAAGAAAAGCCTCTCGCCAGAAATTGTTCCGCCCGTACCGCAAACCGACACTGGTAGGCAGGGGGAAATCTCCCCAGGTGATCGAGCGACCCTCTGTTAAGGAACTCGGCAAATTAACCCCGTACCTTTGGAAGAAGGGGTGCCTGCGTAGCTGCTTGTGCTTGCACAGGTGGTGAGAAGGTTGCAAGAAATCGGCTCAAGCGACTGTTTACCAAAAACACAGGTCTCTGCGAACGCGAAAGCGGAAGTATAGGGGCTGACTCCTGCCCAGTGCCGGAAGGTTACGAGGAGTGGTGTGCGTAGCCACGAATCTAAGCCCCGGTGAACGGCGGCCGTAACTATAACGGTCCTAAGGTAGCGAAATTCCTTGTCGGGTAAGTTCCGACCCGCACGAAAGGAGTAACGACTTGAGCGCTGTCTCGACAGAGGACTCGGCGAAATTGAAGTACCCGTGAAGATACGGGTTACCCACGACAGGACAAAAAGACCCCGTGGAGCTTTACTACAGTTTGGCCTGGAAACGAAGTATGGTGTGCGTAGCATAGGTGGGAGCCGGAGAGAGCAGGCTTGTGGGCTTGCAGGAGGCAGCAGTGAAATACCACTCTCACCATGGTTTGTGTCTCACACGTCACCGTGATCCGGGACGTGAACAGGGCCAGATGGGTAGTTTGACTGGGGCGGTCGCCTCCCAAAGAGTAACGGAGGCGCCCAAAGGTTCCCTCAGGGTGGATGGACATCACCCTCTGTAGAGTGTAAAGGCACAAGGGAGCTTGACTGTGAGGCTGACACGCCGAGCAGGGACGAAAGTCGGGCTTAGTGATCCCACATTCCCGTGTGGAAGGAGTGTGGCTCAACGGATAAAAGCTACCCCGGGGATAACAGGCTTATCTTGCCCAAGAGTTCACATCGACGGCAAGGTTTGGCACCTCGATGTCGGCTCGTCGCATCCTGGGGCTGGAGTAGGTCCCAAGGGTTGGGCTGTTCGCCCATGAAAGCGGCACGCGAGCTGGGTTCAGAACGTCGCGAGACAGTTCGGTCTCTATCCGTCGTGGGCGTCGGAAAAGTGAGGGGAGTCATCTTCAGTACGAGAGGACCGAGATGGCTTGACCGCTAGTGCGCCAGTTGGGGGGCCTCCTCCAGAGCTGGGTAGCTACGTCAAGAAGGGATAAGCGCTGAAAGCATCTAAGCGCGAAGCCGACCCGAAGATAACTTTTCCCACTCTCTAGAAGAGTCAAGATCCCAGGAAGAAGACCTGGTGGATAGGCTGCGCGTGGACGCCTGGTAACAGGTGGAGCGGAGCAGTACTAATGATCGTACGGCTTGTTTCCCAAGTATTTCTTCGCGAATGTGGTGAGTCCTTGTGGTGTGAGTGAGAGCGGTCTGAGATCAGACCTGAGCACGAGTGAGAGGACGAGCGGCACGGGGAGCAGGAGCAGGCCAGCGTGGCTCAGCAAAATTGAGGGAGTACTTCTTTGGCAGGTATTGACAAGAGCGTGATTTCATCAGCAGACACTTGATGGAGTCACGCTCTTTCTATTTTTGGTCTCAATTTATACAACAACCCTTCATAGGAAGATATGAGCGCCGCAGGCGAGAAGAGTCCTGGTTGCGCCAGGAGAAGATTTCCATTATGCTAATAGTTGAGTTCGAGGCGCTATAATGGGAATAGATCAGAGCCAAGGCTTGTTTTTAGAAGCGAGACCCAAAACCTCGTCGATAAATTACTTTCTCACTAAGGAGCTATCAGTGTCGGATACAACAACCTCTAATACAACCATTAAGATGTACAGCACTACCTGGTGTGGTGATTGCCGTATGGCGAAACGCTGGTTTGATTCGCATAGCATCGCCTATGAGGATATAAACATTGAAGAGGATGAGCAGGCCGCGGAATTTGTGGTCAAGGTCAACGGCGGTAAGCGTACTGTCCCAACCATTATCTTCCCTGATGGCTCGATCCTGGTTGAGCCGAGTGCTCGCGAGCTAGCGGCAAAGTTTGCTCAGTAGTAAGTACCCTGGCTCACATACGACCCTCATACGCATGTGTATGAGGGTTTTCTCTAAAAAAATCATCCCTTTCGCATCGAGAGTATGGTCCTCCTCCTGAGAAACATCTTATACCAAACAGTTGCACATCGGGTTTGGGTCAGTTCAGAGCCGTCATCTTCAAGTGTGCGTGCCTTACACAGGCTGTGCCCCGGGCGGTTGTAGCGGCGTCTGTCGCGGACGCGAAGCAAAGGCTCGAATAGCTGCAAGACCTCCGCCAATCACCGCAATAATACCCAGAATAATCGGCAGAAGAAGAACTCCAATGAGTGGGTTCAACAGCAAAATGATGGCAAAGATGGCATTCATGATGCCCAGGATAGCGAGGCTGGAACCGCCACCTCTGAACGCATGAATGTTCTGTGTTACCCCCATAACAAACGCATCTATTGCCAGAAAGATCACCAGCAATTTTGGCACTAAGATCGCGCTCAATAATGGATTCCGTAAAACGAGCAGACCTGCAACAACGCCTAAAACACCAGAGACAAGCTTCCACCCCCACAGCGTTCTATCAATGCAGAGGTTGGCAAAAGCAAGAACACCAGTTACCAACCAATAGACTCCTAAGAGTTGTACGAGCACAAGAAGCGTCGTTCCTGGCGAGATAAGAAGCAACAATCCCACAACAATCGCTGCAATCCCTGCGATCATGACAAACCACCAGGCACTATTGTTTGATGCTGTTGTTTCCATTATGGATGAAAAACGTGAACGCATGGTTACCTCCTCATTTCCGTTCCTCCCTCCAGTATAAGGTGACGGAAAAAGCCCTGGAATGGAGCACAAGAAGCGCTGAAGCACGGTGGGTGGAATTCCTCTCGTGTGTGACCCGTTTCTTTGGACCACAAACCGGTAGTGTCAGAGTTCAGAAGAAAACTTGATCTGGAAATCGCTGGGGAGGTATGCTGAGAACAACAACCCATCTGATGAGAGTGATGTATGAACTGCTCCCACTGCGACTCAGCTACCGCAGAAGAACAAAAGCAGAAGACAGCGCTCGGTTATCGGATGTTCCGCTGCTCAATTTGTCAGCAACGCTTCAACGAACGGACAGGAACGCCGTTCAACTTTCTGGAATATGCCACCGATGTTGTTCTTTTGGTTATCCTGTGGCGACTCCGGTACACGTTGAGTCTGCGAGATCTCGCCGAGATGTTTCTCGGGCGAGGATGGGTATTCTCTTATAAAGACTGTTCGGGAGTGGGAAAGGCGGTTTGCTCCACTCATTGCAGAGCAATTGCGGGCGAAACGACACGGATAAGCGGGGCAGTCGTGGTATGTAGATGAAACGTACGTCAGGGTCAAGGGGAAATGGTGTTCTCTCTATCGCGCTATTGATGCAGATGGCACCTTGGTGGATTCCCGCTTGAGCGAGAAACGGGACATGGAGGCAGCCCAACTGTTTTTCAAGCAAGCTCTCGCCGTTGTTGGTCATGCTCCGGAACGGGTACCAACGGACGGACATGCCTCCTACCCACGAGCAGTGCGTGAAACGCTGGGTGGACATGTACTTCATCAAACCAATAAGCCCCTCAATAATCACGTGGAGCAAGAGCATCGAGGAATCAAGCAATGGTATTATCCCATGCGTGGCTTCGGAAACTTCAATTCAGCAGTTCGTTTCTGTCGTGCTTTTGACGAATTACGGAGCTCTCTTCATCCTCGTACCAAGATGGGAGAACCAATCCCACACTCAGAGCGGTGAAAAGCTTTCCTCGATTGGCTTGCAGCTTTGAAGGCATCGATACAGGTTTCCTCCCGGTGAGAGGCAGCATATCGAGGCATTCTATTCAATCTGATTCGTTTCTGTTTTCTCAGTTCTGACAGAACCGTTGCGACTTCTGCTTTATTGCCGCTGTGCTAGGGCTTGGAACAAAAAAGGCTTCGCCCCCGCCTGAAAGTCTAAGAACGGGTACAACTGCTTTGCAATCCCTTCAAACACGAGGAGCGAAAGAATTGCCATGGTGAAGTTGATGGAACCACACAATCCGAAGCGCCTTTCAATATCGAATATCTGAGCGGCAAAGGGCGCTACCTGCAATGAATCCTGTATCCAAGTTGCTACTGTCAATATATCCTTCAGAGAGGGCAGGCGAGTTGTATGACATTCACCTCATGGCATGTCACCCCGGTCTGAGAAGGAGACATCCCATCTCATTGGTGATAAACAGGTGCGAGGGAAAAAACACGCGATGGTTTAGAATCATTGTGCGGCGCCCTATCGCGTCCCGTTCAGAAGAGCGAGAGCAGAAGAACAGCGTGATCACAACCATCCCTTTTGTTCGGCCAGGTGTGCCGCCTCCATCCGATTGCGTGCCCCCAATTTCTGTATGGCTGCGGAAAGGTGATTGCGCACCGTTCCTTCGGATAAAGAAAGGCGTGCAGCGATCTCTGCATGACTGAGGCCAGGAAGGGCAGCGGCGAGCACCTCCCGCTCTCGATGGGTCAAGGGATTGTTTCCCTCCGAAAGCGCCAGCAAGGCTAGTTCGGGATCAACGACTCGTTCCCCCTGCATCACCCGCCGCAGGGCGGAAGCCAGTTCGGAGGCTGGGGCATCTTTGAGTAGAAAGCCGACTGCCCCGCTCTCCATCGCCCGGCGCAGATAGCCGCTACGCCCAAAGGTAGTCAGGATCACTACGCGGCAGGATGGCAACGCCGTGCGCAACGCGTGGGAAGCTTCGAGTCCGTTTTCCCCAGGCATTTCAATATCCAGCAGCGCCACATTTGGGAGAGCCGTCAGAGCTGCTTCGACGACCGTATCCCCCCGCGCCACTTCCGCGACGACCTCGATATCTGGTTCTCGACTCAGTAACGCTGCCAGTGCCCCACGCACCATCGCCTGATCTTCTGCCAATAACACACGGATCATGATCGTTCCTCCGGTATCGCTGTCACTCCCACCTGGGGCTGCATCGGCAGTTCCACATGTAAGCGAAAATGTGGCTCGCCTTCCAGCAGAAGTGGACCAGCTTCCATCGTTCCTCCCAGTCTACTCACCCGTTCCCGCAGGCCAAGTAGCCCACTCCCCTGGCCGATGCGTTGCGTGTCAGCATCTGCTGTCCCTTCCCTATCGTTGAGCATCTCCACCCCAATCCACCCCTGAACCCGCGTGAACCGCAGCAGACAGTGTCGTGCCCGGCTGTGACGGATGACGTTGGTGACCCCTTCCCTCACCGTCCACGCCAGGACCGCATCGAGTGGCTGGGGAAGCTCTCCATGAAGCTGCTCGACGGAATACTCGATCCCCGCTGCTTCGAGCAGTTGTTGTGCCCCGTCTAATTCGCTCACAAGTCGCGGTTGCCGGTAGCCCGCGACGGTCTTGCGAACTTCGCGTAGCGTCATCCGCCCGACCTGTTCAATCTCAGCGAGTTCCTGGGCACAGCGGGCGGGATCTTCCGTGATCAGGCCACGGGCCAGTTCACTCTTCAGGGTAATCATCGAGAGCCTTTGTCCCAGCAGATCATGCAAATCCCGCGCCAGGCGCAGGCGCTCTTCCTCCACTTTTAGGCGAGCAAGTGCTCGGCGCGCCGTATGCAGTTCTCGAAGGGCGCTGCCCAGACGGGATACGCCAATCATATCCAGGCCCAGTCCTCGCACCAGCAGCATCAGCGCGATGAGCCACCACCAATTGATCTCTGCCACGTCTCTATGGGTGAAGATAGTGATGAGGAGCGGCAACAGAGTTAAGAGCACGACGACCACCCCCGCCCGGCGCATGGGGAGCACCACTCCAGCCATGGCACTCACCCCGAGAAAGGGCCAGAGCCAGGCAGGATCATCAAGGTGGCTGAACACGGTGACCTGGAGGCCGAGCGTAACCAACAGGAGTACCGACAAATGGGATCGGCCACGGGTTTGCACTCCCCGGCTCGTGGGATGCGGCCACATGATCCAGGTATAACTGATCGCAAAAAAGAGCAGGGCCGTGCCGCCCACAGCGAGACGAAGCCAGGCATCTGGTTTGCGTACCAAAGAAATCAGAGGAAAGGACAGACAAATCAGCAGCCAGAAGTGCTGATAGAGCCGCCAGATGGGGATGGTGACGCCACTCTCCCTCATCACTTCATCGTTGGTCTCGACTTCCTCCTGGCTTATATTTCCCTTTGCTCGCCACTGATTCTCGTCTCGTACTCGCATAACAGGACCCTTTCTTTTGGGCGCCACAAATGATGTCACTGGGCATCCGCTCCCATTTTACCACCGCTGTTTTGCCCGGCCCACCCTCCATGACGGACTCGACGAAGCGCACCCACGCATCGATCAGTTCCTGTTGCTGCTCAGGCTTCGTCTCAAAGACATTGATCAACGTTACTAGCTGACCCTCTCGGGAAATACGCATCTGTTTCCTCCTCTCGTAGAGCTCTTCTCGCGCTTTGATTCCAGCTCTCACCCAGTCAGCCTGACCCTCGCTTGTCTCTCAGCTAGCTTGAGTTGGCTGCGAAAGAGAAACACGTCTCCAAGAATTCCAGGGTATGGACTTAGTGGTGCTGGAGCCATGCTTCCCAGCTGATTGTACCAGTCGCCTGTTGGGGGCAGGTATTGCCACCCTGGCGCAGGCCGCGGGCGGTTTTGCCAGGCAGGAAGATCGGGAGAATGACACGGTGCATCCCATGTTGCTTGAGCCAGATCCGCGCCAGCTCTCCCGAGGTGTAGACCTGCGGGCCACCCATATCTGGCAGGCGACCGGAGGGGCCAGCCTGGACGATCTCACAGAGATGCCCGGCCACTTCCTCCTCGGCCACCGGTTGCAGCAACAGGTCAGTCGGCACAAGCGCCACCAGAGGAAGCCTGGTTAGCGTGTGCAGCACGAGCTCGATGAGGTAATGAAACTGGGTCGCTCTCAGGATGGACCAGGAAATACCGCTGTGCTCGATGAGATCTTCGCAGGCGAGCTTGACTTTGCCATAGTTATATGGAACCCGATCAATGCCCACAATCGAAATGTAGACCACATGCGAGACACCCGCCTGGCGGGCAGCATCCAGCAGGCGGCGCGTGCCTTCGAAATCGACCTGCCAGGTCCCTTGGCCGGCAGTATGGACCACCACATCTATACCCTGGACGGCGCGAGAGAGGCCCTCGCCAGTCACCAGATCCGCCTGCTTCCACTCAGCGCCGGGCCAATCCTCTCCCGGGCTGGCCCGGCGACTCATCCCACGCACCCGATAGCCTGCGGCGCTCAAGTGCTTTACCACCAGGCGGCCCAGTCTTCCCGCACCGCCGGTCACCAGAATATGTTGCATCGTTTTTCCTTCCATGTTTCTGTGTACTTTGCATGCTGCGCATACATGTATCGGGCCTCCTGCGGCGTGTGACGACCTTTCAACAAACATAAACTCAGAGCCGCGACACTTGAGACGCAGTCTCGGGCTTCGCCTCGCTGCGCTTGAGCGTCCTGTAGCGCGCGCCGAATGCGCCCGTCAGCACGATAGCGCCGATGCCGGCCAGCAGATGCAGCGCCTGGATCAGCCAGTGCAGATTCCCGACGAGTAGCTTGAATTGCAACTCGCCAAAGATTAGCAGGATGATGGCGTAGACGATCCCGACCATGCCCCAGATGCGCAGTCCCCTGGCGGTGAGTGCGATGATGCTCATCACCAGCAGCCCCAGGGTGACAAGCAGGCCGAAGAACATATGAATGTCAGTCAGGTCAATGTTGGCGATCCAGATTACCAAGCCAAGCACCAGGGCACATAGCCCGGCAAGACCAACGATGATCTGTAGAATACGTGCAGTCATAACGACCATAAAACCTCCTCTTCATCTCTGTAACTTGATTGTTTTGGCTGCCTTTCCCCTACAAGCGGGAGCGATGTTCGGTCCATCTTCTCCAGAGGGACCACGAGCGTGCCGGAACTAGGCTGGTTCTCATCGTTCGATGGCAATCCGTGGTTCTGCTTCCTCTGACTCCTGTCGTGAGTCCCGCAAGGATATGTACAACGAGTGGCAGGAAGAAGGAGAGCGAAAATAATCGATCATGCTTCACGCCTCCTTTGCCTTGCTCCATTTCGCTGCTTGCATCAATTCCTACACAGGAGTGTACCCGCATCCGAAGAGGAGGGGAAGTGAAATTCATCCAGATTTGACCATGACAAAGATCACGGGTTGGGGAGCGAGGACGTGTCGCGCGATGAGCACACGTCCTTGGGAGATGAGGTACAGGAGCGTTTCCTGCGATAACTCCTGTCCTGTAAAAAAACGGGGACGAGAGGCAAGTTTCTATTCCTGCACGTATCGGTGCTGTTATCACCCCGGCTTCGCCTCCGGTCCCCGATATCGCAGTGGTGCTCGGCTTTCGCTCGAGGAGAAGGTCGAGAGCGCACCAGGTGACATCCGCGCTTCTTTCCAGTTAAGGAGCCATGGTGTGTTTCTTGCTCACCGACTGGATACCGTTTCGGGGCCATAACATTTTTTCGCACCATTTTCCTTGCCTACGTGAAGATCATCCTCAATAACTAAAATAGTTGTGGCTGCTTGCATCTTCGCCTGTTTTTCAACCATGGAAAGATGGTGCATCGCTTGTTGCCTCTCCTCTGCTAGAAAGGTGTCATTTCTCTTCAAAATATACTACGACGCTGGTATAACACCAAGGGAACGACCACCTCTCTATCCTCGAAAGGCCGATGAATAGAGCTACGCTCTCGCTATATGTCTGGCTCTTCGCCTTGGAGTACCTTCTGGACCGCATATCCCTTAGCACGGTAGAAGCGTTCCCAGAGATGCTTTTGCTCTTCGAATGTGACCCGGTTTGGTGGAGACTGAGAAGCAAGAGGATGATGTGCCAAGAAGAAAAATACCAATTGAAAAGGTAATCTCTTGATCTCCCGCTTCACAGTTTCCATCAAAACGGATTAATCTCAGTTGCACCGGAGAAGGGCAATGGGAGTAGCACTGCGGATGAGCAGTGAGCAACGAGCACAATTGTCACTGATTCTGTTGCGTGGTGCTGAAGCTGTTGGGTATCGAGGAAATGTTTGGACCGGCCAGCGGGTAGCTGAGGTGATCAAAGGTGTCTTTGGCATCAGCTATCATGCGGATCATTGCAGTCGCATCCTGAGGCAGATCGGTTGGAGTGTGCAAAAACCGATCGAGCGACCCAACGCAATGAGGAAGCCATCAAACACTGGAAAGAGCAGCAGTGGCCTGCTCTTCAAAAAAAACGGAAGTTGAGAAGCGAACCATTATTTTTGTAGACGAATCAGGCTTTTACTTCCTGCCAATGGCGGTACGTACGTATGCACCTCGGGGCCAGACGCCTGTCCTGCGTGTCAAGCTGACACGCGATCACCTTTCCGCCATTGGAGGAATCACCGAGGAAGGACGGATCTTTATGCAAGTGCAAGAGCGGGCGTATCGATCCGAGGACGTGGTGAGGTTTTTACGTCTGCTGCTGCGCAAAGTTTCAGGCAAATTGCTCGTGATTTGGGATGGTTCTCCTATCCATCGGGCAGAGCTGATCAAGCAATTTCTCAGATCCAAAGAAGGCAAGCGTTTGCATTTGGAGTGCCTGCCTGGCTACGCGCCTGATCTTAATCCGCAGGAGCAGGTCTGGAATTTGCTCAAACGGCGCGAATTGAAAAATCTCTGTTGCCGGGATCTTGCTCATTTAGGCCAAGAACTGGTGCGCGCGAAAGAACGCCTTCGCCATCGGAGAGAGAGCCTTCAACGCTGTTTTACTCACGCGTTAGGAGCAGAAGAGAAAGAGATGCAGAGATGAATCTTCCCCTCCTTTTTTTGCTTCATCACCGGAGCTCGCAGATGTAGGATATGGCTGGCTTGCCGTTGAGCGTTAACTCACCGACGGCGACGAATCCGTTGTGTTCAAGCACCTTGCGCGAGGCCGGATTGTCTAACGTGACCCTCGCGCGCAGCTTGGTGAGTCCGTACTCTGTGGCAGCGAGCTCGCGCACCTTGCGCACCGCCGCTGTGGCCAGTCCCTGCCCCGCGGCCTTCTGCGCGATCCGGTATCCCAGTTCCGCCGACCCGCCTGCCACTTCGGCCAGGTTCACCCGCCCCACCACCTCGCCGCCCTCGGCCACCAGCAGGTGGAAGTAATCCGTCCCGGCGGCCTGCAGCGCGAGCAGTTGCGCATGCCGCATGTCGAACTCAGTAAAGAACTCGTCCCCCCGATCCGGTATCACCGCCGCGAAGTAGGCCCGATTCTCCCGCTCGAACGCAAGCAGGGCAGGCGCGTGGTCGAGGCGGACCAACTGAAGGTCTGGCATGGGAAGTTGGAGGCGCGGTGTCGATTCCGACCCAGTTCCCCTGTCCTCCTTCGATTCCGTGGGCGCGGGTTTCCCGCCCACGGCTTGCCTCCCGAGAAAGGAACATTCACCGACTTCTGGTGCGTTTCGTTCGTCTCGTTCTTCCATGTGTTTCTCCCTTTGCTCAATGCTGAATTGTAAATCCCAGGATGAAATAGCTCGCCCTCACTTTGCGTGAAAGCTCTAGTGTGCGTCAAGAAACCACGACCATGACGAGACTTCACAACGGCTTTCCTTGGATAGTTCTGCTTTGCTCATTGCTTCAGTTTATCAGGTTCACCAATCTTTGTCGAGGTCAGTAATAGAATAAAATAGAAAGGATGTTTCTTTGTACATACGACATAATAGGATCAATGCACATTATGCATGAGATGGAACTGTGCCAGGGGGCTGATATCTCACCTTGATCAGGTACACGATCAGATGGGCCGCCTCCCGCCTCTCCAACACTATGTGGCTTGTGGAATAGGAGCAAGACCTATGATGGCTCATAGCGGTGATTTTTTTGACCAGCATGCATCTGCCTCATCTTCATTCCGGCAGATCTCGCCCACGCATCTCCGCTCATTTTTAGATATTTCACCGGATGCACTCTTGTTGGTTAATCAGTCCGGAACGATTGTTATGCTCAATGAGCAAACGGCCGCGCTCTTCGGGTATGCAGAGAAAGAGCTCTTTGGCGCGCCGCTTGAAATACTCCTCCCACCGCGCATTCGTGAAGCTTATCTCCGTCATCAACAGCAGTATTTCGCCGCTCCGTATGCTCGTTCCATGGGGGCTGGATTGGAACTCTATGGCCAGCGTAAAAATGGCGCGGAATTTCCGGTTGATGTCAGCCTGCGTCCGCTCCTATTGGATGGAGAGCTTCATATTCTGGGAGCCATTCGTGATGTGACCGCACAACGGGTAACCGAACGCAACTATGCGGTACAAGCACAGCGTCTCAGCCTCTTGACGGATCTGATGAACCTTGCTGCCGATGCAATCCTCATGAGTGACCCCATGAGCCGCATTATCTTCTGGAATCATGGAGCCGAGCGACTCTATGGTTGGAGTGAACAAGAAGCCTTAGGGAGAATCTCCCATACTTTGCTCGAGACACGTTACCCTCAGAGTCGTGCCGTCACTGGTACCATACTCGAGCAACAAGGGCAGTGGGAAGGAGAACTGACCCATACGTGCCATGATGGGCGCAAGGTCCTGGTTGAGAGCCGCCAAGCATTAATACGCGATAACCAGGGAGAGCCCCTGGCCATTTTGGAGGTAAATCGCGATATTACCGAGCGTCACACACGAGAGCAAATGGAGCGAGCCTACTGTGAGGAAACTGTTGGACGAGAAACGCTCTTTCATCAGATACTTGATAGTTTGCCATGTGTCGTCTTTCTGGTCGCGGGTACTGATGCCCGCATGCTCTTTGCCAATCGTGCTGCTTATCAGGTGTGGGGCGTACCATGGATGTTCCAGCAGCCCTTGGGTGAGTTTTTCACCACCAATGGCATTACGCTCCTGAATGCTCAGGGACGCCCCCTCTCAGTGGAACACTATGCCACTTTGCGCGCAATCAGAACTGGCGAGCCCGTGCGCGACTTTCAGACGATGATTCTCCCTGATGAGAGGATGCTTCCCATCCAGGTCTATGCAGAACCTTTCTCGCCCCCTCAGAGCGCGGGCATACCTGCTTCCGAGCCAGTCGTGCTGGTCACGTATGAGGATGTCACTGTGCTCAAAGAGGCTGAGAAACTCAAGGACGAGTTTGTGGGCATTGCAGCACACGAACTACGAACCCCTCTTACGGTCCTATCGGGCTATGTGGATATACTGCTGAGGCAGACGTCGCGAGAAGGGACATCACCGCTCTCAGAACGGCAGCAGAAAGCGGTTACAGCAATCAAAGAGGCAACCCTGCGACTCTCCACGCTGACCGGAGATTTACTCGATGTCACGCGCCTGCAAGCAGGACGGCTGGTCTTGAAGTGCTGTTCGACCAACATCGTTCCGCTCGTGCGGCGGGTTGCCTCGTATTGCCAGCAGACCACGGAGAAACATCGCATCGAGGTTTCCACAGCGAGGGAAAGAGCGATAGTAATCGTTGATGAGTCTCGCTTGGAACAAATCCTGACCAATCTTATTGACAATGCGATCAAATATAGTCCCCAGGGGGGGCCAGTTCTTATTTCTATCGAGGAGGATCTTCTGCATCGGCAGATCCAGATTAAGGTGCAGGATCGAGGAATTGGTATTCCGCAACACCAGCATGGGCGGATCTTTGGGCGTTTTATGCGCGCGGAGAATGCCCTGGCCTGGGAGATCTCGGGGACCGGACTGGGCCTCTACCTCTGCTCTGAGCTTGTCGAATTGATGGGGGGGCATATCTGGTTTGACTCACAGGAAGGAGTAGGCTCTACCTTTTTTGTGTCTTTTCCTATGAGTGAAGGATCAGAGGAGTGGCCCTAGAGACATCATACTGGGGCAGGGTTATTACTGAGCTCAAACCACTTTTGATGATGAGACTAGAATGTATAAGCAACCGGACAAACGAATCTTGAAAATCTGCGCTCAACGAAGCAGAAGTCAGCCACAGTGAGGTTTATGCAGCATGTTAATGAAATTTAACAACCAAGATAGGAAATCAAATGGCAGCACGAAGCAGCTTGAAAAAGTTACCAGCTTTGGTTGTTAAATTTCATTAACATGCTTTGCCGCTCGGATATTTCCCTCATCATCAAAAGTGCGGATGAGCCAGTTTGCGCTCTCACTGCGCAATGTTGATGTTTATTCATCCCGCTCTGCAAGCTGTGTATCACACTGCTTCTTTGACAGCTTATAGGGCTGAATTAGTGGATAAAATGGATGTATCAGGATAGAATGGACAGGGGGTTTGAGCGTAGCGAGGGACGTGAGCGACGTTGGTAGCAAGGAGTATCCTTGTAGGAGAGCAGCAAAGGGAGATGTCTGCTTGATTATCTACTCATGATAGAGCCTTGTTGGTTCTACCAGAAGCATGTTCCGATTCTTGCTAAGTGACGCAACATCCCGCAAAAAGCCTGGTGAACCGTAGCATCTCTTTACCTGGGAGCGCCAGGCAAAAACTGAGATCGAGAATTTGACCCAAGAACTACAACGGAATAAATGTGTCTGGATCTCATGCAACACGCGGCACATATAGGTATATTTGAGTGGGATATCTTAACGAGTGCCATTGTCTGGACGTAAGATGAGTTCATGGGCATTGTGAGGCATGAGTTACGAACACCAGTGACCAACCTGAAGGTATTTGGTCAGGTGTTGCAAAACAGATTTCAAAAAGCCGGTGACCAGAAATCTATAGATCTCTTGAAGAAGTACGATTCCTGGTATCGGGCTGGGGTTATATCTCTTCGCTGAAATCATTAAGCGCCATGGGGGGCATATGTGGCTGGAGAGCAAGCCTGAGCAGGGACCAACATTCTATTTCAGCTTACCCCTGGTAAGAGAGCAGGAGCAAGCGAGCGATTTTTCTACGGAGAAGGAGCCTCAGCATGATTGAGCCGAAACGAATTGTCATTGCAGATGATGATCGGTTTATTCTTGAAGCGATGACTATGATCCTGGAGGACGAGGGGTATATCGTGGAGACGGTGCGCAATGGCGCGGAGGTTGAGAAGCACCTGGATGCAGGGGTGGGCGTTCTGCTACTAGACGTTAGAATGTCGGGCATGGATGGAAGTGAGTTGTGTAAACATTTCAAGAGCCAACCAGCAACCAGGCATATTCCGGTTATCCTCTTTTCGGCCAATAGAGAAACGCAACATATGGCCCAGGAGGCGGGGGCGGATGATTTTCTCGTCAAGCCATTTGAGTTGAGCTTATTGCTGGAAAAGTTGCAGCAATATATGTAGACGATGCAGTGAGTGGTTTTGTGTTTGACTTCTCGTGCCTGTGGTGCTCGCCCTGGTGAGGAGTGCACATTAACAGGCTGCGGCTGTCAATGTGCACCACACCACCTATGAGCTTAGAGAGTGCTCCAGTAATCGGCGGCCTCATCAGCATTTTGTTCTACGTTAGGCGAAGCCGCGATAATGTTTTCGCCTCCCTGTTGCAGGGCACGCATTCTACCGGTGACCTGGTTTTGTGAGGCGAAGGAGCCGTTGGTGGGCATCTGCTGTGGATAGCGTGGCGCTGTCCCAGCTCCAGGCATGGACGTAGGGTTCGATGCTGGTGTGAATATCGCAGGCGATGCTGGCGCTGGCGGCGTGGCACGCGGTGCTGTGGGTGTGGTCTGGGGCGCCACTTCCCGGGCAGGGCTATTCTCAACCTCCGCGGGGAGCGCGATGGCTGGAACACGAACTACCGGTTGAACGATGCCTTTGTTCATCATCTCGTAATATTCAGTCAGACGCAAGGCGATCAATTGACCTGGCTGGTCAATCATATGATGTTTTAAGGCATCCTGCCTCAGTGCCTCTAATGCAGTCGAATCCTTGAGCAGGCTCACTGTGAAGTGAATAAACTTGTCTGACGAATTCTGTGTCATAGCTAAAACCCTCTCTCCCTAAGTGCGTTTGTGAGCTATCCTTACTTTCCTCTAGACCGCGCTGCTGCTTGGGCTGGCTTGCGTTTTGCGCATCAGCAGGCGGCCAGCAAGATTGCAGTAGCCGAGTGGGTTCGCGTGGACAGGATCCTCAGGGCGCGAGAGGTGTGGAATGCGCTGCTTCAAGAAGTTATAGAAGTAGTACACGCCTCCACCGATATTGAGTACTGGTTTGAAGCTGGCGGCGACGGCATCGCGGTCGCTCTGACCCCAGGCTGCGGCGACGAAGGAAGCGATTTCGCTCCCAACCTGCGACACCCCTTCTTTGACCAGGCGCTCAAGCTCAAATTTGCTGATGGCTGTGCCATACGAGGACACCTCTGGATAGGGCTTCTCTCCCTGTGCGGCGTAGGCATGCATGAGTTCACGCGCTTCAAGCAGCGAGAGCGGGCGATCATATTTGTTTTCAAAGGCATCCATGACCATCTGCGTGGCGCGCTCGACTCCCAGGGGTTTACCTTTGCAGTACTCGGTGACAGGCACCTGGCCACGAGCGACGTAGAGATCGGTTGTGCGACCGCCGATGTCGATAACGGCGCTCTCTGTACGATTGCTTCCTTTGTCGCCATAGGCAATAAGGGCGCCTGCGCCCTCCATAACCACGGTTGCGACTTCGACGGTGACCCGGCGCATTGTCTGGCTGCCATTGAGAGTAAAGATGTAGGTGCCGTCAAGGGCGGCTTTAATGGCGCTGCGCAGAGCCGAGTTTTTGATATAGGTTTCGGCGGGCAGGCCCGTGACAACGTAGATACCGAATTCGGTATCTGGAATTAGCGTTGCCGCGATGGTCAGCAGGCCACGCAGGCTATATTTTCCGGAGTAGCGCTGGATATCGCCGCGTCCATGATAGACGTCAATCGATTGTTCGAGCGCGAGGTCGCCCAGCGCGTAGGCGCTTTCCTCTTCATAGAATTGAATGATATGGACGTTGGATTGATCGAGTTTAATACCAAGGTTGCGCATCGCGGTTGTATCAACCTTGGAGAATGCGGTAGGAAGGCTAAGTGATTGGATTTTTCCGTTAATAACGGTCACGCCACCTATCTCTGCGTTGCCGAAATCATGACCATAGGGATACCATTTCATCGAAATAGAGTCCTTCTTTACTTGGTTAATATCAGTATGTGCAAATTATTGAGTCCAGTCCTCAATACTTAAACGGTTTAGCCTCAAGTTAGTATCGTCACCTGAGGTAATCGGCTGAAAGAGGTTTCTCTTTAATGAGGCAATTGAAGCAGGACGAGAACGCTTCTTATCGCCGTCTCCTCTCCTCATTGTACTGGTCTAATCTATTGACGGGCAATCGTTTACTATAAACTCAAGTGAGGGTCATTTTTGCGTCGAATGTGAGTGTGGGGCGTCTATGATGTAAGCATGGCAGCCCGCTACAGCCTATTCGTTTGCCTGAGTACTATGATAGAAGAAGATTAGAGCGATAAATTGAAACGCGTTTAGTATGACCCATTTGGGGGGTGTGATGGCTAAGGATCATTTGCAAGAGACGTGTCTGACCTCAAAGAACTATTTGCCTATTGAAGATTATGGCATGATTGGGGATCTGCATACTGTGGCTCTTATTGGCAAAAATGGCTCGATCGATTGGTGCTGCCTGCCTCGCTTCGATTCGCCAAGTGTCTTTGGGCGTTTGCTTGATGTCAATAAGGGTGGCTTCTTTCGTATAGCACCGCCCGAATTCATTATTGCGGGCCATCGGCAGCTCTATTGGCCAGAGACAAATATCCTGATTACGCGTTTCCTCACAAACGATGGCGTCGGCCAAATTACGGATTTTATGCCAGTGTATCCCGCTCAACGCCTTGGATATCAGCACCAGATCATCCGTATAGTAAAGGTTGTGCGCGGTTCGCTGGCCTTTTGCATGGAGTGCCGACCAGCCTTCAATTACGCGCGCGAGGCTCACGAATTGCAGCTCTCTGAAAGTGGAGCGTTGTTTCAGAGCAGTGAACTGGCCCTGGCACTTGACGCGAGTGTGCCCCTTGAGGCGGATGATTATGGTGGCGTTCATGCCTCGTTTACGCTCCAGGAAGGCGAATCGGCCTACTTCTCCATGGAGTGTGTGACCGAGGGGGAGCTGGTTATTCACTACTATCCCCAGTATTACGAAGATGCGTTTTTGAAGACACGCGCGTACTGGCAGAACTGGTTGTCACAGTGCCAGTACCTGGGGCGCTGGCGCGAGGTGGTACGGCGTTCAGCGCTTGTGCTCAAACTCCTGACCTATGCGCCAACGGGGGCCATTGTCGCCGCGCCCACCACCAGCCTGCCCGAGACGATTGGTGGCGCGCGCAATTGGGATTATCGCTTTACCTGGTTGCGCGATGCGGCATTTACACTCTATAGTCTGCTCTTACTTGGTTTCTCCCAGGAGGCTGAGGCCTTTATGGGATGGTTGAACGCTCGTTGTCATGAGATAGAGGAGGATGGTGGTCTACAACCCATATACGGCATTGATGGCAGTCATGACCTCTCTGAACATACCCTGGACCACCTGGAGGGGTACCTGGGGAGCCGCCCCGTGCGTATTGGCAATGGTGCGTATAATCAAAAACAGCTCGACATCTATGGTGAGCTGATGGACGCCATCTACATTTATAATCGCTACGAGGACATTTCCTATGATCTCTGGCAGAACTTGCGTCGCCTGCTTGGCTGGTTGACTCTGCACTGGCATGAGCCTGATGAGGGGATTTGGGAGGTGCGAGGGGGTCCCAAACCCTTCGTCCATTCGCGTCTGATGAGCTGGGTGGCCTTTGACCGTGCCATTCGCCTGACACGTCATCGTGGCTGGTATGCCCCCCTTGAGGAATGGCTGCGCACAAGCGGCATCATTTATGAAGAGATTATGCGCAAAGGCTGGAGCGACAAGAAAGAGAGCTTTGTACAGTACTATGGGAGCGAGGCTGTGGATGCCAGTGCCCTGCTCATCTCGATTACTAAGTTTCTGGGAGCGACCGATCCGCGCATGTTAAGCACGGTGGAGTGCATCAAACGCGAGCTAAGTCGTGACTCTCTCGTGTATCGCTATCATCCCGAGCAGGCTGCTGATGACGGCTTACGCAGTCAAGAGGGCGTGTTTAGCCCCTGTAGCTTCTGGCTGGCTGAGGCGCTGGCAAACGCGGGCCAGTTGGAAGAGGCGCGCCTGATCCTGGAGAATGTGTTTACCTATGCCAATCACCTTGGATTGTACGCAGAAGAGATTGGCCCCACGGGCGAGGCGCTGGGAAATTATCCGCAAGCCTTTACCCACCTCTCACTGATTACCGCCTGCCACACGGTTGACCAGGCGCTCAATAATCCGATGATGCGTTATCGCAGTCGTGAATTTAACCTGTTCTCACCAGGCAGGGGCTAAAAAGCTTTACAGGATAAAAGAAGAGTGGTCTGCGGGCGTATACGTCCGCAGACCACTCTTCTTTTATCCTGCCCATCGGAAGCTGTGCTCTTGCGTCGAAAATCATCTTTGATGCGTGTGGAACTGAGAGGGATTGTAGTGGGGGTCCTACAATCGTTACTTTTGTAGGTGTAAAGGTGTGAAGATTGTATAATAGAGCAGAAGGGTTCCTCTCCTGGCAGGAAGAGATAATCGCTGGCCGAGTGTGCTTTTAGCTGTATCTGCGAAAGGAATCATTGTTTGCTTGCTCCCTGCCTTTCTTGTCTTCTACGAAAAGAGTAGAGGGTACTTCATGCGCTTTCGCTTTTTCATAGTTTTTAGTGTCGGATGAGAGCGGCTTCATTTTTAGACCTCATGAGGAGGAAAATCGATGTATTGTCCCAAGTGTCGTGTTGACAGCATGACTGAGGATACATTTTGTCGTCAGTGTGGGAATGAGCTGGTAGAAACATCCAGAAGTATGGTCACAACACATCAGGTGAGTCTGCCCGCGGTATTATATAATCCGCAGGTCTCTAAAAGTGTTGCTGCTGGTGTGGGGGCTATCGCGCTTGGTGTAGGTATTGAGTTGTTGCGCCGTAATCTTCTGGCACGTCTGGCGCCTTCGCCCCGCATGGTTGCGAGTACTTTACCCTCAGTAAAGAACATTAAAGATGTGTTGATGCCCCAGAACGAGAAGACTACGAAGCTCCCCAAGGGCTATGAAGTCCAGGAGACCGTCGTATATATGCAACGGGTCATTCGGCGGGCGCGCTAGCCTGGAACCATATATGGCCTTCTAGGCTGGTATACTCACCAGGAGTAGGGCGTGTTGGTGTGCGGTGCGAGCGAATGCTCGCACCGCACACCAACACGCCCTACTCCTGAGCGCCGCAGGCGCGAAAGGGGCAAGAAGCTTGCCTTTCTTCCCTGAGCACTGTATGTTATAGTTGCATCATGTTTTGAGGGAGAAAAAATTCGTGCAGGCACAACGATCACGTTCTGAGCGTGTTTTTTTATTTTGGCGCCGGCTAGCTGCTTGTGTGATGGGGAGCGTCGTCTTGCTCTCCCTGCTTGCGGCCTGTGGCTCTGGCGCGGGCGCTCTGGGGGGAGGCGACTGGCAGCAGAGTAGCCTGCGCCAGCCTGAGATACGGGCACTTGTGGCGCAACCAGATGACCCTAATACCCTGTATGCTGGCAACAGCCAGGGGCAGATATTTTATAGTACCGATGGTGGTAATAAGTGGAGCAGCACCAGCCCGGAAGTGCTCCAGGGAAGCGCAATTCAGGCATTTACCTTTGACAGCGCGGGGAAGAAATTGTACGCGGCAACAGAGCATGGCCTCTTTGTTAGTTCGGCACCTACGCAGCAGTGGCAGACGCTTGTGAATGCATCAACACATCTGCCCTCGACCAGTTATACCACCATCGCTGTCGACGAGGTGCGCTCTAATCATCTCTATGCTGGCACAGTTGACCAGGGAGTCTTCATAAGTAGCGATAATGGCACTACCTGGAAGCAGGCGAACTCGGGCCTGCCAGGTCACGTGGCGATCAAGCAACTGGTGTATGATCCTGCGACGCATCGACTCTGGGCCGTGAGTGCTGGGGGCCTCTATCGCTCCGATGACCGGGGCGAGAACTGGCAGGCGGTGTCGACGAGCCTACCGGCGACGACCGAGCTAAATGTAGTCATGCCCGCCTCCGTTGGCGGGGGACGCCAGGGATTGATCTACCTGGGAACCTCGAAGGGAACCTTTCTCTCACAAGATAATGGCCTGCATTGGATAAGTGGAAAATCGCCTCTGCCAGGGCTACAGATTTACAGTATCCTGGTTGATTTTCGCCAGCAAACGAATACGGTCCCGGTCTATGTTGGTAGCAGTATCGGGCCGCTACGCAGCGATGACGAGGGACAAAGCTGGCGCAGCATTGCCAGCGGCTGGCCCCGGAAGATCCCTGCCTATACTATGATCCTGGGAGCTAGCGACTATGCTCGTTTATATGTCGCTGGTCGCGATGCTCTTTATCAGTATCCTGGTACGAGCACAGGCTTCTCGGCTGATCGGTTGCTCCCGTTTGTAATCGTAATTGCGTTCTTTGGCCTGCTCTACTGGCTCCTTCAACGTGGACGAAGGCGTGGTTTGCGGAGCAGGGAATCGGAGCACGAGAGCGGGGCGACACAGAAGGATTAAGCATATCATCCAGCAAAGAAGATGAGGTGTGAGAGGGCGTTGCGCCCTCTACGGATGATGTGTGCCCAGGAAGGCAACGGCGAGATAGAGGAGATAGAGGAGGACGCAGATCAGAACAATCGAGCCATAGCAGGTGAGTGACCAGGCACGCTTGGTATTGAGGGCCTGACGCAACTGCTCACCCATGTCAGGTGGATCTAGCTCCAGGTCGGGATGTAGCTCTTGCAGGTGAGGGAGGAAGGCGCGAAAATCTTTGGCATTACTCATGCCCTCCGCTAAAATAATGGTCTCTCCATCCGTCAGGTCGGCCATAAGAACCAGCTTGGAGGGGGTTGGATCACCGGGCGTCAGAATCAGGCGCTTGAGCTCCTCCAGGGGTAGGCGTATTTCATGGCCTTCCTCTAGCGAGGTAACGACCAGTTCATCCTTATAGAGCTGTATTTCTTTGCCCATGCCATAGCGTACGGCACTGATGGGGTACTTTTTGACTACTTCATTATCGCTCATGCGTACTTCTTCTCTCTGAGATAAGAGTGGTCTATCGACTAAGATTGTACAGCATATTGATATGAGCGTCGAGAGTGGAGGACCTGCTACTGATAGGGGAGCCTGATAAGGCTTTGCGAGGGGAAGCGGGTTTTCTTGACAGAAAGCGCATTTGAATTTACAATCAAGAGAGAATATCAGAGCAAGCAGCCAGGCGCCTTTGCCCCTAGAGGTAAGAGGCGTGTGAGGTGTATAGACGACAGCGTCTCACCTCTAGGCGCGTTCCTGCCATCCCGTGAACGGAGATGGGCCTCCAGAACGGAGTTTCGGTGAAAGTTGCGGTGTTATGGCCCAAGTAGGTTTGCTGGAAGATAATGTACGCATAGCACGCCTGTGTGCAACCATGCTGCAATATGCAGGTCATCAGGTGACGATCTATGACCATGCTCTCGAATGTCTGCAAGCGTTACTCCCCCCAACAGAGATCTCTTCCCAAGCCACTTCCTTGCAGCCTCCCATTTTGCCGGTCGATGTACTGATTCTTGATCTGCATCTGCCAGATGTTGATGGTTTAGATGTGCTACGCCGCTTACAGGCGCATCCCCTCACACAACGCCTCCCGTTGATCTTTTGCACCGCGGCTGCGCTCTCCGAAGTTGAACTGGCCCTGACGATTGCTCCTCATGCCAGTGTGATTGAGAAGCCTTTCACCTTTAAGGATCTAACTTCGGCAGTCATTAATGTGTTGCCTTCCGCTACCAAGTAGGGATGGGTGAGCATCATACATCTCCTCTTCAACACCAGTGGTTCTTCACCCGGGTAGAAGGAATGTAGACACCTATGGTCCTTCGCCCGGGTAAAGAGGTTGGTGGCGGGCAGAGCCCGCCACCAACCTCTTTACCCGGGCGAGCCACGTAATGGCGAGCAGTCGCATCGCTCAGGCAAGAGACTCCAGGTAGGCATGCACCGCCTGGGCGTTAGGCAGGCCGAGGGTGTGAAGCGCGATGGCGCGAGCCTGCTCTGTATCTAACTGGCGTAGACGTTGTTTGACGAGCGGGACAAAGCTGGCTGTCATGCTAAACTCGTCCAGTCCCAGGCCAAGGAGAACCACTGCCGCCAGGGGATTTCCAGCCAGCTCGCCACAGAGGCCAACCCATTTCCCATGCGTATGGGCGGCGTCGATAACCATGCGGATGAAGCGCAAGACCGCTGGATGGAGGGCATCAGCGAGGTGAGCCACGGCGGAGTTGGTGCGGTCGGCTGCCATCACATATTGAGTGAGATCGTTGGTGCCAATGCTAAAGAAATCGACATGTGGTGCAATGACATCAGCCATCACGGCGGCCGCAGGCACTTCAATCATGATGCCGATTTCAACCTGTTGCGCGTACCGGGTGTTTTGCGCACTGAGAGTGGCCTGAGCCTGCTGGACCTGTGCTCGCAGGGCCGCGACCTCTTCCAGGCTGCTTACCATGGGGAACATGATTTTGAGATTGTGGCCCTCACCAGCTCTGAGCAGCGCGCGGAGTTGCGCTTGCAGGAGGTCGTTATGTTCCAGGGCCAGGCGTGCACCACGGATGCCTAGAAATGGGTTCATCTCTTTGCTCATGTGCAGGTATGTGGCGGGTTTGTCGCCGCCGATATCAAATGTACGCACGACAACGGGGCGTTGATCCATCGCCTGGAGAATGGAGCGATAGATCGCGTATTGCTCGTCCTCGTCGGGGGCGGCCTCACGCTCCATGAAGAGAAATTCTGTGCGCAGAAGACCGACACCATCGGCTCCCTGGCGCAGGGCTTCGGCAACCTGCTCCGGCGTGCCAATGTTCGCGACGACCTCTATCGTGTGCCCATCGCGCGTTGTTGCGGGCTGGTGCGCATCCTGGAATGCATCCTGGCGCGCCTGGGTCAGGGCCTGGATTTCTTGCTGGTAGGTTGCAAGGGTGACTTTATCTGGATCGAGGATAATTTCTCCACTCGCCCCATTCACAATGGCCCGTTGCCCATCATGGAGGTTTTCAATGGCCTTCCCAAGCCCGGTGATGGCTGGAATGCCAAGCGCTTTCGCCAGAATGGCCACGTGGGAGGTTGGACCACCTTCGGCGATACAGAAGGCGCGTATCTTCTCGTTTTCAAATTGAATAGTCTGGGAGGGCGTGAGATCCTGAGCGACAATGATCGCGGGCTCGGAGAGCGCCAGTTTCTGCTCCTCGACACCTTGTAAGATCCGCAAGACACGTTGGGCAACATCTTGCAAGTCCGTAGCGCGGGCGGCGAGATATTCATCATCAATGGCCCGTAATTCGGCGACGGCCTGTTGCATGCTCTCTTGCCAGGCGTAGGCAGCGCTTACCTGTTGTTGCTGTAGCATACTGTCTACCTGGTCAAGTAGTTCTGGATCGTCGAGAAACATTTCGTGAGCTTCAAAAATAGCGGCCTCGCCTGCGCCAACGTTGTGCTGCGCCTGCGTTGCGAGCGCCTGAATTTCTTGCCTGGCCTGAGCAAGGGCCTCCTCCAGGCGCGCTTTTTCTCTCGCGGGATCGGTGCTTGTGCTGTGGGCGACATTCAGGGTCGCCTCCGCATAGTGATGAAGGTGTCCGATGGCGATACCAGGAGAGGCTCCGACGCCTCGCAAGGTGGTGGTGGGCATGCCTATCTACTCCGTCTCCTGAAAGTTTTGCTTGATCAGTTCGCAAAGCGCTTTGACGGCGGCCTGTTCATCATCGCCCTCAGCGGTAATACGCAACTGGTCATTCATCTGAATGCTGGCCGAAAGAAGGCGGAGCATGCTCTTCGCATTGACCGGCTGACTCCCCTTGGTTATATTCTCAATAGAGATGGCCGAGGCGTATTGTGCGGCCCTTTTGGCAAAGAGGGCCGCTGGGCGTGCATGCAGCCCAACTTCATGTTGAATGATAACTTCCTGTGATGTAGCCAAAGGTATCTCCCTTTCCGGTATGCTCTACTCTCAAAGATGGGGGTAACGTTTTGGGTTGCTCCTGTTACCTTTCTGAAGAACGGTTGTGAAGGTGGGCTTATTCGTCTTCGTCAGCAGGCTGACCACTGAGGCGAATGACCCCTTCGCGTGCGGTTTGAACCGCAAGGCTGGCTAACTCTTGCAGCGTCGAATTCTCGCGCTGGGTAAGCATCTCCAGGAGCATAGGTAGATTGGTGCCACAAATGACCTCTGTGTCGCTCTTGGCCAGGTGCAGCCCGATATTGGCCGGACTCCCGCCGAGAATATCTACAAGGACGAGTGCTCCTCCCTGGTCTCCAACTTGCAGGAGCGCGGCCTCTATTTCATGACGCAACGTGGCAAGATCCGCCTGAGGAGGCATGCCAATCGCGATCAGTCGCTCCTGAGGACCAATAATCATCTCCGCTGCATTTTTGAGACCTTCCGCCAGTGTGCCATGCGACACAAGGACAATCCCAATCAAGTGTTTCCCTCTCTTTGATGCAAGCAAGGAGACACCAGGTGTGGTCGTGTAGGTGTCTCAAGGTACTGCCTCTTCGGAAACCTGAGCGCGTGAGCGCTAGCCACGAGAGTGGCGTTGGTTTCCGTCTAAGAAGGTAGTGAACGTTGAACGAATAGCCAGGAATAGAATACTAATCTAGACTTCCAGGACAAAAAGCACATCTTGCCCAGCTTTAACAGGCCCCTGGGTATGCTGTGTGACTGTTCCCGCACCCGAAGAGACGACGGGGCTGATGACGGATTTGCCCAGGCGCTCGATGGTAGCCCGATTGAAGCGTACAATCGGCGTTCCAGCCTCAACGTGCTGCCCCTCGGTGGCGATATTCTCAAAGCCCTCACCGCCCAATTCAATTGTGTCCAGGCCAATGTGGACGATCAGTTCCACTCCTTCGGGAGTGGCGATACCAAAGGCATGGCCGCCCGGGAAGAGCTTGATCAGGTCGCCGCTCACGGGTGCGACCGCGACCGCACCTTCTGGCGCGATGGCGACGCCGTCTCCGGCCATCTTCTGCGCGAAGACTTCATCGGGAACGGTTTCCAGGGCGACGGCTGTGCCATCAATGGGTGCTAAAATGGGAATGCGTGCCATTATGTTCCTTCCATCCAGGTAAAATGTAAAAAACCAGGTATGCTAGCCGTATGAGTAGCCAGTCTATACAATGACCGGCTACTCATACGGCATCAGGCGTTAAGCATTTTCTTCGACAGTGGTCTTCTCTTTAATAATGCGGCCCATACGAGCAGCGATGCGATCCGACTGGGTTCCCATCACTACCTGTACAACTTTACCGCGTTTGACAACCCCAGAGGCGCCAAGGCTCTTCAAGCGAGGCTCGTCAATCGAATCAGGCTCGTTGATGAAGAGGCGCAGGCGTGTGATGCACCCCTCAACGCTCTGGATGTTCTCTTTGCCACCCAGGGCATCAACGACGTTGCGCGCCAGGACTGTATCTTTGTCTTCCTCAGCCGTGGTCGCCGTTGCGGCGGCAACAGTGCCTGGTTTGGGGCCGCGCTGGCTCTCGGGAGAATCCAGTCCGCGCTCAGGCCGGTGGATTCTTCGCCGCGTCCAGGTGTCCCCAGGTTGAAGCGCTTGATGCAGAAGCTAAAGACAAAGTAGTAGACGACGCCGTAGATGAGACCGATGAGCAAGAGTAACAGCGGGTTGGTCGTATTCGACTTGTTAAAATTCAGGGCATAGTCGATAAAGCCAGCTGAGAAACCGAAGCCGATTTTAATGTTGAGCAGGGTACAGATGGCTAGCGCGGTTCCTGTGAGCAAGGCATGGATGACGAAGAGAACTGGCGCGACAAACAGGAACGCGAACTCGATAGGCTCTGTGATACCGGTCAGGAACGAGGCGAAAGCGGCGGAGAGCAGGATACCAGCCGCGACCTTCGGGTATTTCGCCTGGCGAATCATGGCCAGACAGGCGCCTGGTAGACCGAACATCATCATGGGGAAGAAGCCAGCCATGAAGTTACCGGCGGTGGGATCGCCCGCGAAGTAGCGGTTCAGATCTCCATGAACCACGCCAGTCGCACCATTGTATGTGCCGAGCTGGAACCAGACATACGAGTTCAGCACGTGATGCAGACCAACGGGGATCAGCAAACGGTTCAAAAAGCCATAAATACCAGTGCCGATAGGACCAAGGGAGACGATGCCCAGGCCCACACTATTGATGCCCTGCTGGATAGGGGGCCAGATATAGCCCAGGACAATACCCAGAATAAGCATTGTGAAGGCGGTAATGATGGGGACAAAGCGACGTCCGCCGAAGAATGCCAGGTAATCAGGGAGACGGATATCATGGAAACGTTTATACAGCCCGGCTGTGATGAGTCCAACCATAATACCAGAGAGGACGCCCATATTAATGCTGGGATCGGGCTTGCCATCGACCTGAGGGATAACGGTATTGAAGACTGCAGTAAAGACCAGGAAGCCTACCAGGCCTGCGAGAGCGGCTGCGCCCTCACCACCAGCAAGACCGATGGCGATGCCGATAGCAAAAATTATTGGTAGGTTGCTGAAGACCGCATTGCCTGCTGCCGCCAGCCAGGGACCAAAGACATGGCTCCCGATAGCCACCATCCAGGGTAATTGTACGAAGTCGTCCTGTCCAAAGCGCAGCAGCAGGGCGGCGGCTGGCAGAACGGCGATAGGTAGCATAAGCGAGCGGCCAATACTTTGTGCGCCGCCTAAAATACGGTCCCATCCGCTCGATTGAGAGGATGTGGAGACAGCTGAATTGCCAATACTCATGTGTTGTGCTCCTCTTTCCTTGCGAGTCTGGCGTAATGAAAAGTCGCTTGTATGAAGGGGACCTTTCTCTACGCATTCCATTGCGCGTGAACCTCTGATCCGAACACCCTGAGCGCGAAGCGCTAGACACATACGTGGCGTTGGGTTTCGGAATAAGATTGAAGTCGAAAAATGAGAAAACGAGTGCTGTTGTGATACAAACATTGTATCGAAAGGACGAACGTTGTCTTTGTGGATTCACCTCCTTTTGCGTCTATGGTGCTCCATTGGCATAGACTTTTCTTATTGGCCACATGCGCGTGAAAAACGAACAAAATGTGCTATCAGAACCTCTTGCTCGGGTTGAGTGACAGGGAAAGAGCTCAACCCTTGGGTGTACCAGCTCCATGGCCCTGGCGTGTCTGTTGACCGAAAAAGAAGGACGATTTGCTGGTATTGCTACTATCGCGCTTCTCAACGGGAAATTGAATCTCAGTGATATAAGACTCAAAATCCCCTTCGCGTTGCAGACAGACCTTGCGGCAATGGCCGGTAATGGTGTAGTCATTGACCTGGAGCCACATGCCCAATGCCTGGTAGGCCTCCATCATGGTATCGGGACTGCCGTGATGGAGGAGTGTTGCCATGGTATTGACTCCCGGAAGCTCGCGTACCGTGATTTTTCCACCGCTCTGCTCCACAATGTTGCCAACGGAGGAACTATGCACGGGAACAGCGATCTCAATGCCACTGGTATCATCTTCGTGATAGCCACCATCTTGTTCGATATAGAGAAGATGATCGACCTGCTTTACGCCCTGGCGTTGAAGAAAGTCAAGCATCTCGTTCGCAAGTTGATGTCGTTGTGTGCTATTTGCCACAACCTTTCGGCTTGAAGCGACGATTTGAGGTTTAATCTTTTTGATGGCCACTTCGTGAGTAGGTTTCGCATCATCCATCTCAATCTGTTTGAGACGAGATTCGACACGTGCCAGCCGTTCTTGTTCTGCCTGGACACGTTGCTGGAGTTCGATTTGTTTGAGTCGGAGCATGCCACGTATTTGCGCAGGAGGAACCTCTTCGTCCAGGAGCTGGACGATTTGCGAGAGCTCAAATCCCAGGTCTTTAAAGGCCAAAATACGGTTCAGACGGGGTAATTGGTCAATCGAGTAGTAGCGATACCCCGTTGTGGGATCGACCTGTACTGGTTTGAGCAGCCCAATTTCATCATAGTAGCGAAGTGTGCGCATGGACACCTGACTCAACTTTGAGAAATCGCTAATTTTGAACAAGGCTTGCGTTCCTCTTTCTCTTGCAGAATCTCCAGGGATAGGTAGAACTCGTCATCGCGTTCTTGCTGAAGTTATTACTAAGCATAAACTTTACCGTGACGTGAAAGTCAAGTCTTCTTCAGACGAATTTTTCTCTTGAGAGAAATGTAGCAGAAAAATAGTAAGCGAACTATCGTGTAGAGAGAAATGTAGCAGAAAAATAGTAAGCGAACTATCGTGTAGTAGGTAGTGTGGCATGCTCTCGTAGCCTCAGGCTACGAGAGCATGCCACACTACCTACTACACAACTAGCGCCGCAGGCGCGAGGAGTCAAGTCAAAAAAGAGCCAGGAGAGAGGATATGCTTTCTCTCTCCTGGCTCTGTCTCGCGCCTAGAGTCTTGCTTGAAGCAGCTCTAGGAGCGAGATTTAGCGCTCACGTGTGTTGGTGTTGCGCGGGGACTGTTTCTGGGAACCCGATGTCAACTGCTGACAGGTGTCCATCAGGTTTTGTGCGGCCTGCTCGGGAGTGATGCCGGCCGCTTGAGCAGCAGTGATAATATCGCTTTGGGTGATATTGCGGCTATCACCATGATTGTCATTCACTTTGCCGCAACCACAGCTAACGCACATAGTAGATGCTCCTTATGCTGACTGACAACGGTAAGAAAAAAGTCTCTCTCAGTGAACCCGTTACGGGCCAGTGCTGGCTAAACGCGAGCGTAGGCCTCTTGCACCACACGATCAATCGTGTAATGAAGTTTTTGCGCGTAGAGAGCCGTCTTCTCACCGGTGAACCAGGCAGCTTCGCGAGCAGCCTGAAGTTGGCGGCTATCGTTAGGAAGACCACGCGCAATCGGGGTGCGTGGAGTCAGGCGATCATAGTTTTCGCGCAGGCTGAAGCGCTGCTGTACGGGTGATGTACCCAGATCAACATAGCCACCATCGACGCCAAGCTGGCGGAACTGCCAGTAGTGTCCATCATTGGCGTTGAACCAGGTGATATAGCCACCGGGGAGTACCTGACGGGGTTCAGTAATGGCGCCGGTGTAGCTATAGCGCTCGCCGTTTGCGCGCACAGGCTCATAGTAGTGAGGTGTGCAGAAGTCGGAGACGAGGATGTCATTGACGGTGTAGGCCAGTTCCGCGCCCTGACAGGGATCGCAGATGCCAAGGAGGTACTGAACGCGACCATGCTCTCTCTTCAAAGAGGGGCCGGCAACCAGGCGATTCCCATAAGGATCGGCCAGCATCTCCAGGCACTCATGACTGGCGCTGAGTGACCAGCTATTGGAGTACTGGACGAGTGCGTAGGGCTGACCCTGCTCATCGAGGTGGAAGCCGAGCGCGTGATCAGGAACATTGGCGCGAACGATGATGGGCCAGTAACCCAGGGGCACATCCTCCAGGCGGCTGAAGGCATCAACGGTTCCATAGATATTCCAGATGGGGGCAAAATCGCGGGTTACCTGCTTTTGGAGTGCCGCGGCGACGCGAGTCAGTTCTGGCATGCTAATGGCATCGATCTCCGACACCAGGGCAATGTGTGAAAACATCATAGTATCTTTTTCTCCTGAATACTGTATCTGGCAGGAAATATGTTCCGTAAAAAGGAAGCGAGTGGCCAGTTGGCCCGCGCTCTCTTTTTGTTTCTACACCCAACGTACCCCTGGCGAAGCAAACACGCATTTGCAAAAGAGAACTCAAGAATGAGAGCGATAGAGTGGCATATAGAAAGAAGCCTTTCTTTCTGGCTTACCTAATCTTTAGCTTTTTCTGCTCGCTATAATGGCAATGGGAAAGAGCACCATGCAAGGAAAAAGGAGTGAAATAGTTATGTCGCAATGTGAACAATGTGGCAATGAGTATGACAAGGCCTTTGAGGTTAACATGTCCGGAAAGAGGCATGTGTTTGATAGCTTTGAGTGCGCCATCGCAGCTCTAGCGCCTACCTGTCAGCACTGTGGCTGCCGGATTGTGGGGCATGGAGTAGAGACGCATGGCTCGATGTATTGCTGCGCCCACTGCGCGCGCAAGGCGGGCGCGCAGGACATGCGTGACCGCGACGCTTAAGCAAACACAGATACTATTTTGATATTGCTTATAGCCAAGTAGAGAGGGAAGCTGAATCCTATAAGTTTTAGCTGTATAGGGGGCTTCCCTCTTTTATTACAAGAAAAAGGAGAACAGCAGGGTTCCAATCCATTCTTTCTCAACTTTAAATTGACAAATATTTTTCTCGCAGTTACACTTTCGTTAATTACGAAATTAATGTATTGGCCATAATGTGTTGGCCGAAAAAACTCAATGCTTGAAAGAGGGGTTAAGGATGACCAGGATTGCTGCGCTGCGCTGTGAATATGCCCAGAATCCACTCGGTATCGATTGTGTGTATCCCCGTTTCTACTGGCGTCTGGAGGCCTCCCAACGTGGGACTCGCCAGAGCGCCTATCAAATTCTTGTTGCGTCTAGCCCCGAGGCATTAGCGAAGCGAACCTCGTTGCTCTGGGATAGCGGCAAGGTGCTTTCGGAGCATTCAACCCATATTGCATATGCAGGCCTCTCTCTCCAATCACGACAACGGGTCTGGTGGCAGGTGCGTATCTGGGATGAGCAGGGCCAGGTAAGTGATTATAGCGAGCCTGCATGGTGGGAGATGGGCCTATTGCAGCGTGATGATTGGCGTGGTCAATGGATGGTTGTACCAGAGCCAGAGCAAGCTGCTACCCATTTTTCTCCACACCTTGCACAGCAGTCAGGGGTGCTGGCGGAAGAGATTGAGCGCTGGCACCACATCCAGGCTGAATTTGACGAGAAGGCTCGCCCCTGTCCGCTGGTGCGCAAGGAGTTTCGGGTTGGCGCCGGACTCAAACAGGCGCGCCTCTATGCGACTGCGCGCGGCCTCTATCTCCTCTCGCTCAATGGGCAGCGTGTTGGTGATGACTATTTCCGCCCTGGTTGGACCGACTATCATCAGCGCTTACAGTACCAGACCTATGATGTGACTTCGCTCCTTGTGCCGGGCGAGAACGCCCTAGGCGTTATTCTGGGGGATGGCTGGTATCGTGGGGTCATGAGCTGGCTAGGCCAACGCAATTTTTATGGTCAGTCGGTGCAAGCCCTGGTGCAGCTTGAACTGGAGTATAGTGATGGCTCGCGTGAAGTCGTTGCCTCAGACGAATCCTGGAAAACGGCGACCGGGGCCTTGCAGTACTCAGATATGTTGATGGGCGAGGCCTATGATGCACGCCTGGAGCAGCCTGGATGGGACCAGGCTGGCTTTGATGAGGCGCACTGGCAAGCAGTCACTATTCAGCCTCTGGATGCGACCTTACTCGTGGCACAGTATGGACCGGGTGTCCAGAAGGTAGCTGAGTTAACGCCGCAGCAGATTCGCGAACTACAACCCGGCACCTATCTTGTCGATCTGGGGCAGAACATGGTTGGCTGGATGCGGCTACGCGTGACGGGGCCAGCCGGGACAACGGTGCAACTGCGTTTCGGCGAGATGCTGCAAGCTGATGGGACGCTCTATATCGAGAACCTGCGCACGGCGCGAGCGACGGATCTCTACACACTCAAAGGCGAGGGTGAAGAGGTGTATGAGCCACATTTTACCTTCCACGGCTTCCGCTATGTCGAGGTTACGGGCTATCCCGGTCAACTCACCAATGAGCATATTACTGGTATTGTTGTACAGACCCCGACGCCGCCAACAGGTTCCCTCCTGAGTTCAAACGCTATGCTTAATCAGCTTGTGCATAATATCGAGTGGGGGCAACGCGGCAACTTTTTAGAGGTCCCAACGGATTGTCCCCAGCGCGATGAGCGCCTGGGCTGGATGGGTGATGCCCAGATCTTCGCGCGGACCGCGACCTATAATGCAGATGTGGCCGCGTTCTTTACCAGGTGGCTGAGCGATGTGGCGGATGCCCAATCTCCCGAGGGCTGGCTGCCGAATATCGTCCCCAGCATCATTGATCCCAAGGCTGGCGCTCCGGCCTGGTCAGATGCCGGCATTATCGTTCCCTGGACGCTGTACCTGGCCTATGGCGATACTCGCCTGCTTGCACGCCAGTACACGTCGATGACGCGCTGGCTGGAGTTCCTGGTCGAGGCCAATCCCGATGGGCGCTGGCGCAAACGACGCAATGGCGGGGGTGAGGGGCAATGGGACTTTGGTGACTGGCTTTCTATCGAGGCTGAGACACCAAAGGACGTCATTGCCGATGCCTTTTTTGCGCACAGTGCCGCTCTCCTGGCAAAGATCGCACGTGTCCTGGGGCGCGAAGACGACGCAATGCGTTACGATAAACTCTTTGCGCGCATCCAGACTGCGTTCCAGACCTCGCATATCACGCCAAGCGGGCGGGTCGCGGGCGAAACGCAGACTGGCTATGTTCTGGCTCTGCGCTTCGGTCTTATGCCCGAGGCTCTGCGCCCTATAGCCACACAACACCTGGTTGAGGATATCCAGCGTCGAGGCGGCCATCTCTCGACTGGCTTTGTAGGCGTTGCGCATCTCCTGCCAGCGTTGACCGAGAATGGGCGCGTTGATGTTGCCTACCAACTCCTGCTTAAGGACACTTTTCCCTCCTGGGGCTACTCTATTCGGCATGGCGCGACCACCATCTGGGAGCGTTGGGATGGCTGGACGGCTGAAAAGGGCTTTCAGACCCCGCTGATGAATTCGTTCAACCATTACTCCTTTGGTTCGGTGGGCGAGTGGCTCTATCGCTATGCGGCGGGTATTGAAACCCAGGAGATGCCTGAGCCCGCCTTCAAGCAGAGTATATTGCGCCCCTTCCCGGACCCCTCTTTGCAACGCCTGCGCGCCGTCTATGATTCGATTCATGGCCGCATCGTAAGCGCCTGGGCCTATGAGGAGTCAACCTTTACCTGGCAGATTGAGCTACCGCCCAATACCACAGCAACGGTCTATGTTCCAGCCGCTCCAGGAGCGCTCATCAATGGCCAGGAGGTCCAGGCGCTTCGGGAAGAGGGTATTACCTTTGTACGACGCGAGGAGCATGCTGCTGTCTACACAGTGCAAGCAGGTCATTACCAGTTCACGGTTAGTATGTAGATAGAAAGCGACATTGTGGCAGCAATACTCTGGCAAGGGAGAATGAGGCGCTCAGCGTGACGCTCTTATAGGCAACACAGCAGGCCTTGCACTGGCACAAGCGGGCGCATTAGCCTGAATTTCTTTTCCTGAAGAGGCGTATTGTGGCATACTACAACGTATAGCACAGTGGTTTAAAGCGAAGAGAGGAGATGTTATGGAAGACCCACAGAAGCGTATATCGTTTATGGGAGCCAACTATGTCGCTCAGCAGGTTGGCTATCATATGACGCAGGGTTGGGGCGAGGGCGATAGCTCCACCAATGCTTATTTCCGGCCCATTGAGACCTTCGCGCAGCGTTTCGAAGCCTTACTACTCGCTATTCGAGGGATGGGCTTTTCGCTGATGGATCTCTGGATGGCCCAGTTAAACTGGTCGTGGGCTACCCCTGAGCATGTCACCATCGCGCGTGATCTGCTCCAGCGTTATGATGTTCGCATCGTCAGCCTGGCGGGATACTTTGGCGCGACTAGGCGCGAGTTTGAGGCTGCTTGCAGCCTGGCGCGGAACCTGGATGTCTCAATTCTTGGCGGCTCGACTGGTTTGCTGGCCGATGATCGTGCCTTGACGGTTGCCATTCTCAAGCAGTATGGCGTCCGTTTAGGGATCGAGAATCATCCGGCGGAGAAGACCGCTCAGGATATGCTCGACCTCATTGGTGATGGCGGAGATGGCTTTATCGGAACCGCGGTTGATACCGGCTGGTACGCCACTAATGGCTATGATGCCGTACGCGCCTTTGAGGAGCTCTATCCTCATCTTATCTATGTGCATCTCAAAGATGTGCTAGCGCCTGGTGCTCACGACACCTGCCGCTATGGTCAGGGCTGCGTTGATATCCCCAAGTGTGTAGAGACGCTGGAGCGCCTGGGCTACCAGGGGATCTACAGTATCGAACACGAGCCAGAGCAATTTGACCCGACCGAAGATTGCATCGCCATGCGTGAAATGCTATTGAAGTGGCTCACACAAGCGTAGTTGGCTATGGACTGAACTGGGTAGGCAAAGGGAAGTGTGCCTACCTTTCCTCTCGATTTAAAAAGGAATAAACACTATGGAGAAAAAGCCGTTTCGTATAGCTGTCGTTGGTTGTGGAAATATTGCTGGCGCCTATGCCAAAACCCTGGAGCCTTATTCTCATATTCAATTATTGGGTGCGACTGATGTGGATCTCACGCGTGCGGAAGCCTATGTCTCGACCTATGGTGGCCAGGTCTACGCCTCGTTAGATGAGCTACTGGCGGATGAAGATGTGGACCTGGTAGTCAATTTGACCATTCACCATGCCCATGTCGAAGTGATCCGCAAGTGTCTGCTTGCTGGAAAGCACGTCTATAGCGAGAAGCCCCTGGCGCTGGATGGGCAGGATGCCTGGGAATTGGTCAAGCTGGCTGAGCAGCAGGGCAAACGTCTAAGCTGTGCGCCGATGACGATTCTCGGAGAGGCGCAGCAGACTGCTTGGAAGCTTATTCGCGAAGGAGCCCTGGGAACGGTACGTCTGGCGTATGCCGAGGTTAATTGGGGGCGTATTGAGTCCTGGCACCCGGCGCCGGGTCCCTTCTACGAGGTGGGTGCGCTCTTCGACGTAGGCGTGTATCCACTCACGATCCTGACTTCGATCTTTGGTCCGGCGCGGCAAGTGACCGCTTTTGGCAAGGTGCTCTATCCAGATCGGGTGACGAAGGAGAATGTGCCTTTCCATATTAGTACGCCTGACTTTGCGGTGGCGGCCATCGAATTTGCCTCGGGCGCAGTTGCTCGCCTGACGACCAATTTTTATGTCGGCCATCATAGTCCTCAGAAAGGCATCGAGTTCCACGGCGATAAGGGTTCCTGCTTCCTGAATGACTGGCAAAATTTCTCAGGGAAGGTCGAGTTCACCGAGTTTGGGGGTAGCTACCAGCCGGTACCTTATGTGAAAGAGTCATTCCAGGGAACCGAGTGGGCGCGTGGTGTTGTTGAACTGGCCGAGGCTATTGAGGAGGACCGGCCTGCGCGCATCACCGGGGCCCAGGCCGCCCATGTCGTCGATATCCTCTGTGCCATTCAAACCTCCTTTGGTGAAGGTCACCCAGTTGCCATCGCTTCGGAGTTTGCGCCGCCTGCCCCCATGGACTGGGCGCGCTAGTTTACATAAGAAGGAGACCTGGCGGATGCCAATGTCCAAACGGTGTATTCCCTATACTCCACGTTCGCGCGAGCTAGCAGATAGCGTTATTGCGCTGGTGAGTACTGCGGGCGTGCACCTGCGCGAGCAAGAACTCTACAATGTGGATGGGGACAACACCTGGCGCCTTCTTCCTGGCGATGTCAGCGCGAACCAGCTCATGGTGACTCATAGCCATTATGATCACCAGGACGCGGACCAAGATATTAATTGTGTGTTCCCTATTGATCGTTTACGCGAACTGGCTGCTGAGGGGATCATTGGGGGCGTCAACGATAAACATCTTGGCTTTATGGGCTATACTCAGAACTTTCGTGACCTGTATGAGCGCGTGGCGCCAGAGATGGCGAAGCTTATTTCTCGCTCAAAGGCCGACGCTGTTGTGCTCACTGCTGGCTGCCCACTCTGTCATCGCGTGGCGGCGGCGTTAGCGCGTGAGATAGAGATGACGGGCCTACCCACCGTCTTTATCAGCGTCGCGCCAGATCAGACGAAGCAGGCTGGTCCTCCGCGTGTCCTGGCCCCACAGCATTTTAAGCTTGGCAATAGCCTGGGAGGGCCTGGTCAGCGGGACCTGCAACGTCAGGTTTTGTTGGATGCCCTACGCCGTCTGGAAGCGCGCGAGGAGCCAGGTCGCTTCTGGGAGCTCGAGTATCCCGCGTATGATAGCAGTCAGTGGCAGCCTATTGACCTGCAGGAAGCATAAGCCGGTTATAAAGCAACAATGTATAAAAAATTTCCAGGGGGCAGGCCTGCGGTAGGACTTCATTAACTGGTGAAAGTGGGAGAGACTTGCAAACATCAGGCTCCATTGACAAGATATGGATATGCAAAAGACCATATTTCCCTCAATGGAGCCGTCGAAACAATTCTGCCCCAATTCGACGTGTTGCGCAAGAGGGCAAATCGGGGCAGGTACCATCGTCATTCATGACCGCAAGCGGCAGCGCTATCGCTGTACGCGTTGCCGTAAGACCTTCAGTGCTCGAAAGGGAACCATGTTGGAGGGGCTGCGTAAGCCAACTGAGCTGGTCGTCATCGTGGTGACGCTGCTCTCGTACGGATGTCCCCTTCAAGCCATTGTTCATGCCTTTGGCCTGGATGAACGAACCGTGGCCAGCTGGCGAGATCGGGCCGGAATGCATTGCCAACGCGTGCATCAGGATGTTGTAGAAACGGCACAGCTGGATCTGCAACACGTGCAGGCGGATGAGATTCGTGTCAAAGGTTCCAACATGGTGGCGTGGATGGGTCTAGCGATGATGGTCAAGACGCGCCTGTGGCTGGCCGGGACCGTCTCACTCACCCGTGATCGGGCTCTGGCTGATCGGCTCTTGCAACAGGTACGACGCTGTGGGCAGTCCCTGAAAGCGCTGCTGGTCTTGACCGACGGCTGGTCGGCGTACCCAGGCAGTATCAAGCGAGCCTTTCGTGAAAAGGTCAAAGAAACACCGGGACGAGGACGCGCTCGCTTGTGCCTCTGGCCAGAGTTGCATATTGGGACCGTCATCAAGCGAACGCAGAAGAAACGCGTCGTCGAGGTCACACGCACCATGTCACATGGCTCACAAGAGGAAGCCGAGAGGCTCTTGCAGCAGTCGAGAGGAGGCAACGTGCTCAACACCGCCTTCATTGAACGCTTGAATGCCACCATGCGTCAGCGGTTTGCCACCTTGACGCGCAAATGTCGTCAGGGCGCTCACCGCCTACGTCCGTTGGAGACGGGAATGTACCTGCTTGGCACCACCTACAATTTCTGCTGGGAGCACCACGAGATTTCCAAGCCGACGCACGAGGGCAGAGTCGTGACGCCGGCGATGGCAGCTGGGTTGACCGATCACCTCTGGAGTGTGAGTGAGCTCTTGCACTACCAAGTCGCGCCTCCTGCATGGGTTGAGCCCAAGCGACGAGGACGACGAAGGAAAGACGCTCAGCCGTCTGTTCCAACAATGAAGCAGCCGTCAAATCGAGCCCTCGTTCGGCTGCGCAAGGGGGCCTTGTGCTCAACCACCGGTTAGTGATATTGTTGGCGAATGAGCAGAAGCTACGCAACAGCTACTTGCTTGACAGAAGCGAGCAGCTCTGCAAAACGAGAAGTTGGCGTGGTTGCCAGCTTCGCTTCTGCAATCCAATGACAAGCCCGAAGCATGTTGATGGAGGTCGCTGTTAGAAACGCCTGGAGATTGAGCTTTTTCACGCCAATGTATCGGGATCTGCGTATCTCACAGGTCCGTACACTTTGAGCAACGGTTCCTTCAATGCCTGCTCGCGCTGCATACAGGGCTCGAAATTCAGCGGTTTCCTGACGTTTTCGAGCCTGCTGAAGTGCCACATAGCTGGCTTCATCTGGTCGCAAAATGAGTACTTTGGCTGCGGTTGACGAACACTTCTCATGAAGTGTGCAAACCCGACAAAGGGGAAGGGGAAACCGGATACGCAGACTTGGCTTTCCATGTCGATCAGGGATATGTCCCCAATCTCGGCTTGTCTGCCCAGCCGGACACAGGACCTGTTTGGCCTTCCAATCAATGTGGAAGTGGCTATGATCAAAGCGCCCAGCTTCTTTTGAGGCCCAACTGGTATCAGGAAGAACCGGCCCAACCAGATCAACCTGATGGCGATGCTGACTCGTAGCAAGCAGTTCGGCGTCCACATAGCCTTTATCGACCAGGTGCTGGCCGGGGAGAAGTTGGTTGCCAGCCAAGCGTTCATGAAGATTTTCCATGACGTCTCCATCTGGGAGCGTGGATGCTGTCGTGGTAACTTCGAGCACAAAATGAGGCTGATCAGCGTCACATCCTTCGGTAAAATGCACTTTGTAGCCAACCCATCCTGTCTGCTTCTTCTTGCTGTATCGCGCCTCCACATCATATGGCGATTGGATCAAGAGCGCTGCCGGGGGAAGCTCCTGATCTTTTCTCCAAGGTGTTCCCTGCTCACATGCGTGATACTGCTGGATCCAAATCCTTCGCAGAATCTCTACGGCTGGGAGTTCTTGTAACCAGGCATGGGTTGTGCTGCCCCAGATGCTCTCCAGGAGCCTTCGGCCGTCAGCTCCAATCTGCTCTGAGAGCTCTTGACGCGCTTTCTCGTCCTTTGGTAAACGAAAGTCGCTAAAGCGTGATCGATATCGTTTTTCCCATTCAGGTTGAACACGCTCAAGAAGCCAATCGGGAGCTACTTCTGCCAGGATATTGAGGACATGGCGCATGGTTTCTCCAACACATTCCAGACGGTTGACAGCTCGAATAGCCGCCAGAATATGCGTTGAATCTGTCCGTTGTTTGCCTCGTGCTTTGACCCAGCCTCGTTCTCGGAACTGAGACAACATCAGATCAAACAAACGGCGTTCCGCTTGATTGGCAAGGAGGCGACCACGAAATTCACTTAACACGGAAAAATCAAATCCTGGATCCTTGATTTCTAAGCTCAAGGCGTATTTCCAATCAATGCGCGTTTTCACTGCGTCTGCTGCCTGCCGATCCGTTAACCCTTCTGCATATTGCATTACCATCACCAGTGCGAGACGCCAGGCCGATATTGCAGGCTGTCCTTTGTTGGAAAATAAGTCAAGGAAATCTTCATCGCGAAAAAACGTTCCTAATGCATCTCGCATATGAATACAGATGTTGCCTTTCGGCAAAATGGCTTGTGCTATCTCTACAGTTTCTTCTGGGACTGGCGGTATCGCTTGTGGCTGTAGTGTCATGGGTTCCCTCCCTCCTGAATGCTTGTTTTTTCTTGCTTCTTCAGTATCTCACATTTCGCCTCAAATTAATTCGCCAACAATATCTTAGTGGGGAGCTACCAGGCCTGCCCCCTGGAAATTTTTTATACATTGTTGCTTTATCAATCCGGCCCGTAAAACCCCTGGCTTGAGCCATGGGGATACAAGGGCCGTTCCTTGTGGGAGTGGCTTTGGGTGGCGCAGGAATGCACCGACTTGACAGAAACGCGAGGCTTCTGTATACTGCTTCTTGAAATCCTGTTCTACACCTGTAATAAGGTCTCAGCACCGAAGTGGGCAGAAATGCCGTGAGAGGAGGGGAGACATGGAAGATGCGAAGGAGACTCCGGGATCACAACCAGATAAGACACTGTTACCGGTGCGCGTCAAAGCCTATGTCTATCGTGTGTATCCCACCCGCAAGCAAGAAGGCACCCTTCTCTGGACGCTTCGGCGCTGTAAAGAGCTCTACAATGCGTGTCTGGAAGAACGCACCGCCGCCTACAAAATGGCAGGCGTCTCGGTCTGCTATGGTATGCAGGCTGAGCAATTGCCTCAGATCAAAGAGGAGCGACCCGAGTATCAGGAAATCTATTCTCAGGTGCAACAGGATGTGCTCAGACGCCTCGATAAAGCCATGAAGGCCTTCTTTCGGCGCGTTGATGAGGGGCAAACCCCAGGCTATCCACGCTATAAATCCAACGCTCGCTATCGCTCCTTCACCTATCCGCAGAGTGGCTTCGAGATCATCGGCGCCCTCACGTCCCATGGCACCACAAAGAAGAAAACCTGTCGGTTGAAGCTCTCAAAGATCGGGCATCTCAAGATGGTGATGCACCGACCCATCAAAGGCACCATCAAAGCCTGTACCATCAAACACGATGGCGACCACTGGTATGCGTACTTCAGCGCGGAGCAGGCCATTGCTGTCACGCCGGTGCATCCCTCCACCAGGACAGTGGGCGTGGATGTGGGCATCACCTCCTATGCCACGCTCTCCACAGGCGAGCAGATTGCCAATCCACGCATCTCTCGTTCGACTGAGCAACAGATCAAGGAGGCCCATCGCAGGCTCTCTCGGCACAAACGGGGCAGTCATCGACGTGCCCGAGCCAAGCGTGCCTTGACGCGACTCTATCGCAAGGTACACCACCGTCGGCAGGACTTCCTGCACAAGACATCGCGCCGGCTGGTTGAGCAGTATGGTACCCTAGTGTTTGAGGCGTTAGAGATTCCCAATATGACGGCACGGCCCAAGCCCAAACCTGCGCAAGCCCCTGCACCTCCCCAGGGAAGCAACAGTGGAGCGCAAGCCTCGGCGGTGACGCACTATCTGCCCAATGGAGCGGCGGCCAAGGGTGGCCTCAACAAGAGTATCCTGGACGCGGCCTGGGGCCGTTTCATCACACTGTGTGCCTACAAAGCGGAAGAAGCTGGTGGCATAGTGGTGAAGGTGGCGCCCCAGCACACGAGTCAGCTGTGTAGTGGCTGCGGGGTCCTGGTCCCTAAAGACCTCTCGGTGCGATGGCACTCCTGCCCCACGTGTGGGGCAGAGCTTGATCGCGATGAGAATGCCGCGATCAACATCGTGCGCCGCTATGAGCTGCACGGACCCATTCGTGAACGCAAGAAACGCAAATCCACCAGGAAGGTGGTCGGGGCGGGAAGCGCCCCACAGTGATCGGTTCCCTCCAAGGAGGGTGCCAACCACTGTCGAAGCCCCCGCCTTTAGGCGTGGGGTACTTCACGAGAGGTAGACGTTGGACCAGTCGCCGAAGTAGAGTCCGCCACCATTGAGAACGACGCCATGGAGATTAGCGGGGATGATGCCCGCCAGTGTCTGATGCGAGAGCGGGAGCCAGCCCACATCATCGATAGCGACTCGCTCGGCCTGGGCATAGAGATCCAGGCGCTCCTGGCCTGATTTCTGTTCGGCCTGTGCCACCAGGCTATCGAACTTAGGATTGCTCCAATCGCCATTGTTATTGGCCGAGGTGGAGAGCAGGCTCAGGTCCAGCCATTCATAGGGATCGGGGAAGTAGACGCCCCACTGGGTAAAGCCAAACTGGACCGTGTGTTTGGAGGTCTCGCTATTATACGAGGTCAGTTCCATCGGATTGAGCTTGACCTGCACACCAAGGGCGGACTGCCACATTGCCTGCAAGGCCGTTGCCGCATCCTGGGGAAACTGTGAACCAGGATACGAAAACGTCACGGGCGGCATCTTACTGACATCTGGGTAGACCGACTGGAGGAGCTGTTTGGCCCTGGTCATGTTATATGAGATACCAGCATAATCTGGCTGGGCGCCGGGCTGGCCCGGCGGGATGATTGTGCTAGCAGGTGTAACAGAATCTTTAAAGATGTTTGTCGCCAGAAGGTTTTTATTTATAGCCGCGGCAAAGGCTTGGCGAACGGCCGACTTGTTGAAAGGCGCGGTCTTATTGTCAAAGAAGAGCAGATTGCTTTGCAGGATAGGCTTGCGAATGAAACCAGGCAGGTTTTTCGCCGTCTCCTGGTCGTGTGGGGTAATGCCCCAGGTAAAGTCGTATTGTTTGGCCTGATACGCTTTATAGGCGGTCTCTGGTTCTTTGACAAAGAACATTTCGACCTTCTTCAGCTTTGGTTTGGCGCCATAGTAGTTGGGGTTTGGCACCAGATCCATTTTGACTCCGTGTTGCCAGGACTGGACGATGAAGGGGCCAGTTCCTACACCCTGTCCCGCCACGTGCTGTGCCCAGTCGACCTGCCCATATTTCTCGATGAGCTTCTGATTGAGCGGATAAAAGAGGTTAACGGTTAGTAGTTGGAGGAAGTAGGCGGTGGGACGTTCCAACGTGACCTGGAGCGTCTGGTCATCGAGCGCCTTCACTCCCTCTAGCGTTGTAGTCTTGCCACTATTGACATCTTTTGCTCCGACAATGGCCTCCTCCAACACGGGCGCAATGGGAGACTTGACCTCGGGGAGCAGGGCGCGGGTCCAGGTATAGACATAGGTCTGCGCCGTAACGGGCGTGCCATCAGAGAAGGTGATGCCCTTCTTGAGATGGAAGGTGTAGACCTTGTTATCCTTCGAGATATCCCAGGTGGCCTGGTCTGGTTGAGCGCTCAGGTTCTGATCCGCCTTTACCAGGCCTGTGAAAAGCATGTTGATGGCCAGGTTAGAGTTAGAGTCAGAGCCGCTGGCGGGATCAAGCTTGCCAATGTCATTGGTTCCAACGTTGGGGAAGCGCAGGACCTGGTTGTTTGTGGATTGATTGTTCTGCTGTGTGCCTCCTCCGCAGGCGGTCAGGAGGAGGATTGCCAGGCTGCTCAAGAGTAAAAAGGGCAGCAGGTGTGTGCGCTGTTTCTGTGTATACTGCATACACAGTCTCACTTTCTATGGTTCAGATGTAGAGGGATGAGTCACGCTGGCCCGGGCTATTCTCTCTGCACAAAATATAGTTATCAACTTCGATATTATTTTCATGAACTTGTCAGAAAAACCGCTCCGGGTTGTATATGACTTCTGGGTAGATGAGGCTATCTCCTCTTTAAGAAGATAGTTCTCTATAATAATACTCTATTGCTTGCTAGAATGCATATATTGGCGGGCATCTCATTTATGTATCGGCTTGCTACCAGGCTTTCTCCATATCAGACAACTCTATGGTAAAAAGTCAGGTCGAATTGTGGAGGCATGTTTTTCTTTAGTTCTGACTATGATCTTCTTCCGAAACCCAACGTCACTGGCGTGCCTAGCGCTTCGCACTCAGGGTTTTCGGATCAGAAGTATGCAGGAAGTACCAGAAATTCGCAAATGCTTACTGTGTCGGCAATTGTCTATGTTATGGTAGATAGAAGAATGGATTTGTATGAATGGAGGCGCTTTGCTGTGAAAAAACGCTTGTGTATTTTATCAGTGCTAGCTGTGTGTATATTTCTGGTTGCCTGTGGCGCATCTTCAGGTTCTGCGGCTATGCCCGGTAAGAAAAGCGCGTCGGCGACATCAACCTCTACGCAGAAGCAAATGGGGACAGAGGTGGCGGAGCGTCCTCTCGTGACGCCAACGCCGAAAAAATCAGTTCAACCAACGCCAACACCACAACCTACGCAGGTCCCTACCCAGGGAGGAGCAAATGGTGGGAATACTGGTGGAAGCAGTGGTGGAGGCAATGGCGGTGGTACCCCTCCCGTTTCGAGCACGGATCAGCAGTTAGCGCAGCAGCTCTTTGCGCTGGTGAACCAGGATAGAGCCGCTCAAGGTCTGCCAGCGCTTACCTGGACGTCCACGCTTGTGGTGAGTGCGTCTCGACATACCCAGGTCATGGCAGGAGAGTGTGGGCTCTCGCACCAGTGTCCAGGCGAGAGTAGTCTGGGGACGCGCGAAACGAATGCGGGAGTCAACTGGAATGCCTGTGGCGAAAATATTGGTACAGGTGGTCCTGCCCCTTCCTACAATGCGCAGTGGAGCATGGCTTTAGGCCTTCATCGGAGTATGATGAATGAGACCCCTCCTAATGATGGGCATCGTCGTAATTTGTTGAGTAGCACTTTTCATCATATTGGGATTAGTATCTTTGTCGATGCACACAATACGCTCTGGTTAACCGAGGATTTCGCGAATTAGCTGTATGAGGACTTTGTTCTCGTTCCTGGAGGAGATGTGTGATGGAAGTGCTAGCTCTCGATTTTTTAAATAGTGATTATCGTGATTATCGTGGAAGTGGTCGTGCAGAGGACCGTTTCCTGCAACTTGCCTGGCGCCAGCAATTTCTAGCGCGCTGGCACTTAGACGTGGATGCAGCAGCTCTAGATGAGAGTATGATGCGTTCTCTGATCACACTCCGATCACACCTATGGGCCTATGCGGCTCGCCTCGCGCGGGGGGAGCCGCTCGCTGTGGCTGATATGACGCAACTACAGCCGTATCTCCAGGCCTCTGTTGTGCGGCGAACCCTCAGTCAGGACCAGGATGGTCATTGGCGAATTGTGTTGGAGCCGTTGCAGAAGGATTGGCTCTGGGTACAGAGTGAGATCATGGTCTCTTTTGTGGAGCTAGTGACAACGCAAGACCCTACGCGCATAAAGACCTGTGAGAACGATGCCTGTGGCTGGATCTTTTTTGACGCCAGCAAGAATCGTAGCAGGCGCTGGTGTGCAGGGTATGCCTGTGGCAATATGATGACAGTGCGGCGTTACAGAGCACGCCAGACGCATCATAGCCATGCGACAGCGAGCGAAGAATCTCATTGATTCTCGCTCTGCCGCATGTCTTTGCCTCTACTGGGTCACGACGTTTTCTTCAGTTTGATATATGCATGCTGTTTGGGATCATAGCGGTAGACGGGATTGCCATCTTCATATTGAAGATCACCGCCTTTGCTTGATAGCCACATCAGAACCTGCGTATTCGGTGGGAGGTTTGTGTTCCATTGCCAGTGTCCCAGGGCCTGTGAACCGGTGACGCCATAGAGCCATATTCCGCCATCATCGTCAATAGTGTTAGGTGAGAGTTTACGACAAGGGACCATGTCATCGTCTTGCTGCCCCTCAAGGGTAAAATCGCAGGCTCGTAGCATCATTTTCTCTACCGTTGTGTGTGGTTCAAGATAGGGATAATTATCCAGGCCCGGCACCTTTTGTGGTTGCATCATTGCCAGCGCCCAGACCCATGAACCAACCTGGACATGCATATCAGTTGCGACAAAGAGGCTCACCGTATCGTTGTTGGTAATCTGGATCTGTAAATTGCAGCCACCGCTGCAATCAACGTATCTATTTGCCTCCGCCTGTTGTTTGATGGTTTGTGGTAAGTGAATCAGAGGCGTAGGTGTTGGCTTCACAAACGAAGGTTCACTAATTTTACGCACAATGCCACCGATGGCGACCAGAGGCGACTGAGGTTGGAGTGGGATGACGGCCCCGACTGTTAAATTCTGACAATTCTGACCAAAGACACGGTTCAACGCTTGTATAGAATTTTTTTGCGCGTCATTAAAAATTTTCGTTGATTGCCCCATATTCATTTGATTGGCCAGGATTTCATTACAGGAATCGCCATCTTGAATGGTGTAGGGAATAACTCCCATCTGTGGTGAGACGGCGGGAAACGGAAATGATGTATGAGGTGGTGGAAGGTCCGCATGTGCGCCGGTAATAGTTGAAAAAAGTTGTGAAAGACTTAAAAGGCCGCTATTTGCAATAAATAGAGAGCAAGCGAGAAAAGGTAAGAAGCCAACAAAGCATATAACAATTCCAATAATAGTTTTCCACGGTAGCGAACGAGCAATAATATCCACGTTCTCTGCCGATGAAGACCTGGGAAGAAATCGGCGGGACATGATATACTCCAATCTTAGCCTTTTATTGTTTATAACTTACATATTCTTATTATAAGAAGTACCGTAAAAGTTATAATGAAAGTTATTTAAATATATAGTTTGTTTTATGATAGGTATTTCATATAGAGAGTGGTTTTGTGTGCTGGTCTTTCTTAGCAAGGACACCTTCTATATCTAATCCCGTGGGTAAGTGCTTTCGGGTAGTATGTGTGATGCATGCCAGCCATTGGCTGGCATGCATCACACATACTACCCAGGCGAGCGCCGCAGGCGCGAGAGCCATGAAGCTTTGCTATTTCGTATAGACGAAACGTTTGCCATGTGTTGGCAGGTGGCAGGAGATGTGTGGATGAAAGGTGCGAATGTAGTCAACAAAGAAGCCTACGCGCCCGGTATTGGCGGCAAACATCTCATAGTGGGTCGGAATGACGCAATCTATGCCAGCGGCGGCAGCCAGGTCTGCGGCCTCGCGCTCATCCATATTGCCCACGAGTTGCTGTTGTTCGCGGAAGTAGTTGCGTCCGTTGATGGGAGCAGGGCCAGGTCAATTGCATGGGAAAGTAAGTGTGCGGCCATGCTATCATAAACAAGCGTATCCCCAGGATGATACAGGCACACGCCATCGAGGTCCAGGACATAACCCAGGTAGCGATACTGCCCCTCGCTCTCCTCAAAGCCAAAGTTGTAGATTGCAGGTGGGCATTGAATTGCGTGTACAGCGGGAACAGGCCTGAGCCGGCAGGTTCCTAGCATATGCTCTTCGCCAGGCTGGACACCAAGAATGCGCTCGCTCTCTATCCCCGTTTCAGTGAGTTGCCCGATGATAGGACGAGGAACGACGAAGCGGAGCTGTGGCTGGCGCTGAGCCAGCTCTTGCAGGGCGGGGAGATCCAGGTGGTCCAGGTGCTCGTGTGTGCAGAGCACAAAGTCGATCTCTGGCGCGGTCGTGGCGCTAAAAGGAGGAACGACTAGCCGTCCCTCATGCTCTGAGAGGAAGGGGTCAATAAGCATGGTCAACGAAGCACTTTTGATGGCAAAGCCTGCCTGTCCCAGCCACCATAGGGCAATACTTCGGATTGGTAGTTTTTCTGTAGCGCTTATCTCCTGAGCGCAAGTATGTGGATAGGTTTCCATAAAAAAAAGCCTCCTTCTGGGATGCTTTCGACTCGATGACTGGCAGATAGGCGCGGCCCAGGTCTCTCATGCCTGGTTACATCTCTCCTGATTAAAGATACCAGCCATAATAATTATTTTTAATTCGAAGAATTCCTAATTGAATATGCATAGTGTAGATGATAAAAACGGCACTGACAAGAGGAAAAATGGTCTGTTCAGCTCGCAAAAAAACACTCCTTATGTCGAAGTTCGCTTTGGCATCAAGCCTGACGCCTTAAATGTGGGAGGCATCAACCTCTTTGGCGAAAAGTTTGGCAATTATCCCTAGCCAAATGTCTTGAAGGTGAACTTCGCCCACCCCAATGGAGGCACACGTATAGAGCAAGCGCGCCTCAATGGCTCCCAGCCAAATACTCTTTCGTAAATGCTAGCATTTGCATTTATGAATAAAGGGCGCTACACTTGAGCCATGATAGCTGACCTTTTTTAGAAAAGAGAGACACAATGCAGCAATGGTTGTTTGTAGATGCGGACGATACGCTCTGGGAGAATAACATCTATTTTGAAGAGGCCATCCATCGTTTTATTGAGTTCCTTGCCCATAGTAGCATGCAGGTGCATGAAGTTCGCGCCGTACTCAACGAGGTCGAGCATACTGCTGGATATGGCTCTAAAAACTTTGCGCGTAGCCTGGTAGAGACCTATCATCGCCTTGTCGAGCGGGAAGTGAGGGACGAGGATCTGGACTATGTCAGGCGCCTGGGCGAGGAGATTGCGCACCATCCCCTGCAAATTCTAGAGGGTGTTGAAGAGACGCTCAAAGAACTCGCACAGAAGCATCACCTTGTCCTTCTGACCAAGGGGGAGCGCGAGGAGCAGCAACTGAAGGTTGAGCGCTCTGGCCTGGAGTCTTACTTCCAGCGTATTGTGGTCGTAGAAGAGAAAAACACCGGCACCTATGAACTCCTGACACAGGAGTTTCAATGTCCTCTCGCGGACACCTGGATGATTGGGAACTCTCCTAAATCTGATATTAATCCCGCTTTAGAGGCAGGCCTAAATGCCGTCTTCATTCCTCATGAGCATACCTGGGTTCTTGAGCACCAGGAGTTGCGCGAGCCGGGACCAGGCCAGTTGCTGATCCTGGACACCTTTGCCGATCTGCGCGCACACTTCTAAGATCTTCTTCCGAAACCCAACGTCACTGGCGTGCCTAGCGCTTCGCGCTCAGGGGTTCGGATAAGTAGTAAGCAGCTCCAGGTAGAGTCGAACAGCAAAGGAGCCACCAGAGGGAACAGCTGTATGTATCAGCTAAGCCTCTAGTAGCTCCTTTGCTGTCTGTTCTTTAGAGGCATGCCAATTCTATATTCACATTTTGAACGCTTTATCATGAAAAATGCTTGACAAGGAAAATAGCAATAAGCTATAATAGATATAGCTAAAAGTTATTATTAACTAGAGATGAGAGTGCATCACACTGTGAGACCGCAGTTACTGCACGTGTTGGATTCCGGTGAGGTAAGCAAGAAGGTCATCAGGATTGGCTCAGTTCATGAAATGCGACGTTTCTTACGCAAGCATGGCTCGTAACTGGCGAGCGAACATGCTATTATATGGGTGTCTGCTGTCTCTTTAAATATGTTCTTTGATATTTATGATTGTGGCGCGTCTTCACTATTATGATGGAGGATATGCGTATGTACTCGCGCCAGAAGAGAGCTCATTGGTCTTATTGGCTTGGGGCGGGCCTGTTACTTGCTTGCGCCCTGGTGTTCCAATTTGGCACTGGTTCATCGGTTGTCCTGGCAGAGACCAGGGCCACTGCCCATGTTGACCGGGTGGTTCTCAATAGTGATATCAATGCTTCTTCATTGCGCCTCCTTTCGCGGGCCATAGAGAGTGCCTCAAGCGATGGAGCACACGCGCTCGTGGTCGAGGTGGATTCTCCGGGGGGCGACCTGGATTCCATGAAGGCGATGACGCAGAAGATCCTTGCCAGCACGGTTCCTGTAGTAGCCTATGTGGCGCCCGCGGGTGGACGAGCGGCTTCAGCGGCGGCGTTTGTCACCCTGTCGGCGCAAATCGCGGCTATGTCTCCTACGACGCGTATCGGCGCAGCCAGCCCGGTGACGAGCACTGGTGGCGATATTGAGAGCACCTTGAAGGCCAAGATTACCAACGATCTTGTCGCCTCGATGACCAGTATTCAGCAACGTTATGGACGCAATGTCTCCCTGGCCGTGCGGATGGTGACCAATGCCAGTTCCTACGATGATGCGACCGCGATTCGCTCCCACATTGTGGACCTGGGCGCCCCCAACCTGAACAGCTTACTGACGAGCATTGATGGGCGGCAGGTGCGTCTAAATAATGGGCAGCAGGTGCGCTTGCAGACGGCGGATGTCGGTATTCAGGATGTGAGCGAGACGCCCGCCGATGTGTTCTACAATTTTCTCCTTGATCCAACGGTCATTTTCTTCCTGTTCCTGGTCGCTATGCTGGGAGTGTACCTGGAGGTATCCCACCCGGGCGCGATTGTGCCTGGCGTGACTGGCGCCATTGCCTTACTCCTCTTCCTGTTTGGAGCAGGCTCACTTGCGCCAAACTGGGCGGGCTTGGCGTTGATGCTTCTGGCCTTTGTGTTGCTTGTGCTGGATGTGCGTCTCCCAACGCATGGCGCGCTGACCATTGGAGCTGTGGTCTCGCTGATTGTGGGCTCGCTGATTTTCTTCAACAGTGGCGGCTCATATAATGCAGCCTATCTCAACCCGTGGATCATTTACGGCGCGGGCGTGGTGGTTGGTTTGATGGGCCTGAGCATCGTCGCGTACGCTGTGCGAGTGCGTCGAGCACCGGTACGAAGTGGCCAGGAGGCGATGTATGGCGCGAAGGCTGTGGCCTTAACACCGCTACAGCCTGAGGGACGTGTTAGCTATCAGGGCGAGAATTGGGCTGCGCTCCTAGATGTTCCGGATCTGGCGGTAGATAGTGGTACGGAGCTTGAGATTGTCGCAGTGGAAGGGCTGCGTTTGCGCGTTCGCCCCCTGGTAACTCCTGGTGTGGATACTGGTAAGATTGCTCCACCTCTTGAGTAAAGAGGCGATTTCATACATCTATTCGTTGTTTTTGCATATGCATGAATGTCTACAAAGTAGACCGTTGGAATGAGCAGGCTCGTTTCAGCGCGTGCAGGAGGTTTTTTATGGATGCCTTACTTGGTTTTGGCACATTCCTCATCATCTTCGTTATCATCGTGGTGGTGATTTTAGTGCTCTCTGGCCTGCGTGTGGTGCAGGAGTATGAGCGTGGCGTCGTCTTTGTCCTGGGTAAGTCGACGGGGGCGAAGGGGCCAGGCGTCTTCTGGGTGCCCCCATTCATCTCGCGTATGATAAAGGTCGATCTGCGTATTGTGACCTTGAACGTACCCGCTCAAGAGGTGATTACGCGTGATAACATCACGATTAAAGTCACAGCGGTTGTCTATTTTTACGTGGTAAATCCTGAGGCCGCGGTCATTCGGGTCTTGAATTTTATTCAGGCAACCACCCAGATTGGGCAGACAACCTTACGTAACGTACTTGGTCAGTCTGAATTGGATGAGTTGCTTGCCCAGCGCAACAAGATCAACCAGGAATTACAGAGTATTATCGACGAGCATACCGAAAGTTGGGGTGTGAAGGTCACGGCGGTCGAGATTAAGGATATCGAGTTGCCAGCGACGATGCAGCGCGCGATGGCCAAACAGGCCGAGGCCGAGCGCGAAAAGCGCGCGAAGATCATTCACGCTGGCGGTGAGCTGCAAGCCTCTGCACAACTGGCTCAGGCGGCTGGTGTCATCGGTTCGCAGCCCGGCGCCTTGCAGTTGCGCTACCTGCAAACCTTGACGGAGATTGCGGTTGAGAAAAACTCGACCATTATCTTCCCGCTTCCCATGGACCTGATCGAGCCACTGTTGCAAACAGCACGCCGCGATAGTGCCAATGGGCAGGCGAATGTCGAGGTTTCTCGCTATACACCGCCCACGCCCGCCCGTCCGCAGACGCCACCGGCACCAACTCAGCAGCCCCGCCATCCTCAAGAGTAGGTGGCATAGAAAAACGCGAGCAGGGACACACATACACATGCGTGTGTTCCTGCTCGTGCGTACGTGAATGCGGCTCACACTAGATGGCCTAGAGGTGAGGAGAGGAGTTATTCTCTCCCTGTTTCGCGCGGAGGTACTCAGCGCAGGCGCGATAGGTTTCCTCTGAGATGAGTCCCCTCGACATATAGTGGTTAAGCATCACATCTAGCTTTAAAATACTCATCAGGTTGTAGCCATGACGACGCAGGCGCTCAGCGGCGCCATGCTCGCGGTCTACAAGGACAATAACATCTTTGACCGCCAGGCCATTTTCTTGCAGTAGGGATGCGGTCTCTACAATGCTACTGCCCTGGGTGACGAGATCGTCGATGATGAGGGCGGTATCACCCTTAGTAAAACGGCCCTCGATGCCCCGGTTCCCGGTTCCTTCTGGGCGAATACGGGCATAGATAAGCGGTGTGTTGTTTTCAAGGGAGTACGCGGTTGCCAGGAGAAGGCCACCAACCGGCACACCTGCCACAACATTAAAGGGATGTACCCGCGAACGGCGTAGTGATTGTGCCAGTTGAATCTCTTGCTGCATCAGTTTGCTGGCAACGCGAAGGGCGGTTGGATGACTGATTAAAACCTTGGGATTGACGAATACCGGCGAACTGACCGCGGACTCGCTCACGGTAAAGTTGCCAAATTGAACGCCTCCCAGGTCGAAGAGAATCTGTGCCAACCAGAGATTATCCAAAGACTGCTCTTTTGCCACCTTAGCACTGCGGCGCAGTAGCTCTCTTTCAGAAGAGAGATGCACCGCCTCCTTTCTTTGCTCTAAACTCTCTGATGCATATGAAAACAAGCGAACATATGAGAAATGGAACCCTTCTTTTACGCGAAACCTGCATGCTCGCTTGCATCAGATAAGAAGGATGCGCTATTTCAGTATATCATAGTTCCTGAGTTGATAGCTAGGCAGGGGAGAAGGGCTTCTCAAACGCCCACCTTCTGGCCCTTTGGGTTCTATGCAAGGTTGTCGATTATGGTTAGGAGAGAAGGGTAAGTGTGCGCCAGGTGCTGCGACCCCCTTACAGTCTGCTCCTGTACTATATTTATGCAGGGCGAGGGCGAGGGATGGCGAGGAAAAAGCCGCGAAACAATGCTATAATATGCTCATAACATGACGCGATCGCTCTCTGTATACACCTCAGGATGCCATCTGTGTCGAGCATTTAGAAGAGAGACCTTCGTAGCGTGCGTGGAAGCGTAGGAGGTCTCGTTGTTCTCCATATTCAAAGAAATATAATTTAGGTGAGACTACATGCCTATTGTAAGTGTTATTCAATTGGGAAAATCCTTTGGTGCCGAGCGTATCTTCTCTCAGCTCAATTTTCAGATTGATCCCCTGGATCGTATTGGCCTGGTTGGCCCCAATGGCGCGGGAAAATCTACCTTGATGAATATCCTGGCCGGTCTTGAGGAGCCAGATGAAGGGACTGTGGCGGTCGGACGTACTATCCGTATTGGCTATCTAACGCAGATCTCTGCTTTTGACCCAGATAATACACTGCGTGCCGAGATGCTGACGGTATTTGCGCAAATTCAGGAGTGGGAGCGCGAACTCAGTGACCTGGCTACCCAGATGGCGGCCCCTGATGCTCAGCAGGATCACGCGCTCTATGAGCGTATGCTCGCTCGCTATGCTGAGCTGCAAACGCGTTTTGAGCATGCTGGCGGGTATACCTACGAGAATCGCGTAGAGCAGGTCCTCGATGGCCTGGGCTTCACACGTGAGCAGCAGCACGCGCCATTTAAGCATTTGAGCGGCGGCCAGCAGACGCGAGCCTCGCTAGGCAAGCTTCTGTTGCAGGAGCCGGATGTCTTGCTGCTGGACGAGCCAACCAACCACCTGGACCTGGACGCCCTGGAGTGGTTGGAGACCTATCTCTCCACCTGGAAGGGCGCGATTGTCATCGTGGCCCATGATCGCTACTTCCTGGACAAGATCGTCACGCGTACAATTGAGCTGGCGTTCGGGCGTATTGAGGAATATCCAGGCAACTATACCAAGTACCTGGAGCTGCGCGAGGAGCGTATGGAGCGCCGTCTGCGTGAGTACGAAGCGCAGCAAGCCTACATTGCGCATACAGAAGAGTTCATTCGGCGTTATAAAGCGGGCCAGCGTAGTAAAGAGGCACGTGGTCGTCAGACCTTACTGAATCGTATGGAGCGCGTGGAGCGACCGCAAGATTTCCAGACGATGAACTTTAAGTTCTCGCCTGTGGTAGACAGTGGCACAATTGTGTTTTCTACGCGTAAGCTCTTGATCGGCTATGGAGTGCGTGCGCGCCAGGATGTTCCCGCCGCGCAGGAACCGAAGGTGCTTGTGCAGGTGGCCGATGTTGAGTTTATGCGCGGCGACCGTGTTGGCTTGCTTGGTCCCAATGGTTCAGGGAAGACGACCCTCTTGCGCACCTTAACTGGCGAGCTCTCTCCGGTTGGTGGCCAGCTCCAGCTCGGACACAATGTGCGGGTGGGCTATTATTCCCAGACACACGAAGGGCTAAATATGGAGCGGACTATTCTGGACGAGATCCGTCAGGTGAGCGCCTTGAGCGAGGAGGGCGCGCGCACCTTCCTGGGACGTTTCCTCTTTTCAAACGATGATGTCTTCAAGCAGATTGGCTCCTTGAGCGGCGGTGAGCGCAGTCGCGTTGCCCTGGCCAAATTAACCCTCCAAGGTTCCAACTTCTTAATCCTTGACGAGCCAACCAACCACCTGGATCTGCAATCGCGACAATTTCTCGAAGAGGTGCTCAGCGACTATGATGGAACCCTGCTGTTTGTTTCGCACGACCGCTACTTTGTAGATCGCCTGGCGACAAAAGTCTGGTCCATTGAACAAGGGGTCCTGATTCCCTACATGGGCAACTACACGGAGTACCGCACCTTCAAGCGGCCCCTGGTCCTTGATGTGCCCCAGCCACTACTGGCGCCAGCCGCAAAGAAGCAAGTGACAGAGCCAGAGCCAAAAAGCGCGAGCCCGGCTCGGCCTGCTGGCAAGAAGGGGAAAGGGAAGGTCAAGACGCGCACCATCGAGGATGTCGAGAAAGACATCGAGAAGGCGGAGACGCGGGTAAAGACCCTGGAAGAAGAACTGTCTGAAGCAGCATTACAGGCAGATGCGGCACGACTTACTACGTTAAATGAAGCCTATGAACAGGCGAAAACGCAGGTGGAGGAGCTCTTAGCCGAATGGGAGCAGCTGGCCGATGTTGCCAGTTAAGAATAGTTTGTCTGTAATAAAAAGCGCGGTGCTCAGCACCGCGCTTTTTATTACAGACAAACTATTCTTAACCGCGTTTGCGTAGGCGATTGATCAGTCCCGCGATATAGCCAATGATGGCGAGGAAGAGGGCTAGCGTGCTCAGGATGGGCAACGCAATCGCGAAGAAAATGGTTGGCTCAAGCAGCGAGGGATGAGTCTTAAATAAACTGATGAGGCGTGTCTCGCCGAATTTATAGGCTCCTCCCACAATGGCGAAGCCTACGAGGCTGAAGAGCAGCGTCGTGAACACGCTCTTAAGGCCATGGCGGAAGGCGCCAAGGAAGGCATGCACACATAAGAGTCCTAGACCAATACTGGCGATAAGCAGGCCAAGAGGCGCCGGTAGCTTTGGAACGATAAGGAGAGCTAGCCCACCAATGGCGAGAAGTGTGCCCAGAAATTGCAGGGCGAGACTTCCCAGGAATCTTCCAGGGGGAGAGGCGGTCGCGGCCTCTTTGCTCAGAGGCGTTATGGGACTTTTGCCGTTAGAGCTCTCGGCTGAGGCCAGGCTGGCCATGATATTGGTTTTGATCCCATAGGTCTCAGGATTGTTGGGGTTGAGTTCCAGGGAGCGTTCTATGGCAACCAGGGCCGCCTGATACTGACCACTGTTATTGAGCAAGACGGCACGCATGCTCCAACCAAGCGCGTTATTGGCATCAACCTGGATTAACTGATCGACGGTCGTGAAGGCCTCGCGGGTGCGACCCAGCGAGCCGAGCAGTTGGCATTTGAGCGTCAGGGCTTCAACATTTGTTGGCTGCACCTGCAAGGCTTGTTCAAGTAGTTGCAGCGCGTAGGGTTGATTATTTTGTTGCAGTTGTTGTTGGGCCTGCGCTACTAGCTGCGCGCTCTGTTGCTCTTTTTGCGCATTGGCATTGAGCTGCTGAGGAGGACCAGGAGGGGGAGCAACCTGGGTCGCAGTCGCAGTGCCAAAGTTGCCGGTAGTGGTATGCAGGGGTTGGTGCGCAGGTGATGAGCCTGCGGCGGTATGAACAGGCTCCACGGCTTGAGAGGTTGATTCTCCTGACAGCAGGAAGGGGACCTGGAGTTGACCAATCGCGATGATTTTATGCTGCTCATCCAGGTTTTGTGCCAGGACGCTCTGGAGCTGTTGGAAGGTAATATTCCCGCTCTGTGGATCTCTGGCGGGGCCACAGAGACCTGCGATCATGCGGTGAGCGAAAATGCCCAGGCCTTGTTCTCCGCGCTCCTCACCAAACTCATTGCCGCGACAGGAGAAGGTAAGCAGGTGTTTAGTTGGTTGCAGGCTGCCGGAGAGGGTGCGCCCAAGCAGGGGCGTAAAATCGAAGGGTGAGGTCCGGCGCATACTCCAGAGCTGCCCAGTCTGATAGCAGTCGAAGACGAACACAAGCTGTGAGGCGCGACATTGGGGTAAAATCTGGCGTATCAGCGTCCCCAGGTGGAGTGCAGTCTGTGTATTCTGCATCTGTGTGTTTGCCAGGGCCAGGTAGCCATCACCGGTTCGCTCATCCACGAAGGCCTGCCCGGCAAAATAGAGCAGGACCTGGTCGCCGGGCGTCGCAAGCTGTGTACACATTTGTGACACGAGTGATTTAAATAATTCATGCGTAACATGCTGACCCTGGATCAACTGCACATCGCCGGGTGACCACTTTCCACCCTGATTATTCACAAGCCACTGCGCAAGCGCGCGTGCGTCGTTCTCCGCGTAGCGCAATGGTCGAAAAGCGGGGTCTTGAAACGTATTTATGCCAGCAATGAGGCCCAACCGCCTACTCATCTATACTCCTTGATTATCCTGTGTATTTGGTCTGGCTATTGGGTTATTGTACGATATGAATTATGGAGAGTGTAAGAAACAAGCAATAACAAGTACTTTTGGGAGAGCGTCTGCGTCGGAGCGCTACTGAAGGCGCGGCGTTCATCGATGAGGGCGTATGCGTGTCTGCTATCGACGGGCGCTGCTCTCGCGTGCTTTGCTCTTGTCTTGTGTCTATCTTAGCATGCCGAAAGGGAGATGCCAATGCCATATATATTGGGCCTGACGGGAAACATTGCCTGTGGCAAAACTTCCGTGGGTCAGATGCTGCTCGCCTCAGGTGCTCAGCGCTATATTGATGCTGATGCCGTCGTACATCGACTCTATGAAAAAGACCAGCCCATTGCGCGCCAGGTCGCCTCCGCCTTTGGTAACAGTGTGCTGAGTCCTAACGGCGATGTGGACCGTAAGGCCCTGGGAGCTATTGTGTTTTCTGATGCCGAGGCCATGAAGCGCCTGGAGGCAATTGTGCATCCAGCGGTGAGTCGCGCGTTACAGGCTGAATTACAGCAGGTGGGTGAGAAGGATATCGTGGTGCTCGACGCGGTAAAGTTACTTGAAGGTGGCTCGGGTGCACTGTGCCAGGCGAAATGGCTGGTTGTCTGTACGCAAGAGCAGCAGCTACGCCGCTTGATCCAGCGGAATGGGCTGAGTGAGGAGGATGCCTGGGCACGTTTGCGTGCGCAAGCGCCAGTTGAGCCGAAGAAGAAGCTGGTGGATGTTGTGATTGATAACAGTGGAACACTTGAGGAGACACGCAAACAGGTAGAAGCAGCTTTCACACATTTTTGCGAGCAATTTGTATATTAAGGGGCCCTGATAGGTGGTGTGGTGCGCCTGGGCAATCTTCGGTTGCCCAGGCGCACCACACCACCTATCAGGGCGAGCTTGCGAGCCGAGACGCAAGAGCATAGAAGCCGTTTGAGCAGTCCCAGGAGACAAAAGAAGGTATATTGACAGAAAACATTGTACTACGTATAATCGTCGCAACCTTAGCTTAGTTTCGTTTGGATGACATTTCTCCAGATAAGCGGGTGTTAATCGCTTACATGGTTTTCATAAGGGGAAATGGTTTTTCGGAGGGAAAAGATTGGGGGATCTGAAAGTTCTGGTGAGATTTACGGTTTGAAGAACGTAATTCTTATTAAAGAGGTCACTGGAGCCGATCTATGACCAGTCGTTTTTTATCATCTGCCTGGCGTAGAATGCTTGCTTCCATTGTGTCCTACTTCCATAGTTCTCGATGTGGCATGAAGGATAAGTGCTATTTCTAAGGAGGCTAACGTGCGTATGCAAAAACGTTGGACACGGATGTGTGCCCTGGCGTTGGGCGTTCCGCTGTTGCTGGCAATCCTGGCAGCTTGCGGCCCCGGCACTGCTACCACAGGCTCAAACGGTGGTGGTTCTGGCTCAACCATCATCAAAGTGGCAACCGACTTTCCCGCCTCTGGTCAGGATACCGCCAATGGTAAACCTGCTCAGAACGGCGCAGAATTGGCAGTTAATGAGTCCAAGAATTTAATCCCCGGCTACACACTGCAATTTGTGCCCAAGGACGACGTGGGCGCGCAGGGTGTTAATGATCCAGATACCGGCAAAAAGAATGTGACCGAACTGATCGGTGACGCGCTGGTTGCTGGCATTGTTGGCCCCTTCAATAGCGCGGTCGCCCAGGCTGAGATGCCGGTTGCGAACGAAGCCCCCATTGTCCTTATCAGTCCCTCCAATACCAACCAGTGCTTGACCCAGGAAGGCGCCAATGTTGGTTGTACCGGTGCGCAGGACAAGGTTCCCACACTGCGTCCCACTAATAAAGTGACTTACTTCCGCCTGGCCACCACTGATGATCACCAGGGAAGCGTGATCGCTGACTTCCTCTTCCAGAAGAAGGGTTTGAAGAAGGCCTATGTGGTTGATGATACAACTGTCTATGGTGTCGGTATCGCCAATGTCTTCGTCCAGGAATGGCAGAAGCTGGGTGGCACCATCGTGGGCAACCGCGAGAGCAAGCAGAAGAGCAATGACTACGGCGGTACCGTCGCCAATGTCAAAGCCGCCAATCCCGATGTCGTCTTCTATGGTGGTACCGATAGCCAGGGTGGCACGCAGTTGCGCCAGCAGTTGCTGAACGACTCCGGTACCGCGAACCTGGCCTTTGCTGGTGGTGATGGTATCGTGACCACCGCCTTCGCGCAGGCCGTCGGCACCAAGGGCGGCGCAACCTATGGCACCGTCGCGAAGGTTAACGAGACCGTGCTTCCCGCCGCCAAGAGCTTTATCGACAACTATGACAAAGCCTATGGCGCAGACCAGTATGGTGCCTATAGCGCGGGTGGCTATGACTGCATGAAGGTGCTGCTCAATGCCATTAAGAGCGCCATTGATAGCGGGGCCAAGACACCAAAGGACTCCAACGATTCCGCCGGTGCCAAGACCTTCCGCCAGGCCGTCATCGACGCGATGATGAAGACCGACTACAATGGTATCACTGGCCATCATACCTTTGATAAGAATGGTGATACTACCAACAAGGTCATCTCCATCTACCAGGTCGCCGACGTCAACAGCAAACCTGACTTCAAGTTTATTGATCAGATTGCTGCGAAATAAGAGCAGGCGCATATGTCAGGAGGAGTAGAGGATGCTCTGCTCCTTCACTTTTGCAACGAAGCTTGGACAAGGCGCAATCGGCTACCCAAGGATGTAGGTAGCTATGAACGACGCTGGGGGAGTCAGCGACAGGTGTTGATCTGTGGCTACTCCTCCTTTGCTATTGAGGGTTACTCCCTGAAGGCGTGTGCCTCTCTTTGATAAAGACGGAGAAAAGACGTACATGATACACTTTTTTCAAGTCCTGACGATTGGCCTGGTGGCGGGCGCGATTTATGCCCTGATCGCGCTAGGATATACCATGGTCTATGGTATTATTGAGCTGATCAACTTCGCGCATGGCGATATCTTCATGATCGGCTCGATGCTTGCTATTGCGGCGTTGACTTTGATGGGTGTGACTGGAAGCTCTCACCCCACTGGACTCGCGTTGGCAGGCTTATTGATTGTGTCGTGCCTCTTTGCTATGCTTGGCTGCGCGGTGTTGGGCGTATTAATCGAGCGTATTGCCTACCGGCCCCTACGCAATGCTCCCCGCTTAGCCCCGCTGATCTCGGCTATTGGTGTCTCCTTGATCCTTGAGGATATTGGCAAACTCTGGAATGGCATTAACTTTGTTCGCTTTCCACAAATATTCCCTCGTTATGACTACTGCCTCTGGCCTATCTCGCTCGATTCTGTCTTTCCTCCTCATGTGACCTGTCTTGCCAGGCCTGCGGATACCGTTATTATCACAAGCAATAACCTGCTCGACATCATTATGGCGGTTGTGTTGATGATTGCGTTGCAGTGGCTGGTGTCACGCACGAAACTAGGGCGCGCCATGCGCGCAGTTGCCCAGGATCGCGAGGCCGCAGCTTTAATGGGTGTGAATGTCGACCGCGTCATTTCAATGACCTTCTTTATTGGCGCGGCACTGGCTGGCGCAGCAGGCTTTATCTATGGCTTGCAGTATGGCAACACCATTTATTCTATTGGCTTCGATTATGGCCTGGTTGCCTTTATTGCCGCGGTCCTGGGTGGTATCGGCAATATTCGAGGCGCCATGCTTGGCGGCCTCTTTATCGGCGTCATCGAGGCGATGACGTCCTTTATCCCTGACTCCAATGTCTATGGCTTTGGCCTTCCCCATGGTGGTGGAGCCTGGACGCGTGCCGTTATCTTCGCCATCTTGATCCTGATCCTGGTGTTTCGCCCCTCGGGCTTGTTGGGTCAGCAAACACCTGAAAAGGTCTAGACAGAGACTAGAAATGCTCTTGCTGTCTTCCTATTCTCTTATGAGGTGAGGTTATGTTGTCTGCTCGTATGCTTCTTCCTCCACCCGAGACACGAAAGTTGTTGCTCAAGTGGGTCATCGCGCTTCTCATCCCGCTTGCGGTGTTTACCTTTGTCTGGAGTGGCGAAGGCATTATCAACAACGTCTTTTTGAGCTATGTCTCTCCGGGGGAGGCTATACTTCCGTTCGCAGATTGGCCCTCGCTGATCGAGGCCACTGTCTTTATCGGGCTCTTATACCTGACGATTATCGCGCTGGTAGGCTATCTGGTCGCTGCTGATAGTGGACGCCGTGGCATGAGCGAGCTCTGGATCGATATGCTCTTCCAGGTGGTGGCTCCCCTGCTGCTGGTCCAGGCCCTGGGCCTGATTATGGGAATGGCTGCCAGCATCATCGTCTGGGGCCTCTATGCCTTTGGACGCACCAGGATTCGCCAGGCGCTCAAATATGTGCCTCCAGCCCCTCAGGCCAGCCTGGATATCCTGACCGAGGAGGGGCGTGCGCAACGCGTGCAGCAGGCTACTGCGGCGGGCCTCTGGTTTGCCCTCGCTTTTGCTCTTGTCTCTCTGGTGCTCGATATTGTCTACTACATTGCTGGCTCTATTCCCAATACATTGTTGATATGGATTGTTGCGCGCACGCTCTTGCTGCCAGTGGCAGGCTATTTCCTGGGTCGTCTTGGTGGTAGGCGCGCGATGCGCCGGTCACTTCAGGCCAGCGCGAATGGTACGAATGGGAATGGCGCGGCCAAACGCACAGAGCGCCAGATTGCCGCCCTCTCTCTCGCGCGAGCGAAGGAGAAGATCCGTGAGATTGTGCCCACTGACCTGCCACTGCTGAGCCAGGGGGCGCAACGCTTCTATATGGTGTTGATTGTGGCGTTCGCGCTCTTCTATCCCGTGTTGGACCCGCTCCTGTTTGGCTACGGTACGGATGGACGCCTGGCGGCATACGGCGATGCTGGGTACTATGTGATCCTGGCGCTGGGCTTGAACATCGTGGTTGGCTTCGCGGGCCTGCTGGACCTGGGCTATGTCGCATTCTTCGCCATTGGCTCCTATGTTTGGGGCTTCTTTGGCTCTACTCAGTTTCAGATTGTGACGGGCATTACAATTGCGCCAACTACCTGGGCCTGGCTCTTCTGGCCCATGGTCATTGTGGCGGCCCTGATCGCGGCCCTGTGGGGTGTGATTCTAGGCGCGCCTACCCTGCGCCTGCGCGGTGACTACCTGGCGATTGTGACACTGGGCTTTGGTGAGATTGTTCCGGTGATCTTTAAAGAACTGGATAAGTATACTAATGGCATCAATGGTATCGTTGGTGTCTACTCGCCAGCTTTCCCAGGGGTGAACTGGACCTCGATTACTGCGGGTCCCTATTACTACCTGATCCTGGCTCTGATTGCCCTGTGCGTCTTCGCTAACCTGCGCCTGCGCGACTCACGCCTGGGACGTGCCTGGATCGCCATTCGCGAAGATGAGATCGCCGCCTCTTCCTCTGGTATTAACCTGGTGAACACCAAACTGCTCGCCTTTGGCGCGGGCGCCTTCTTCTCTGGTATCGCGGGCGCCTATCACGCTGCTAAACTGGGAACGGTCTCGCCTGATAACTTCAATTTCAGCGACTCGATCATCTACCTGGCCATGGTGGTCATTGGTGGTCTGGGGAGCATTCCAGGTGTGGTCGTTGGCGCTATCGCCGTCTACGCGATCAATCTGCAAATCCTGGGGCAGCTCGATACGCTAGCGGCCGATCCCAACAATTTTCTGCATGTGTTCAAAACGTTTCCCAACTTTGCTTTTAGTAATATTCGCGGCTTGATCTTTGGCGTCATTCTGGTCCTGATCGTGATATATCGGCCAGAGGGATTGATTCCAAGTGCGCGTCGTAGGCGCGAGTTGCACCATGAGGAGGAGAAGATCCCAGAGGCGGATGCCGGAGATGCCCTGGAGGTTCCCCCAGGGACAACCGATTTTGAAGAAGGCGTGCGTGTTGAATAAGTCAGGAGCAAGAGCATGAGTGAGATGCAAGCAGAACGTGTTGAAGGCACGCCCTCTGAGCCTATAACAGGCGAAGCCTTGCTGGCGTTGAAGAACGTCACCAAGGCCTTTGGTGGCCTGACCGCCGTAGGCGACCTTGACCTGTTTGTGCGGCCTGGGGAAATTGTGAGTGTGATTGGCCCCAATGGTGCCGGCAAAACGACCGTGTTTAACCTGATTACCGGGATCTATCGGCCAACAAAGGGCGAGATTACCCTGGATGGGACGTCTATTGTGGGTCTGAACCCAGACCAGGTGCTGGTGCGTGGCATCGCTCGTACCTTCCAGAACATTCGCCTCTTCAATAACATGACAGTGCTGGAGAATGTCCTGGTGGGGCAGCATACGCAACTGAAGGCCAGTGTCCTGGGTTCGCTTTTTCGCACGCCGCGTGTGCGCCAGGAAGAAGAGGCGGCACGCGAACGGGCTATAGAGCTGCTGAGCTTCTTTGGCTCCTCCCTGGTGGATCGGCAAGATGAATATGTTATTAACCTCTCCTATGCGGAGCGCAGGCGTGTTGAGATCGCGCGTGCGCTGGCGGCGAAGCCTAAGCTCTTACTGCTGGACGAGCCGACGGCTGGCATGAACGAGGCCGAGACATTGGAGGCAGTGGGCTATGTCCGGCGCCTGCGCGAAGAATTGGGCCTGGCGATTCTCTTGATCGAGCATAAACTGGCGGTCACGATGGGCATCTCAGATCGTATTGTCGTGCTCGATTATGGACGCAAGATCGCTGAGGGCCTCCCCGAAGAGGTGCGCCGCGATAAGAAGGTTATTGCCGCGTACCTGGGGCAGTCCGCTGAGGAGCCAGAACAGACAGAAGAGCACGAGGTCAAGTAGGATGTTACAACTCAGCAATATCAATACATTTTATGGTCCCAGCCAGGTGCTCCACGAGGTGTCCCTGGAGGTGCAGAAAGGCGAGATCGTCTGTCTGCTAGGCGCGAACGCGGCAGGCAAGACCACGACCATGAAAACCATTTTTGGCCTGGTGCGTCCACGCGGTGGCTCTATCCTCTTTGATGGCAAGCCTATCGAGCGCCGTTTGACGGGCGATATTGTCGCCTCTGGCCTGGCGTTAGTTCCTGAGGCCAGGCGCATCTTCCCGCGCATGTCGGTGCTGGAGAACCTGGAGATGGGAGCATACACGCGCAAGAGTCGCACGGAGCTTAGCCAGGATCTGGAGCATGTGTGCGATATCTTTCCTCGTCTGAGGGAGCGCCTGAAGCAGGCGGCAGGCACGATGTCGGGTGGCGAGCAGCAGATGCTGGCCATGGCACGCGCCCTGATGTCGCATCCACGTATGATTTGTATGGACGAGCCCTCGATGGGACTCTCGCCCATTATGGTGGAGACCGTCTTTGAGACGGTCCAGCGCATCCGTAACGAAGGTGTGACCGTTTTCCTGGTTGAGCAGAATGCCTCCATGGCCTTGAAACTGGCGGACCGTGGATATGTCTTGCAGACAGGCAAGATTGTGCTCAGCGATACGGCCGCCAACCTTTTGACCAACGACCTGGTGCGCCAGGCCTACCTGGGCGGTGCCTAGTCGCCGCTGACCAGAGGGGGACAACGCTACTAAAGTACGCGTCTACATATCCATAGTACGAGATGCCCCGTACCATGATATGTAGACGCGTACTTTAGTAGCGCCGCTATGCCTTGGCGTCGAGCTTCTGGTGCAGTTCTTTGATCTGTTGGATGACATCGTCTAGTGTACGCACATTGAGCTCCTCCATGTCCTCGCGCAGTGTCTCCATCCGCTCAAGAAGCTCCATGTCGTCGTATTCCTCCTCGTCAAAATCCTCTTCAAAGCTCTCGTCCTGGTGTTTATTCATCTGTGCTATCTTCCTTCCTTCGTATTGTTTTCCTTGTCCTGTTTAAAACAGGAAGGAGGTATTGGGATCCTGGTAGGTCCAGCCGGGCTGGCTAATCGCGCCCGTTGCGACCAGGGTAGGCACCCCTTGTAGACCTCCATCAGGTGTCAGGGATACAGTATAAAGACCCTCTCCCTGGGCTAGGCGTTTCCCCTGCCAGGAGAGACGCTGCTGCGTCAGGAAGAGGAAATGCTGGCTATCGGCTGCCCAGGGACTATTGGGCAAGGGCTGGAGCAGCGCTTTGCTATCGACCGCGTTTCCTAACTGACCCCCTGTACCAGCGGGGCTGCTCAGGAGGGTCTGGGTACGTTGATGAGCGACATCTATCAGTATCAGGCTGTGTGGACTATTGAGCAAGAGAAAGCGGCCATCAGGCGACCAGGAGGGCGTGCTCTCTTGATCGGCATGGAAGCTGAACGCATGTCGCTGGTTGAGAGGTAAAATAGTAAATGAGGTACCGGTTGTATAGAGAATCGCGTTGCCATCGGGACTCCAGGCAAACTGCGTGCAGGCGCAGGTTGCCAGCACGCGTTGCGCTCTCTTTAGAGAGCGCAATATCAATTGTACCTGTGCCGGGTGTCCAGAAGATGCGGGCTGAGAATCTATGCTTTGCGCATACAGTAGACTCGTATCCTGGTGTTGTGGTTGCCAGAGCACGCGTTCGAGTCCAGCAGGAAGGGGATGCCCGGTGAGTTCCTGGTTGGTGAGCGCGCGTTGTTGCGTGCCAGCCAGGGTTGTGGTGAAGAGTCCTTTATCAGCAATTCCCGCGACAAGATCATTCGTATAGCCGAAAGAAGGGAACGCATAGCTGGTTGGGAAGATTTTGGCGGCGATCCCACCGGGCTGATCGTTCTGGGTGAGCCACCAGGTGGCATCGCCAGCCTGAAAAGTATCGCCTACACTCGTTTGGCGGAGCAGGAGGCGATTCCCAGATGGATTCCAGGTGGCATTGCTATAGCGTGCGTTGGTGTTTGAGAAGGCGACAACTATGGGCGTGCCACCATCGATTCCAACGGTACTGACGGCGCCAGGGGCATCCTGTATTATGCCACCTGGCCTCTGTTCTGCCAGGACACTTCTGGCTGCCGGGGTACGTGCGAAGTCCGTATCGAGTGTGCGAAAGGCCACAATCTGATGATTGGGCGACCAGCTATACCCGATGACTGGCACATCTTGTTTGGCGATGGCGAAGCTATTGGCGCCATTGGCGTCAACCGTCCAGAGTTGTCCATCTTTGAGATAGCCAATGATCTTTGTTCCATCATGCCCAGGTTGGCAGGCGATGAGGAGCAGGCTAGCCAGCAGTAGCAGGAGGGCGAGAAGTGCCAGATCTTGTCGTTTCATGCTTGCAGTATATGCGCCACGGGCCGCGTGGTCAAGAGCGTTTTAACCAGGGCTTACAGTTACTTCTGAGATGTGCTATGCTTCTTTTTGGCAGTCAATTGTGAGGTTGCGCTGTGTCTCTAGATGGGGTTTGTGTGTAGTATATAGGCTCATCACTATGAAAAGAATAATCGAGCAACTTTTATTCCTCAAAGCAGATAAGGGGCAGAAGGGACAGCTTTATATCATCGACTCATGCCTGGGAATTCTGAGTTCTCTGGCAGTGACGCTTTGTCTCTACCTTCTTAGACTGTATCCAACGATCCCAAACGTCTCGCTCATCTATTTACTTATTGTGCTGGTGCTGGCAAGTACGCGGGGACTCTACGCCGCGACGGTGGCCTCTGTCGTTGCTTTCCTTTCTTTTGATTATTTTCTTGTCCCACCATTCTATACTTTTTCCATTGCTAAGTCTGAGGAATGGTTAGCGCTCTTCATTTTTCTCGTCACGGCTATTTTTACCGGTCAGCTAGCGGCTGCCCTGCGGCAGCGCGCCCAGCAGGCAACAATGCGTGAAAGTGAGACGCGTGCGTTGTATGAACTGGTGAGCGCTACCACGAATGAGGCGAGTATGGAGCGCCAGCTCCAGGTGGTGGCCCAGGCGGTTGTGCGCGAGTTTGCCTCGTCAGGTGTGCGCGATTGTGCCATTCTTCTCCCCAATGAGAAGAATCAGTTTGTTTTACATGCCGACGTAAAACAGACACCAGGTACAATCATGGAATTAGTACCTGACGAGCAGGTGACGGCCATGACGGCCATGCGCGAAGGAAAGGTGATCGACCTCCATAGCGATGCGTTGGTCTCGGCGCGTGACCCTATCCGGTACTGGTATCGTCGCAGGATGGATGCCAACGCCTCAAAGCGGGGCTATATTCGTATGTTGCCCTTGATGTTGGGACAGCGCAGCGTTGGTGTCGTGCGCCTGTTGATGAATGAGGATCCACAGCAATTTATGCTGGGAACGCGTGCGCGTGGAAGAGGTGAGCAACTCTCACAGAGAGCCGCGTTTTTCTGGACCTTTATGGACCAGGCGGCGGCGGTTATTGACCGGGCGCGCCTCCGACGTGAAAGCATGCAGGTTGAACTATTACGACGCACCGATGCCTTGCGCTCGGCACTGCTGTCCTCGGTTTCCCATGATTTGCGCACGCCTCTGGCCTCTATCAAAGCGGCGGCCAGCAGTCTACTCCAAGAAGATGTCTCATGGGGTGAAGAGGAGCGAGCGGGTTTTATTCAGGCAATAGAGCGGCAGGCTGATCGCTTGAATCGCCTGGTAGGCAATTTACTCGATATGTCGCGCATCGAGGGCGGGGCGCTCCATCCAGAGAAGGAGTGGTACCCTATTGATGAGCTTATTCACGATGTGCTGGGGCATATGCAGACAACGTTAGATGGGCGCGAGATCCGGACCTCGCTTCCAGAGGATTTACCCCCTGTTCAGATTGACTACCTACAGTTGGACCAGGTGGTCACGAATTTGCTGGAGAATGCGGCACGTTATACCTCTGTTGGCTCACCAATCGAAATCTCGGTCGAAGTCATGGATGAGAATATGCTTGTAAGCATTGGTGATTATGGACCGGGCATTCCTCCAGGCGACCTGGAGCGTATCTTTGACAAATTCTACCGTGTATCAGGAACCAGGCGCTCCAGTAGTAGTACAATGGGAACGGGATTAGGCCTGGCAGTCTGTCGTGGTTTAATCGAGGCGCATGGAGGTCGCATCTGGGCCGAGAACAGGCTTGAGGGGGGCGCGATTTTCCGCTTTACCTTGCCACTGACAAAGGGAGAAGAACTGGACTATGCATAAAAGTGGTGCTCGTATACTTGTAGTTGACGATGAAATTGAGATTGTGCGTGCCTTACAAAGAAGCCTGACGGCTTATGGCTATGAAGTCTTTTCTGCCTCCAGTGGCGAAGAGGCGCTGGAAGAGGTTGCGCGCCATCGCCCGGATCTTATCTTGCTTGATCTGGGACTGCCTGGAATCAGTGGGCTTGAGGTGTGCCGAAAGGTGCGGGAGCAATCGAACCTGCCCATCATTGTGCTTTCTGTAAAGGATACAGAGCGTGACAAGGTACAGGCGTTGGACCTGGGGGCAGACGACTACGTCTCCAAACCCTTTGGCTTAAATGAGGTCCTGGCGCGTGTACGTGTGGCCTTACGGCATTCAGCCCAGGTCAAGGTGGGAACTGAACCCGTCTTTCAGGCTGGCCCCTTGCGCGTGGATTTCTCCCAGCGCCTGGTGCAGGTTGAGGGGAAAGAAGTGAAGCTGACGCCGACCGAGTATGATCTCTTGAAGGCGTTGATCCGTAACTCGGGCAAGATCATGACGCGTCAGATGTTGCTGTCGCAGGTATGGGGAACGGGGTATGGCACAGAGGCACATTATTTGCATGTGTATATTGGGCAGTTGCGGCGCAAAATCGAGCCAGACCCGGCTCATCCTCGTTTTATTCTGACCATCTCGGGTGTTGGCTATCGCTTTAACAGCGAGGAGCCAGAATAGAGCGAGAACGAGCCATTGACTGGCAACATGCTGGCCTACCAGCGCTTGAGTAGGTGGGCCACTCTGCCTTCGGGTGTAACTTCGTAGCGAATACGATCTGGATTGATATTTTTGATCTTTTCGTTTTCCTCGACATCATCTGCCGAAACGAGCGTATCCTTTGGATGGAGCATCTGCCAGATTTGTGTGGCAAGCTCTGGCTGCCCTTGCAGATACACATACTTGCGGACAGGCAACTTGGCATTGAGTGCCATGCTCTCGGCTTTGCCAAAGGCTTCTTTAGCCTGCTCATCATCCAGATACGGATCAACAATCTCCATCATACGAGGCGTATGAGGCCGCGCTTTCGCATCACTCAGATACAGGAAGACGACCGGGCGATGTTGCTCATTATTATTGACTGCGGCACGGATAACCGCCTCATTACGTGGATCGCCTGGCTTAAGAATGGCCAGAATCGAGTTGGGCATCCGCTCTTCGATGCGTGTGACCACCACTGGTACAGTGACGCGGCCGGTGACTCTCCTGGAGCGTGCATGATAGAGGTAGGCAATAATCATACCCACAATGGTGATACTGCCACCGAAGATCGTGGCATCGCGCTTAAAGATCAGGTTCGTCACCCAGGCAATCGCGACCAGCAGAGTGGTCAGAATACCCAGGACATAATCGATCTTAAACCACAAGCCATGCGTCTCTTTTTGCGCTTCTTGTAGCGGAAGGCTGGAGCCATTCCTGAGGGGCGTATCCGTATTGCTGAGCGCTTCAACCTGCGAGAGCTGCAAATCGTGCGTCGAAGTAATGCTGCCAACGCTAGCGTGGCCATTACCTTGTGTACTCAATGCTAGACGCTGCTGACGCGCGGCCCGAGCCTTCTTCCAATCACGTGTGCGAACCACGTCCAGGCCCAGGCAGGTGAGCGTAAAGGCACCCAGGAGGCCGAAGGCATACATATCGCCCAGCAAGTTGATGTTACCGTTGACGGCGATAAGGATCGCGACCGGGATAAAGGTTGCCAGGGCGATAGAGAAGTGAGGCGTATCGCGTATCTTATTGCGCTTCAAGACGACTTCAGGCAGGAAGCCCATACGCGAGAGGGCCATAAACACATGATAGGCGCCGATGATCGCCGTATTACTAGCGAAGACCAGGAGTGCGCTGGCGCTGATAGCGACCTCTGTTTGGAGCACAACGCTGCCCCAGTTGCCTGCCAGCAGTGAGATGACCTGCCCGGAGGTATCCGGATTGGTCAGGATATTGGAAGGAAGTAGTTGTGTCGAGAAGAGCGTCAAAAGTGGGCTGGTAAGGCCAATTGTGATGACCACCAGAAAAAGGGCCTGTCCCGCAACCTTCTTATGTGGGCGCTTCATAACAGGGGAGAGCTGTGAGATGCTCTCCAGACCCGAGAAGGCCAGAAAGGCGTTCGCAAAGCCAATCAGCAGGGCTAACCCGGTCAGATGCTGGTTGGCAAACATTTTTGGGAAGAGCTGTAAAAACTCGCCAAATGAAATGTGGGAAAAGACGGTGACGAGGATGGCGATGTCGCTAATAAAGGCAATAATTGCGCCAAAGAGGCTCACCTTCGCGCTTTCACTGATACCTACCCAGTTGAGGACGCCAAGGAGTATGACGACGGCAACTGTGACCCAAAGGATATAGGGTGCCAGCGTAGGAAGAACCACGCTCAGGTACTGGATGCCGGAAAGACTACTGATAGCTGCGGTCAGAAAGTAGTCAACCAGGATAAACATACCCCCCAGCGCACCAAACCAGGGGTTAAGAGCTTGCGCACCCACCGTCACGACGCCGCCACCCTGTGGATAGCGATGTGTTACCTCTGCATATTTTAATGTAAGCAACACAAAAACGGTCATCGTCAAGAATACAAAGAAGCCCGCGAGTCCGTGAACGGTTTGATAGAGAATTCCAGGTGTGTAGTAGACCGAGGTCCCAATATCTGCAAAGACTACTGCCCAGCAGAGTAAAGGGCCAAGCATATTTTTTGTATTATGCTCGCTCCCCTCATGTCCTACTTCTGATGTTGTTGAAGCCACAGATTCCTGTGCCATGTCGAACTGTCATCCTTTTGGTCGAGAATGATGCGAGGAGGCTTGCCCTCCTCTAGGAAACTTGCATGCTTGCTAGATGTAGCATGCAAGGCTCTCACGCATGCTACATAGTGTAGCATACAAGCCATTTTAAGCCCAGCTCGACACTTTGCCAAACTGGTCTATTTCCCTCATTGAGGCTGCAAATTGTCTATATATGTTAAACCGTATCTACTTTTGACCAAGCACATTGCTGTCAATTTGACAGTTAGTTTCAAGCAGGCTACAGCTGCCTTTCTCCTCGTTTCGCCCATGAAATGGAGCGTTAATTAAAGACTTCTTACCCATCCGCAAGAGATGCAAAATAAACGCCATTGGTGTTTGGTCAGATACAGAATACATATGTTAGAAGTGTACCTCAATTGAACTAACGTTGGCAACAATCCTCGATCAAATAAGATCGCGCTTTTAAGCGCTTTCAGCGTATGAATTCCTACCGAGCAAATTGCTGGCCGAGCAAATCGCTGGTGGAAGATGAGCTTGATGATGGAGGAAACGAGAAAGGGGATGCTTGCTTTCGGAACACGGTTGGTGCGCCAGTCACGCTCCTGGCATGAACCATGACTGCTTCTTTGTGGTCTCGCGCTCCGCCCGCTTGGCATTGGGAAAGCTCCTGGGCTGAGAGGATCACTTGTCTCAATTGAATAGTCAATAGGGATTCCAGGGAGAGACAGGAAAAAAGCCTTAACGTGGCAGGATCAAGGTGATGAACACGTGTGTTACAATAATTGCGATATAGATGAGTATGTATATTTGAAGGAAAAATGTATGACAACACTCTCTCAGCGGGTACGTATTCTGCATAGTAATGACATCCATGGACGTATTGATGGTCTGGCCCGCATCGCAACGCTGGTGAAGCAGGAGCGTGCGGCTTCTCCTCACCTACCGATTCTCTATCTCGATGGTGGTGACATAGAAGAATCCTCGGTCCGCTTGAGCAATCTGACGCGTGGCACAGGAATGCACCGTCTGCTGGCGGCCGCAGGCTGTGACGTCGCGACGATTGGCAATGGCGGTCTGCTGCGTTATGGGTACGAGATTCTTAAGGAGTATGGAGAGGTTTCGGGTTTTCCCCAACTCCTGGCCAACCTGCGCCTGCCCAACGGCACGGTTCCTGAAGGTGTACAGGCTGCGACCATTCTCAAGGCGGGAGTGCTGCACCTGGGCGTGATCGGCCTCTCTGAGAACATGTTTAACAGCTATACAAAATATTTCGGTATGCTTGAGTTATCGGCAGTAGCGCTTGTGCGCGAACTGGCGGAACAGCTTCGTGAGCAAGGAGCCAACGTGGTGATCCTTCTCTCACATATGGGATTGAAGAACGATCGCGAACTCGCCAGCGAGCTACAGGGTGTGGTTCCCTTGATTATTGGTGCACATACGCATGACCTACTACCCGAAGGCGAGCGTGTTGGTGAAGTACTGATTGTTCAGGCGGGCTGCTACGCGCAGCATCTTGGCTATCTTGATCTGCTCTGGGATGGTGAACGCCTCTCAGTCGAGCGCGTACGCGTCGAGCCCGTCAGCGAGGAAATTCCTCCAGCTCCGGAGATAGAGGTAGAGGTCAAGTTGATTGAAGAGGATATTACGCATGTGTTTAGTGAAGTCATCGGCGAGCTCATGGAAGCACTGGACTTCTCAGAGGAGCGTGAGTGTAGTACGGTAAACCTCATGGCTGATATGCTGCGTGAACGAATGGGGGCCGAGGTGGCTTTGATAACATCGGGTGCCAGCTTTGTTGAAGCGCTTCCGTCAGGACCCCTAACACGTGGAAAGCTCTGGGAAGCCTGTCCCTCGCCTGGAAATCCCGGAGTCGTGGAGATGACTGGTGCACAATTGCTTGCCGTTATCCAGCGTGGCCTCGACCCTGAAATGGTTGCCAGGCGACCCCGCCCATTGCGTGGACACGCGCAAGGCCTTCTCCACCTGAGTGGCGCAAGCATGCGTGCCGGGCAGCTCTATGTTGGAGATGAGCTGGTAGACCCAGAACGGATCTACCGTGTCGCGGGTTCAGATTGGGAACTGGACTCCTATGGAGGGTATACCGATCCCGCGTGGGGGCTCAATCCCACGTATGATATGCCTACTATCCTGTCCGAAGCTCTGGAGGCATATATCACACTACAGAAGAGTATTAGCCTGCCGGTGATGGGTCGCCTGGGGTAAAACATGCAGGAGCCATGATCCTCTAGAATCTCTCCCAGGTTGACTGGATACGAGGATGGTTCCGCGAACCACAGAAAAGGGAGGTTTAGCCTAGAGTCTGTTAGAACTTTAAAGGAACTGCACCTGTTCGATCATTCGCGCCAGCCACTCAAGTTCCGTCTGTATTCGTTGATCATTGAAAGCATTCAATTTTTCGACATAGGGCTGTACTTTGCCCACAATGGGGGAATCAAGATATTTCTGGTATCGTCCCTTTTCCAGGATAAGGGACTGGAGCGCCTGTATACGCGTTTGCAGGATCTTCACGCGATCCTCAGGCTCCAGGAAGCCGAAGAGGGCGAAACGCACATAGAAGTCCATATCGTTGCGAGCGATTGTGTGTGGAAAGTCGCGTAGCATCTCGCGCAGTTCGGACAGACCATGGTCCGTCAAATGATAGATGTGGCGATCGGGCTTTCCTTGTTGCTCGATTGCTTCGCGCCGCACCACACCCATCTCCTCAAAACGCCGTAGCGCCGGATAGAGCTGATTATGGTGCAGCGTCACCAGTCCGCCCAATGTCTGATCGTAAGCCTTCTTTATCTCATATCCATGCATTGGGCGAGAAAGAAGCGCGGCAAGTATAAGCATATCCGCAAGCATAGACGTCCATCCCCGATATATTCCACAAAAGAGCAAGAAAGGCTGCGCTAGCCTTTCTAGAGCGTTGAGATTGTTTTGCCCGACTATATGGGCAAAATCTGTAGGGCTGCATGTAAGGCCATAGCAAGCTTGCGCAGTCTTTCGATGCGACCTCCGAATGTTATACTATAACCTCAGCCTCTCTACCACACTTTCTTTCAAGAGCAGAGAGGAAAATCAGAGATGGACAAGCGAGCAACTACTACCAGACCACCGGGAGGTGAGCCGGACCGGTGGTCGCTGTATCGCCTGACCGCCAGGGCACCTCAGACGGAGCGACCGCCAGGCGCACATTCGGCAGGCGTTTGAGTAGCGTCGTCCAGAGCACCTGCATCTCCATACGCGCCAGTTGCTGACCCAGGCAGGCATGGATACCACGGCCAAAGCTGAGGATGGGATTTGGCGTGCGATCAAAATCCACCACGTCTGGATTAGAGAAGACCGATGGATCTCTATTGCCGGCATGAAAGGGCAGCACCAGCACTTCGCCCGGCGGGACATGGACGCCGCTGAACTCGACCTCTTCGCGGGCGATGCGCGGCCTACCGCCCGCACCCAGCAGGGTGACGCGCAGAATCTCCTCGATCGCGGAAGCCATCGCTTCTGCATCATCGACGCGCGCTTTCAACTGTTCCAGCAGATCTGGGCGTTGGAACAGCACAAAAGCGGAATTGGTAAAGCTCGTGCTGGTCGTCTCAAAACCGGCGGCGATCAATCCAAGCGCGAACGAGAGCATCTCCTGCTCTGTAAGCACGCCATCGCCCTGTTCGTGGTTCTTCACCAGCAGACCCAGGACGGTATTGCTCGGATTGGCCCGCTCTTTCTCGATCAGGGGCGTAATATACTGCACCATTTTCTGCCAGCGCTCCTGCTGTTCTTCTGAGGTGGCAGTGCGCGAGAGCAGATCGCGCCCCCATTCGCGGAAGAGCTTCTCATCTTCATAGGGAATGCCCAACAGGTCACAAATGACGGCCATCGGCGTTTTGATGGCGTAGTCCTCGTAGAGATCCGCCGGCGGTCCCTTGCGCTCCATCTCATCGATCAGCCGATTGGTCAGTGCGACTACCCCTGGACGCATCTCGTTGGCATGCTTGACGGTGAAGGCCTGCGTAACCAGGCGGCGAATCTGGTTGTGGCGCTCAGGTGTCACTGTAAAGAGCGAACCCTCGCGTGTACGGGGCGAGACCTCCATGCGCGGCACATCGCCGTCTGAGCGGAGAATCGTGCCACAGCGCTGCGCATCGTTTGCAGCCTTCGTGATATCTGCATGGCGGGTCAACAGAAGAGCATCACCGCCGTAGGGCATCTTCACACGCGCTACCGGGCACGTTGCTTGCAACTCCGTATACTCTTTGGGTAGCTCCAGACGATGATCAGCCAGCGGAAACGGGAAATGGAGCGGTGCTGCTTCCTGCTGCACCTCCGGCACCTGAACGTTGACATCCTGTTCGTTACTCATAGGGCTATTTGCTCCAATCTAGAATTTGCCTGTTTTTATCACTATTTTGCTGAAATGAGGGAATCTTCACAAGCGAGTTCCATGGACGGTGGTGAATACCACGCCCTTCGTTTATCAGACCGCCTGGTCATTTTCTACAACAATGAGCTCTGAATCGTTTGCTTCGTCCTCAACGCTGAAGACCTGACCCGGACAGAGATCCACGGCCTGTCGCACGTTTTTCAGCAGCGCCAGAGAAGGTCGCTCATTGAGAACATGAACGGTGCCATCGCTGTCTCGCTGCTCAAAAACGTCGGAGCAGGCGAGCACACAGTTCCCGCCCGCAATACACTTTTGGGTATACGCGATCACGCGCACGTCATCACCTCCTTTCTGATATGTTACGTTGACATAGGTAATAATAATATATCAGATAGGCAATGGGCAAGGTGATGAGAGGGAATGTTAGGGGTGGAAATGCCGAGCATCCTCGACGCTCCTTGACACTGTGGTATTTACCATGGTATTATCCGAGATAGAAATACCACCGTAAATACCATCGTATTCGCCCAAAAAAAGGGAACAGAAACAGGAGCCGTTGTATGCCATCCAGTAAGGATCGTCAGCGTATCGAAATTCCAGTCCATTTCTATGAGCAACTGGCGCAGATCGCCGAGACGGAGGATCGCACGATCACCAGCGTCCTCAACCAACTGCTGTTTCAAGCTTTACAGGGCTATCAGCCGACATGGATACCCAGTAAACACCTCAGTCGCTTCAATGAGCATGCTCAGCATGTCCTCTCCCTCGCCCGCGAGGAGGCACTGTCCTTCAATCACCAGTATATCGGGACCGAGCACCTATTATTAGGTTTGTTGCGTGAACAAGAGGGCCTCGCAGCCCTGGCGCTGGAAAAATTGAGTGTCGCACTTGATCCTGTCCGTGCTGCTGTTGAAAAGAAAATTGGGCGTGGAAACCAACCTGTCAAGGAGGAAATTGACTACGTGCCCCGAGTTCGCAAGGTGCTCTCACTTGCGCTGGACGAAGCAGAGCGTCAGGGAAGTGCCTACGTTCGCACCGAGCATATCTTGCTGGGAATAGTGCGCGATGGTGGCGGTGTCGGTGCGGATATTCTCGATACTCTTGGGATTTTGGGAAAGGTACGCGCCCAGGTTTTCGAGCTTCTCGGCTAGCTCTTCCCCTGCTTAAAAAAGGAAGGAGAAAACAGCATGACAGAAACTAGTGATGTTTGGACTGGCAAAGCCAGCAGCTACGATCGGGCGCGTCCGACGCCACCACCAGCTTTGCTCGATCTGCTGACGCAGTTGATTCACCTGCCGCATCCCGCTCTGGTGGTGGATTTGGGCAGCGGGACTGGACTGTCAACCGCGATCTGGGGCGAGCGGGCCGAGCAGGTGATTGGGATCGAACCCAATGCCGATATGCGGAACGAGGCTGTGCGCAACGTCGAGGGCCATCCTTACGCAGCACATATCGAGTATCGAGAGGGGCTTGCTCATCAGACGGGTCTGCCTGATGGGTGTGCGGATATCGTCACTGCTGCCCAAGCATTCCACTGGATGGAACCAACTGCGACCCTGGCCGAGATCGCTCGGATTCTGCGACCCGGAGGACTCTTTGCGGCGTATGACTATGATTCGCCACCAGCAATCCATTGGGAGCTTGATTGGCTCGCCCAGGAGGGAAGTTTGCGCTTAGTGGAGCTTGTCCGGGAGCGCGGACTGGCTCAGAGCTTCAAGATCTGGCCGAAGAACAAATCCCTCGACCCTCTGCGCGAGAGTGCTCACTTCCGCTTCACCCGCGAGGTATTGCTTCATCATATCGAGCAGGGAGACGCTGCACGGTTTCTTGAGATGATGCAGAGCAGTGCGCTCAGCCACCAGTTCCAATTCACCAAACAAGAGATCGGGTTTGATCACCTCAGACAGGCCGCGCTCCAACATATCGGGTCCGAACCCATTCCTTGGTATTTTAGTTACCGAGTTCGCATCGGAATCAAGTGAATGCGGGGATGTGAGAAAGAAAGCCCATCATACGTCGTCCGCATGATGGGCTTTCTTTCTCACATCCTTGAGTGTATCTCGTTACGCAACCCGTGGGCACTATTCAGATCACATCAGAAACGCGCCTGGTATCGCTGGCCCGGTCCTGAGGCGATCAACCGTGGTAGTAGTCGGCGAGTGCGGTGAAGGCGGCCTTGGGTTCCCAGGGCATGTCGGGATAGGTGTCGCCGAGGCGGTTCTCCAGGATCTTGACAACGCCCCAGCTGGCCATGTCGAGGTCTTCGCGGGGGTCGCTGCGGTGTGGCCAGCCGTAGCAAACGAAGGTGCACGCGAAGGCGGCGTCGACGCCCTCGGCGGTGAAGACGTCCAGCAACTCGCGCAGGTAGGTGGCCTGCTCCTGCTCGTCGCGGGTGTAGTCGCCGTTGAGCCGGACCGGGGTGGTCCCGTCGAACACGATCATCTCTCCGCCGCCGCGGGCGCCGTGGTCGGCCGCGCCGCGGTGGGTGGTGCAGCCGAACTCGGTGATCGCGACCGGCTTGCCCTGCGCGACCAGCGTGCGGACACCCTGCTGGAAGATGTGGGCGATCTCCTTCGAGCGGTGGAGGTCGACCGAGACGATGTCGAATGGCGTCCAGTCGACGCCCTCGAACGGGATGGAGGCGTACGTGACCTTGCCACCGAACCGCTCGCGGACCACGGTAACGGCCCTGGCGAGGAAGTCATTGATGCGGGCGGGTAGCCCGGCCAGCAGCTCACGTATCCCCGGCTCGCGCCGGAGCAGACGGCCGGTCCGCTCCTCGAGGCTGTTGCCCGGCAGGAACCCGCTGTTGAACAGGCTCAGCTCGGCGCCGGTGACGAACACGACCTCGGCTCCCCGGTGGCGGATCCGCTCGGCGCGCTCCGCGCCGTCGGCGAGCAGGTTGAGCATCTCCTCGGGGCCGAACTGATAGGTGAACGGCGAGAACCAGACCTCCAGGCCCAGGTCGGCGGCATGGCTCGCGGCGAATTCGAGCCGGTCCAGGTCATCGCCGAACAGGCGCACCGCGGTGCAGTGCAGGTCGTCGCGGATGATCTGCAATTCGCGCCGGACGATCTCGTGGTCGAACGGCCGGCGGGTGACGCCGTCGACACTGAATCCGGTGTCGTAACCGATGCCCTTGACTCGCGGAGACCTTTTTTGTTGCACGACTAATTCGGCTTTATTGAGCTTCATACACATTTTCCCTTCGAACACTTTTTTGTTTCATACACTAAAACATAAGAAAAGGACAGGAGGGCATCAGGACATAGTATCCACTAAAGCGATACTCCCTTCAGCCTCCAAGCAAGCTGCTCTACGATTGTTCTGAGGCTTTCTTCTCGTCTGTTAAGGGCTGAAAAAGTCGCAGAACGATCTGGGCATCAGGAACGTAGGTGCGAAATTGTTCTGGATCTCGTAGAGCCCAACGGGTGAGGCCATCAAGACAGGCACTCACCACCGCTACCAGTTGATCCGGGTCGCCCGGCGCAACCTCGCCGGTGGCTTGGCCCTCGACAATCAGTTGTTTCATCGTCGCCAACAACATTTGATAGCGTTTGCTGAGCGATTCGCGTATCTCTTCGGGCATAGCATCAGCATCGAGGGCATGTTGAAGCAGTTGATGGGCCTCAAGTGGTTCGCGCTGCCCGCGTGCTCCCACGATACTCGAAATCAGCGTAGCAAGATGTTCCCCTGGTGTTCCAGGCATCTCCACCAGCTTCTGGAACTCGGCAGAATCGTCTGGTACTGTTTGCTTGACCAGTTCAGAGAAGATCGCTTCCTTATCAGCAAAGTAGCGGTAAGCCAGTCCAAGACTAATCTGAGCTTCCGCGGCAATATCAGTGATCGTCGCTTCCATCCCCTTGCGCGCAAAGACGCTCCTGGCACTTTCCAGGATCTTTGCACGCTGCGCTTCACGGATGCGTTGATTCGCTTCTGGCGTTCGAGGCATTCCACTGTCCTTTTCAATGAATAAAAAATTATTTCATTGAAAAATATACCTCTTCAGCCCATCTTTGTCAAGCGCTTTCGGGGAGTGTACCATTCGACCAGAAAAAACTTCTCCTAGTGTTGACACATCACCTTGCACACGCACTCACTATGTTCTTTCTCTCCAATACAGCTTCGTTGCCGAGTTGATCCTCTCCGCCGAATTCTTGACAACCTGAAAGTGAGCGCCTATAATTATGACTGACTAAGTCAGTCATAATTTGAGAAGGAGGGACAGCGATGCCTCGAACAGCAGAGGCGAAGCAACACATTGTTTATAGAATCTATTGAGACAGAGAAACGAAGTGAGGAAGTCATGAACCCCATGCCGAAAGGCAGGGGCTTGTCGAAGGGCTGAGACAATGCAAGTCATGTCTAGTGGGCTACTTCGGTAGCAGTCGCGGGATGGGCTAGTTTTCAAGAACGTTCGAGTCCCCCCCCTCGCTTGAGCCTCTTCTAGCCGCGCCCAAGCTGGCACCCTGCGGGGTTAAGCCTGTCCTGCTCTCACGAAGGGGAATATTACCCTGGCCTCGACCAGGAGCAAAGGAAATCCTTTATGCGAATACCTGTTGTAGATAGTCGTGGGGTGGCGTTAATGCCATGTACATCTGCCAAAGCACGACACTTATTCAAGAGTGGTAAGGCACGCCCAAAGCGCAATCGGCTTGGCCTCTTCTTTGTCCAGTTGTGCTACGAGCAAGAACCACAGAATCAACCTCTTGTGGTAGGGATTGATCCTGGTAGCAAATTTGAGGGATTCAGTGTGGTTGGCAGCAAAGACACCGTAATCAATCTGATGGTGGAAGCCCCTACGCACGTGAAAGATGCTATGGAAACGCGCAGGACCATGCGTCGGGCACGTCGGCATCGGAAGTGGCGTCGTCCAAAGCGATTCAACAATCGCCTCAATCGGAAAAAGCGCATACCACCCTCCACACGAAGCCGATGGGAAGCCAAAGCACGTATTGTGGCACATCTCAAAGGCATTCTGCCTTTGACTGATGCTGTGGTAGAGGATGTGCAAGCGGCAACGAGAAATGGGAAAGGAGGGAAATGGAATCTTTCATTTAGTCCGATCCAGGTTGGAAAAGACCATTTGTATCGGTTACTTACTCGTATGGGGCTACAGGTGCATTCGAAACAGGGATGGGAAACCAAACAATTACGCGAGCAGTATAGCCTCAAGAAAACCAAACAAAAGGAGAAGCAACACTTTGAGAGCCATGCGGTAGATAGTTGGGTGTTGGCAGCTTCAGTCAGTGGAGCAACAACGCCAACCTGTCAACGACTCTGGTATGTTGTCGGAGCGGTATTACACCGTCGCCAATTGCATCGCCTACAAGCCTCAAAGGGAGGCGTGCGTAAGCCATATGGAGGCACCCGCTCACTTGGATTAAAGCGTGGAACATTGGTAAGCCATCCCAAATATGGCCTGTGTACCGTAGGTGGCTTTGATCGAAAAAAGCAAACGGTAAGCTTACATGCCTATCGAACGAACAAACGTCTCACACAGGGAGCCAAGCCTGCAACATGTGCTATCAAGACATGGGTGGCATGGCGCAGTTGGCTCGTTCCCCAAAAGGAGAGAAAGGAGCGGCTTTGTGCGCCTCCCCATAGCTCAAGCCAGGGGTTTCCACAAAGCTGATTTGTTAGATGAGTTCAACGAAAAGTGGCACCTTGCGCGTGCCTGGTGCACATCTCGCTTACGAGGTACGCGGCTCTGGCCCCGTCCTACTTCTGATCCACGGCGGAGGTGGCGATGCCCGTGCCTTCAACGGCGTCGTCAAGCACCTCGCCAGCCAGTACACCGTTGTGACCTACGACCGCCGGGGCCTCTCCCGCAGCACGCTCGACAATCCAGAGGAAGAACAGCAGGTGGAGATGCATAGTGACGATGCTCACCACCTGTTGGCTGCGGTCACGTCCGAACCCGCGTATGTATTTGGGAGCAGCGGCGGTGCGGTCGTCGGACTCGACCTGGTCGCACGCTATCCCGAGCAAGTGCGCACACTGATCGCGCACGAGCCCCCATCTCATCTGTTGTCTGGGTTAGAAGAGCGCCATGATACCATCCGAGGAATCGCTCAACGTGAGGGCGCGACTTCGGCGATTCAGCAATTCATGGCACAGATCGGTGTGACCTACGACGACCGGGAGCCGGATGCCGACCTGCCGGAACAAGGGGAGCGACCCACCCAGAACACCATGTTCTTACTGAAGCGGGAATTTGCCATGTATGACCGCTACCGGTTTGATTTCACCGCACTCAGATCCGCCTTGGTCCAGACTCGGATCGTGATTGCTGCTGGAGAGAGCGGACGAGCGTATGTCGGATATCAGAATGCGGTCGCAATGGCGGACAAGCTAGGGACGCCCGTTGTGGAGTTTCCCGGGCACCATGTGGGCTATATCAGTCATCCGAGGGCCTTTTCCGCGAAGTTGCAAGATGTGCTTGGCGAGACACCTCTCCCGTAGGGTGCAAGGGTGACCGCGTGCCGAGACATCGCGCAGACACGCGGTCACCCTCACGGTAGCTCTGGTCATGGAACGTAGCGCATATGGTATCGTTGACGCAACAGAACCCATCCTACGAGATCACGCAGCGCACCAGAGGCGTGGATGGCGAACGGTAAAAGGGAGAATCGTATGGAAGAGCAGGAAGCAAGAGACAATGAACACGATCAAGCAGCAAGAGCTCATTTGGTCATGCTCATGCATGGCCCTATCCCAGTTTGGGAGAAAGTCTAATGCGAAAGCTTAGGTCATACGATGTTCAAATTCCCATGGACTCAGGTATCCAAGGGCTGAATGTCGTCGCACATGGTTGTAATGGCACTCGATATACTCAAAGACGACTGCTCGCGCCTGCTGACGGCTCTACAAATGGGTTCGATACATGCACTCCTCTTTGAGGGTGGCAAAAAAGCTCTCCATGACGGCATTGCCATAGCAATTGGCGACGCGGCTTATGCTGATCTGGACGCTCATCTGCTGTTTTTTGCCGCTTTCGTACAGAAGCCGCCCCGCCTCCTGTTTGCATTCATGAGAAGAGGTCGGTTGATGCGCTGCCATTGTTGCCTCCTTGAAGATCACTTCTGTTCTTTTGCTCCTTTCACTTTCGACCTCCTATCCAACCAGGACAACATCAGGTAGAGATTACCTCCCTTTGTAGGAGGGATTACTGTGATATGCTAAATAGCAACAGCGACCGTGAACAAGGGGGAGCCAGATATGTAAGAGGTAAATTGGGCATGTTGTCCAAAGGCCGCGGAAATTCCGCTCACACGGTTCTTCATTTCATACGGTCCTTCATTGAGCAACTCGTCAAAGAGCGAAAAGCCTCAAACACCATTGAGAATTACGGAAGAGATCTCAACGATTTCTTATCTGCCTTTCCTGAAATTCCCTTTTCGGAATAGCTCGAAGCCGGCGAAAGCCGGATACCTGATTATATCGATTGATTATGAAATCGAGAGGTAAAACGAGAAAAATGAAGAATCTACAGATAGAAACAAAATCCTCATTGTGGTGAGGTTTACCACTATCTCTAAAACGTCCAGTGAGGCTCACGCGTGAGCTAAGGAGAATTATATGTCAAAAAAGACCGTGACCTATTCCTGGCAGGATAAGGCGAGCTATTCCTGGCAAGATAGCAAATTGCTCTTGCTGACGCCCCTGGGTTCGCTACTCGTGCTGTATGGATTTACTGCCTCATGGTTCGCGTACCCGAATGCATCTGGCTGGGAGATAGCGCTCGATTTCGCCAGCAAGGATCTGATCCTTTTGTCGGGCGTGGCGCCGGGCGCACCCGCGCTGCTCTGGCTGGTCCCCTGTACGGCGCTCTTGCTGCTTGGATGTGGGATTATGCGCCTATTTTGGGCGCATCTTCGTTGGGGGCGTATCTGGTCATTGTTCCTTGTTGGTGTATCTCTCGTGCTCATGAGTAGTTTCTGCTTTCCGCTGTTTCCCCCTGAGACCCTGCAACATCTCCGCGGAGGGGACTTGCAAGTGGGTTTCTGGTTGACCGGTGGCGCCTTACTGCTCTCGGCGCTTGGCTTGCTTATTCCAGATCCAACGCAATGGATCATGAAGGCTGACCAGCAGCCAGCGCCAGACACGCGCATGTCCCGGCGACACGCGCTGACCAGCGTGGTGAATCTAAGCGGATTACTGGTGGTTGGCAGTGCAGTGGGCCTGGATCTGGGCTGGCTTACCCACCCATATGTGACGCGCCGCCAGGTGCTCTCTATCGTAGGGTCACATTATTCATCTCTGGATGGGATGAGAAAGCTGGTGTGGTCGTCTGACAATACTTCACTCGTGGAATGTTTGAGTGGCGTCTTGCACTCCTGGAAGATCGCGACCGGTCAGGTGATGCAGACCTATATATCTCCTCCCTCTCCCAATGGTAATATTGTTGGAGAAACCGACAAATCTTTCAATAACATTGCGCTCTCTCCCGATGGTCGTTGGATCGCGGCTGCCGTGAATGCTGATGGAGTGAGTATCTGGGAAGCAGCGAGCGGACATTTCGTGCAGCGCTTTGCCCCTGTCGAGCGGAACCCGATCCTTAGCGAGTTCTATGGTGGCGTTGCGTGGTCGCCTGATGGCACCGCTCTCGTAACAAGTAAGTTCATCTCGGAGAATCAGGCGGTGTTGTTTGTGTTGCGGGCGAGCGATCTAAAACCTCTGGCCACATATCCACTCTCAGACACTGCCCGAACGATGGCCTGGTCAGGCGATGGCCGGATGCTTGCGGTGATCACGGATCAGGTGGACGTGTGGGATATCTCCCGTGGCAAGAAGATCTGGACGTACCAACCGCCACGCTACTCTGTGAGCTCCGAGACCGAAAAGTTCAGAATGAGTGTATCAGATGTGGCCTGGGCCTCCGACAGTCGGCGTCTGGCGATTTCGTTGAGTGCTGGCATCCCAGGCGATGGTTTTGCCGGCCAACCTTCCCCCGTGCTGATTTGGGATATCGCCGCGAATCGGCAAATATGTTCCTGCCAGGGACACTGGGGAAGCTCCAACGGGCTGGCGTGGTCGCCTGATGACTCCAGGATTGCGGCTGCCGGGTCGGACTGGACGGTCCAGATATGGAATGCGCAGACAGGAGCACAGCTCTTAACGTACCAGGGGCATCGCGACACTGTCTGGTCGGTCGCCTGGTCGCCTGATGGCAACTTCCTTGCTTCTGGTTCTGCTGATCACACAATCCAAATCTGGGAAGCGCCTCGGCTCTAAGCACAAGCGATTATGATGGTGTTCTGGGTTTTCTCATGACCACGAGTACAGACACAACGTTTGTGTGTATCTAACCTGTAGAGCATAATGAAAGAGGACTCAATGCTTGATCATGATAACCTGGAAGAGTTCCGCGATCCGCAGACCTTTGATCTAGAGGACGAGGGCTACTATGCTGATTGGCCATTAACCAAGCAGTGGGCGCGTTCGCTTGGTGGACCGCTGCTTGACCTGGCGTGTGGAACAGGACGTATTGCCCTGCGCATGGCTGCGGAAGGTTACCAGGTTACAGGCGTGGACATAGTACCAGAGATGATTGAACGGGCTCGCCAGAAGGCTATTCAGCAGGGCGTCTCGATTGACTGGGTGGTGGCTGATGCGCGCACATTCCACCTCCAGAAGCGTTTCCCATTCATCTATATGCTGGAAAATGTCTTCCAATTCTTTCTGACTCGAGAGGATCAGGAAGCGATGCTGGCACGTGTCCGGGAACACCTGGAGCCGGAGGGATGTTTCCTCTTTGAAACGCGCAATCCCACCCCGCGCAATCTCCTGGAAGTCCGCCATCCCGACCCACCGAAGTACACGCTGCCTGATGGGGGACAACTTCTAACCACCGAAGAGCAATATTATGATCCCATGACCCAGATTCAGCACTATACCCGCCAGCTCACGTTCCTCCATCCAGATGGTCAGCGCCAGGAGAAGACCCTTCACACGAACCTGCGCTACGTTTTCCCACAAGAAATGGAAGCCTTGCTCTTCTACAATGGATTTCAGATTCGTGCCTGCTATGGTAACTGGCAACAGGATCCTCTGACCGCTACATCACCCGCGATGATCTATGTCTGCCAGAGGCGTAGCTAAATCCATGCATCAAATCGCTCAAGCTATGACAGGCCGTCTGTTGTGGATGTACCACAGAGAAGCTAACTGGTTCTAGCCCACAAACGTAAGTGGCAGACCAGCCCGACGTGCACTTTAAGGGCGGCGCTGTTAATACGTATTAACAGCGCCGCCCCATTCTCCTATCTCTCCTTAAAGACATTCCTGGCGATGCTGATGCCATTGAGGGCTGCCGGGAAACCTGCGTAGACCGCCATCTGTATGATGACTTCTACAATTTCCTCTTTCGTCGCACCAACATTGAGGGCGGCATTAATATGGACCGCGAGTTGGGGCTGAGCTGTGCCAAGGGCGGTACACATAGCGACGGTCGCGAGTTCCGTGATCTTGTCGTCGAGTCCGGGACGACCGATAACATCGCCATAGGAGAACTCGATGATGAAGCGCCCCAGATCGGGGGCAATACCCTTGAGGCTTTCGACCACGGCCGCGCCAGAGCCACGGCTTACGCGCTGAAGCGTTTGCATGCCATGCTCGTAGCGGTCGCCTGTCGTTGTGCCGCTATCAACCGCTGGTTTGTCTCCGCGTTGCTCGAAGACCTCACGGGTCGCCGTGATCCCATTGAGAGCCGCGGGAAAGCCAGCGTAGACACTTGCCAGGATCAGGATCTCGACAATCTCCTCCGGTTTCCAGTCAAGGTTCCTTGCTCCATGGATATGGTAGCGGAGCTGGGGCGCAGCAGTACCCAGGGCTGCCAGGGCGGCTACAGTACAGATCTGCCGGGCCTTCAAATCAAGATTAGGGCGCGCTAGAACATCGCCATATCCAAATTCTACAGTGAAGCGGCCCAGCGCGGGCGCGATGTCGTCGAGGGTGCGAATGGGGGCGTCATAATTCTCCCCGCCGACCTTCTGGAGAATAGCTATTCCACGCGTATAGCGGTCATCATCCTGTGCTACTTTATCAAATGTATCTACTTTTTGTTCATTCATACGATAAGATTCTTCTTTCTAGCCTCGCTTAGACCTTTCTAGAATATCACATCCACATATGTTGGTCATGTCCGAAAACCGCTAGACACGCTTCTCTTCAAGGCGTATAATAGCGCTTGCTCGCTTCGCTGGTGAAAATGAAGCCATGGCTATTGCAGCGCATCTTTGGACACGCGGAATATCTCCTTTGTCAGGAGCAAGATAGAAATAGAGAAATTAGGAAATCCATTAAAAATGCAGAAAGCACTCAATTTTCCTCGCTCACTCTGGGTTCTATGTATAGGCACCTTTTTTAACCGTATTGGTGGTTTTGTCAGTGCCTTCCTCATCCTCTACATGACAACCAAAGGTTATACCGCTACCCAGGCGGGTATGGCTGCCAGTGCCTATGGTATTGGCAGCATCAGTGCTGCTGCTCTTGGCGGCTATTTTGCGGATCGAATGGGGCGGCGAAATACAATTATGCTCTCTATGTTTGCTTCAGCCGCCACCATGCTTGTGCTATCGCAGGCAACAGCGTTGTGGCTGATTATTGTGCTTGTTACCCTGGCGGGCCTGGCGACGGAGCTGTATCGTCCAGCCTCCAGTGCGCTTATCGCGGACCTCGTTCCATCCGAGCAGCGGGTGGGTGCGTTTGCCCTGTATAGATTAGCAATTAACCTGGGGGTGACCGCGGGATCAGTAGTCGCGGGCATCCTCGCCAGCCACTCGTTTATATTGCTCTTTATTGGTGATGCCTTGACCTCGGTCATCTTTGGCCTGTTCATTCTCTTTGCCCTTCCCGCTGATGTGCGTAAACGGGCAGAGCCGTCATCCAGGCAAAGCAATTTCTTCCAGGCTGTATTGCCAGATCGCGGCTTTCTCATCCTCCTGGTAGCAGGGATCGCCGTTGCCTTTGTCTATCTGCAACACCTCTCTACTATGGCTCTCCAGGTTCAGGCGCTTGGCTTATCGAATGCTGTCTATGGGTTATTGCTTTCAGTCAATGCCCTCGCTGTTGTGTTCCTCGAATTGCCAATTAGTGCCATAACTCGCCGTTTTCCCAGGCCTGCTGTGATCGCGTTTGGCTTCCTGCTTATCGGGCTGGGCTTTGGCTTGCTCGCGTTCGCGCCCACTATTCCCTTGCTGGCACTGGCTGTGGTCATCTGGACACTTGGCGAAATAGTCCAGGGACCGGTCACGACCGCCTATGTGGCAGATCTCTCGCCAGCGCATCTGCGAGGGAGCTATCAGGGGGCCTGGGGTATGACCTGGAGCCTCGGTCTGATCCTGGCCCCTCTGCTTGGCACACTTGTTTTTACCTGGAGCACGACTGGTTTATGGCTCCTTTGCGCTCTGCTAGGAACGCTGGCAGCGGCGAGCGTGCTGCTTATCACACGCCCCAAAGATCGGCCAGAGCAGGCCATCAGCAGTTCAGAGACCACCCTGGCCGAAGTAGGTATGCGGGAATAAGAGGCGAATTGCAACAGCATAAAGCAGGATTGTTAGTGGGGAACGAAGTGCTCCAGGGGCGGCAGGCGCTGGACATGGGTAATAAAATCCAGTACATCGGGGATGGCAGGTGTGATCGTTAGCTCTACGGGTTGGTGGCTGCGTGGGCGAGGACGCGTGTTCAGGGCCTCAGACTCGCTGAGCCAGCCCGATTGGAGCCAGGTCGTATAGGGCACAAAGGTGGCGGCTCCCCGGCGCGCGGGTTGACGGCGTGCGTTCCCCGTGTTGATCGGCGTCAGTGTGACCTGTTCCGCGTAGCGTGCCAGCAGGCGCTCGGTATCTATGCTGAGCACAATCTGTGGGCGCTCCTTCATCGCCCCGCGCATCCGGTTCAATCGCTCGGGATCGAGCCAGAAAAAGACGCGGGCATTGAGCAAAGAGTACCATTGGGCTGGCGTCATCTCGTGCAGGCAGCGCGCCAGGGCCGTGGGTGGCATTGGCTTCTGATCCCGGATCAGGATGCCTCTGGGCAGTGTGAGCGATTCGGTACGCTGTTGCTCAAGCAAGCTCCTCTTTTGCGTAGGCAGACTCACCTGCTCAAGAAGGGCCTGGGCGCTGAGGAGGCCGTATTGCTGGATAAAGGGCCAGTTGCCCTCCTCAGCTATGTGATAGATTGTGGATGGTAGGCGTTGTTGTGACATATGTATGTTTACGCTAAGGCGACCTCACTGGTTGGTTTGACTGTGATGGTGTGCTCGGGAGAGCCAAAACCATTGAGGGTTGCGTTATGATGGGCGACAATCTGCTCCGCGTTTAGCACAACACGATCAATGGTGGAATGGGCATCGCCGACCAGCGTCACATCATAGCCGTGACTGATCGCGGCCCGGCAGGTGGTATCGATGCAGAAATCGGTGCGGCATCCCGTGATGACGAGATGGGTAATCTGACGCGCCTGGAGTTCCTCGTCCAGCGTCGTGGCGAGAAAGGCATCGGGTGAGCGCTTGGGGATAATTGTCTCGCCTTCCAGAGGTGTGATGGATGGGTGAATGCGCCAGCCACGCGTGCCAGGAACCAGGGAACTGGGCGCCTCCTCCTGGTGCTGGATATAGATCACAGGCGTTCCGCTGGCGCGTGCCTGCTTCAGGAGATGCGCGATATTGGCTAGCAACTCCTCTTCGTGATAGGTCGGCCGTCCCGGAACCTTAAAGAGGGCCACCTGCACATCTACAATAATCAATGCTGTCTGCTTGCTCACGTTTGGTGTCTCCTTTGTTACCCCCGGCCCGCTTCTTCCAGCCTGGAGCATATTGTCGCCCCCATTATACCTCATCTTCCCTCCATTCATCGACGCCACGCCGCGCCCTCGAATGGGGGGTTACTCCGCATTGATTTATCTTATGGGAGCAACAACCAATCTTCCAATGCAATATTCCAAAGAATCACACCCAATTATTTTGATTTAACAGGCAGAGATGCGTTGAATATAGAATAGGCTATTTTGCGTGTTTTTATGAAGAGCAACGGAGTGCTATTTATGCTTCAGAGAACGGTGTCCTATAAGACGCTTCTACGAATCGTTGGTGCGTGCTTTCTCCTCTATGGGCTCTACCTGGTTGTCGTTGTCTTCACTGCGCAAATAAGTTCAAGAGGCAGCATAGAATATGATGGTCCGTTGGTTTTTGAAGACCCAAATGCAGTGATAAACTATATCTTTTGTGGTGGTTGGTTCTTTGGAACCCCGGTCCTGCCTGGTAATTTGTACACGTTTGGCCCCTATACACCTGGTCCTCTTTTCTGGGTGGGTATTAGCTTCCTCTGTCTGGGTGTGGCGAGTAGGCGTGTATGGGTGGCGTATGGAGCTCTGCAGATCGCACTCTGGTTCATCAGCCTATCTATTTGGTTTCCCATTGCTATTCTGAGTGGTATTACAAATTATGATCCAGGTGTCTTTGCACCTTTTGCGCTGGTTACTTTTGCGATTTCATTGGTTCTCCTGGCTTGCTATAAGCCTGTGACCCGCTTCTTAAGTAGGCATTTGGAGTCAAATAATGCGGCACCGATTGCCTAAATGTGGGCGCCATAGTTGTATTGGGAAACGTGGACGGCCTCGTTTGCGTTGACAAACAGAAGTATGCAAGTTATTATGTAATTGTCTGCGATGACATCGTTGTCATTTTTGATTGAAGTGGGGAAAATGGGTACATGTTCGAACAGTACACCCTGTTGTGCAGGCAACAGGTAGGGATGTTGTGCTGTCTTTATGCTGCTAATCGTAATTTGGTGAAAACAAGGAGGTTTTTTCGTATGAAACGACGTACCGCTATTGGTGTGTTGGGTGGGGCACTTTTGAGTCTGGTTGGTTCACCTCTCATCACCGCCTATGCAAGTGAGAGCAACCAATCACGCGCCATAGCCTCATATGCTGCCTTGCAGAAGTATTTTTATGTTAATGATGGCTCCTATCTCTATCATGAGCAGTACCCGGTCGCAGCCACGGATAACGCTTACTCCTATGAGTGGCCCTTTTCGCAGGCGCACGGCGCAACGCTGGACCTCTCAAACCTTCCTGGAGAGGCTGGGCGCGCGTATCGGGATGCTGTCAATGAACGCTGGTTGGGCCAGGAGCGCTACTGGAACACGACCGGGGCGACGGGTTTGCCGGGGTATGACTCCTATGCACGCACGCCTTATGGCAATGGCGGCGATAAGTTCTATGATGACAATGAGTGGGTTGGCCTGGCCTCCATTCAGCGCTACAAGATGTGGGGGGAGGATGCTGTTCTGGAGCGTGCTAAGCGGATCTTCGCGCTCGTAGTCTCTGGTTGGGATAACGATGCCACGCATCCCGCGCCTGGAGGTGTCTTCTGGACGCAGGCTCCCTGGAGCCATGATCGCAACACGGTCTCCAACATGCCCGGCGCCGAACTGGGCCTGCGTCTCTACCAGGTGACTGGGGAGCAGCACTACTTCGATTGGGCGAAGAAGATGTATGACTGGACCAATACCTATCTGCTCGCCCCCAATGGCTTGTACTGGGATCATGTCGACTTGCAGGGGAATATCGAGAAGACTCAGTGGAGCTATAACCAGGGCGTGCCAGTAGGCGTCAATGTCCTGTTCTACCAGGCGACTGGCGATGCAACCTACCTGCAGCGCGCCGAGCAGATCGCCCAGGCCGCGCTCGCTTTCTACGGCACCACAAATCTCGATAAGCAGCCAGCCTTCTTCAACTCCATCTTCTTCAAGAATCTGCTCCTGCTGCAGTCTGTCAATCATAACCAGGACTACGTAAAGGCCATGCAGGCCTATGCGGATCGTGCATGGGAGAACAATCGCGATGCCACGACGGGTCTCTTCCACTTTAATGGCTCTCAGTCAACGCAAATGATAGAGCAGGCGGCGATGACCCAGATCTACGCCGTTCTCTCCTGGAGCCCTTCCCAATATCGTATCCTATATTAGCGACGCGTCCAGGTAGATTGTAGAGCAAGAAGAGCGTAGTGTGATCGATCACACTACGCTCTTTCGCTTTTTTGTGGAATATATGCTACAGAAGGCAACCTTGACAGGTCGCCTGGCCCTGGCGTATGCTCCTGCTCACGATGAGTGTGTTTGCTCTATGGTTGAGATAGTAGGAAGAAGTGTGATCGAATGCGCATACGACCCTTTCGCTACGATGATATTCCCGAGGTGCTGACGGTGCAGTGCGAGGCGGCGCGTGTAGATGGAACTGAGGTAGTCAGCGCGGAGGATTTTGAGTCCTGGTTACGCGACGAGGCACTTGACGCGGCGGAGAACGCCTTTGTGATTACGGATGATGACGATGAGCTGAGCACCTGGAGCCAGGCGGGAACGCTGGAGGGGGTCGAGGGCGAGATCGCAGGCTATACTCTGGTGCGCCTAGAGAGCGATGCAGAGGCCTACCACTTCATATGCCAGGGGGCGGTCATGCCCCAGCAGCGCAGACGGCGTGGTGGGCGCCTCTTGCTGGTGGGCGCGCTCAACCGGGCGCGCGTCATGGCTTATGAGTTTGATTTCGAGGCCGAGCAAGCGGGGATACCTATCTATTTTGAGGTACTGCTACCCACACGCGACGAGGGCGCGCCCCACCTCGCCGCCCTCTGTGAACTGGAGCCAACTGACGATCCAGCCCCTGAGAGCTTTCGTCTCTACCGTCGTGAGCTATAACGGGTCCACAAAGCGAAAAGAGAGAGGCGCACGTTGTGCGCCTCTCCTTTCAATTTATTTACTAATCACACTTTGCGGTAGGTGGTGGTAACAGCGTGGGTGCCATCGGCGAGCTGCTCAATCTCGTAATCGCCAAAGAGAATGGGGTCGGCCAGGTGCAGGCAGAGGAAGATGCGAACTGCCAGCTCGCGAATCTCGGTCTCCGCGTGGGCGTCGGCGCGCATCTCGATCACGTGTCGCCAGGAGCGGACATTGCCCGTGACCACGATGGGGGCCTCGGTCTCGTTCGGGAGCACTGAGCGGGCCGCCTGCTGGACCTTCTTGCGCAGGTCAGTGCGGGCCTCGGCGCTCAGAATTGTCGAGCCCTCTTTTTGCATCTCCAGCAGGCGCTTGGTGAGTTGGGCGTACTCTTCGGCGGCGCGGTCGACGCGCTGCTCAAACTGGGTGTGTAGCTGTGCGTCATCGCGATACTCTGGGCGCTCCACAAAGCGCAACATGCGGCCTGAGACGTACCTCTGACTCAGCTGGGAAAAACCCATGCCCGCCCTGTGCCGGATCAGCTCGTGGGTCAGGCTGCGAGAGACGCCGTAGAGGAGCAGGCTAAAATTGGCGTGCTCGAAGACCGAGCCATGGCCGGAGGACTTGAGATTCTCGAAATAACGGCTGGCATTCTCATTCATCGTGCGTTTGGGGCCAAAGCTCATATAGCAGGTCTGTCCGGCGATCTTACAGAGTTGTGAGCTTTCTGGAAGGGTGGTGGGATCATCGAGATACTGGCTAAAACCAAGTGAGGTATCAAAACCATCAAGGAAGCCTGCCAGGCCGGTGGGGTTGGTCTGAGGGCGCGCCAGCATCACGACTCCAGGAACCTGTAAGTAGGGCGTCCCACCTGGAGTGTGATGGACTGGCGCATGAATCGTGGCAAAGCCTGCATTCTCACTTCCGTTATATTCCTGGAAGAGAGTTTGTGCGTCGAGAGCAGACAATGAGAACCTCCTTGTTGACTGGTGTATTCGCTAGAAATCGACCCCTAGTCTAACAGGTTCTCGGCTATTTGGCTACCTTCTTAATACGAAAACCAACGCCGCTCTCGCAGCTAGCGCTAGCGCGCTCAGGTTTTCGAAAAAGCATTACCCGTCTATTGACTCACGGACTCAGGCGGTGGGGCGAGCAGCTTTTCCAGGGTTGAGCGGCGAATACGGTAGGCCTGGCGAGCGCCTCGGTGGGGAAGAGTGATTGCTTCAAGCACTCCATTTTTGATCCAACGGCGCACAGTGGTATCATCCACACGTAATTGTCTTGCAACTTCACGAACTGTCAGCAGTTCCGCATCGTCGTATTCCACAGAGCCCTCTTTTCTGGTCATAAGGCGTATAAGAAAGTACACCTGACCACAATAGCAGAAGAACGTTAATAGCAGAAGAACGTTGAAGAAATTAAAGTATACCTTGGGTTCGCGCGATGAGTGATTTGATTATATAAACGGTTAAGGCACTTATTAGTAACAAAATCCCTAATAGCCGGGATACACTGTAATTACGTGTACCCCACTGGAATTGTTGTATCAACCACCAATCATAGACATGCTGCGGTTCGCACGCTTAAAGCGTTTATCCCCGATGTAATGCTTCAACTCTTTATGCCACACTGCTTGTCGAATTACGCGGGCAAGTTCCACGTCATCTGCATCGGAGCGAACCACGGAGCGCAGATCGGTCTCTTCAGTGGCGAAGAGGCAGGTGCGCAGCTGGCCATCGGCGGTAATACGGATACGATCACACTGGGCGCAGAAGGGTTCGCTTACGGGATTGATAAAGCCTACTTCGCCAATGTTATCGCTAAAAGTATAGCGGCGCGCGGTCTCAGAGGGATCACCGGAGGTAATAGGGACCAGGGGGCCATAGGCGGCCTCAATGATGGCTTTAATCTCGCCACCGGTTAAGATATCTTCTTTGCGCCAGATCTGATCGGCATCGAGGGGCATAAACTCGATCCAGCGCATGACATAGGCTTTATCGCGTGCGAAGCGTACAAAGTCCAGGACCTCGGCCTCGCTAAAGTTGCGCATAGCCACCGCATTGATCTTTATGGGATGGATGCTGGGATAGGCGGCCAGCGCGTCCAGTCCTTCGAGAACGCGATCAAGCTGGTCACGGCGTGTGACCTGGGTGAATTTCTCATGTAGGAGCGTATCCAGGCTGACATTGATGCGCGTCAGTCCCGCCTCGGCCAGGGCTTTGGCCTGTTGTGGAAGCAGGATGCCGTTGGTGGTCAGGCTCAGGCTGCGTAGCCCTTCCAGTTCATGAAGCTGGTGTACCAGCTCGGGAAGGTCGCGACGCACCAGGGGTTCGCCTCCCGTCAGACGAATCTGCTCAATGCCCATGCTGACTGCCACGCGACTGATGCGCATGAATTCCTCATAGCTCAAGATCTCAGCCTTTTTTAGCCAGGGAAGCCCTTCGGCGGGCATACAGTAGGTACAGCGAAAGTTGCATTTATCGGTCACCGAAATGCGCATGCTTTTGATGCGTCTTCCGTAGCTATCGACTAAAGATTCCATTGGTTGGCCTCCCCCAAAAGACTGTCTTGAACATGTTTTGCTCTATTTCACTATATCATATTTACGTGCCAATGTCACAGATCTGTCACGGGAAATAAGTACTTTGTGTTACAATGTTAAATAAAAGCAGTTAAATGCATATTGTGTATGTGCTGTTCGATAAAAAAAGGTCCGCCCCTTGTGTGTAGAGGGGCGGACCACTTTGTGTGTGTATTGCCATGGACAGGCAATGATGTGTGTTACGAGCGCGTGTGTTTTTTTATGCGTCGTAGTACAGTGAGAACTCGATGGGCGTTGGGCGCAGGCGAACGATGTCATTCTCCTCGCGCTTCAGCTCGATGTACTTCTCCAGGATGTCGCTGGTGAAGACGCCGCCCTCAAGCAGGAAGGCGTGATCGTTCTCCAGGGCCTTGAGTGACTCTTCGAGCGAGCCAGGAACCGAGCTGATCTCATTCAGTTCTTCCGCCGACATATGATAGAGGTCCTTGTCGACCGGGCCAAAGCCGTAGTCGCTGGGCTCGATACCGCGCTTGACGCCGTCCAGGCCAGCCATCAGCAGGGCCGCGAAGAGCAGGTAGGGGTTGGCCGTTGGGTCGGGCGGGCGGAACTCGATGCGCTTGGATTTGGGGCTCTCTGTCAGCGGGATACGAACGGCCGCGCTACGGTTGCCTTTCGAGAAGACCAGGTTGACGGGTGCTTCGAAGCCGGGAACCAGGCGCTTGTAGCTATTGGTCGTTGGAGCCGCGAGGGCCATGAGGGCCGGAGCGTGCAGCAGAATACCACCAAGGTAATGGCGTGCCATCTGTGAGATGCCAGCGTAACCGTCGGCATCGTAGAAGAGAGGCTTCTCGTCCTTCCAGAGGCTCTGGTGTGTGTGCATACCGGAGCCGTTATCGCCATAGACTGGCTTGGGCATGAAGGTCACGGTCTTGCCATACTTGCGCGCGATGTTCTTAATAACGTACTTGTAGAGCAGAATGTTGTCAGCGGTCTTGAGCAGGGTGCCGAAGCGGATATCGATCTCGGCCTGACCGGCGGCGCCAACCTCGTGGTGCTGGGCCTCGACAGGGATACCCAGGGCCTCAAGCTGAAGGGCCATCTCGGAGCGCAGATCCTGCATGGTATCATTTGGCGCGACGGGGAAGTAACCGCCCTTGACGCGCATCGAATGACCCAGGTTGCGGGAACCGTCATGGCGAGTCGCCTTGTTAGTGTTCCAGGCCGCCTCGTCTGAATCGACCTCGACGCTCTGAATATTATCGCTAGAGGTGTACTGAACGTGATCGAAAACGTAGAACTCTGCTTCGGGACCGAAATAAGCGGTGTCGGCAAGGCCACTGGACTTGACGTACTCTTCAGCCTTGCGCGCGATGTAGCGGGGGTCGCGGCTATAGGGCTTACGGGTGCCGGGATGGGCGATATCGCAGATCAGGCTGAGCGTGGGGACAGTGGTGAAGGGGTCCATGAAAGCAGTGGTGGCGTCGGGAATGACTACCATATCGCTCTCATTGATTGCCTGGAAGCCTCGAACGCTGGAGCCGTCGAAGAAGAGGCCCTCTTCAAAAATAGATTCTGCAAGCGCACTGAAAGGAATGCTGAAATGCTGCCAGGTTCCTGGAAGATCGGTGAATTTCAGATCGACCATTTTGGCGCCATTTTCTTTTGCAAACCGTAAGACTTCCTCTGGGGTCATCAAAGTTTTCTCCTCTCGCGTTCAATCCCCGCGTCATTGCTGGTATTTAGTGGCTTGCCTTGCGCACTTTGTTGATGTGTTTAGATGTCTTTGGGTCATTCTGCATAATATAGTGGTCGCTTCCCAGCATCGTGCCAGGACTCAACTTCTGTACATATGATATGCTCTCAGCCCATGAGATACTACAGTTACTTTACCCGAAAGTTTTAGCCATACTTTTGTATATAGTGCACAAAATTTTGTGAAGATAACTAGGTAAAAAGACAGCTATTACCTCTTCTCTGAGATGCTCCGGCTCCTGCTTGCTAGCAATCGCGATGGCAATCATCTCCTTGTGCAAATCCCCTTGTATCTCGGGCATATTGCATTGTATTATCGGCAGATGAGTGGCAGCACTTGAGTCTTGTCTCCAGCGTTTGAAAAATGAACCAGCTAAAGCGATTCTTGAAAAGGTATGTTACATGCAAAAAACACAACTAATCTTGATCGAAGGGATTTCAGGGTCTGGAAAATCCACGCTCGCACAATTTCTTGCCCACACGCTCATACGCTCTGGTATTGCCTGTCGATGGTGGTATGAGGAAGAAAAAGGACACCCTCTCTACGTCTTCCATGATCGAGCCTCCTTACAGGACACCGTCAATAACTTATCCACCGGACACTATCAGAAGGTCATTGATGCCGCTCTGGAGAAATGTAAAGAGTTTACTCAAGCCATTCAGTCTTCTGAGAACATTGTCATTCTCGATGGATGTCTCTTTGGTTATCTCACCTGGAGTCTCTTTCCTTTGGATATTCCAGATGCGGAGATCCAACGCTATCTCTCGCAAGTCGAGCAAATTATCGAGCCTATTTCCCCCAGCCTCATCTATTTGTATCAACAGGATATTGCTCAGGCATTGGGGAAAATTTGCCAACGGCGTGGGAGTGAAACGCGGGCATGGCTGATGACTCAGGCAACCCAGTCATTCTATGGAAAACGACGAGGGCTCCAGGGATTTGGTGGGATGGTAACATACTGGAAAGACTTTCAGATACTTATCGATGATGCATTTGCTCGTTTTAATGGTTCCAAGCTAGCTTTAGAAAACTCAGCAGGAGACTGGAAAACATATGAGCGAACAGTTTTAGACTTCCTTGATCTGCCAATAGAGGAGGACGTCGCAGCAGTTTCTCCTTCCGCACAGGAACGACTTGTTGGTATATATCACTTCGAAGAAGGAAGTTGTCACGTCTTCCTGGAAAAAGACCAGCTTATGGTTGATGGCATACCACTTATCTGGCAGCGAACAAGGCTCATCCCACGAGATCATAATGTGTTTGCCGTCGAGTCACTGCCGTTCATAGTAACCTTTGAAGAAGATACACATGGAAATATCACAGGAATGAGAGCAACAGGGCCAGAATTGTTACATGGAACGGTTGAGCGTCTATATGTACGAAAAGATACTACCGAAAGAGAAATAATTGCATAATGGATTTCAAGCTGACTAATGTCCAACAAAGAGCTCTTGATTACGTGTATCAGAAGGCGATACAGAATAAGAGTACTGATAGAGAAAGAATACAAAAGATATTAAATGTATGCGAGATTGAATGTGACGTCGTTGACCTTATCAAAGCCATCCGTGATCTATCACACCTTACGATCAACTTTCACCCCGACCGGCTGCTTGCCGATGGCCGTTCAGTGATTGCCGCGCTGTATGAAGAAGGCATATACCGTAGCCAGTTTGAGACTAGGATTTCTAATGGTAGGCTCACTGCCTTTGCTGGCGGAGACCGCGATATGTGGGAAGCAGCCATGCTTGGTGGAGCATATCAGACTCAGGGAGTAACCGAGGCAGAACGTCCTAAGTATGCTGGACTAAATCTTATGAACTACAGTGACGGGGCCTGCCCGCGCTTTGGCTCCTGTTATTTACGCTTAAAGGCACATGTAGTACAACGCGCGACGCTTGTCTTTGGTGATAGTGTATCGGATCCTCAGGATATAGGGGTCATAAACGCCTTTGAACCGGTTCTTGCTGGATTACTGGAAGAAGTTAAGGCTCATGGAAATGCGCTCGGGCGCAGAGAGGTAGATGTTACCACATTTGTTCATGCCTTGCTTCATCCTGGTAATACAAAAGCGTCGCTCTTCCATAGGTCACGGGGGCGCGCGCTTGATGATTACATTGAGGCGCAAATACACGGTGAACTGTGTATGGCAGATGATGTAGATGCGCTTGTCGCAGACCCTTCATTCCAGAACACGGCAACCGGTGAGGTATTGGAGGCAACCGCGAAGAAGTTTGGCTTTCCCCTTGAATGGCACGAAGGCTTTGAGCTTCCCTTAGAAGAGGTGCCGAGCGACTTCCGTGGACCAGAAATGCCTCCTCTTGCCCAGCGCGTCTTGGAAAATCACGCGTTAGAGGATGGCTATCTTAATGCCGCAACGATTGGGCTTGCGGCAGTTTCGGTTGTTGCGGACCCTGAACAGTGGCAAGACTGGAGATCACCCAAAGACACACTGCAACACATCAAGTATTTGTGGCATATTCTTGTGGTCTACGGAAAGCCCAGGATGTAAGTACAGGCCACGTATGAGGGTATTTGGTCGCGCTGGAAAAGTTGAATAGGGTGAGAATCTGGCCTACTGGCGCTGAGCTTTGTAGCCGTTAGATGTAATTGATGAGCATACCTCTTGGAGAAATATCCCGAATAATTAGAAAAGCTGCAAAGAAGAAGTGGTATACTATCAAATTACAGGCAACGCTATAGAATTTTTTGACCATAGTTCGCGTTCTATTTGTTAACAGGTATGTTTTTACGTCCTTCTTAATTGAAGAAGAAATTTGGAGGGCTTGTGGCTAGGATGGCTACGGCTTGCAGCGCAAAGAGGCGAAGTGCATGAAGAATCAATCTGATGGCCCTATTTTGCCGCTAACGAAGGTTATAAGATTTATAATAACTTTCACGCTTTTTATAACACTTGTGTATTTGCTTAGTTTTTTGCATATACTTCCAGATTCATGGGGAAATTTCCTTCCAAACCTGGCGACGATTCTGGCCGTACCCGTAGGCATAATTGCTATCTTAGCTGCTCTCAAAAACTTTGAGAAGGCAGTAGTGCAGGTAATGCCTCGGCCTACCGCCTGGGGACCTCCAAAAATTCCAAAGATAAATAGAAAATTGTGGATGTTCGTGGGCCTGGTAGCAGCCGTGGTTTTGATTGTTGTGGGGGGATATCATTATATATGGCCTGCACCTCAATCTACTGTGCCTCCATTACTCTTCTCATATTCAACTCCTGATGGCCCTATTGGAATTAGTGATGGAAGCTATGTCTTCGATGTAAAGACGCGAAATAATCAAGGGCATCATAATGAGGCCCTTAAACAGCAGGCTGCAGATGCATTTAGGAACCAGAACTTCGATCAGGCCAGGCAGCTTTGGGGTCAAGCTATCTCTGGTGACGATTCAGACGATGCTGAAGTCTTAATCTACCAGGAAAACCAGCGGATTATAAACTCCGGCAGCCCATATATCACCTTTATTACCGTCACCCAGCTCACTGGAAGCCACGAAGAATATGGGATTGGGCGAGAGGACCTGCAAGGCTACTATGTGGCACAAAAAGAGTTTAATAGCCAGGCCGGCCCATTTCGTGTCCGTTTGCTTATCGCGAATATAGGCGACCAGGAAACGTATGCGCAACAGGTCACGGATCGCATTCTCTCTTCGTATCAGCAAGATCCAACCATTAAAGGGGTTCTGGGATGGCCCGAGCGGACGCAGCGCATTAATTCTATGCTTCTGACTATGTGTAATAAGTATATTCCCATCGTGACTGTGTCTGCAAATGATAGTCGTAGTTCAGATGGTTGTAACTATAATTTTAGTGTTGCTCCTACGATTGACTCACAGGCAGCTACGGCAGTCCAGTATATCAAATCTGTTCTCAAGAAGAAACGTGTGTCTATTGTGTACGATCCTGCTAACGAATATAGCCAAAGCCTTTATAGAAGCTTCATTGATGATTTTCGTCGTGATCAGCCTTCGGATGCGGCTATTGTGGATCGCGAAACGTACAGCATATATAGTAGCAATACGTTGCCAGGGTTACTGCGCGCCACGTTGCGGGGCAAACCAGACCTTATTTATTTCGCGGGATACCCGGCCGATCTTAATACTGTAATACAGTCGTTACCTGCTTCCGGGGGGGTAGACGTGATGGCTGCAAATATTGTCTACCAGGCTCCTCACTTTCCCAAAGTACAATCTGTAGACCATGTACGCGTTTACTTCACTGCTTTTGCGTACCCAGATCAGTGGGGAATCCTTCATCTGGCTCAGCCAGATTTCACGCAAGAATATATAAATGCCTATGATCCCCAGCAATTTCATCGAGGAGCCTATGGTTATGAGCGCGCTAATGATAGTGTGATGATTGCATATGACGCTTTAAAGTCCTTGATGGTGGCCAGTAAGGGCTTTCAAGACAACAAATTTCCTATGGATCAGCTACAAAGGGCTTTATTCAACAGTAAATATAAAGGCATTACTGGTGATGTCCGCTACAACCAGGGCAGTGTTGATACGAAACCAGTGGTCGTCATCCAGTTCACTCATGGTTACAACGTCTTTAAAGGTGTAGATGGTTGCTATGATGACAACGCGCAAGGAGGGTGCTTTGACGTCAAAAACAATGGACGCCCTTAATGATGCTATCATGCATATGCGGGCCGGGCGAATAAAGCGACGGGCTTTTCTGGAACGTGTCATTGCCCTGGGCTTAAGTGCAGGGGCTGCTACTTCGCTGCTTGAAGCTTGTGGGACTATCTCTACGCGTTGTACGCCAAATGGCTGGGTTAGCCAGCCGAATACGATTGTCTGGAGTAGCGAGCATGACGATCAGGAAGAATTTATTAATATCGTCAAGAATTTTAACGCCCAGAATACCAATGCACATGTCATCTATAATAATGCTCCATTTAAAGATAATGCGCAATATAAAGATACGGTAAGCGCTCTACAAGCATGCGCCAGCGAGATGGACGTCATTTCAATAGATGTCGTCTGGCTAACAGAATTTGCGCATAACCAATGGATACTTCCACTAACGGAGGCGATTAAATCGAGCGTATTGCAGAACTATAAAGGGTTTCAGAGCATTGTAGACAGCTGTTCTTATAAGGGGCAACTGTATAGCGCCCCCATTCGTTTTGATCTAGGCATGTTATATTACAATACTGGCTTTGTGTCTTCTGCTCCACAAACGTACGACGAGTTAAGGGAGCAAGCGTCTCAGATACTTGCCAACTCACAGGGGAAAGAGCTAGACGGTTATGTATGGCAAGGCGCTCAGTATGAAGGGCTGGTGTGCAATTTTATTGAGGTTCTCGCCGGTTTTGGAGGATCTTTTTTCGCGGAAGATGATCCTACGAAAGTAACTATTAATAGCTCGGAAGCCCATGATGCTCTATTTGAGATGGTAAATTGGCTATGGTTGGCCAATATCTCTCCTAATGGTCCCAATGGTATAACCACCTATCAAGAGAATGACGCACGTGTAAGATGGCAGAATGGCTTTGCGGTATTTATGCGTAACTGGTTTAATGTGCAACAGCTTGTAACAGATCCAGGTATCTCAGCCGTTCAAGGTGAAGTAGCGTATACCGCTATCCCTCATAGCAAATCACAGCCTACTGGTCACTCCTGCATTGGTGGATGGCAAGTGGGGGTAAATGCCTCTTCGATAAATCAGGATCTCAGCTGGCAGTTTATTGATTTTTTACTAAAGCACACGAACGACTATCGCCCTACTGACGTTGTAGGTGATGCTTCTCTGAAGAGCATGTATACGAACTCGGTAGCGCGTCCACAATTGCCTAATTACAACCTGATTTCAGAAAGTATTCAAAGACACGTTTTTAGTGCCCTCACAAAACGTGAGACACCATCAGAGGCACTGGCGAAAATGGAAGAAGAGCTGAAGCAGATTATCTCCAGATAGCAGGCATAGTATTCTTGTTCATCCTCACCCCCCTTTTGCATGAAATATGTCATATGTGGTGCTGTAGGGCAAGCTGACCAACACTCTGTACCCGTTATGTGGGGTTGATGAGTATAAAAGGTAAGAAGCGAAGAAGTCGTGAGGCGCGTTGAAGTCTTGCTTGCAGTTGCTGAGGTAATGCGTGTACTATTATACATGCATATATGATAGATAAAATGTGCGAAGGAGATAGATTATACCGCTTTGGGCAGGAATTCTACCCTGTGAGGGGTTTCTGGCCGCGTTGTCCGTTCCGGTTGAATCTGGCAGGCCCAGCGACTATGGTCGAACTGCCCGCGCAATGGCACATCCATAGATACCCTCTTTCTCTTTTTATGACGTTATGCAATGGTCCTGCGAGCAGTATTTCCCTGCTCCAGACTCTGGAGCAGATAGTGGAGCGTATCTAGGAGCAGAAACAGGCGCAGAGAATTCAGCCAGGTGTATCCCTGGATTTGAAACCCATGAGCAATGCCATGCCGATTCACGTCCCGATTGTTTCGTATCTTGTCATAGTTAGCCTGGAAATCGGTGTCTGCGACAAGAATATTGAGGTAGCTGTGAGTCGAGCCTACCCGGGCCCAATGAACCAACCCAGCATCAGTATCTTCAGTCGCATTGATCATACGATTGATCACCGAGGTTGTTTTGCCCAAACGCAGGCCTATATCATGCCCCCTGTTGATTAGTGGCACGTAAATTACGTTCACGCACAGTATGACTCCCCAGGCCCTCAATCTCTGGCGCGAGCGTACGTATGGAGGCGACATAGCGTCTCTCGCAATGAGAAGCCAGTGCGTCTTCAAAAATGTGCCTTCGAGCTGCAAATTCGGGATGATCAGACCAAGACAGCACCACCTGGCACAGGCGTGCATGCCGACTGTGCGTATAGTAGGACCATAACAGCAGGGTCACGGGACGAAGATCACCAGCCTCGACATAGCCCATAATCTGATACATCACATCTTTCGAAAGAGAAGGAGCCAAACAAAGCTTGGCACGCTGAAATGCAGTCAGCAAACGCAGCATGCGCCACGTGTCAGTCTGCCGAAGATAGTGAGGCCACCATTGAGGAAACGTAACGAGCGAGGCATTGACCTGCTGAATCAGCAATTGCGTCGAAGACAGAAAACTTTTTGTAAGCATTCCACTGGAAAAGGATGCTGGCGCGATAAGGCGCTCCATCATCCCGGCTGATGGAACAAGAGCCTGAAATATCTTCCACTCGTGCCTGGAAAGAGAAGAAGGATGGCGACACCAGTGTTTGTATCTGAACCGCAGCGTTCCTGGCGGCTATCCTGCTGCTGCTATTCACTTCAGCGATAAGATGAGAGGCTAGTGCAGGCTTCATGTACGCCATAGCAGCCTGCGCTGGTTTGATAAGAGAGGGAATATACTGGCGAAATGATCCCCCTAATAATGAGGAGGCCGAAGAGAGCGCTGAAACTTGCCAGGAAGGAACCAACGAAGAAAGATCGGGCAGCGGCGCTGTTTGCCCAAGAATATACTATCGTAGCTGTTGTGTAGAGCCAAACGAGTGTGCTGGGTTCTCATTAGAAGTGGAGGATATGGATGGGGACATGGTTTCTGCAATTGAGGTGGGAATGGAAGAAGCGGAACTGGCATCCTCAGTATCTGGCATGGGCAGAACTCCTTTATGAAACGTATATACAGCAATTTGTATCAAATCGTTTGCCATTCTCAAGTATTAAAAGGGCAAATAGCACTCCTCTTTCCTTATTCTTACGAAGCACATCAATTACGGAAATCAGGCACCAAAAATGATGCCCGCCGATTTAGTTGCATCCCTCTCGCCTCGCCGTTGCGGTCTCGGCGCGCACCAAAACCGAAAAAAATCTAGCATGGCGTTTCTCGCGATGAAGAGAGAAATCCAGCTGTCTTGCCATGTCTTCTCTATAAACACGCATATGCAGCATCGCAGCCAATGTCTTGACATGTCCTTCGCGGCGAAGCACTATTTTAGTGGAAAGCGCTTCTGTCGAGGGCAAGATGCCCACTCGCTCCATAGATAAAACCCCTCAGCCTCACTGAAATATCTGGCTTTTCTATGGTACACTACTATATCACTACCATTTTATGGACAGATTGCGTGCAGAAAAGAGAGACCACCAAGCTATGACATCTGTAAAGTCCTTGAAATCCTAGACATTAAAACAGGGTAATAGAAGGAACAGCGGGTAAACCGTGCTCCTGAGCAAATTGATCGGGTGAACGATACTCCAGGCTCTCATGAGGCCGGACGGTATTGTAGAACTGGACCCACTCCTGGGCTGCCCGCAGAAACTCTCCCAAGGTCTGATAGCGGCGGCGTTCAGCCACGGCGAGCTTGAACAGGCCGACGAAGCGTTCCGCATAGCCGTTGTCAGTCGGGGTACCAGCCCGGCTCATCGAGATCTGGAAGCCTTTCTCCAACAAGAGCTGGCGTGTGGCTTCTGCTCCAAACTGCTTGCCCTGATCGCTGTGGAAAATGAGGTCAGGCACGTCAAAGGCCAGGGTTTGCAACGCAGCAGTTACTAACTCGGCACGCATGTGATACTCGAAGGCCAGGCCCAGAATATGCCGGGTCCGCTTCCAGAGCGTGAAGCAGCCTCGCACTTTGGTCCTATCCGCTAGTTTAACCTCAAAAATGTCGGAGAAGACGACTTCGGCCAGGCTCTCCGGGTCCAACTCGCGGACCAGATTGGGAGCAACCTGGCTCGCTTTGCCGGGATAGACGTACCTTTTCTGCTTGCGCCGAGCAGTAATCCCATATTTGTGCATGACGCGGCGGACGCGATCCTTGCTCATCTTGAGGAGAGTCGCGAGCTTGCGATGGCCCAGCGTATCATCGACCTCATGCCACTGTTCAATGGCGACCGCGACCTGCTTATCCTTTGTCGCCTGCTTGCTGGACCAATACAGCGTCGCTCGGCCGATGCCCAGAGCGCGGGCGATCTGGCTTTTGGGATACGGGCCGTTGGGTACACACAACTGGTAAGCCACTTCCACCAGTTGGCGCGGTCTTACTTTCCCCCCAGCAGCCGCGAAGCTTTTTTTAAGATCTCGTTCTGCACCGTCAGTTCGCCAATGATCTTTTTGAGGTCATCGGGCGACTCTCCTGGCTCGTAGCCTTGACTGATGGCTTTCTGCTTCGGGTTGCGTTTGTCCACAAACAGGTCCGGCGCTTTCTCCTGGAATTCCTGCCGCCAACGGATCAGTTGGGAGCGCGAGACGCCAAGCTTCTGGCAGACCGCCTCCAAGGTGGTGTCTCGTTGCAAGCTTTCCAGCACAGCTTTCACTTTGAACTCGGCAGTATAGGTCTTCTTTTCCATGAGGTCCATTCCTTTCATGGTTTCATCTTCCTCTGCCTAGGATACTACATACCGGACAATTGGTAATTCCGATGAATATTGAGCACTTTTTAGCGCGAATGGTAGGATTTTGGCGTGAATGTTGAGCAACCAAGCTATCGGCCATCTGAAAAGCCACTCCAGAGGCCGATTGTTTCGCACCGTTTCTGTAAATTCGACTACCCATTCAGGCCACTTTTGCTCGTTCTCTTCGGCTCTGCCTACCTGGAAACATGGCTGAAGGTTCAGACAGATCCGCAAAACATTGAGCTAAACGGTGATTACTTCTGCGTAGGATTCGAGCATTTCGGGCATTCTGTACTAGCGAATTTACAGATTTTGAAAATCGTGATCCACTTCTGGAGCACGTTCTCGCTTGACCAATGGCTGAGGTGCTCAACATTCGCGTAGAGTAGGGGCCGGTCGCCCATTACTGGGTCGCACGTACCCCCCTCTCACGAACCGTGCATGCGACTTCTCACCGCACACGGCTCTCACCTTCCCCTGGATACTCAGGTACTCGGTTTCGGGGCAGCTTCAGCACACCCCACTTTTCCTTTCTCTTTTCTCCCAGGTTCCGCTAGCATGCTTCCTCCCAAACAGAGCTGGTTTCGCCTCAGTTACCTGGGTTTATCCCTCTGTCGGTACCGCTTTTGCGGTCTGCACAAGCCATTACAGCCGTACATTGAGTAATACCATGCCTCCGTCACCATGCAGGGATGACTCCCTGTTTAGGTGATCCCGCATTTTCAACGGAAATGAGATCGAGCGTGCTCCAGGTCTTCCGTTCGTCCCTATTCCCTCGTACAAAGGGCATGCCAGAAAGGTTGGATAGCACTGCCTTCGGCGCATACATTGCTCTTTCTGGTCTAGCGTTTCAGCCATCTTTCGCTAGCATCTGGGAAGAGATCATTGGGACTAGAATTCAACCAATAAAGGCTTGACCATACACGCTTTGCATTGACCACTCAGAGGATTGATGACTTCCTCTTACGTTGCCTTTGACCCCGACATGCTACACTCCCCCTTTCCTTTCGGAATTCAAGCCAGATGGCAGGGATAAGTCGGGTATGCACAGGGTCTTCCAACAACCCTGATACCTTCCGGTACGCTCACTTTCCGCCGCTGATGCGGCGCACGCCAAAATCACACATTTCACGCCGATTTTGGCTCAACATTCACGCAAATTACCACTTATCTCGTGGTACTCTGATATACCCGATTTTCATCGTAGCTCTCTCCGACCAGTCTGTATTTGATGAGCTAATAGTACAATAACTCATCTCATCACGTAAGTTTTTCGACGTTGATTTACAGATGGCAATATGAACACAGGTTTGGCCTTCCATAAGGAGTTTAGAAGAAGTGAATGGATAAGTCTAGAAAACGGTCGTTATCTAAAGTTTAGTCTCAAAATAAGCACGTGCCACATAAAAGATATGTCCTGAATGATCACAAATAACATCAAACAATATCAATTTACTCACAACTCATCCTCAGTGAGGAGCAAGGAGAGCACGATCTCCTGCATCTTTTTTGTGCTCCCATACATGTGAGCGAATTGTGGAAATTGCTCCCATTCATCTTCAAGGAAACAATACATTGGGAAAATGGCAAAAAAATCTCCACGTGCTAACCAGTGAATGGCTGTCGTTGGTGCATCTTCTGCATTCCCTGTTAAAAGACGAGAAGCAAGTCCGTGGATAGCCATAAAATAGGTATTGAGATCCGCTGATAACTGATCATCGTCTCCCAACATCTTGAAGTGAGAAGTGAGCCTCTTGGTTTCTCGCATTTTTCGCAGATCATCATAAGGGAATGGACCCTGTATCCCTTGAGAGAGATCGTGTAGTTCCTGTAATAAGAATTCTCTGGTTCTCACCTTTTTTCCTCCGTCTCAATAAACCGTACCTTGAACGCGCCGAGGTGCTTGAGAAGAGATCCAACCCTCCTTTTACACCCGTTCATACAATTTTCCACGAGCGACTTTTAACTCTTCCTTGAGCTTGCGATTTTCTTCTTCCAGGGCCTTGATTCGCCGATCCTTGGCGGCGAGCAACACTTCTTTCGTTTTGTCTGTGCGAGCCTGATGAAGCCTTCGTTCTGCCCATCGTTGTTCCACACGCTCCTGGCCTTGCTGTGTTCGTAGCGCTTCGATACGCTCTCGCACGTCGGCATGCGCATACAAATAGCTCTTCGTCACCTGTGCTATCTTCGCAACCGTGTTGAAATTCACGACTGCTTGTTCCCGCAGCAGTTGGTCAATGGCCTGGTGGACACGCTGCTGAGTTTCCATTGTTTTACGCTGCGCATATGCAAGGAGACCACGCGTGTTTGGCTGAACCGACGTTTTGTTTCTCATGCTCGCTTTGCCCTTTCTTCTGGCGTGTATTCACGGAGGGCCTTGCCAGCCGGATGGTGCAGATTCCCATTTCGCAGGACCTGGATCACCGGAAGCAGTCTGCCCATTTTCTGAGTGTTCCGCTCAACCCAAATCTCACTCCCGGCTTTCTTCCCCAGTTCAATCAGCTCACGCATCTCGCGTTCTTCCCGCTCAAATTGGGGGAGAAAATCGGGCGTTGTGCAAAAATGGTGGCAGGTGTAACAAGGAGTTTCCTGTGTTGGGCAATTCGCCTTCTTTGGTTTGAAACAATATCCATTGGGAAGACGAACAGCATCGAGGTTGTGCCGGATGTGCTCCCATTCGATCTCTTGCTCCTTCACCAATTGCTCAGGATCGACTGACTTTGGGACTCCCGCAGGGTCAATGCGCACCGCTCCTTTCGCAAATGCCTCTTCCCAGGCTCGTCGCATGGTAGGATCAAGGAGTTTAGCATACACCATCGTCATGTGCGGTGAAAGGTGAGCCATCCATTTCTGCACATAGAATAGGCTCATCCCATTGTTGATCAATTCGACGGCTTTGGTATGACGAAAGGCATGCGCCTTGAGGCGAAAGGGCTTTCCCGCATCATCAGTCAGTTCAGCTTTCTTGCTGAAGGAAGTGAGCACATACCTAAAATCATCGGCACTTTGAGCCAGCCCAGTTCGGTCTTCTTTTTGCGCTGGGAAAAGATACTTGCGAGGGTTTCTCTCAGGAGGAATATGCTCCTCCACATATTTTTGCTGGGTCGTCACCAGCGCTGCGATCTCGTTAGAGATCGGTACTCTGTGGTTGAGTACATTGGTTTTGCGAATGTCGCCGCAAAGCCACCATCCACTCGGAGAATGTTCCAGACAGGTATCACATCGTAAATTAAGCACATCTGAGATGCGCCAGCCCGACGCCCGTAACAGAATAAAGACAGGCAAATGCTCTGCTGGAAACAGATGGATCTGCTGATCAATTTGTTGCAAGACGCTTTCTGGGATATATTTTACCGTCTCGCCATTGTAGTAATTGGCTTTCCTGCCCACATCATCGGGCCAAATGAGTTTCCCAATCGGCTGGTGAGGTGCTTCAAACGCTGATCGTTGTTGGAGGTATTCCAAAAATTGCTTGAGTGTCGAAAGCGCATAAATCATCTCTTGCTCACTCCAGTGTTTCCCATGATCGGTTCTCAAATAGACCAGATATGCTTCTGTGTCTGCACGATCTAACTGCTGAAAATGGGTAGCGTCTGGGTGCCGCGATATGAAGAAATCGAGAAAGGTCTCAAGATGACGGATCTTGTTTCTACAATGATCGACTGAGTATTTCATGAGCGTCAGCTGGATATGCCTCTTCACGACAGGGCGAAATGCTGGAGCAATGTACGTGAAATTTAGGAAGAAAACGCTTCTGCAAGGGGAATAGCGGGTTCCCGGAATGCAGCGGGCATCCCAAATGTCTTTGGCAAACTCTGCTTCAACCGGATCAGGAAAAGGAAACGGAGAAACGTGGGAATGCGATGCTGGCATTACCTTTCCTCCTGTCCTGGTTGGCTCAAACGAAGCCGTTCCTGCGTTTGTTCCCACGCCTCTCGTAACTCCTCGTCGTCTGGGTGTACATAGAGTTGGTAGGTCGAGGAGATCTGGGTATGTCCGGCTCGTTCTCGGAGCAACTCTGGTCGCCATCCATGTTTAGCCAAGCTGGTTAAAGAGCTGTGACGAAGCAGATGAGCATGAGCATCAATTCCCGTTTTCTTTTTCAACCTCTGAAACAGATCGTTGACATCGGCGTACTCCAGGGGCTGACCAGAGCGTCTACCGTGCAACTTAATGAACACGTGATTGGTTTCCACCTCCTCGGTATGAACAACCACGAGGTAATCCAAGATGGAATTGATCAATTCGCGTGAGACATCAACTTTTCGGCAACTCGCAGGTGTTTTGATTTCTGCTCTATTGATGAGCTGGCCCCGGTCACGAACTGAGATCTGACAGCGCTCAATATCAAGATCCTCAACCCAAAGAGCAAGGCACTCTCCTATGCGAAGAGAACTCTCATACAGAAGCCGTAAGAGCAGTTTGTCACGCAGATTCTCACAGGCATTGATGAGTGTTTCAATTTGCAGCGTGGTCAGTGTCTTCGGCTTGTATTGTCTTGGCACCTGTTACTTGAGGAGGTTCTTCTCGACCAATTGGCTGTTAGTGATATGGTGCAAGAAACGTTTGTACGAGCGAGTTCTGGCGGGCAGGTAGCCGCGCGTTTGCTCGGTGAGATCAGTCGTGAGTTCATCACACCGCCACAGATAGTCGTAGAAGCCTGCAACTGCTGTAATACACTGATTAATGGTGGTATTCGTCCGGGCTTGCCTTACTGGCTGAACAGGAAGCACTTTCAAGGAACGGTAGGGATTTTTGAGCCAGAGAACAAAACCCGCCAAATCATCGAGCGTCACGCAAGCATGATCAAGGTGTTCTTGTGCGAGATACGTAAAGTACAAGGAGAGACTATGAGCATACGCACGGAGTGTATTCCGTGCGCGGCCAATGGCATGAAGATATTTGAGATAGCGCACGACAGGAATGATCAGATCTCCGCTCTCATCAACAAGGACATATCGGATCTCGTGGTCAACAGTTAGAATTTCTTGGACAGGCATGGGATTCCTCTTTCCACTTTCATCATCAACCTCGTTATTGTCCCATGTCATGGACGTTGAAGACTATCTTACAGGACCTGCGTTATATCGTCAATAGCCAGTGAAACAGAGCGTATTTCCTCTCATTAAAGACTATGAAGATGCTTCTCTTATTACCTTTAGATAACGGTCGTTTTGTGTACGGCTCTCTGGGGACGGTTGTGGGTCTTCCAGGCCGGGAAAACAAGGGGCGCATGTCCCAACAAGCATGACAGACTGGGGATAGGGAAGAAAATAGCCCTGGATGTCCAGGGCTACACGCATGGCTCTTGGGATCATCAGGTAGTGGTGAATTCGTTCGTATACTTCATTTATGGTAGATGCAATGTCCTCGCATACTTCCTAATAAAAGTATACTGAACAAGCAAAAGGCTCCGGAGTGCAGGTGGAGCCTTTTGCTTCTCACTGGTGGGCAAACGCTGAGAGTACCAGTATCAGCATACCGGCTGAGTGCAAGTGATATACCATCGAAGGGGATTAACGCGTGCGGCGCTTGCTCTGGCTCTCTAGCAGGATGGTCAGGCGGGTGATCTCCGCCTCCTTGTCAGCCAGAACACTTTCCAGGGTGCGCATACTCTCCTCTAACAGAGCATTCGCGCTTTTGAGATAGGCGGCCTCGGCCTCGGCCATATTGCGCTGGGCCTCTAACTCCTTACAGTGGTGCAGGAGGGTCGCCCGCTCTGAGAGCCAGCGGTCGCGGGTGGCGTGTGGATCTGAGGTTGGAAGGAAATACTCTCCTGCAATCAGGCGGGCTATCTCGGCTTCCTGCTTCTTGCGCTTCCTGCTGGCACGCTGGCGACATGCATCCGAGCAGTATTCCCGCTCTCTATGGCCTCCTTTGGCCCTGGGGGGTAATCTTACCCCGCAATCCAGGCACGCATACATGTGCTCACCCTCTCCCTACAATCACTTGGTAAATGACGTCCGAAGTGAGCGGGTTTTGCCCTCCGACGTGAGCACTTGCCCTCCCATGTGAGCACTGGTACAAAACGACGTGAGCAAACCGCTTCACATCTGGGATATCAGCAAAAAAGAGTGTAAATAACGTCCTGTGCAAGTTTTTAAGCGACCAACTGATCGAGTTGGAGACAAGGAGTCTCCTGTTGCCAGTTGAACCGGACGCAGAAGGGCTGCATCTGAATGCACCTCAAATGCGATTGCGCAGATGCCAGTGGCGTCTTTCGCGTGGATCGGATTCTTCGTGGAGGAGTTACAAAAGTGGTTATAAGCAGAGTTATGTATCCCCACTGCGCATCCATGTGCTATACTGCTCTCAGCAAACGGAGAAAAAGCGTTCTTTGTCGGAAAGAAGGAGAAACTTCGCCATGTCTTTGACGGTCCTCACTCGTCTGCGCTTGGCTGGTCGCCTGTGCAGGCGTGGCTCCTGGTTTATCCTGGCGGTAGGCCTCATTGTGAGCATCTGTCTGTTTTTTGCTATCTATAGCTCTTATATGGCTAATCCTAGCCCCAACAGCCCCGCTCCTCCCCTGGCCACATGGCTGGTTTCATTTGCTCTCTCAGGAATACTAGTTCTCTTCACTTCTTTCTTTTTCATCCTTTTCTTTGCCGTAGGAGCCTGGCTTGAGTATCTAAGCACACAACAGGATTCACAAGAGAAGCAGAGTTCGCAAAACACGGATCGAGAAACGAATTATGAGCACGTGGAGATAACTTCGCTTCCACGCTAAATCTTTCTCCTTGTATGGGCTCTGCCTGAAACAGGATCAGAGCCCATGTGAAGGTCTAGCTCGTCTCACTCACCCGATGTGGAAGTTCTTTCTGCCGCCTGCGGCAGCGAGAGAAAAAAGGGGGCTGGGGACACCCCGCCAAGGGCAGTGCCCCTGGACCCGTTTAGAAAAACTTGTACATGGAGTTAACTACTTGCGTCGCCACGCGACATGCATTGGCCGCGTTCTGCCTCAACCGATGGAACCGGCGGTGTTCAAACCTTCACTACATGGCTCATCCTTGGACCCAAAAATAGGCGAACTTTCAGCCTCTGTACCAGGAAAAGATGAGAATCTGATTTCCGAACCTTCGGGTAAATCACCATCCCCGTTGTTATTTACACTCTTTTTTGCTGATATCCCAGATGTGAAGCGGTTTGCTCACGTCGTTTTGTACCAGTGCTCACATGGGAGGGCAAGTGCTCACGTCGGAGGGCAAGTGCTCACGTCGGAGGGCAAAACCCGCTCACTTCGGACGTCATTTACCATCACTCAATGGGTGCCCCACAGCTTTTTGCACCGCTGAGCTAGGCTTCCAAGAAAGGTGATACAATAGCAGACTTGATCACGACATAGTGGTAAATGACATCCGAAGCGGGCAGGTTTTGCCCTCCGACATAAGCACTTGCCCTCCAACATGAGCACTGATAGGAAAATATCTGGGCGAGCCGCTCCACATCTGGAGTGATAGCATGGAATGATGTAAATAAGTTACCTCGAAAGCATAGTAGTTCACCTGGGCGACGTGCATGTAAATCCCAAGATTGAGCGGGAAATTTCTGCATACTTCTGCGGGCGGATCGCAGGGCAACGAAGCCTTTTTTGCCTCTCTGAGAGAGACAGAAATTTCCCGCTCAATCTTGGGATTTACACGCTGTGACAGCGAACGAATAACCTGCGAACTACCGCATCAAAGTACAAAAGAAATGCCTGTGACAGTTGTGACGGTTGTGACACTGGATACAGGTATTTTCTTTGGCGATTATACCCTGACGACACGTATTCCCCAAAAGGTATCCCTATATACGTGCAATGAGAGGATAATCACCAATTATTTTCACCAACTGCGTTTAATAAGAATTCTTGCGATGATTGTTCTATTCGAGCGGGCGGGGCAAGCCGCCCCTACGCGTCAGATCATATGCTTCGTAGGGGTTACGGACTGCCCGACCTGCATTAACAGTTCAATCAGTCTGAAATACGATGTAAGTCACCTTACGCAGATGAATATCTGTGGAGAGGACAGGACAATTTCCCGATGATGCGCATCAGTCGCGCGACATAGCCATACAGGTTGGCGAGCCGACCTGAGCCATGCTGCTCTGGGCTTTGTCCATAATCGGGCAGACGCATCACGCACCTCTATCACGGTGCGTACTCCGGGCGTCCGTTGGGCCGATAGACTTGGAGCGTTTTGCCCAACGCTCGCCTACAGCGTGTTAATGTTCCCTGACTTCAGGGAGCGTTGTTCACGCCCGGCGGACCGGCAAGCACTCTGGGGACGCCCTCCAGCAGCTGAATCCTGCCGTCGAACGTTCGGGTGCTAACCATATCGAGGGCAACATCGGGATAACCGTCGTAGATGCGTTCCGCGCCGGTGGCACCGGTGATCACGGGAAAGACGACCACCCGGAAACGGTCTACAAGACCCGCCTTGAGCAGCGACCGACACAGGCTGACGCTGCCGAGCGTGCTGAGGATGCCGGAGCCCTCCTCCTTCATCGCCTGGACCGCCTGCACGGCGTCGCCGCGCACGAGGGTCGTGTTGGCCCACGTGAGGGGCTCCTCGAGCGAGGCCGAGAACACCACCTTCGGCGCTCGCGTGAGCTCGTCGACGCTGGCCTCCTCCTCGGCTTCAATCGCGGCGGTTCCCGCCGGCGTCTCTCCGCCGGCGAAGCCGGACATCAGCCGGTACGTGTTCGCGCCCATCAGGTACGTCACCGGTGGTTGCTCGCCGAGCCAGGCGAGGTACTCCGGCCCTTCGAGACCCCACCAGCCGGGCCAGCCATCCCCCGACGCGTAGCCGTCCAGGGTGGTGCCGAGGTCGATCATGAGCTCTCTCATCGTGCTCCTCCTCGAGCGATGGATTGGTCGTCGGACGATGTTGGCGTCAGAACGTGATTGGTTACCAGTTTCATGGTTCTTCCTTTCTCTCATATCCAGGTTTCGGAGATCACTCCATTACTGAGATTGCTTTATTCCCTCACCCTGCGTAAGATAAGTGAAAATACAGCTTCATGAAATCGCACCAATCTTCATTTTGCCGAAGTTCAAAATAGGCGGGTGCAGAAGCAGCGAAATCGCGTGGTGTACAGTCTGCAAAAGACTTAAATTCGCGGATCAGGTGCGCCTGGTCACTGTAGCCATAGACATCCGCCAGATCCGCTAATCGGATGGATGGATTCACCAGTAATGCGGCCTGGAGGCTACCAAAGCGAACAATCCGGGCATATGCTTTAGGCGAAATAGCCGTGTAATGTTTGAACTGTCGCTCGAATTGGCTGGACGACAGGTAGCTCTGTGCGGCAAGGTCTGCCATGCGGATTTGACCATGAGAGCGATGCAGTAAATGTCCGGCAGTGCGGATTAGCATGAGATCGTGCTTCTGCCGATAAGCAGTTTTGCAGACAAATTCCTGATAGCAGTCGATGGCTTCTCCATATCCTCGATGCGCGACAATCTGCGTCAGATCATCCGCAAAACGCTGCCAATCTGCATCAAGGCCGATCACATGCACAGTTGATGGATCAGCATCAATATTCAAGATCGGCTTGACCGCCCAGGGATACAACTGCATCGAAATCATCTGGCAGAAACCAGCAGCGCGAATCCGAAGCGGCTTATTTTGAAGCGGGTTAACAAATGCCCGTGGTAGTTCGAGCATTCCGTATTCGCTCTCCAACATGAGTGGCGCACCCACATTGATCATCACTTCGATGTATGCATCAGGTAGGTACACCTCACGGTTATAGCTTTCCTGGTCTTGCTCAAGTGCCCAAAAGCAGTTCACATCTGCTGCCAACATTGGCACCGGAGCATATATCGGTTGATGCAACATTCAACAATCTCCCTATAGCGACTCAGTTGTCTACATTATAAGCGCACTTATGACCTATTGTATTGAAAAAATTCCGCATATTTTTGTTGGAGCTTATTTGATGGGATTTACATGCACGTCGCCCAGGTGAACTACTATGCTTTCGAGGTAACTTATTTACATCATTCCATGCTATCACTCCAGATGTGGAGCGGCTCGCCCAGATACTTTCCTATCAGTGCTCATGTTGGAGGGCAAGTGCTTATGTCGGAGGGCAAACCCTGCCCGCTTCGGATGTCATTTACCACATAGTTTGCACATACTATTAATAATGCTTGCAATAACACCTTTGTCCAAAGAAAGAAACTGAGGTAAGCTACGATAGAAAGCTTTTTGCGAGTTTGAATGTAGGATACCGAGACGTATGGCGAAGGAGGAAAACATGGCGTTTCATAGTGGTACAGAATACAGAAACGATGACGTTTCTATTGGAGTTCCTGCGAGAGAAATACTTCTTTGCCTTTCTCTTGATGCAGATATTGCCCATTTTGTGGATCACTGGATCTCTCAAGCAAGGCAGCGTGAGGATATCTATTACTTTTCTCTTTTTTGGAAGCAGAAATGTGTTGGTCAGATCCTTCTCCACGATATGAATGTGCAAACTGGTGAAGCTCTTGTGGCCTACCATCTCTTTGAACGTTGCTATCACAATCATGGTGTTGGAACAAAAGCTCTCCATTTACTTCAACAGTATGCAAGAGAAGAAACGACGTTGCAAGTTCTCACCATTATCACCTCTCTCGATAATATCCCATCGCAGCGTCTTGCACAAAAGACCGGTTTTGTGATGATAGGTGCTCCGCGAGAAGATCCTTCTCAAGGGATGGTCTTCCAATGGCATATAGACAGACCATTTTGAGAGCTACAGCTGCTAATCCTTCACGTCATTTACCGTTTAGCCGATTGCCAATTTTATTGCAATGGTTGGTAATGGTATGTGCAAACGGGTGCGGCAAGTTTTTTTGCGCGAGGCAGCGTCAGGAAAAAGCTCTGTGCGACTCTGCTGGCGAACCATTCTATCAGGTACGTAACCATTTTCTCAGAGAGAATGCGGAGATTGTGGATGTGTTTCGCCTGAGCATTCTATGCAACAGCTACAAAGGTGATACGCAATAGCTACAAAGATGATACGAATTTGCTATGTAGCTTTCTCTGCCAGTACCACTATACTTTTACTATCAAAATGTTTTTTCACAGCGATACAAAGGTTCTCTTCCTCAATCGAATCTTAGATGAAAATCATGAGTTTTCAGGAGGCACAAAATGGTTCAGGCTCAGTCCTCAGCATCGGCTCCACAAAAAGTCTATAAGCAGAACAGCATATTGCTAGTTGCGCACCTGTTTCTTCTTGCCCTTGGTCTTGGTTTGGGCGTGCCATTCATTCAACTGTCTAACATGTTTCTTGATATAGCGTCGCGCATAGTGATGCTTGTTCTGGGGGCTATTACGCCTGTTCTTAGCATTCTGGTCTTTATTGGCTTTCGGCGCATGCGCCTGGTCACCTCCTCAGAGGGGGTCATCCTGTATGGCCTTGGTTCTAAGGTCTACACTCCCTGGGACAATATCAAAGAACTAAGGAAAGACTGGTATGGTGGAAACAGCGCGTACTTTACGCGTTTTTATCGGACAGGACAGAGGATCGAGGGTTTCATTTTTTATCGGCCTGCTGTTTTCGGGCTTTCCGTTGAGGACGGTATTAAGCAACATGTCCCTGCTATTCAAGGCTGGGTCTTGCTGGCTGCCCAGATGAGCCGCTATAGACATATGCTTCCGCTGGAAGGATTTTTGAATGAGCAAACACGCCAGGAATTGATCGCGGATGCAAAAAAGTATGCACCTCAAACGTTTCAGGTTACACAAAAAACTTCTTGAATACGAGATAGGTGATAATAGGCGTCAAGAGTGACAGGCGAAATCTTGACCTTCAAAACCTGCTCACTTTTGGTAATTACTACCAAGAGTAGAGAGAGACAGAAAGGATGTCGCATAACATGAAATCAACATTGGCACGTACAGGAGGATTTCTAGTCTTGCTCGCAGGTGCCGTTGGGCTGGTCAGCTTCTTATTTCTGCCTGTTGGCTTTAATCCAATTTATTTCCGCACGCAAAGTGGTCTACAACTTCTGCAGTTCTACGCTTATTGGTGGGATAGCTTTGTCGTTCCAATGCGTGTTAGTTACGCTACTGCGTGGCAGATTGGTTACTGGTCGATGTGGGCCATACTCATCATATTCGGGTTAAATACGCTCTTTGGTATCATCATGGTACTGACGCGAAAACCCAGTATTGTTCTCCCATTGCTCTGTCTTCTGCTCAGTCTGCTCGCAGTATGCAGCTTGTTTTTGATGTTTGATGCAGTTCCTATCAGTGGGGAAAACCTTCTGCTTGTCATGTTAAGAAACATGTTTGGCGATTATCTATCGCCTTATCCCATCACGGGATTGGGCTGGTGGGTCTGCATACTCAGCACACTCCTCATCCTTGTTTGCAGCCTATCCGCCCTGATGAGGAGGAGTGCAACGAAAGATGTCACCAGTTCTGTCTGACGTTCAATTCTCATACCCCTGGCAGTTTTCGTCAATTAGAGAGACAGTTCTACAGATCAGTAGACCCTTTGTCTAATACAGCTATCGGCCATGGCAAGAAGTTCAATTGCTTGCAAGCTACCAACGCAGAGCGGAGCTTGCTTCCCTGGACGCCGCCTCACGCAAAAAAACTTGCCGCACCCATTGATTGTATGCCCTTTTAGTAAATAAGGCGAAATCAGCAACACTTTTGAGGTGAACGTGAAATAATCAGCGCGAATTGTAGGAATTGGCCAGATAGCATCTGAGGAAACTGCTTCTCATCTAAGGTGTCAACGTAAAATGTTGTAAATAACTTGAGGCTGGTGAAACCTCATCATGATCTGGTGTAAATCCCAGGATTAAACGGCTCTTACGCAACCTCGATGACGCGAAATGTGGTACGCTGAGAGTTGCATGTTGGGATTTACCGTGTTCATAAAACGAAAGGAGATGGTACCATTTCCCCAGTGACTACTATGAATGTCAATAACGAGGAATCCGGTCGCCGGCGGGAGTCATTCGACTTTGTTGCCGACTATTACAACTTGTATCGTTCACCGTGCCCACAGGAGGTGGTCAATACGATCATCGCGTTGTCCCACCTTCACAAGGGAAGCAGGGGTCTTGAGATCGGCTGTGGGACAGGACAGCTCAGTGTCCCGCTGGCCCAACATGGCATAGACTTGCTAGCGATAGAACTCGGCCCCCACCTTGCGGCTCTCGCCAGACAAAACCTCAAGCAGTTTCCCAATGCACAAGTTGAAGTAAGTTCGTTTGAAGAATGGGCTCTGCCGAGCCAGAAGTTTGACGCTGTGGTAAGTGCAAATGCCTTCCACTGGCTCGACCCTGCTGTCCGCTTCTCAAAGTCCGCCGAGGCTCTCCGTCCAGGAGGATTCCTGGCAATCCTTCATGTCCACCATGTACAGGGAGGTACACCTGGCTTCTTTGCAGATACACAGCCCTATTATATAAAATGGGGCCTGAGCAACGATCCGTTCTTCCAGCCAACGACACCTGACAACGTCCCAACAATGTACCCAGAGTTGGACCAGTTGCCTGAGTTTCGCTCTATCGAACGTCACTATTCTGAAATTCCCATGAGTTACTCAACCGCTTCTTACACAGGCTGGTTACACACTGACTCCCTGGTGAATAGCCTCAATGACGAGTCGCGACGTGGCTTCCTCCAGGACATTGAACACCTGATTGAATCGAAATACAACGGAGAGGTCATCCGAAACTTCGTCTATGAAATCATCGTCGCTCAAAGAGCTTCGTAGTACATGCCAGTGGAGTTGTTGATGGCAAGGAAGGGAGCAACAACCCTTACTCGGTGTAAACCCCAACAGGAAACGGCTCTTACGCAACCCCTATGACGCCAAACGTGATACGCTGAGCGTTGCATGTTTTTTCCACTCCAGATCTCCAGGAAGGAGAGCTTCTCACCGTCTCTTGCGTTCGGAGATCCTTTTGAGGAGAGAAGAGCACGCGAATGCGCAGAAGATCAAATTTGGCCCGACCATACATGCTTCGTTTAATCAGCTTAAGACGGGTAATATGGCCCTCAGTAGGGCCGTTGCTCTCTGCCCTTGTGAGACCCGCAAGAATAGCCTCTTTGTCCTCATACACACTGCCGGCAAAGGATTTTAAGTCGGTCAGAGGACTGGAGGCTACAGCTTCTAACCACGTATCAAGCCGCTCTCCGGTGTGTGTACGCAGCATCTGAACAAACTGCTGGGCCAAGACATAGGCCAGGTCAACCTCCGGATGAAGCTGTCGTAACCTGGTCACTGTGGCTTGCTCCTTTGCTGTGAGTTCCTCCGGACGACACAAAAACAACCAACTGGCTTGCCGTGAGGATGGCAGTGCCTCTGTCGGGAGGCGGCGAGCACCCCGCTTAGTTCCTGCTTTCTGTGAGGGGTCAGCAAACTGAACCCGCACGTTCTCGTAGGAGCTGTGGAAATTACCATAAGTTCGCCGTTTTTGTCCCATAAAATCGCCAGTCTCTTGAGCGTGACAAGAAAACTTGTTCTTCGCTTTACTGACACATATCCTCGCCCGAAATCGAGATTGACTCAAAAACCTGCCCCAAAAAGCCGCACTCAAACTTTCAGAGGGTTTCTCTGTCAAAGTCGAGGTTGTTTCTCGAATCTAGGCGGTGATATGTGTCAATCTGGCAATTTTATGGTCCGTTTGTCTCGGAAATGCGTTGAAGGGTGAGCACCTTTTGCGGGTGAAGGACGATCAATCGGCACGACTAATGATCACTCATACAGATATACTCGTAAATGATGATTTTATCTGCTATGCATCTTTTGTCAAGTGTCTATTGTATCCTGTAGTGGTAAATGACGTCCGAAGTGAGCGGGTTTTGCCCTCCGACGTGAGCACTTGCCCTCCCATGTGAGCACTGGTACAAAACGACGTGAGCAAACCGCTTCACATCTGGGATATCAGCAAAAAAGAGTGTAAATAACAACGGGGATGGTGATTTACCCGAAGGTTCGGAAATCAGATTCTCATCTTTTCCTGGTACAGAGGCTGAAAGTTCGCCTATTTTTGGGTCCAAGGATGAGCCATGTAGTGAAGGTTTGAACACCGCCGGTTCCATCGGTTGAGGCAGAACGCGGCCAATGCATGTCGCGTGGCGACGCAAGTAGTTAACTCCATGTACAAGTTTTTCTAAACGGGTCCAGGGGCACTGCCCTTGGCGGGGTGTCCCCAGCCCCCTTTTTTCTCTCGCTGCCGCAGGCGGCAGAAAGAACTTCCACATCGGGTGAGTGAGACGAGCTAGACCTTCACATGGGCTCTGATCCTGTTTCAGGCAGAGCCCATACAAGGAGAAAGATTTAGCGTGGAAGCGAAGTTATCTCCACGTGCTCATAATTCGTTTCTCGATCCGTGTTTTGCGAACTCTGCTTCTCTTGTGAATCCTGTTGTGTGCTTAGATACTCAAGCCAGGCTCCTACGGCAAAGAAAAGGATGAAAAAGAAAGAAGTGAAGAGAACTAGTATTCCTGAGAGAGCAAATGAAACCAGCCATGTGGCCAGGGGAGGAGCGGGGCTGTTGGGGCTAGGATTAGCCATATAAGAGCTATAGATAGCAAAAAACAGACAGATGCTCACAATGAGGCCTACCGCCAGGATAAACCAGGAGCCACGCCTGCACAGGCGACCAGCCAAGCGCAGACGAGTGAGGACCGTCAAAGACATGGCGAAGTTTCTCCTTCTTTCCGACAAAGAACGCTTTTTCTCCGTTTGCTGAGAGCAGTATAGCACATGGATGCGCAGTGGGGATACATAACTCTGCTTATAACCACTTTTGTAACTCCTCCACGAAGAATCCGATCCACGCGAAAGACGCCACTGGCATCTGCGCAATCGCATTTGAGGTGCATTCAGATGCAGCCCTTCTGCGTCCGGTTCAACTGGCAACAGGAGACTCCTTGTCTCCAACTCGATCAGTTGGTCGCTTAAAAACTTGCACAGGACGTTATTTACACTCTTTTTTGCTGATATCCCAGATGTGAAGCGGTTTGCTCACGTCGTTTTGTACCAGTGCTCACATGGGAGGGCAAGTGCTCACGTCGGAGGGCAAAACCCGCTCACTTCGGACGTCATTTACCATGTAGACCACTTTTGTCGGAAGGTGACTTGTGGTTCCACCGGCTGTCGATGTTATTGATCTGTTCAGTTCAAGGTCTTCGTGCAGCCTCTCACAACATGCCAGGATTGACCGTCGAAAATAGGTCATTCATCCCATGCCTTTAACTTCTCTCTGCTTTATACTTTGCAGCAATGAGAGATGCAATCCTGTGGAGTGGAAAGAGACGCACAGGATCGTTTGTTAAAGGAGTTTGATATATAGTGAAGCATGAGAATAAATGGCTGTTCGGTATGATTGGTTTTGGCTTGGGGAGTGTCCTCTTGCTGTCAATGGTTGTGATTTTTTGTATCGCAATGGCTTCAGATGGAACAGGGCTGGTATTCCCGGCCATCCCACTGATCTACGCATGTGCCCTCGTGTTGGGAATAGTGTCGCTCGTCGCGTTCGTGCTGGCGTTGTGTGGAAGGTTACGGTCATTTTGCGGCGGGCTAGCTATCCCGTCGATCGTGTTTTATCTTTTGGTGTACATCCAGGGCGAGCCTGCTCCCCTCAAGAACCTGTTCGGCATTGTCGGGATCGCTGGTATGTTGGCGATGCTGGTGGTGCTGGTGACAGCGTACTGGCCGCGTAAGGCCGAGCGAGCAGCGGTGAGCTTGGAGTAATAGCCCTCGATTACAAACGGACCGGAAGACAACGCTAAGCCTTAGCATTGTCTTCCGGTTTCAGCCAGAACGAAGAGACGAAGGGCCATGAGGCTAGGCTAATCTTCGACTGAGAGTACTGACACATATATCCGCCAAGTTGAAAGATTGACACATATTGCCCCCTTTTGGCGAACTTATGGTATTAATGACAGGAGCCCTGATACCCTTGTGCTTGCAGTTCTCGATAGATCCCCATGAGATTATGATAGCCCTCGGAACGTCGCTTCTGGACATAGGCCCGATAGGGATCCAGCTGGCTGGATTGTTCACGAGGCTTGCGTTCTGGAAAGGAGCCAGCCTTGAGCCAGTTCTGGATCGTCGTGAGACCCACCCCGACCTGATCAGCGATGGCACGATGCGTCAAGCCTTGTTTGATCAGACTCATCATCTGCTCATACCGGGCAAGGCGCTCATCACGATGAACTTGCTGGAGGCGTTCTTGCTGCGGATAGAGCCTTCTGGAACGCTCCTGCGGGAAATTCACTTCCTTGTCTATGCCTGCTTGCAGCGTCTTCTTCTTCCGATGCGCTGTGAAGTGAACAGTTAAGAGGCTCTTGAGTGCCTTCCCAAGATTTCTCAAAATATGCCACCGGTCTGCCACTTGGACAGCTTGAGGGGCGCCTCTAAGGGCAGCAGCTGCATACTCAGAGGAGCCATCTCGACTGATCAACTCGATCCCTGGATGCTCTTGGAACCACGCGGCGACGGTTTCCACAGACCGATCTGGGAGCAGATCAATGGCCGTTCCACGCTCCAGATCACACAAAAGCGTTCCATAGCGATGTCCACGTTTCCAAGCCCAATCATCGACCCCAACCTTTTTTGGAGGTGTCGTTTCAAGGAGGTGATAGGTTCGCAGGAGGCGCAAAATGGTATCGCAGCTTCCAGAAAAGCCGAGTTGGTATCCCAAGTCTGCTCCTGCTTGACCTCCCAGAACCATGCCTACCTGGCACAGAGCCTCTTGTAGCTGGAGTGTGCGTTGAGCATGGGGCCGAGCAAGCTGGGGAAATTGCTCGGCAAAAATTTTGCGTACACAGGTGCTCTTTTGACAGCGGAAACGACGGACCTGGAGCACCAAATGGACCGGTCGCCTCCGATGAGGAAGATCATGGAGCATGCGGCTGTAGCGGCTGTGTATCCGTGCGGAGGTGGTTCCACAATCGGGACATGCTGCGCTCGGAGTTGTGGCACAGAAGGTGAGGGTGATCTCATCAGCCACCGTGACCTGCAAGAGTTGCATGCCTTGATCGAAAAGTTCGGGAAGAATGATCATGCTTTCTACTCGGAGAAAAAGAAATGGAGAAATTTTGTTCAACTCCCAGTATATCACAATTTTCGTCATCGAGGTTGCGTAAGAGCCGAATAATGTTGGGATTTACAGTTGCCTCTCGCTCTGAGGGAGGGGTGGCGAAAGCGTGCGGCATCGATTGGAAGCGATGCTGGTCTTGCATTCGCCGAAGCATTTACACGGCTTTATCTTGATTGAATGAGACAGATGAGGAAACAGAGTGAACCCATCTTTTTAATAAAGAGTATCACTTGTTTCCTCGCTATTATAGATCAAACTATTTCTGTGTGCCCCACCTCTGGTGGTTCCGCTTCGGCTCACTTCGCCTGCCAGACCTGAACTGTATGATCCAGACTTCCTGATGCGATCATCTTCCCATTGGGTGACCACGCGACACATAACACCGCATCATCTGGAGAATGGCCACGGTAGACAAAGACGTTGCCTCCGGTCTTTGCATCCCAAAGCTGAACAGTTGAATCGGGATACGCACCTGCTGAGGCAATCCGTTTGCCATCGGGTGACCAGGCTACACCCCATACTCCGCTGGAATGCTTGCTGTAAGTAAGATGCGTCTGGCCTGTAGCCACATCCCAGACACGAGCTGTGTAATTATCGCTTCCTGAAACAATCTGCTTTCCATCGGGCGACCAGGCAACGCTTTTGACAATATCATGCTCACCATAACCTGTATGAATCAGATGTTTGTTTCCACTCGCCGCATTCCATATCTGCACCTGCTTATTATTGTCACTAGAAACAATCCACTTGTCATCGGGCGACCACGCCAGGGCATTGATGTCCCTGTTATGCCCATGATATGTCAGCAACGTTTTCCCTGTCCGGGCATTCCAGACGCGTATCACTTGCTGATTATTGTCACTCCCTACTGAAGCAATACGAGACCCATCATGCGACCAGGCTAGAGAAGAAACAAATCCGTCACTTGAAGGGGCATACGTAAATGTATGATGTGCAGTGGCCGCATTCACAATTTGCACTGTTTCCCCGTCTCCGAATGCAATACGAGATCCATCGGGTGACCAGGCAACCGAATCTACATAAGGTGAAAGCTTAGCTTTGGCCTGAGAGATCACAATGTTTTTACCCGTGATCGCGTCCCAGGTCTGGGCGGTACCGTCGCTACTGCCAGAGACGATCCGCTTGCCATTCGGGGACCATGCTACCCCATTGACAGAACTCGTATGTCCCCGATAGACCACGAAGACGGTCGTGCCATTCTTGTTGGAAACCGAGGCATTGATAACCGGGACATCGGAGTCTGAGGCAGTTGGGTCACTGCATGAGGTCCAGACTACCCCTCCTCCAGTCAGGGCCAGGCCTGTCAATCCCAGCTTTATCAAGGCGCTCCGCCGGGAAATATGTCCTCTCCCGGCTCTCTGTTCTGCTGCTTTGTTCCCATCTTCGTGTGAGTGTAAGTCCACTGATCGGGTCCTTTCATCTGTGTAATTCCCTACTTTTTGATGTTGTGCCAGTTCTTGTGCGGGACTGGATTGAGAACACCATGCTGTATTGTTTAGCTCTTGTTCTAGTTTAGCCGTTCTCTGGGGAGAATCAGATAGCAATACGGTATCATTTATGTATCAAAAAAGCTGAGGGAAGAACGTAGAAAATCGTGTTCACTTTTCGAGATGTAGTGAAGAGGGTGGTATGATTGTGCCTATGTAGGCCCGTGGGTGATGAGGCAGTTTGTAGGATTGCGCGAAAGAAAAGGAGATCGCCGGGATTGGCGATCTCCTCGAACAACTCACGGCAGATTTAGGTAGAGGAGTGTAAATCCCAACATTATTCGGCTCATGGCCGCTCTTGGTGCATACTGCTTGTTTGGTACTCATGTGATATACTTTCTTGCCAATATGTCCAAAGGAAAAAGATGCCAGGAGGAAGTCATGACAGAAATAACCAATGCAGACGTGATTAAGGCCTATGCTGAATATCCTCAGGATCTCATCGAAGGGTTTGGTGAGGAAGGGGATTTCACGCGCAAACATCTTCTGAACCCAGCCATTTTTGCCCTGCTTGGAGATGTGAGAGGCAAAAGCATTCTGGATGCAGGATGTGGCCAAGGATATCTCTGTCGGCTCCTTGCCAAAAAGGGAGCAAGCATCACAGGTGTCGAGCCATCCGAAGCTTTCTACACGTATGCGCGGAGCCGAGAACAGGAGGAACCATTAGGGATTCGCTATGCGCAAGCTGATCTCTCGACCTGGACGCCACCCTTGAATACCTTTGATTTTGTGATTGCGAACATGGTCTTGATGGATATCCCCGACTATGAACCTGCACTCAAGAACTGTGTTGCGGCACTCAAGAGCGGTGGAGGACTCCTTTTTTCCATCCTCCATCCGTGTTTTGAAGAAACAGGATCAGCATGGAAGGAAAAAGGCTATGTCGAGGTCCGGGACTATTTTGAGGAACGAACCATCAAACAAACCTATGGAGGATACTTCATCCATCGCCCACTCAGTACGTATCTAAACAGTGTGATTCAAGCGGGCTGCATACTCCAAAGGGTGATTGAGCCTCAACTAGAGAAAACGGTTGCCGAGTTGCACGGTGCTGAACGCTATTGGTTAGTCCCTGGCTACCTGGTCATTTTTGCTACGCGCGTTTCGCCTCTGAAAGAAGCGAGATAGTGGAAAGAGGGCTTTTCTCAGATTGCGTGGAGTACCCGCTGGCGGAGGAGAGGAAAACCTGCTCTGCCATACCCCTGTCTTTTGATCAATTTCAGCTTGGTCACGTGGCCTTCGACCATGCCGTTATTGATCGGCCAGGTTAAGCCATTTCTCACCGCGTCTTTGTCTTTCTCAACGCCAGCAGCAAAGGACTGGAGTTCGGGAAGGTTGCTTTGTTCCACCTGGGCGAGCCAGGCATCGAGGAGATCTCCAGTGCGTGTGCGCAGCATCTGGGCAAATTGCTGAACCAAGTCATAGGCCAGATCGACTTCTGGGTTGATCTGGCGAAGCTTGACGAGTGTCTCCTGTTCCTCGACGCGCAGTTCTTCTGAGCGATGAAGAAAGAGGAAGGCAGCTTGCCGTGACGTGGGGAGAACAGGTGCCTTCGACGAGGAGTTAGCCAGGTTCTTCCGCCCCGTCGGAAGCAGGCGGACAAGATTGTCACGCACACTCTCATAGGATCCTTTGTAGTTTTGCTCCACCAGTTCTCGAAAAAGGCACGCAATATTGTGGCAGCCTTCTTCCCAGCGCTGAAAAAGATAGGGAAGATAGCGATCAAGTTGGTTGCTCTGTTCACGCGGTTTGCGCTCAGGAAACATCCCAGCAGCCAACCAGCTCTGCACAGTGCTGGCACCCATGCCGACCTGGCGGGCAAGAGCGGCTTGACTCATGCCGAGCTTGTGCAAAGCGATCACTTGCTCATAACGGGCTAGACGCTCCTCGCGTCGGTTGTGTTGAAGGCTCTCCAGCTTTGGAGAAGATCTGACCGCTCGTTTGGATTGCCACGCTGGTGGTTGCTCATCAAGGATAGCTTGTGCCTCACGTTTGCACTGAGTTGCCAAATGGCGCGCCAGCAGCCCTCCAAAGCCTCTCTAAGATTCTTGAGCAAATGGAACCTGTCCGCATATTGAATGGCCTGGGGCGCGCCAGCCGCAGCAGCAGAGGCATATTCCCCTCCCCGGTCCCGGCTGATCGCCATCAGATCGGGGTGCTGGCGCATCCAGCCTGCCGAGGTGTCCGCTTTTCGGTCAGGTAAGAGGTCTACCACTCGCCTGCTTTCCAGGTTCACCAGGATCGTCCCGAAGCGGAGGCCACGCCGAAACGAAAAATCGTCTATCCCAAGAAAGAGAATCGATCCGCGAAGGAGATCGGGGAGATCCATAATGCGGCGCAGAATCGTCTGGCGAGTGGTCTGGATGCCCAAACGAGCGGCGAGCCTGGCGCCCCCTTTGCCACAGGTGCCCAATCCGATAGAGGTGATCTGCTGGCAGTGCCGGATCGTCATCCTGGCCCAGGGTTCCACAAAGGCTGGGAGACGTTCGGTAAAGATTTTCCGCTGACAGAGAGGATTGCGGCAGTAGAATTTCCGAACGGTGAGGAACAACTGAACCCGGCGTCCTGCACAGGGCACATCACGCAAGACCCGGCGATAGTGGCTTTGGATCGAGGATGACAGGTCAGAACACAATGGACAACACGATGTAGGATGTGTCGCAACGACCGCAATGCCCAAACCGTTTTCGGTGATCTGGATCTCATCAATCAACATCCCTTCAGGCAGGGGAAGCAGGGGCGTCCTTTCCATCACGACCTCATTCTTGATGATGAAATGCTCTTTTAGAAGGAACTATATCACTATTTGCCAATGCATAAAAGCAAACAAGCAGTATGCACCAAGAGCGGCCATGAGCCGTTTAATCCTGGGATTTACAGGCACTATCCCCATTAAAATTGCGCACGAGTTGAATATAATAGTTGATCATTTCAACATAGGCATCCAGGGAGATCCGTTCGTTGATCCCATGTGGTCCCGCTAAATCCTCCTGAGGCACCTTGAGGGGCAACGTCCTGTAGACGTTCGTCGAAAGCTGCGCCCAAGCATAATGACGAGCATCGGTCGCGCCAACAACCAGCGATGGAGCGACAAGCGTATCGCTTATCGTCTCCTGGACCGTCTTCTGGAGCATGTGAAAACTCCATGTATCGACCGGCGAAATCACTGGCGAAGCTTCTCCACACAACTCAGGGATAGGTTCGACCTCTACGCGTGGATCGTCGATAATGGCTCGAACCATCTGCATGACGCTCTGAACAGTATCCCCTGGAAGCAAGCGACAATTGACAGTAGCGGTTGCTGTCAGCGGCAGCATCGTGGCTGCCTTTTCACCAGCATGGAAGATACTGGGAGCAGTCGTTGTCCTCATCAATGCATTGCTGCGTTCAGCAGCCGTTAGTTGTCGTTCGATCACAGGACGGAAGAGCCATAGGTTGGCAAATATTATTTTGAAGGGGAAGGTCATCTCTGGCCCCAGATAGCGAAACAGCTCTCGCATTGACTCGGTCCAACGAACCGGAAAGGGATGCTTTTCGAGCTTATTGATGGCTGCCGATAAAATGCCTATGGCCGTTTGGCGTGGTGGCATGGCGCTATGTCCACCATTGGCATGCGCGATCAATTTGAGATCAACAAATCCTTTTTCCGCTGTTCCGACGAGATCGACCCAGATCGATTTTGGGAGACCTGGTGCCATTCCTTGGACCGTAAATAAGCCTTCGTCAATGACCGCTTCAAAGTGCAGTCCTTGTGCTTGCAAATAGGCCGCGATTTTTTCGGCTCCTCGATGCCCTTTCGGCTCCTCATCCTGCCCAAAAGCGATGTAGATGGAGCGCGTTGGCTGAAAGTTTTCGTGAAGAAGAAACTCAGTCGCTTCGAGAATGGCAAGAACACTCCCTTTGTCATCAAGCGTCCCCCGGCCCCAAAGATAGCCCTCGGCAATCGCACCTGAAAATGGTGGATAGTTCCACCCTTCACCTGTCGCAGGCATGGTGTCATAGTGGCCTGTGACAAGCAGAGGTAGCTGCTGATCGTCGCTTCCCCTCCAAAGGAAAAGCAGCCCGTGATCGTTGATGACGGTCTTCTCAAGTCTAGAATGGATCAACGGAAAAGATTGCTGCAAGTATGCCTCGAACTTGCGAAATTGACTCCAATCAATCTCTATGCCTGCGGGAACCTCGGCGATGGTCTGGATCTGGATGGCTCCTTGAAGGCGCTGAACGGCCTGGTCCCGGTCAAGAGGATAGCATACCTTTTTTGGGACGATCATTTGCTTCGATTGAAACATCAGGGTACGCACCAGGACGATTCCTACCAGGAGAACAAGAATGGCAACGACACAAAATACACTAATGAGCAGAGAATTCATATCTCTCTTCCTTTATGCCCGCTTTGGTGCTCTTAAACAAGCCAGCGGTTTATTGCTCTGAGTATAACACTCTTTCTCTCACATGATTTTGCTTGACCTGGACATTTTTTCCGGCTGAAGCTTCAAGGCTTCCTCATGCGTTTGAGCAAAATAGTTTAGGAAGTCATAATGGAAAAACATATAGCCACCACCGATTTTACGAATGAGCATACGCTCCGCAGCCTCATTCAAAAAGCCTACCATATTTAAAGGCATCAGATCAGCTCGATAGAGATACCAACGCAAAACATAATGTTCAATGACCGCAATCAAACCATGTAACAACCCGAACTCTAAGGCAAAAATCAGGCTGAAGATGATTGCAAAATCCATTCCGAGCACGTAGCCACCAGACAAACCTCCTACCAACCCGAAGGCTCCTCCTGCCACAAAGCCAGAAGCTAGTCCTCCTACCAACCCAAAGATGCCGCCAGCAAGAAGACCATGCCTGAGTGATCTCTTGATGCCTTCATTGGAAAGACTATAATAATGTTCAGAGAGCATGTTGCTCGTCCAACCACTTTTTAGTGTTGCTGTGAAGAAAGCGGTCACAGAGGTAATAAGGCCAATCATCAGCCCACAGACCAGTCCAAAGCGAAAACCGTAGACCAGCCCGTTAAACAACGCACTTCCTCCTCCCAAAACAAGCATGGCACTGAGCATAATCGCGCTCCCGATAGTCACTCCTTTGACAATGTTTTGTCCAAAATCACGTTTCACACCAGAAAATGACCATGATACAATTTCTGCTGGTCGAATAGCACTTGCTAATCCAGGTATCAGCGTGTTTCCTCCACCAAAACCCATACCTACGCCCACAACGATAAGGGTAAAGGTGATTGTCGTTGATGCCACTACGTGTAGTGCTATATCAACAAGTCCAAAGGCTCCACCAGCCAGACAGCCCAAGATGATTGTATCGCCGAATTTTTGGCTCCAAGTTCGCTGTATGCTCGTTTTCGTCTGGGGTGCTTCGTCCTGTGACACTCGCACACACGCCAGAAGCCCACGCTGAAAACCCAAAATCAGCCCGCAAAAGATTCCGACGCTTGTTCCAAAGGAGAGGGCATGGATGATTTTTAAAAAGAGAGAGACGTTTCCAGCCGTGAGGAAAAAAAATGGCATACCTATAATGCCAATAGGAATGCCAAACAACAGACCAGCTCGTCCACCAGCAAATATTCCTCGCCATACTGCTTTCCATGAAAGCGTGAGTGTCTCCTTGGCGAGGAGGATCACAATGGGCAGGAGAAGAGAGAGAAAAATCCCTAAGCTTCCTGAAGCATCCAGTCCTCCACCAAGCCCTGGTGCCATCCAGCCAAAAATCTTATTCCCTGGTCCACTGCCAAGCTGACCCAATAATCCAGCCCCCACGCCAAAAATATTTTCCTGCCCCGGCCCGGCCAATCTTCCTCCGCGCAACCAAGCAAACGATCCAGAAATAGCGATGGCCTGAATCCCATAAATCAGGCGAATGATCATACTTTGATAATGAGTGAGCCGCCGAGTATGCAGCGCCCACTCCGGCTGTAAACGCTCTAGGTAAATTTCTGTTTGACCACTTCGCCTCATATACCATGCTAACCAGCCAAGCCATTTCATCACCTTCTGATCGCTATACTGCTGAGAAGGTCTCCGCCGTAACAATCGCTCAACATAGCGATCAAACAGAGCAGAACGATGGCCTTCAGAAGAACTTGTTTGAGAAACCTCTTTAACTGTCATTCCTGCATACGTCGATGCCAATATACTCAGCATCAATGGTGTGGAGCAAAGCTCTCGCAAGTCGGCGTCATGTTTGAGTGCAACTTTCATCGCCACCAACTCAGAGCTTTGCGCGAGATACGCTTCAATCTGGTTTTCAGAAAGCGGCTGCACCATCACCGCACTGCTTAAAATAAGACGGGCAGGCTGGGACAGATAATCATTCGTACGCGAACACACCACCATGTTGACCAGTCCGTGATCTTGCCGATAGTGGTTGACCGCCTCAATGCAAGCGCCCTGCGCGGAAGATTCATCGAGTCCATCTAACAATGGAAGAATCTGATCTTGCTCGATCCATTGCGCCGCCAGCCGCCGAGGAATTTGATACTTCGTATTCAACTCTTCAACCAGCCATGCCGCAAGTGATAGCTGCTGCGGCTTCCATGAAGCCAAATGAAAGATGACCGGAATGGGATGAGTATCGTCCTGTCTGGCCCGACCAACTAAATCACGAGCTAACTCTAGCAACAAGGTTGATTTTCCTGCACCACCTTCTCCTAAAATGAGCAGCTCTCCATCCGCAGCATCAAAGACATCGACAATTGATGTCCCCATAGGCACTCTAGTGGGGAAAAGAGAGGCTTCTCGCGATGCTCTGAGCCAGGGACTAGCAATCGCATCTGGGCAGTTTTCCAACTCAAGCGGTATGAGTCGCAAATGGTATTGATCGAGTACACCAGCAATATAGCGTGACTGAAACCGTCTGAGCATTCTCGTCCGGCTATCACTTCCCCGAGATAATATCTTTCTCGCTCTTGGTTCTGCTTCTTCGTGAAAGGCAGCAGCTTGACCTGGTGGCTCCGGCTCTTCCGGTCGATCAAGGATAACCGTCTGCGATACCTGTTGAGAACTACGTCCATTTAACCCAAGCTCCTCTACCGTCATGCCAAAAAGGTTACACAGGCGCTCCCTCGCATCCAACGACGGCATACGATACCCCCCCTCCCACAAGCGCACCGTATCTACACTAACAGGATCTCTGGCCAAAGTGTTTTTTGCCCATGTAGAGTGGGATTCTTCCTCTCTGCCTGAGCGCCAGTTTAGGAGGGAGTCTCATTCTACATGAGCACAGACAGCAAGTAGCCTGAAACCCTAGTGATGGATTCTTTTTTTTATCGGAGTATACGGAGTCTTCGATTTTGGAACTTTCGATTTCGAGCTCGTTTCATTCGGCTGATGCCAAATGGAACTAAGATCAGGAGAAGAGGAAGAAGCAACAGAGAGAGGAGGGCGATGCCAATGATTTTGTTCGTCGACGGGTCGACTTGACCCCGCTTCATTTCCTCATAGCTATACTGTCTGGTCACGAACGATACTGTCTCGATACAAATGTCCCCAGGTTTCATTTCTTCGCCTCCACATAGTACGCCCCCCCCTGGGGGGCTACGAAAAATACCGCATAGAATACGACTGCAAGCAAGACAAAGTATCCGACAACGGCACAACCTAACCTCAAGCGTGTAAGGAAGGGGATGCGCATCTTCATGCTACCTCTCTATACGTTCTCTGCTATATCGTGTGTCCAACAGCAGTTTATTGTAGAAGGGAAAGGATGTTTTCACCAGGACACATTATGGCCAGATTGCGACAAATACATCTATTTCTGTTTTTTCTAAAATTGCTTTTTCTACCTCAAGTGGATATACTTGAGGTAGCTCTCAGATAATCGATATTTTAGTAACTATTCAGATGGTCCATAAAGAAGATGTCAATCATGCTTGCACCTTCGCTGTTTTAACAGCTTTGACGAGCAGGACTGTCAATCTACGATGAACGGCAGACATTAGCGAGGAATAGCAGGCTTCTGAGGTGTTATTCATGTGTTGGTCTGTTTTTCTGTTTGAAAACGTGAACAAACAAAACCAATATCAACACGAACAAACAGAGGTTGATAAGAACCGCTGGAGTCATCAGAGCGTTTATGTGCCCATTTGAAACGATGAGAGAGAGAAATGGATCAAGACCGATCACCGTGCGAGGTGGATCATTTTCAAGCCCAGGATTATGAGAGGGAAGACGGTTGTTAGACAAGATCCACTTTTGGGTGAAAGAGAGGAGGAACAACAGTCCAGAGAAAAATCCCAGCAGACAGAAAACGAGAGCTGGATGGCGATACCACGCCAGGCTCCTTTCTCCATGGCTCCTCCCTGTTTGATAGTGACGTACTGCCCTGGGAAAGCACATACAACCAATGAGGAAACACCAGAGGAGTCCAATTTCAGCGGTATTCCAGGGATTTGTGGCAAAGGATACATTCATGCAAGAGACAACGGCGAAAGAGATGAGGAGGAGTGCTCCCCCCATCCAATGAGCAGGACCGTTTTTCGGGTCTTGGTCTGGAACATGACGAGATTCTCCTTTTTCGATACTATCAGAAGATAGACGAAGCTGCTGGCGATTGTGACACCTCTTCAAAAGAATCATGAAAAAGCAGGAAGAACAGGATTCCCCGCCAAGGTTTGTTCCAGTGCAGCAAGCAGCTTCATCCCTTGCTTGCGCAACGTGGAAAGATAACTGCGAATGCGACAAAACATGGCAATGCCCTCTTCGGTGCGAAAGCCTCCAGAGACCTTTTGCTGGACTTTCATCATGCGAAGATCTCTTTCTGCTTGATTGTTGTCAAAAGGGGCGGCAAAGTCGTGGAGAAATCGAAGGACCATCCATTTCCCTTGAGGGAGCCGTTCGAGGAGGTTGCGTGCAGAGGATTGCTTGGCACGTCCTGGTTTTCGCTTCCCCTGTTCAGATTTCTTCGGTGGTGGGGGAGGAGGATTGGCTCGATACCCTTCAGCGAGGATCTCATCATAGCGCTGAAGGAGACGCGCGAGCACCAAGAGATCCACTTCCCGTTGCCCTGACGCTTTGGCTTGCTCCACCTCGTGTTTCATCGAGAGGAGGAGTTCTTTCATCGCACGCGCCCAGGGCTGTTTCAACTCCTCATCGAGAAAGGTCAGTTCACGCAAGTGATGCACATTGCACCAGGCTTGGGTGGAGCCGTAGCCCTGATAGCTCCGCAACCCATCATGGACGCTGGTGCCTGCAAATGCAGGAGCAATGCCAATGGCATCGAGGGCTTTGCGCCCTCGGCTTGGATGCGCGGCGTAATGCGTGAGCCGATTCGTCGAGCACACATGAACCCACCAGCCTGTTTTGTCGACGCGCATCCCCGTTTCATCTTGATGAATCACCTTTGCTTTCACCAACGCTGTTTTGAGATGGGTTTCTGCTTCTGCTAACTGCTGATGACAGGCCCGAACAAAGGTGGCGACACTGCCAGCTGAGAGTTGGACGCCGAGCAGTTCCTGCAAGAGTTGGCTCGCACGAGCGTAGGGGACGGCCTGACCTTCGACCAAATAGGCAGCCAGGGTCTGAATACCGGTCCCATATTGTGCAGGAGCCGAAATGCCTGCGGGGAAGGACGCTCGGGTGAGATGGAAACAGACCGGGCATTGCTTTTCTTCCACGCGATGTTCTCTCACCCAGAGGAGCTTGGTTGGCAGATCGATGACTTGGCGTCGCTCTGGCAGGTGAGCTGGTTGGGAACGCAGATTGTGGTGGCAATGCTCACACCATTGAACCGGATGAACGAGGATCTCATCAGGCGTCTGGGTTTGTCGCAAGTGGTGTCCACGATGACCATTTTGTCCACCAGGTTTCTTGCCGCTCGGCTGCCGCAAGCTCTTAGGGGGACGTACAAAACGATCAGAGGAAGGAGGCAAACTGCTATTATGGCGATCTTTGGCGAGCTGACCTTCTAGCATTTTGAGGCGCTCTTGTTGAGAAGTGATGAGTTTTTCAAGCATCTTGATGTGCTCCTGCTGCGATTCAATGGCCTTGATCGCTTGCCTGAGACCTTCACGCAAGTCGTGATTTGCTTGGCGTAGCTTATTTAATTCCTCATCCATTCTCATGTATCTACTCTAACAGATGCATGCTGTTTCCGCAACTGCATGGCCCATCTGAATAGTTACTACCATTTCGTTATCCGGGAGATACCTCTTCTTCAATCACACTCACACACACCACCAGAAAGCGTTGATGCACATCAATTCCTGCACAGCGCTGATACATCACTTCGAGACTCATGATGACCGCTCCTTTGTTGGGTCTCCTCCTTTTTCGTTTTTCGTTCGTCGGGCAACCTCCCAAGGGGTGTCTGTTTTGTGCAGTGTTATTCTTCGTCTTCTTCTCGACCAACCAGCGCCGAGAGGCTCGGCAAGCGTCGATGAGGCCACATGGAGTGGTTCGCCCAGACACCTCAGAACAGTTTCATTTCCACGCTTGGACACAGTATTCTGTTGCTCGTCTTTTCTCTGGGACGTTGCTGCTTCGAGTATACTCCTTTTCATGCGGAGTGGTGAGCCGCCTTAGCGGCGCATGACGTTTCCATTCATACTCAGAGGCCTACTCTGGGACAATTCTTGCGTGCTGCCGAAGCATGGGTGAACTTTTACAATCAGGAGCGACCTCATGAGGGGCTCTCGAATCTTTCTCCGCTGCAGTATGCTCAACAACATCACTTACAAGATATTCCTTATCTCACCTTATAGAACTGTCTATTTTATGTTTGTGCTCAAAAAAGTCAACGACTCCTGGATTTGGATTGCCTTCTGCCGTCAGACGCGGCAAGTGGTCGCCTACGCGGTTGGGGATCGGAGCAAAAAGACGTGTCAGCGGTTATAGGAAGCCATTCCAGAGGGATATTGCCAAGGGCATTGCTTCACTGACTTCTGGGCGGCCTACGCGGCGGTGATCCCCAAGGAGCTGCATACCGCCGTGGGAAAAGAGACGGGAGAAACCGCCCATGTAGAGTGGTGGAATAACACCCTACGGCAGCGTCTGGCCCGTTTTGTGCGCATGACGTTATCATTTTCCAAGTCGGTGCTGATGCATGAGGCGTGCTTGCTCCTCTTCCTCCATCGCTACAATACAGAGCGGGCCATCCTGCTCAAGTGAGCCACTACCAAAAATAACAACCCATGTGCGTATTGGCCTGCCAAGGAAAGCGACGAAAGGAGCGGCTTGGCAGGCCAATACGCACGAGTTACTCTTTTTAGAGCCCGAATGTTAAAGAAGCCAAAAAAGAGCCTATAATAGTAAGCATATGATCAAGTAGGCTTACTCTTTGAACTCGTCAATTTCTTCTGAATTTACAGTTCTGCCTAGATGCTTGCTCAATCCCCCTAGTATTCTTGCTCTCGTTAAAGGTGAAATGCTTTCACCATCTTCAGCACGTTTAATACTAGATGTCGAAACATCTGCTATCGCTGAAAGTTCTGGACGAGATAGGCGAGCCACGTTTATACGAAATTCTTCTAATTTCATAGTCGTTCCCCTGAACTAAATATTATTGAAGCCAGTATAGCATAGAAGCGCAGGAAATGCTACCTAAAGTTACTAACTGGATACTCAAAACTATCCAAACGGGTTCAAAGATATTGAAATAATGCCAAGAATATGTTATAGTTGGATAGATAAAAATCGCTTAATGACAGAAAAAGGAGGTGATAGCAGATAAAAACTGGCTCTCGTCTGCAAACGAGAGCCAGCAAGTGAGAACACAAAAACCTTTCCAAGTCCGGAGTTCTCTGCGCTCAGCATAGCGCATAGAGGCTCCCCAGTCAAGAAAGAGATGATGCGTATGTCTCAAAGAGCCTCAACAACGTTCCATCTTCTGACCGATGGGCCAGTCACGGTTTCCAACGTTGTCTTTTTTCGCGGCGTAGAGGCGGGATACCAAGCCTATCAGAATGCACAAATCCCGCTTAGCGAACATGATCTCTACGAATACCTTGTCCATCGTCTTCTCGCTTTTCCTGATTCGACCTGTGAGAATACAGGGTGGGTCGTTGGGTGGGTGAAAGGTTTGCTAGAAGCCTCTGCTTCTCAACAGCTACCCTCTGCCTCACCTGGCAGGCGTTGTGAGGAGCCTACTCCTTACGGGGATAACTTTCTTCCTGTTATCCCCAATGACGACCAACGTCACAGTGTGATGAATCCATTCTGTTATGTCCCCCTGTGCCCCTGTCACGAGGACCAGAGCAATATTGCGGAGGTCGCTGGCTACGTGAACAACGATCTTCTGACTCCAGAAGAAGCAACCGACCATGTTGCAGGGAAGCATATCTAGCCGGGAATAACCTCCCTCTTGTTGCTTATAGACAACAAGAGGGAGGCAGAGGAGAAAATGCATGAAGCAAAATAGAACGAGTCTCACCTCTCACTTCTCTGGTGAGATACAACAGCAAGACGCCTCACGCCAGCGCGTTGGCACCTCGTTTGGTCTTCACCCAGAAGATACACCTAGACTGACAGACGAGACGAAGCCCATAGGCATTGATACGATCCTGATCTGTGCTGATCCAGCCTTTCATAATGGGGTGCAATCAGAACGGAGCGAGTTTCTCGCCCTGGCTTTTGAAAAGCGCGAGATTGTCGCCCAGGACGTCGAGAACGCTCTGCAATGGGCGATGTACGACACCTTGCGCCCGGCACTTTGGTGCTACGGTTATGTGTGTGGCTGGAACCAGGAGTTCTATCAATATGCAATGCGCAAGCGACAGGCACAATCCAACAGCCCAAAGCCAGCACGCGACGAGAGGGGGGAACGCTAATGCCCCCTTCTCGCTATCGCCCAACATTGGAAACCGAGCATCCACCCAAACGCGGAAACCGCGCTACCAGAACACCCAGAGAGGACAGAGGCACCCAAGACCAGATCGACGAAGATGCCTTGTATGAGACACGCCCCCATACCAGTGTCGTACGCCAAGGCACCTACCATCCAGCCAGGACAGACGTACAGGCAAAGAGCCGGGTCAAGGTGTATGTCCATGACCAACCCAGGCAGCAGAGGCCGCACCAGCAGCCGCCCCTCTTGCCCGTTGGCACGTCCAGGCCATTTCATGTTCCCCGTTGGCCTGCCTATGTAGGACTGGCAGGCGTGTTGATGGTTGGGGGATGGCTTGGAATTGGAGCCTTCAATCAGACGTGGCAGACGTGGCAAGACAACCTGCACTATGGACGCCCTCGTACCTACCAGACCGACGCCGTTGTTGGTCACAATCATGACACGAGCACAGCTCCATCGCACTTCATTGTGCTCAACCTCCACGGCCAGATTACGGTCATTGAAATACCAGCAGGGGACCCAAGTAAGGCGTACGCTTACAAGACAGGCATTGCATTGTTGGGGAGTGGGCAAGACTTGACCCCCGCACAGGTGGCATTCAAAGACCTGAACGGAGACGGCAAGCCTGACATGATTGTCACCGTTGGAGATCAAAGCATTGCCTACAAGAACGAGAACGATGTGTTTAGCTCGACACCCATGAAGGAGGTCAAAGAGTGATTGCCACGCCAGCGTACCCCATCCAAGCCAAGCAGCCACAGCGACCCCAGGAGCGCGATCCCAGGGGATCCCGCCAAACCATGCGTATGCTGACAGAACGCGTCAACGACCTTCTGGGCGTCACGTTTAGCGGTGAGGATGAATACATCGTCATCTCGTGTAAAGAGACTATCACAGCCACCCTTGCCCTGAACTTTCAAACCACGTTCCAGACAGTGCGCCCTATACAAGCCGTGTTAGTCTCCTATGGCAAAGTCAGCACATCGGGAGATGGCTATATCGTCATCCGTTGGCGTGGAGTTACCCCAGAAAGCTTCTTTGACCAGCTCGACCAGCTCAATAAAGAGGTACTTTTCTATACGGCCTTTAATGCCGGACCACTCGACACCTGTCGAGCACCTTGGGATACCATCACAAACGCCTGATGTCTCAGGGGAGAGTACCATCACCGTGTGCTCTTCCCCTTCCTGCTTATTGGAGGGAACCCTATGCAAGACGACATGCAGAACGACCTGGAGCAGATTTTATGCGAGCTTGACCAAGAGCACCAGCAGACGCGCACGGCGGACAACATACCACCCATACAAGCCAATCAGGAGTACGACTACGAACGCCGCATGTATGACATTGAAATTCACATTTACCCGAGAGAGGAGCAAGGGCCAGAAGAGCCAGCCAATACCGTTGAGAGTGTTCCACTCATCAACCAGGAGCCAGAACCACGGAGAAAGCCCCCTGGAGTGGGCAAGGGAACCTACACGTTCCCTTGTGGCTCTCAGCATCATTATATGTGCCTGTGTGCTTGTTGTGGGATGCCTGCTGTATGTGTTGCCCCTCTGGACATCGACTACTACAGTGACGCTTGTTCCTGTCGCACGCATGATAGAAACCCGCTTCACAGTGACCATCGGAAGCACCGCCCCAAACCATCACCAGGTACCAGGAAGGCTTCTTCCCACTATTACCATGAGCCAGGCGCATACCGTTGCCACCACCGGGAAAGTGCATCAGGATGCGCAGGCTGCACACGGCTACATCACGTTTTACAATGGCGCAACCTATGCACAGACCATACCAGCAGGAACTCTTGTTATCGCAGCCAACGGAACCCAGATCACAACCGATCAAGACGCGATCATAGGTGCGGCAAGCTATCCCACTTTTGGGCAGACGAGCGTCAGCGCCCACGCGACTCAGGCAGGACCGGCTGGCAACCTCAAGGTAGGCGCGATCTATGGTCCCTGTTGTGGTGTCAATATCTCCGCAGTGAATGGAGCCTTTAGCGGAGGGCAAGACGCACGCAACTATCAGACCGTGACGCAACACGACATCGACACCGCAGGCGCGAGCCTGAAAGCCAGCCTTGACCAGAGCACCATTGCGGCCTTGCAAACGCAGGTCCAGAGCACCGAGACACTCGTCACCCCGTTGCGCTGCGAACAGAAGATGAGCACTGACCACCAGCCAGGAGAGGAGACGACAAGTGTCCACATTACTCTGGATGAGACATGTATAGGCATTGTCTACCAGACGCAAGCCCTCCAAGGCCTCATTACCCAGACACTTACCATCCAAGCGAGACAGCAACTAGGAATCAGGTACACACTGAGCGGGGAGGTCCACATCACCACTACAGCACAGGGAACGATGACCATGCAGGCGAGTGGTACAAGCGTGTGGATGTATCAGTTCCCTCAGGCAGAGCAGGAATACCTAAAGGCTAGTATTGCAGACAAAAGCCAGGTTAAGGCCAAGAGCTTTTTATTAGCACGACCAGGGGTGCAGTCGGTTTCCTTCTCCACCAATGGGACTCTGCCAGATGTCCAACATATCCGTTTTGTGTTCATTTTCTATTGAGGTTGGAGAAGAGGAGATGCTGGTCAGTAAGAAAATCAGGCTTGAGGTCAGTCCACAAGACGTTGCCACTCTAGAATTCATGCAGGGGAAATGCCGGGGGTTGTACAATTGGTGGGTGATGCGCTTGCGGGATGGGGAGAAATGGCCGGGATGGAAAGAGGCCAAGAAGACATTGCAGCAGAGCAAGGAGCACGACCCGGAACTGCGCTTTGTCTACGGCAAGCTCTTACAGGAGGTCTTTTTCCGTCTGGATGGTGCGATGCAAGCTTTCTTTCGGCGGGTCAAGAACGGGGAAAAACCTGGATTCCCGAGGGTGCGGCCACGGCATTGTTTTTTCACGCTCATCTACCCGGCCATGTATATACAGGTGGAAGGGTTATCTCTCAGGCTTCCAACAGGAGGCAAAGGCAAGAACAAGCGCTACTCTGATATAGTCGTCAAACTGACGGAAGAAGCCCCAATCGGCTACAAAGATGTCGCGATCTCCAGAGATGGATTGGGGCGCTACTATGCATCGTTTGTCCACGAGGTGGAAGAGGAAACGCATGATTCTGGCGGAGCGCTTGCCCTCGATCTAGGTGTGAAGACGCTGGCAACGGGTGTGAACGATCAAGGACGTTTTTATCATATCGGAGGGTTTAAGGGTAACCAGTGGTATAATCGTCAACTAGACAAGATTCGTTCAAAGCGAGATCGCTGCAAGAAGGGGTCACGTCGATACAAACATTTGAGTAAGGTGTACAAGCGCGTTTCACAGCAGAAGCGCAACAAACAGCAGGACTGTCTGCACAAGGCAACCCATCTTATCGCGCACACACTGGTTGAGAGAACCGTGGTGATCGGCGACCTTTCTCAACGGCAGATGACCATGAATGAGCACCGAGAGAGGAACAGGCACCTGAACCGAGCGGTCTACAATGATTGGGGGCTTTACTGCTTCGTTCAAATGCTACTCTACAAGTGCATCCGTTATGGAAAAGAGCTCGTTATCTTAGATGAACGCGATACGTCGAAAACTTGTAGTGGCTGTGGGCGCAAGCAAGACATGCCACTGTGGAAACGAACCTATCGCTGTAGTGAATGTGGACTCGTCATGGATCGGGACGAAAACAGTGCCGTCAACATCTTGATGAGGTTCCTTGCCCGGCTTGGGCCACACACGGACGATTCCGTGCGGTGTGCGGACGTTTTCACCGCAATCGAAAATGTAGAGATTTCTCGACATATTTAGAAAGGCAGATAGATTTATGAGTTCGGGTCATGAGGATCTTACAGAGCCGGTCGCCAGGTCTGGCGCGACGCCCGCGCCACCAGCCCGGCGCGAGCGACGCTCGGTAGGGGCCGGATGTTTCATAGGAGCGATTATACTGGCCTTGCTATTGGGCGTTGTGGGGGGCGTGCTTGGCTCGATTCTGTACGCAGCCAGCATTACGTCAAAGGCGCCAATCTCCACACCGAAACCCGATAACAAGCAGGCGCTGATGGTGCAGTTGAGCAATGACCTGATTACAATTATCGCGGCCAAGCGTGTCAAGGACGTCAGCGTTCCTGGCACGTTGCAGAATATAAAGGTTTCGACGCCCCAGGCGGGCCAGTTGCAGATAGCGGGGGAGGACCAGTTCTCCATCTTCGGGCTGACCGTGACCCGGCCCTTCCGCGTTGTGATGCAACCATACATCGATACGTGTAAGCCAAAGATGCGTGTTCTGAGCGTGGATACAGGAGGGATTCCCGTTGGAGGCCTGGGCGATAGCCTGGAAAACGTGATGAACTCACAGCTCAGCGTCAACCTTTCCAGTTTGCTAAGTGGCTTCTCTTACTGCGCCACCGGAGTTACAACCAATAATAGTGGCCTGGTCGTGAGCTACGCTGTGACACCAACAGCCTAAAAAAGCAGGAAGAAAGAAGAGGAGTACGGCTGGTTGCCTGGCGACCGGCCGTACTCCTCTTCTTTCTTTGATAGAAATACTCCCCCCAGTTATCCTTTTGGCTACCGCGAACAGAGCCAGAAGCAGATACACTTTTCTCAAGATTTGCAATGAAACACACACACACCATTAGGAAAGATGCTTTTTTACTCTATGTCGAACGTGATACAAGATACTTCACAAGCCCAGCAGGCGGCACAACACTCGTACAGAGGGAGGGCAGAAATAAACAGGGCGATAATGTGTGCACAGCGGGCCAGTGAGAGGAAGACAAGCGAACGATGATCTTTATGCTATAATCAAGCATTGTGTCCGTAAGGAAGAGAAAGGAATCAGATCGCAGATGGCCAAACCTGCTATTTTGCTGGTTGATGATGACCTGGATGTCTTGCGCGCAATCGAACGCGATGTGCGTCGTCACTTTGGGGGAACGTATCGCGTTTTGCGAGCCTCATCAGGAGCGCAGGCGCTAGATATACTGACACAATTAGCCTTACGCCATGAACCGGTGGCCCTCCTTTTGACGGATCAGCGTATGCCAGAAATGGATGGTGTCGAGTTTCTCGAACAGGCGAAAGTGCTGTCTCCCCAGGCCAAGCGCGCGCTCTTAACGGCCTATGCTGATACAGACGCGGCTATTCGAGCCATTAACAGCGTGCGCATAGATTACTACCTGGTCAAGCCATGGGACCCGCCTGAAGAGCAACTTTATCCGGTGCTCCAGGATTTGTTGGACGATTGGTTGGCCGATTTTAGCCCTCTCTTTGAAGGGCTGCGCTTAATTGGTCACCGCTGGTCAGCGACGGCCCACGAACTCAAGGATTTTTTAACTCGCAACCTGATTCCCTATCAATGGCTCGATGTGGAGACCCATCCAGAGGCGCTACGCTTGCTTGAGCTTGCTGACCTGGATGCCTCGCATCTGCCCGTGGCGCTCCTGCCTGATGGGACTTCGGTGTCGCAACCAACCGCCAGTCAGCTCGCGGAAACATTGGGCTTGAGAATTCGCGCGGATCAGTTGTTCTAAGACCTGATCATCGTAGGCTCTGGCCCCTCGGGATTGGCAGGTGCGGTCTACGGAGCCTCCGAGGGTCTGCGTACTATGCTCATCGAGCGCGAGGCGCCTGGCGGGCAGGCGGGTACCAGCTCACGCATTGAAAACTACCTGGGTTTTCCCTCTGGCCTTAGCGGTGCGGACCTTGCCAGGAGGGCTGTCACCCAGGCCAGGCGCTTTGGGGTCGAATTGCTCACGCCCCAGGAGGTCACAAGTATACGCGTAGATGGCCCCTATCGCTTCGTCACCCTATCTGATGGCTCCGAACTGAGTTGTTCCGCGCTCTTGATCGCGACGGGTGTTTCATATCGAAAACTTGATATTCCTGGATTGGAGCGCCTGACCGGCGCTGGTGTCTATTATGGCGCAGCGATGACGGAAGCGCTGTCCTGCCGCGATTCCGATGTGTTTGTTGTGGGCGGTGCCAATTCTGCCGGACAAGCTGCCATGTACTTTTCAAGCTATGCACGCACAGTGACCATGCTGGTACGCGGCGATTCGCTGGCCAAATCCATGTCGCAATACCTGATTGATCAGATTCAGCAGACGGGAAACATCACTGTGCAAACCTGTACCTCAGTGGTCGAGGTACATGGTGAGAGCAATTTGGAATCTATCACGCTCGCCAACACGCAAACCGGCGAGAGGCAAACGCTGCCCGCCTTCGCGCTCTTCATCTTTATTGGCGCGATGCCACGAACCGAGTGGCTGGCCGATTTTGTCCTGCGTGACGAGCAAGGATTTCTCTTGACTGGTCCGGACCTGGACCGTGACGGCAAACGCCCATCAGGGTGGAAGCTACAATGTGCGCCGTTCTTACTGGAGACGAATGTACCCGGTATTTTCGCGGCAGGCGATGTGCGGCATGGTTCGGTGAAACGGGTCGCGTCAGGGGTGGGTGAAGGGGCCGTAGCGATTCAGTTTATCCATCGTTACCTGAGCGAGGTGCGTTGATGCTCACGCCAGCAACGTTGCATACCATTCCCTTGTTTGTGTCTCTCCCAGATGACCCGACGCAATGGGTCATTGAGCATAGCAGCGAGGTTACTCTGCAAGACGGCGAACTGCTCTTTGCTGAAGGTCATCCAGCCGATAACTTTTTTGTCGTCCTTGCGGGGGGATTACAGGTCACCAAGCTAATTGGAGGTCGCGCAGTGGTGCTGGCTCGTCACCAGTCTGGAGCCTTTACCGGCGAGGTCCCCCTTTTGACCGGCACTCCCTATATCGCGAGCGCGCACGCGGTGGGGAAAACCCACCTGCTATGCATCACTGCGGCCGATTTTGATGAGATGCTCGGTAAATGTACCTCCATTATGCGCAGGCTGTTCGCAGCTATGGCCCAACGCATTCATAACACAGAGACGCGGGTTCAGCAGAGCGAGAAGCTCTCAGGACTGGGGAAGCTCTCCGCTGGCCTGGCGCATGAGTTGAACAATCCTGCCGCTGCTAGTCACAGGGCCGCAGGACAATTGCGCACCACGCTCCAGGAGATGCTGACGGCCGATCAAACCTTGCACCAACAGCTCACCCCCAGGCAGTGGGCGCTGCTCGCTGATATCCAGCGCGCGGCAAGCACCCAACAGGCCGTCCAGGTGAGACTGGATACGTTGACGCAGAGCGAGCGCGAAGAGACCCTCACGGCCTGGCTGGAGGATCAGGGTCTCTCTGAAGCATGGGAATTGGCCGCCACCTTCGTCGAGGCTGGATTGGAAACGGCCCATTTTGAGACGCTTGCGGAGGAGTTCGCGCACGATCTGCTTCAGCCTGCGCTGACCTGGCTGGCCGCCACGCTTACAGCCAACGGCCTGCTCACTCAGGTGGAACAGAGCACCACGCGTATTTCCGATCTCGTCAAAGCCGTCAAAGAATACTCCTATATGGATCGTGCCCAGTTGCAGGAGGTCGATATTCATGATGGCCTGGAGAATACACTCACCATTCTGGACCATAAGCTTAGAGGACACATCAACGTCATACGCGCGTATGATCACCACCTTCCACGCCTGACTGTCTATGGCAGCGAACTGAATCAGGTCTGGACCAACCTGCTAGATAATGCTATCGACGCGCTCCAGGGGCATGGCCAGATTACTATTAGCACCTGGCAAGATGGTGCCTTTGCCTGTGTGGAAATCGTCGATAATGGGCCAGGCATCCCTCAGGACATTCAGACACGGATTTTTGAGCCATTTTTTACCACGAAAGAGGTCGGGAAAGGGACCGGGCTGGGGTTGGATATTGCCTATCGTATCATCGTGACCGACCATCATGGAGATCTTACCCTGACGTCCCGGCCAGGAGAGACCCGTTTCCGAGTCTCTCTCCCTCTTAATAGTAAACAATAGTAAACAAAAACAGTACACTGGAGGAACGAAATGAGTACACAAATCTGCGCCCATCAAGACGCAATTCAACCTGTCACCCCACACACACGCGGGTGCGAAGAATGCCTGGCCACTGGAGATAGCTGGGTACATCTGCGCCTCTGTCTCACCTGCGGCCACGTTGGCTGCTGTGATTCATCGAAAAATAAGCACGCGACCAAACACTTTCACGCGACCAGCCATCCCATCATTCAATCGATTGAGCCTGGTGAGGACTGGCGCTGGTGTTACATCGACGAAGCCGTTCTCTGACGCTTCTTTCCTCATCAAAAGGAGACCTGCGATCGGCTTGCAGTGCCGAGGCGGGTCTCCCTTTGCCCCTACCAGAGGCTTTCGATCACACGCTCGATAGAGATATGAATGCTGACGCGCTGCTCCTTGGCAAACGTATCCTCCATACTCTGGGCCGCTTTCTCATCGTCATTGTAGCGCACGGCCAGGCGATGAATATCACGCTGAGCCATCTCCTGATCATCGATGAGGGTGGCTTTACCTGTGATCGTTAGATATCCTCCATCCTCGAAGCAGATGGAGACGCGGGGATCGCGGCGCAAATTGCGCTCTTTGACGCGTCCCGCCTTTGTGTTCATGAGAATATGCTCACCTTCCAGTTGGTACCACATGGCCGAGAGTTGGGGTGTGCCATCGGCGTTGATTGTGCCCAGAACGGCGAAACGCCGCTCTTCTAGGAAAGCGCGTACTTTTTCAGAGAGGATCGCGGTGCTATTCCTTTGCAAGTGTGATCGATAGCGTTTGTGCTGAATACATAGCTTACCTATTGACCAGCGTTGCGCATTGATCATAGCGCCTGAAGAGTTGAAGATCTTCGATGGTATCGATATCCAACTCGGTCCCTAACTGGCGGTAGAAGGTATGGTCGAGTTTGAGAGCGCGGGCCTGGGCCACGTAGTGTTGCAGGCTGTTGACGCCAAAGACATAGGGGACAACAAGCGGCGGGCGTGCCAGGAAGGCATTGGTGCCAGTGCCATCACGTGAGGGGGCGAGTACGACCTGGTGTGAGGCCGAGAGGTCGATCATCGCACGCACGTCCTGCCCCTTTAGCAGCGGGAGGTCCGCCGAGAGGGTGAGCAGGGTAGTGGCACCGTGATGGATAGCGTGATGAGCCGCCGCGGTCAGGGCCTGGTTGTGCCCTGGCTGCTCTTCTACCAGGCCATGCGCACCCCAGCGGCGCGCGCGCTCCAGAACCTCGGGATCGGCGCTCACCACCGAGATGCATTCCAGGACCTCGCTGGCGTGCAGGGCATCGATCACGCGATGGAGCATATCGAGCACGAGTGTTGAGCGCTGTTCTGGCGTCAAATGCTCTGAGAGGCGTGTTTTGACGGCCGATAGTTGTTTGACGGGTATTAATACTCGATGCCCCATGCGTGCCTGACTTTCTAGCTTCTAGTGTGATTGATGCTAATAACGGAGGCCTGCGGCCTCAAGAACGGTGCGTGCCAGCGCGGTCTTGGCCTGTTGATCGCGCATGATGGTATCGGTGACCACACAGGGGATGCCCAGGTCCTCTACCTGCTCGGCCAGGTGCGCGTCCTGCTGATCGATAACCATCACATCCAGGAAATCACGATAGCAGCGCGTGACGCCAACCGCGGTGGCCTCCATGTGCAGGGCGCGCATCAGCCTGTCCGCTGGCCCCTTGATGGGAGCGCCGCCCACAAGTGGGCTGACTGCGACGACCATGCCACTGGCCTCGTGCAGGGCATCATGAATGCCGGGAACCGCCAGGATGGTGCCGATGCTCACAATGGGGTTGCTGGGCGCGATCAAAATGGCCTCGGCCTGCTTAATGGCATCGATCACACCTGGGGCGGGCCGTGCCGTTTTAGCGCCGACAAACTCGACGCCCTGGACCTCGACGTTGAAGCGATGCTTCACAAAATATTCCTCAAAGTGGATGAGGCCCGCTGGCGTCTGGATATGTGTCTCTACGGAATCATCGCTCATGGGAAGGATGCGTGGGCCGATGCCCATACGCTGGCGCAGACCCTCGGTGATGGCACTGAGCGTCTCTCCTTGGTGCAGAAGCTGGGTGCGATGGATATGCGTCGCCAGGTCCTGGTCGCCCAACTGGAACCAGTTTTCATGGCCCAGCGCACTGAGGCGTTGCATGGTGTGATAGGTATCGTTCCGCACGCCCCAGCCCTGTTTCTCATCGACGAGGCCCGCCAGCGTGTACATGACGATATCAATATCAGGCGAGATATGCAGGCCATAGAACTGGCTATCATCACCAGTGTTGGCGATCACAACAATCTCTTCTTGTGGGACGACCTGCGTCACACCCTGTAAGAAGCGGGCGGCGCCAACACCGCCCGCGAGTACCACGATCATAAGCTACTTTTCCACCCTTACTCAAAATGGACAATCAGTTCTTCCAAAGGAAGACGTTCCCGGCGCTTAGGATCAGCCGCAGCATAGCCAACAGTAATGAGCGCCTGTGGGATCAGCGTTTCGCTGAGCCCCAGCGCGACGCGGGCGATATCGGGGCAGAAGAGTGGCGCGCACATCCAGCCCGTATCCAGGCCCAGGTCGTAGGCCATAATTAGCATATTCTGAATGGCCGCGCCGATGCTCTGGACCGCCATGGTGCTCTCGTTGGCCTGGCGCTGCTGGTCTGGGTAGGTATCCAGGTCCTCCAGGTAGAGACAGGGGATGATAATGGCGGGCGCCTTGAGAATGCGCTGGCGAGATTTCTCCAGGCGCAGTTGTACGATCTCGGTGGGCTGCCCATCCATCTCCAGGTTGCGTTGCCAGTCCTCTCCCATCGCAGCGGCGAGCCGGGTCTTCGGCTCGGGCTGGGTGAGTACAGCGAAGCGCCAGGGCTGCCGTCCGTGCGGTGAGGGCGCCCAGCGTGCGGCCTCCAGCATCTGGAGCAATGCCTCGCGTGGTACCTCGCGCTCCTGATATTGCCGGACGCTACGGCGCCCACGCAGCAACCCGGCCAGGTCGTCGCTCCGCTGGAGGCCGCTGGTGGCACGCGAATGTGAGGTTGGTGTGGTCACGATATTCCCTTATATGTCTTCTTAGCGGAACATATCCGTGGCGCTGTCACGAATGAGGTCGCGGCCACTCCCCTGTCCCGTTTTATAAGTATACCCGCGGATAAGCGCAACGGGAATACGGTCGACTTTACCCATGACTAATTCAGCCGCCGCCGCCAGTTCGTCGGCGACGCCAATCATGCTGGCGCGCAACTCATAGCCATAGGGATCATTTTGTCCACGATAATCGGTGACAGGCTCCATACCCGCGACACCAATGGCCATATTGACCTGTCCATTGCGCCAGGGGCGTCCCCAGGTATCAGAAATAATTACCGCGAAGTCGAGATGCTCGCCCTCGCCAGTCAGTTCTTGCACGCGCTGGCGAACCTGGAGCGCGGAGCGGTCGGAATCCTCTGGGAGCAGGGCGAGAACTCGCTCGCCACCAATATTGGACTCGTCGACGCCAGCGTTGGCGCAGATAAAGCCATGATGGCTCTCACAGATCATTACTCCGTGATCCATACGCACGATGCGCTTGCTTTCGCGCAGAACGACCTCAACATGCTGGGCATCCTTCTGATAGCGCTGTGCATATTGGAGCGCGAAGGGAGAGGGCTCGATATCGTCGAGATGGACAAGACGACCCTCGGCCTTAGAGACGATCTTCTGCGTAATAATGAGCACATCGCCCTGTTGCAGGGTCAATTGCTGCTGCTTCAGGGCGTCATAAATGAGACGGCCCAGGTCATCTCCTGGGCGGATATCACCAATACCTGTAACAGGTAAAATTTGTATCTGTGTATGCATAGTTTTCCCTCGTACGGTATTATATCGTCTGTTCGCTCATACTGTAAAGAATAAAGTGTTGGACCAGATGAGTCAGCAGACCCCCTGGTGAAACGGAAATAGCCGCTGCTACGAGAATAAAAGAGAGAAGATGAACGCATGATGATGGCCCGACGCTGCTGAAGCACGCGTCTACATATGGCGTATCATATGTAGACGCGTGCTTCAGCAGCGTCGCCCACGCACGGTTCTCTGATACTCTATCGCAAAAAGGGGGATATACGCAATGCTGAAAACCCTGGGTCGTATGCTTCTGGCATCGATTTTTATCTCAGGAGGCGCCAATACCTTTATGCAGCCCGATGGTCGGGCGGAGAAGGTGGCCGCGGCGGGAATACCCCAGCCACGGCAGGCAGCCATTTTGAATGGCGCGGTGATGGTTGTGGGAGGCTCCGCCCTCGCGGCAGGCATCGCGCCCAAACTCGCGGCGACCGCGCTGCTGGGGGCCTTGATCCCCACCACCATCGTGGGCCATCCATTCTGGAAAGAGGAGACGCCAGCCGGGAAAGCCAATCAGCAGGTCCAATTCTTGAAGAACCTCGCGGCGGTGGGTGGCCTACTTCTTGTTCTAGCCGACAATTCTCACGAGGAGGTATAGGCCAGGAGCGCCTTGGCACCAGCTTGGCGGAGTCGTAAGGGATATGTAGAAGGGGAATGGACCAGCAGTCCATTCCCCTTCTACATATCCCTTACCCCAAGGTTCGCGCAGCGAGTCTGAGATGTACGGAAAAGCCTACATACCCTAGCCAAAGCAACCTGCTTTCAGATATTATTAAAGACATGATACCAAGCAGACATCAAGAATTTTTGCATGGAGGCATAGAGTGTCTTTCTTTGATCTCTTTACGCGCTTATTTCGTGCGTCCAATTATAGAAATGCGGGAAGCGATATTCTGGCTAGTAGTGTGATTGATCATACGCGAACGGAAGAGTGGACCGTTGCCTATGTGGACGGGGCTGGCCGCAGGCGGCGCACGGATGTCCCCTATTTATTGCCAAAAGACGACCAGGAGATTCAGCGCCTGGATTACCAGCACTATATCTTACGCCAGGTGCTTCAGGGAAATATCTCCGCGCCCTTTCAGCTAGAGACCCAGCAAGGCTATGTCCTGGACGTGGGCTGTGGTAGCGGTCGCTGGGCGAGCGAGGTCGCCACGAGCTATCCACATTTGCAGGTGATTGGACTCGACCTGGAGGAGGCTAACAGTAAGGCCTCCTCGCGCCCGCTCAACTATCAATTTACGCAGGGAAATGTGCTGGAGAAGTTGCCATTCCCTGACGAGAGCATGACCTATGTGCATCAACGCTTATTAGTAGCGGCTATTCCCGCCGCAAAGTGGCCATGGGTTGTGCAAGAACTAGCGCGTGTGACCCGGCGTGGAGGCTGGGTTGAGCTAGTGGAGATGGGTGGTGGATTTGTGCGCGAGGGGGCGGCAACGCAACAGTTTATGGCCTGGTTCAGGCAATTGAGCCAGATGCGCGGGATTGACCTTGAGGTGATGGGGCGCCTGGATGTCTTGCTCCAGCAGGCAGGGTTACATCACGTCCAGAAGAAGACGCTGAACCTGCCTGTCGGTTCCTGGGGCGGACGCATGGGCGAACTCCTGGCGCGCGACATGCTCTCCGGCTGGCCCAGTCTGCAACCTCTCTGCCAGCAGTATTTAAACATCCCCAAAGAGACCTTTGACGCGGTCATTGCCTCCCTGGAAGCCGAGTGGAATAGCCATCAAACTGAATACGAAGTATATGTTGTCTATGGGCAAAAGTAAGTAGCAGCGTACACAAGTAGCGGATCCCATCACCCGCTACTTGTGTACGCTGCTACTTAGGGCTTATCCGAAAATCAGCACCTTAGCAAATGAGAGAGCCAACCAGATGAAGCAACTGATCTCGTTCGCTGGCCTCGGAAGCCACGGGAACGAGTTGCAGCATCAACTCATCAAGGCCTTCTTCAACAAGCTCCTGGATGCGCTGGCGTACGGTGCTTTCATCGCCACTGATGACCAGTGCCCGCGCCAATGCATCTAACGTTTTCTCATCGCCTTCCACTGCCCTGGCAAAACCAGCCCGTACAAATGCACGCGCATACCCACTCACCCTGGCGTACACTTGCACTCTCTGACGTACCGCAGCCAGGGCCGCTGCTTCATCTGTGCTCATCGCTACCATCAGATGCGCGATCAGCGGGGGCACGGCACGCGAACGTCTCTCGGCTCCGGCTTGCAGCGCGGGCTTAGCTTGGTTGAGCAGATAGGGAACCGGGCACATCCAGGAAAGCGCCCCATCGGCGATTTCTCCGGCCTGCTGGAACGCCTTCGAGCCTAACGCTGCGGTAAGCAGAGGAATCTGAGCATTCTGTGAGGCGGTAATGACCGCGTCGAAATTGCCCATCTGAACAGCGTTACTTGTCTGGAAAAACGTGCCGCGAAAGTCCGCGTTGCTTTCCCACAACGAGCCACGCAAGATCTGCATGTATTCTTTCTGATACGACAGGGGCGCAGTCATTGGCAAACCATACCAGCCCGCAAGGCTCTCACGAGCGCCAGGCCCGATCCCCAACCGCAGGCGTCCCGGAGCAAGGGCATGTATCATGAGCGCCTGCTGCGCCATCAGCAGCGGGTGGCGCAGATAGGTCATAGTAATAGCGGTCCCTAACCGGATGCGCTCGGTTTGTGCTGCTGCGGCAGCAAAGAGCGTCAGTGTATCGGGAGACCCATCACCAGCGCCTCCTGCCGTCATCCAGACCTGTTGGATCCCCGCCAACTCTGCTGCACGGATCTTGTTGAGACTGTCCACGGGATCCGTGCCTTCGATGCAAATTCCGACGCGATCACGCAAAGAGCGCTGTGCGAGAGCATTCGGGTGATCTTGTTGTGATATCATCTGTTTTCTCCTTCCTTATTTTGCCAGGGCAACCTGCGAACGTTCGCTCTGATCAATCAATGCCTCGGAGACTTCCCAGAGGCGACGGCGGATGGCGACATCGTAGGAGGGTTTGGAAGAGGGCGTCTCCTTGCCCTGTTTGTTTTGGGAGAAGTACTTCCCACTCACTCTTACGAGCTCTGGGGAAGTTGCCACATAGAGGGTCGTCTGCGCCCCTTTCTCGACATCTATACCACCAAAGAAGTAACATAACTCTCCAATAAGATGCACAATGCCCCTGGTGCCACTGTTAAAGCTCGAAACCACCATACCGGGATGGAGTGCGTTGACCGTGACCCCTGTGCCGCTGAGCCGGTCGGCCAGTTCGTAGGTAAAGTAGATCTGCGCCAGTTTGGATTGGCCATAGGCTTTCACGACGCTATATCTTCTTGTCCCTCGTAGGTCAGCAAAATCTATCTTCCCCTGGGTATGAGCATAAGAGCTGACATTCACGATGCGAGCAGGCGCGCTGGCCTTCAGCACATCTACCAGCAGTTCGGTGAGCAGAAATGGAGCCAGGTAATTGGTCGCGAAGGTATTCTCCAACCCATCAGGTGTCACCTTACGCTCACCGTTAATGGTTCCGGCGTTATGAATCAGCACATGGAGTTGCGTGTATTTCTGTTTGAACTCGCCAGCCGCACGGCGCACCTCTGAAAGCTGAGAGAGATCAGCAATGATCAGGTCCACCCGGTCGTTTCTGCTGGCCGCCTTGATCTCCGCCTGTGCCGCCTGGCCCTTCGCACGATTGCGGCAGACCATCACGACAGTCGCGCCCATTCTCGCCAGTTCCCTGGCCGTTTCCTTGCCAATTCCCCCGCTAGCGCCCGTTACCAGGCAAACTTTTCCCTGCATGTTGCTTGTTGCCATGATCTGTATCTCCTATCTGAAAACTTTGACGAAATCGTTCTTTTTATCGAAAAAGCCATGTGTCATTTGCCTCTTGACAAGGTGTCAATTGATGTTTAGAGTGTAAACTGTAAAGTGTACTTTAAGGTCAAGGCTTTTTTGGGGAGAATCTATGAAAATCAGTGAACTGGCAGAAAAGACAGGGTTAACCGCCCCCACCATTCGCTTTTATGAGAAAGCAGGGCTACTCGATGCGCGCCATGTGAGGCGCGACGAGGGCAATAACTATCGCGACTATTACGAGGAAGCCGTCGAGCATCTCCTGACCATCAAAGAGGTCCAGACCGCAGGTTTTACCCTGGCTGAGTTCAAAGAGCTGGATGAAGTCTGCAACACGGGTGAACTGGTGGTCCAGAAAGCAACCGTGTATATTCGGCGAAAAATTGATGCAGTAAGCGAGAAAATAGCTGAATTAGAACGAGTTCGAGCCTACCTCATAAGCAAATTAGCAGAAGTTCAGGAAGACCAGGCGACTGATCAGAGACGGCTTGCAAGCGGTGGAGCAGAGCCTTCGTCGTAATCTTCCGCAAGCATCTGATGCTCACCCTCTAGGATTCTCGGATATTTTAATTTTCGCGAGTCCCTAAGATATTGGTTTTCGGATAAGCTCTTAGTGGGGGATGTCAGGCTGGCTCGCTACCCCAGACGAGGTGGCCCTGGATATAGACAGTAATATAGGGAGCGAGCTGATAGCTTGTGCTATGGGCGTTGAAGGAGTAATCGTTGCTCTCATTATAGTTACTCCAATCAGTCTTATTGAAGCGAAACTTAATCTCGCCGGTATTATCCCCAGGTTGCAGGTTCCCGGTGCCAGGGGTGAAGCTGAGTTCCAGGTAACTGTCGGCGCTGGCGCGAGGTGGCGAGAGTAAGACAATGTGCTGGTTGATGTGCTCACAGCCAGGGGTGGCGTAGTCGCACCAAGTCTGCTGTGCCTGGGCGGAGTCGGGCGTGTACCAGTAACGAATCGTCACCGTCGAGAGGTCAAGCGGGGCCGCGCCTGTATTGACGAGTTTTAGCTGAGGCTGGATCTGATTTACAATAGGGCCGCTACCATTGCCGCTTTGGTAATAAAGCTCGATATGTTGTCCACTGACGGGAGAGGACGCCAGGTGCGTAGCTTTTGGGTGCGGCGTGGGCGCAGGTGGGGCTTGATTTAGACTAGCCTGGTCAAAGGGATAGAGAATAGGCTGCAAGTAATTTTGCTTCTCCTGGTTGATATAGGTCCAATCGTCTTGTAGGAGCCCACCGGTATCCACAGAATCGGGGTTCCAACTCCAGAAGGTCCAGTTAATGCCATTGACCCCGCGCCCCAGGTAAGAGACCAGGCTTGTCAGCCATTGTTTATCCTGCGCGTTTTGCAGGCGAGTTCCAAACTCGCCAACCCAGACGGGCGCGATTCCCTGCTTTTGGATATAGCCCCAGTAGCTATCCCAGATAGCGGAGAGATTATGAGGAAAGCTGGGATCTTTAAACCAGAGCTGAGGATAGACGCTCACGGGATAGTCATGGACGGAGTAGACCAGGCGGTGCGCGACCTGTAGCTGAACTGGATGGGTCGCGGCCCCTTTGAGATTGCTGCCCCACCAGGAGCAGTTTCCCGGTACCTGTTTATCGGCATTAGGATCGGGATAACACTCCACACCCTCGACAAAGATGAGCCAATTGGGATTGACCGCGAGAATGGCATTGCCAGCACGCTGCGCAGCCTGTTGCCAGTCAAGTTTTGGATCGCCGCAGCCCCAGCAGGCAGGTGCTCTTGGCTCATTATGCAGATCGGCCCCGATGACCATGGAATTGTCTTTATAGTGTTGTGCCAGCATCTGCCAATCCGCGATCCAGCGCGACTCGGGATACTGCGTGGTATACCATAGCGGCTCCTGTTGCGTAGCGCCAGGGCGGTGCCGATCCAGAATGATGTGCAGGCCAATCTGGCTGGCATACTTCACAATTTTATCTAGTAGTTGCAACCCTCGTAACCCACGTAGCTCTTGATTATTCGTATAGTCAATGCCAGTAGGGGGGTTGTTAACATCGAAGAGATGGTTAGTATAGGGAAGGCGGAGCGTATTATAGTGCTGGGCCTTAATCTGATCGAGCATCTCTTTGTAGTTGCGCGTGGCGAGGCCATGCACGACCAGCGTCTCAGTCTCAAAGCCAGACCAGTTGACGCCCGCGATGCGCACAGGCTGGTTCTGGGCATCGTAAATCTGGCTGCCATTGGTATGCCAGGCCCCAGCTCCGACCGCGCTAGCCGCGGCGGAAGGGAAAAGCGTGTTCTTAAGTAGTCCGAGGCTCAATAGCAGGAGCGAGCCAACGAGCAGAATAGCCAGACCGACAAGCACGACCCGGGAGACACCACGGGCCTGCCTGGGCGGCTTGGTCGACTGATGAGGAAGAAATGGCTCGGTGGGACGCGCGTGATCGAACGACTCCGAGCCGTCTGTATTGTGCGTCATTGTGGCTCATTCCCTTTCTATAGGTTGCCCTATATTAATTACACTGGAATGCGATATCCTCGTAGGGGCAGAGCTTGCTCAGCCTCCCGAGCGAAGCGATATCCCCAGCGCGTGGGTCCGGCCTGCGGGCCGAAGGGTCCATGCTTGCATGGACCCTACAAGACGTTTAGACAGGCCATGTTAGCTATAACTAGTGGTGTCGTGAAGGACCTGGTAGACCTGGATACGCGATTGCGCATCGCCACTGGCGGCATCAAACTGCGCACGCAGTACCGAGCGATGGAGCGCGCGGTCCAGGAGCAGCATTGGCCCACCACGCGTCTGAATATCGCTCTGCATCTGAGCATCAACCACGAGATAGTCGATGCGATTCCAGCAGTCATGCAGCAGGGTATTATGGACCTCGGGATCAAAGGCCGCGTTCCAGTAGATCTGCGCCTGGGTGTAAGGTAAGCCTCTGCCAACGCCCATCCCTCCGGTCTCATGGAGATCGGTATACAGGTAGCTATTGATGATAATAATGGAACTGGTGGGAGCATTGCGATTGATCCAGAGCAGCGCCTGGCGTTGCGGCTCTGCAGTATTCTGGCTGAATTGAGGATTTGCGCGCTGAATATTTAAGGGAATGAGTGCGCCAAGGAGTAGAAAGAGGAGCAAGGCCCGTGCCAGATCGAAGCCAGCGCGTTTGCTGAGCGCTTTGAGCGGTATATCCAGCGCCAGCGCGATATTCATCCCCAGGAGCGGCAGGAGCGGGAGTATCGAATAAGGGAAGATGTTCTGAATGCTTAACAGGAGCACCCAGTAACTGATAAAGAAGAGCGCTATGAGCCATTGCAGGCGGTTCCACCAGCCACCAGCAATATTGATCACCAGGGCAATGCCTCCGGCGATAAACAGGGGCTGGTCCAGGCGAATCCAGGTATTCCAGCTTGTCGCAAAATCTCCCATATTGGGAACATATTGTACCTGTTGGAGCAGTGTGCCAAGCAAACTCGGGTGAGCATGAGTATCACCGGGGAGCAGGCCTGTTGGCAACAGCTCTCCCTTCAGGATCGCCAGCAGTGCATAAGCGGAACTGAGCGAGAGCACAATGTAGCAAAAGGCCACCAGGGCAAACTTGCGTTGGAAGCGTGTGGCAAAGAGCCAGACTCCGTAGAGCATCACAGGTATAAAGACCAGAAAGATCTCTTTGCTTAGGATGGCAATACCTAGCGCAAGGGCCGAAAAGACTATGTTGCGTAGGCGGCTATTGCCACGTACCACAAAGAAGACAGAAAGGAGCAGCCAGAAGGTTCCAATATTATCGAGAAGGATCTCACGCTGATAGGTCACGCTAAGCGGAGAGAGGGTATAGATGGTCATCGCCAGCAGCCCGGCGCTGCGGCTGCCACTGAGGCGGCGTGTGATGAGATAGACAAGTAGACCACTGGCGATGGCGAGCAAGAGCATCAGCACGCGTCCGCTATTGATCGCGGTTTCAAAGCTAAAGAAGCCGCCAGTGAGCAGCGTCCAGACTGCCAGTTGTATCCAGCCCAGGGGTGGGTGATCGTAGGTGTAGGGATAGGGTTGTAGATGACCATGCATGATGGCCCAGGCATTCGCCATGTAGGCGCCTTCATCCGGACCATACTGCGGATAGTTAAACATATTGAAGGCATGGACACCCAGTCCCAGACTTAGCAAAACCAGGACGACTAGCCCCTCAAGCCAGAGCGGTATGGGGACAGCGTTGCGTTGTGCTGGATTGAACAACTCAATACGCGGCAGCAGGCGTGTCTTGATCTTGGAGACACGTAGCTGCTCGGCGGATATCCAGCGTATCTGCTCCAGTAGCGAGGTATTGCCGCTGGCCTGCTGAATATTACGGCGATGGTTATCAGGAACGACCGCATGCACAAAGAAGCGGTTATTGCGGTACAGGGTCACGTTTCCTGGATCGAGCTTCTCCTCTGCCCCTGGCCTTGGTGTTTCGGCTGGACGCGCCGGAACAGGTGGGGTTGTTGGTAGGGTTGGCGCAGGCGTCTGCTCGCTCTTCTCAGGAGCTGGCCTCTGTTGTTGCTCAGGTCCTTGCATACTCTATCTCTCTTCTATTGGATTTGTTGAATTAGGAAGAATGGCATTGTCTTTCAGCCTTTGGCGATGTTGCTGCGATGTTGTCCGATGTGAGCGGTTTTCTCCCAGTTGGAGGCGCCTTTGAGAAAGCGATAGACGGCACGGATAGCGCCAATACCCAGTAAGATCTGGTAAGGCATAAAGGCAATCAAGAGCATGCCAGCCTCGCGCCAACTCCACTGGCGATTATGCACCTTCACAAACTCATGCAGACCAGCCAGGTCGATAAACATGGCCAGGATAAAGCAGTAGAAGGGCATGAAGGTAAACATGGCCATCCACACGGGCAGCTTAACGAAGAAAAACATCACAATAGAGACGGGAATCATCAGCGTAAAGAAGGCCTGGACCTCGGGTAGGATCAGCACATAGAGCGCGAGCAGGCGCTGTGAGAGGTTTGGGAGTTTGAGCCAGCGCCCGCGGAAGAGAATCTGGATAAAGCCCTGGTTCCAACGGGTGCGCTGCTTGATAAATTGCTCAATCGTGTGAGGCGTCTCCTCTTTTGTGACAAACTCATCATCATAGATGATACGCACGCGTGCCCCGAGAGGCAGAGGCGGATGCCCAGGTCTGCATCCTCGGTCAGGCAGTTCTCGTCCCAGCCGCCGAGGCGTTGCATCAGGTCGCGGCGTACGAAGACTGTATTGCCTCCCAGAGGGGTCATGCCAACGCTGGCGAAGAAGTGCAGCGAGGACTTAAACCAGAAGAAGTACTCCAGGACATTCAGAAAACAGAACCATTTGGTATTGTGATTCATAAGCTGCACGCCGCTCTGCACCACGTCGACCTGCTCATTTAAGTAGGTCGTATTAATGACCTGGAGGATATCGGGATGAGGCTCGTCCTCGGCATCAAAGATGGTCACGATATCGCCTTTGGAGACCTGCAAGGCCAGGTTCAGGCCATGCGGCTTATTGATGGGCTTGTCATTAAAGATGACCAACTGGACATTGGGGTCACGCAACTCATTAATTTTGGCGCGGGCCTCGGCAATGGTCCCGGTATCGTCCTCGCGGCAGATGGCCATGATCTGCACCAGTTTGCGGGGATAATTGAGATCATAGACCTTCTGAATAGTATCGCGATAGACCTCCTCCTCGTGGCGCGCCGGCAGGAGAATGGTAAAGGAGAGCTGGGGTTGACGATAGACCGTGGGCGCGCTATTGAGCAGGGCTTGCTCTGGCTCCTCCCAGATGAAGAGGCGCAGGCGAATATTAAAGATGGCCTGGAGCGTCATCAGCGCGATAATAAGCATATAAAGCGCCTCCAGGCATGTGATAAAAATAGTCCAGAGCATATACTACCTTCTATTTCTCCGCATGTATTTGGTGATTTGCCACATCATATTGGGAAATGACCAGATACATCGTATTCGAGAATTTCGTATTTAGCAGGTGATAGTGAGTGCCTCAGATTGCTGTCCACAAATGGTGTGGCGGATGCCTGGCGTGGGATCGTTGAATGTTGCCTGCGCGGGCGAGAATGTATAGGCCTCATTCGTACCATTGCGATGTAGGGTGAGGAGTACCAGGCTATGTCCCTTCAGCGTCACATCCTGGGCATGCCAGGCATTGAGTGGGAGGAGACCGCTATTGGGCCGCACATGGACAATTTCTGTATTCATTTCCTTGTTAATCAAGAGCATGCTTACCGTATTGTGGGCGTCATCCTGAGTCGCATATAGGCTCACACTGTCGTTCTCGCTAGAGGTGGCGATATAGTCTGCTTGCAGGTGCGCAAAAAGCTGCATGATACGCAGCATGACGGTCTGCTGTCCATCTCTAGCGGTAAAGAGAGGATAGGGGGCATCAACGCCCTGGGTAGAGAAGAAGGCCGCATATTCAACCTGTTGATTCATGAGCTTCCCCAGTGTATCGGCCCACCAGAGGGCGGCATAGTCAGGTGGAGGAACGTCGCCCTTCGGATTGGTATTCACCTCCGTCACAGCGACGGGGAGGTCACGTCCAAAGTCCTGGCGTATGCTCTGGCGCAGGGAAGAGATGAGATCATTCCACTCACCGGTGCTGTTTAAGAGCAGATTGGTGGCCTGGCTAGCGTTATCAAGTGGATAACGGTGAAACGAGACGCCATCGAGCAGGTGATATTTCGTGTTAGGATGGGACTGCTCATAGCGACTGACGATCTGAAGGAAGGTCTCCATCCAGAGGTTATGTGCACTATCGTAAGGGCCGAGTCCAGCACCATAGAACTGACTGATCTCAGGACCGAAGACCTTGATTGTGGGATCGTTCTGGTGCATCGCGATAGAATACTGAATAAAGGCCTGAGCGTACTCGGTAGCCGTAAAGGTTGCACCTGTATCTGGATTTTTCAGGCGATCCGGCTCATTGCCCACCGTCCAGTATTTAACAGGGTGATAGGGAGTGGTGGCTCTGGCACGTTGAATACTTTTTGGGTTATTCATATAGTCAACAAGCAAACCAGCTCTACTGGCACGTGTGGCAAGCGTGTCCTGTTGAGAAGGATTAGAAAGTTGGGACTGCATCAGACCATCGGCACCAGTTACCTGGAGGAGCTGGCTAAAATCATCGAGTTGAGAGGAAGAGAGTGTATGTTCCTCACCCCACTCTCCTCCTGGAAAGCGTAAGAGCCGTATCCTGGCAGAGCGTAACCCCGCCACAATACCCGCATCGTAACGCATAAAGCCGCTTCCCTGCTGGTCCTGTGAGTCACTACCCGCTTTAGGAAAGACATTGCTGCCAAAGAGATATGGACTAATTGGCAGGCTTTGATTCAGGTCTAGGTCGGACTCTTGCACATCGCCAATGCGCACAAGCAGGTGCATATTGGCACGCGTAATCGCCGAAGCCACTTGTACCAACCCTAAGATCAATACTACCAGCAGGAAGAGGGGGAGCAGATACCTTCGTTTCCCCACCCGTCGTAAGGTGCCCCTGGGAGCCTGAGGAGGCTGATTCCCTGGACTGGATGAGAAACTCTTTCCCTGCGAGGAAGAGATTGCAGCAGGTAACGGCGTCTCCGGCCCAGATAAGCGCGCGGACTCCCCCGTCGTCTGCTCATTGTGAGTAGACATCACGTGTCCAGGAACATACCCTGGAATATGCCTTGGAATATGTATATATGACACGCCCTCAAGCAAAGAGAGGCGATAGTTGAATGCATTCTCGTGAGAAGACATGGAATACCTCTTGAATAAGCTCTCAAACACGTTCAAAGCTCGCTAGCGCTTCGGTTTCCAGACCTGAACGGTATTATCTGCGCCGGAGGAGGCGATACGCCTCCCATCGGGCGACCAGGCAACGGAGTAGACACCACGCGAGTGCCCACGATAGGTGTAGAGTACCTGCTTACTGGAGGCATTCCAAAGTTGAACGGTCCCATCTTCACTACAGGAGGCGATCAGTTTGCCATCAGGTGACCAGGAGATCCCATGCACGGCATCATTATGCCCAGAGTATTTGACTTTCGTGACACCATCGACCCCCCGCCCAATCAATACGGTTCGATCACCACCACCAGAGGCGATAAGCTGACCATCAGGGGACCATGCAACGGCATAAATCTCCGCGGTATGGCCTCCATACTTGAAGATGGTCTGCCCTATCGCAAAGGCGTCGCTGGGAACGGTCGCCCAATCTTGTAGCGTGTCATCCCAGGAGCCTGAAGCGATGCTATGCCCATCGGGTGACCACGCGACAGTGAGCACGCCCGCGCTATGCTGTTGATAATTGAGGAACAGCCCACCACTAGCACTATTCCAGACTTGAACCGATTTATCCTCGCTCGCAGAAGCAATAAGCTGACCATCGGATGACCAGGAGAGCGCATTCACGATTCCAGAATGCCCCTGATAGGTAGAGAGATTCTCTCCATTGCCAGTGTCCCAGACCTGAACAGTATGGTCCTCGCTCGCTGAGGCTAAGCGTGTGCCATCGGGCGACCAGGCAACATTCGTCACCGCCCCTGTATGTCCTGTGTATGTCCGCTTGACTGCTCCAGCCCCTGCATCAAAGACCTGGATAAGCTGGTCATCGCTTGCCGAAGCGATCAGCTTCCCATCAGGGGACCAGGCAATAGAGTTCACACGAGCGGGATGGGCGCGATAGATCAACGTTCCATCACTTGTGATCTGAGGCTGTGTCGTGCGAGATGTCGTGTTCGTCGCGTTTATGCTATGGGAGACGTTTCCACTCTTACGCGTAATGAGATACCAGGTCCCGATAGCTCCGCCAGCCGCTGCCAGGCCAAGCAGACCCGTCATAAGCGCGCGCCGTGTAAGCGGCTCAGGCTCATCACGCCTGGCTGGCGAATACTCTACTGGAGGATCAATGGGAGCCAACTCTGTCGGTGTGAGTGGGAGCGCTCCATGAATGCTGTGAGTCTGGCTTGCCGCCGGTGGTGGTGTGGCAGGTAATGGCGGCACAGGTGAGAGCTGGGCAACGGAAGATACTGCTGATGAAGTAGTAGCACTAGTATGCGTTTGTGGCGAAGAAGATGTCGAGACTGGCTCAACAAGCGTCAGCGTGGGTGTCTCTGCGATCTGCTGCTGAGGCACCGGCCTGGCTTCAGCCTCTGAGGCAGAAATCTTCTTAGCTGTAACCTGGGTATATGCCTCTTCCAGAGCCTTTACAAAGGCTTGAAGTGAGGAATGGCGACGGGCAGGCTCCTTTGCCAGGGCACGCATAATGGCTTTCTCAGCCTGGCTGGCAATACCCGGCACTTTTAAGCGAAGCGCAGGCGGTTGAGTATGCACATGCTGATTGGCAACCTCCACATATGATCCCTGAAATGGCGGGTTGCCAGCAAGCCACTCATAGACGATCACCGCCAGGGAGTATTGATCACTCGCCGCACAGGGTTTACCCTGAATTTGCTCTGGCGCGGTATAGGGAATGGCATCAAGCGCTTGCTGGGCATTCTGTTGCCCGACACGTTTACGATTCTTGGTCAGGGCATCGAGGGCAAAATCATAGACCAGCACCTGATTATTGCGGTTGAGAAGAAGATTCTCTGGCCGGAGCTGCCTATGCAGATAACCCTTCTCATGAGCATATTGCAAAGCCTCGCCTATCTGTTTCAAGTACGTAAGGAACTTCGCGAGAGGCTGAATTTTCTCTTTGGGATAGACCTGGCGCAGGGTGATATGTGGCACGTACTCGACAACCAGGAAGGGCATACGATTCTCCAACCCGGCATCGCGTACCTGGAGGATATGCGGATGCGTCAACTTCTCCAGATGACGAGTCTGCTGAAGAAAGGCTTCTTTCAGCTCATCGGCCAGGGGCTGAGTATGCATATCAAGCACATACTGCTTTTTGTGATGAATATGTTGTCCTAAAAAGGTACCAGCAAAGCGCCCCTGATCAAGCTGGCCAAGCACCTGGTACTGCCCGATCTGTTGCCCTTTCTGATAACCTGGATTTTCTGCTTGCTCTTCTCTTTCCACCATGCAAAACTCCCACATCTATTTACGCTATTATTTTTGGCATAAGGATTATCACGCTTTGACGATTGATAAGTGTATAAAAGTGAGTAATGCTCTTATAAAGAGTATGTAGCTTGTGCTACACTCCCAATCTCTATTCGGGCAATTCATCATTTGAACGAATGATAATAGATTTTTTAGCATATGGCAATGTTTGTGCTCACTGAATACTAGTGGGCTATTTCACTAAAGAATGATACATTGGCAATAATAAATATATCGATTGTCAGTCGTGCTTGTTTGTTTGGTAAAGAAGAGCACTGTCTGTGCTACTATATAAAGCGGATGGCAATACTACTGGCATAGATAGCAAGGCAATCGGGAGGAGAGGCTGTAATGAGCGAACTACCACTGAAATTTGATCGGCAGGGATTGATTCCCGTGGTCATTCAAGACGATGCCACCAACGAGGTCCTGATGGTCGCGTTTATGAACGACAAAGCATTGGAGCGGACACGAGAGAGTGGCTACACACACTTCTATAGTCGCTCACGTAACACCATATGGCGCAAGGGCGAGCAATCGGGGCACACGCAACAGGTGCGAGGCATATTCGTCAATTGCGAAGAGAACAGCATTGTGATACGGGTAATCCAGCAAGGAGAGGCCGCGTGCCATGAGGGATACCGTAGTTGTTACTACCGGCGTCTTGAAGATGATAATAGCTATGTAACCATCGCCGAAAGGATTTTTGATCCCCAACAGGTCTATACACATGCAGTAGGTGTCAAGCAAGAACAGGCAAAGGACAAGGAGCATATTTCCATGGACATAAACCATCGAGTTTGACACTAAGCATGGTTGCTACTCTAAACACACCCAGTCCGAAATTGTTAGCGCAAGAACTCAAGGAACTTATCTACAAACTAGGCAAGGTTCTTGTCTAGGACTTTGTCTCTGCATATACCGAGGGGAGTACGGGTTGTCGTCATCCACCGTACTCCCCCTCTTTCTTTTTGTCTATATCACCAAATGAGATCCCGCTGCAAAACAGGATTATGAAGTCGATGAAGCTATTTCGCGTTTACGGTAGAGAGCCTGAGCAGGACCTTGTGCTTTTTTCGCGGTTACCTTAGAAACTTTGATTTTTTCGCGCTTACGTTGGAACGCACAGCCTGCCATATGAGCAGAAAAAGGTTTTGCGGATAAAGAAATCGCGTCACAATGCGTTTTGGGGCAGGAGGGCAATCCTATACCACCTCTATGCCGATAGAGGCATTCTCTGCCCTCTGAGAGCTTCAATTTGACGCTAGAGTAGAGATTTTTTGAATTACTGAATTTCTGGAAAGCTGTATTGCAGGAAGTTTGAAAATACAGCTTTCAGGACTACATGGGGTGGGATAGATTTAAGGTTGTTGTCATCAACCACAAAGTACATTTCTTTCAAGCGACAAGGGTCGTTTACGTTAGACTGAACGGCGCAGTATCAAGATTTTATTTGAGGAAGGCCCAGGATAACATCCTGGGCCTTCCTCTACTTATCTCTTGGCTAAATATTATGGATCTCCCGCACTTTTCGTGCTGAACGTACAACCCGTAATCGTAGATACAGTAGAGAGTAAAAGAGTCTTCTCATGTTAACCGATCCTTTCCGAGGTACTTCTTCTCATATATGCTTGATTTTGCATTTGCAGGTTTTTAAGTCCAGCACATTGTCAGCCGTGAAAATATGCTACTCATTACGGCCTGCGCACACACTGCTGAGGGAATATGCCCCTGTTGTGGAGAAACGACGAGCCATATCCATAGTTACTACACTCGTACTCCCCAGGATTTGCCAGTCAGTGAGTGGCCAGAGAGTCCAGCTCATGCTCCAAGTGCGTCGTTTTCGTTGCCCCAATGCGCAATGCTCCAGGCAAACATTTGCTGAACGCTTGCCAGAATTGCCTGTCTCGGCCCGGCAAACCAGGCGTTTAGGAACCATCCTGGAAAATATCGCTGTGGTTCTTAGCGGGCAAGCTGGCTCTCGTCTTGCCCATCAATTGGCCATGCCGGTCAGCGCTGACACCCTCTTACGACGTGCCAAAAAACCGGCCCTGGCTTCTCGACCCACCCCTCGATTTTTTGGTGTGGACGATTTTGCTTTTCGACGAGGACACACCTACGGGACGCTCTTGCTGGATGCGAGAAAGTCATCAGCCAGTCGACCTCCTTGAAGACCGCCATGCAGAGACGTCTGCTGAGTGGCTCAGGCAACATCCTGGAGTAGAAGTCATCAGCCGAGATCGTTCTAAGGACTATCAACGTGGAGCAACTGATGGGGCTCCACAAGCCCAACAGGTCATTGATCGGTGGCATCTTCTCAAAAATCTTCGCGAGGCGATTGAGCGCCTCCTTAGCCACACTGAGATATCAGAAGAGGGAAGCAAGCAGAACTCGCTTGCGATCTCCCCCCGCCAAAAACGAACAAGTGGCGAGCGAACCCATGCTGAAGCATCACGAAATCGACGGTTAGCGCTCTACAATGAAGTGGTTGCCTTATCGCGTGCAGGGGGAACCATTCAGGGGATTGCCAAGCAGCTTCAGATCAGTCGGCAGACAGTGCGCAAGTTCGTTCAAGCTCCTTGCTTTTCCAGAATTTCAGCAGGTGCCACCTACGAAGAGCGCCATTGATGCGTATCGTCCCTATCTGCAAGAGCGTTGGCAACAAGGATGTCGCACGAGCAGTCAACTCTGGAAGGAACTGCAAGCATGCAGGTTTACTGGAAGCCAGATGATGGTCTACCGCTGGGTCCAGTTGCAACATGATGAGGGGATTGTGGGAACCGATCAAGCTCAATCAAACACACAGAAGAGGGCCAAAAGATGGCTCCGCGCCATCTCGCCTGGTTGTTTCTTCATGCCCCTGAGCACCTGGAAAAGCAAGAGCAACAGATGCGAGAGCATCTGTTGCAGATTCCCAACCTGGCAAGAGCCTATCGATTCACCCAACACTTCGCCACCATGCTCAAGGAGCGCAACGTCCAACTCTTGGATGCATGGCTCTGTGAGTGTCAAACGAGCGGAATCAATGAATGAGAGACATTTGCTCAAGGATTGGAGAAAGAAGGCTCTGCTTTACATGCAGCATTCACGCTCCCGTACAGTATGGATCATGTTCCGTAGCGGGCTGGAGACGAAAGACGAGATCAAAGTGATCACCGTCTTTCACCTCGTGGGACTCCTCCTGGAACTCTACAAAGTTCATATGAGTTCGTGGGTATATCCAGAGGACGCATGGACAAAGGTGGGCGGTGTTCCACTCTATAGCGGCTTTATGTATGCCAGCGTTGCAAGCTATATCTGTCAGGCCTGGCATCGTCTGCATCTGGAGATGGTGCGCTGGCCATCGCCATACTGGATCGTTCCGTTGGGAGTGCTGATCTACCTGAACTTTTTTACGCACCACTTTATTCCTGACCTGCGCTGGCCGCTAGTTGTTCTCCTAGCGTGCGTTTTCTGGCGGACAGGCGTTCTCTATTCAGTCGATCACCAGTCCTATCGCATGCCGCTCATCGCAGCATTTTTTTTGATAGGCTTTTTTATCTGGATTGCGGAGAACATTGCAACCTTCTTCGGAGCATGGGCTTATCCTGACCAGGTACAGATATGGTGTATTGTCTCGCCTGAGAAGATTAGCTCGTGGTTCCTGCTTGTCATCATAAGCATCTTGATTGTGGCACAACTCAAAGGAGGGAGAAAGGGCAAACAGAAACGCGTGCGAAATGCAAGAGCCTACGGGTCTGCAACGAGATGTACCTCTGATTGAAGTGGCACTCGAACGTCCTTCATTGTCGTTGTGCTTCCTGTGAAGAAGTGACATTCCCCTCTATCGTCAACAGGCAAGTGCTGTAAGCCACTGCAAAGCGGAGAGTTTGCCTATTTCCGCTGGCAATATACTCATTTGTTTCCTGCCCAGCCAAAGTACGTGTAGAGCGGAGAGTTTGCCCACTTCCATTGGCAGAACGCTAAGGTGGTGGTGATTTGGAGTAAGTGATTGTAGAGCAGAGAGGTTACTCACTTCCGCTGGCAGCATAATAAGCTGATCGGTAGATAAACAAAGCTGTCGCAGCGACGAAAATTGCCATACTTCTGAGGGAACCTGTGCGAGTTCTAATCCACAAAGATGTAGCCCGATCAGCCGCCCCTACTTGTCATAGTTACATTGCTTTAGAACTGCTTCTTATCTATACTTACCATAGATAAATACGAAGGAAAGAAAAAGATGCAACCGTCGGATATCCCAAGCTTTCAAAATGAAGACGGCTTTGGGGAACAAAAAAGAATGAGAGGAGCGATGCCAAAGATAGCCCGCTTCACGCTTCTATGGTCAGCAGAACAGGACCTTTATCTGCTTTACGAACATGACCATCCTTTGCTTGAGGCCGATAGCGCCTCCTGGTTTACCTGGCTGACCACACATACCTCCTTCTCTTTTCGTGGAAGAAATGGTCATTTTAATCTGCTCAAAGAAGCGCGGAAAAAGAGCAGCGAAGCATACTGGTATGCCTATCAACGGCAAGGGAAATGTATCGCAAAGCGCTATGTGGGTCGCAGCATCGAATTATCTGTCACACGTCTAGAAGAGATCGGGAGAGCATTTCAGAAGATACAAATCCTTGAGACGAGTATCTGGCATGGACGAGAAGAGATGCTCAAAGAAGCCGTTGAGCAGAATCTGCGAGCACAGGACGCAGAACACGCAGCCGCCCTGATCGACTGCTATGTGACCAGGCGAGGCTTCGATGATATGCAGGATCTCTCCACGTTGCGGAACTGGCTGGAACAACTGCCCGATGACCTTCTCTCCCAGTACCCGCTGCTCTGTCTTCACTACGCGCAAGTACTCTCAGTGAGCGTTGAACCAGAACAGCCACCGGTTGGCATCCTTGAGCAGATAGAGACGCTGTTGCAGATGGCTGATTCGCGTTGGCGTGCTGAAGGGAATCTCCCTCGACTCGGAGAAGTCTACGCCTTTCGCGCTTACCTTGCGATGCGGCAGGGCATGCAAGAACAGGCTGTTGCCTATGCCAGTCAGGCGTTACGATGGCTATCATTCCTGGAGTCCCAGCATTGGCGCGGCGTTTGCCTCAACCTTCTGGGGTCAAGAGCCGTGTCGTGTGGGCAACTCACCCAGGCTACAGAACTCTTGCGAGAGGCTCTCACCATCTGGACAAACTTGCATCATTTACATGGTGCACGCAGTTGTCTGCTGCTGTTGGCAATGGTCTATGGTGAGCAAGGAGTGTTACAACACGCGGCAGCTTGTTATCGTCGCGTGATCCAGGAAGCCAGGGAGGTAGGAGATCGCGAGGATCTCATCCCGGCCTTGCTCGGACTGGCGCAAACCTTATGTATGTGGAGGGATGTGGAGATGGCGGAACAGGTCGCTCAGGAGGCATGGGACGCGAGCGAGCAGTGGCAAAATGAGGAATTGTTGCAGCGCTCAACGTCTATTCTGCTACAGATATGGTCTCTTGGGGAATCCAAATCCCTTGTCCGGCAGCGCCTCACCGCGCTACAGGCGCGCTTCTCCGCTCATCCAGAACGCTTTGCATCTCTCCAGCCGCTTTTACTACAAACTCTCGGGCTGGATCGAGAAGCTCCACAATACGCGATAACAAGACTTGAGCCCCTTTCGCGACAGGAACAACGCGTCTTACGTCTTCTCGTGGCTGAACTTTCCTATGCAGAGATTGCGCGCGAACTGGTTGTTTCGATCAATACCGTGAAAACGCAGGTGAGCAGCATTTATCGCAAACTTAACGCGCATAGCCGCCGAGAAGCGCGAGCTCTTGCTCAGGATCTCCGCCTTTTTTCAACAGAGAGCCACGAGAACGCCAAAAATCACGAGCGAAGGTGATGCGCTTTCACCCTTCCGCGCTCTATACTGCCCATCCAGACGGACGTATCACCTATGTTTGGAGGAAGTACAATGAGCGATAGTGCAACGAAACACGACGAGGATGTACCGGTCCTGATTGTTGGGGGAAGTGTGGTTGGTCTTTCAATGGCACTCTTTCTGGCATGGCACGGCATCTCTGCATTACTTGTTGAGCGACACACCACGACATCAATCCATGCGCGAGCGGGCGGCTTCAATGCGCGCACAATGGAGCTCTTTCGCCAGGTTGGCATCGAGTCTGCCATCTTTGCACAAGAAACGCCGCCAGAACACCTTGGCGAAATGGGTTTGCGCGTGGAAAGCTTGACGGGGAAGGTGCTCGACGCTACTGAGGCAACCGCGCACCAGCGGGCAAGCATCATTAATCCATTCGCGAGTCCCACGCGGACAGCGATGATCGGGCAGGATAAACTGGAGCCGATAGTGCGTATGCGGGCGACTGCCGCAGGCAGCGCTATCCGCTTTGGCACGGAACTGGTGCATTTTGAACAACAGGTGGGAGGCATTACTGCTCTGATCCGCAACCGAGCTACCGGGCAGGAGAGCCGTATCCATGCACACTACCTGGTGGCGGCAGACGGCAATAGAAGTGCTATCCGGCAACAGCTTGGCATTGGCTCCTATGGTTATGGCATACTTGGACAATGGGTTAGCATCCTGTTTCAAATGGATCTGAGCGAGGTGCTTCAGGGACGAAAGGTGACGCTCTGTTTTGTCAATAACGCCACAGTTGATGGCATACTTGGACAATCTGGAGCATCGAGAGACCGCTGGGCGCTGTTCGCCAATCTCAAACCTAGGCCCGGCGAACGTCTCGACGCACCATCAGAAGCATATTGCCTTGACCTCGTACGCGCGGCGATTGGCATCGCCGACCAGCCCGTGAAGATTGTGAGCACGCTTTCCTGGGAACTTGCTTCACGCGTTGCAGAACGCTATCAACAGAACCGTGTCTTTCTGGTCGGGGATGCAGCGCATGTGATGACGACGATGGGAGCATTTGGGGCCAATACCGGTATTGCAGATGCCCACAATCTAGCCTGGAAGATGGCACTCGTGCTCAAAAAACAGGCGCATGAGCATCTCCTGTCCACCTACGGTCAGGAGCGGCAACCCGCTGCGGATCTCGCTGTGAGTGTTTCCACCGGGTTATATGCCTATCGTCTGCCACACCATGAACAGAGAGAAGCCATCGCGCGGAGTGCTCAGGAGATGCTGATGCGTGTCCGCAAAAGCTCTAATGCGCCTCAACCAACTGCCTTCAGTGTGATATATGGCTATCGATATCGTTCCGCTGCCGTTTCTCATAAGAATGACGATGATGTGATTTTTGAAAATGAGCCGTCGGGACGCCCTGGAACGCGTGCTCCCCATGTCTGGTTACGCCACAATGGCGAGCAGATATCCATCCTTGATCTCTATGGACGCAATTTTGTCTTGCTGGCAGGGCCCAATGGACAGTGCTGGCTGGAGGTGTTTGCAAAGATGGCAAGCAGGTTGGGATTATCTATGGATTTGTACAGGATTGGGCACGATCAGCCATATAGCGATGGCGAGGGCAGCTTTCTTGCAAGCTATGGGATAAGCGACTCAGGTGCTGTGTTAGTCAGACCTGATGGCTTTATCGCCTGGCGTGCTCAAAACGCCGCGGCCCTACCAGCTGGGTCTGATGACATTTTTACTGGTCTATCACGGTTGCTCGGATACGTTCCCCACCACTAGAAGATATAATCCTTTTGCCATTGGGAGATCAGGCCAGCCACCTGAGAACTCCCCGTGCGAAAGCAACGGGAGCTCGAGTGGTTCGGCCCACGCTTCCCATTCTCTCCTCCAGTGGAGAAAAACCAACCCTTGTAGTAGTGCCTGTACAGACGTCAGAAATGTGTCTGGATAGCCGTAGAGTGCACGCTCATAAGACTAGAACAGCAGCCTATAGATCGCCGGCACATTATCTAGTATTACAACGAGACTTTGTGGGGTAGACTGAAAGAGAAGGGAGGTGAAACGCGATGTTACTGCAGACCTGCCGCCTGTTGCGAACCTGAGGGCGATACGAGAATTGACTGCGGAGGAAGCGGCCAGCTTAGCTGAGGACTTGATGGCTTATCAGCAGCACTTCGCTTCACTCTTCTCTCGACGCGAGCAGCGCGAGTGGGCGACACTCTACAGCGGCGTGCTAAAAAGTTGGGCCATATCTAACTCTGCCTTTCTTGGCCAGAAGGAGGATAGCCACAGTGCTGGAACCATCCATGTGCATCCTGAGCGGTAATGGTCAGCAATGCTTGGCTAAGGGCTTCTTCCAGGGCCTCTCTGGTTCTGGCTCCAGCTCGACGTAAGGCGGTTTTGAGTTTGGAAAACGCTTCTTCAATCGGGGAAAGGTCGGGTGAATAGCTTGGTAAAAAGAGGAGCTGACAGCCTTTCGCCTCGATCGCCGCTCTCACTCGCGCGCTTTTGTGGGCCTGGAGATTGTCCATGATCACAATCTGCCCAGCATGAAGACTGGGGACCAAAATCTGTTCGATATACAGTTCAAAAGCCGTGGTGTTCGCTGATCCTTCCAGGATTATGGATGCTCCCATGCCTTCTAGCGTCAATGCGGCGATGAGGGTCGTATTCTTACCACGGTTGCGTGGAGCACTTCCTCTGGCTCGCTCTCCCTTGGGCGCTCGCGCATACAGGGGCGTTAAGGCAATACTGGAACCGCACTCATCAAGAAAGACCAGTTCGTTTGCCGGAAGCTTTCGCGCGTTCTCGCACCACGTGGCGCGCTCCTCTGCATTGCGCTCCGTTGTCCCAATCGACTTTTTTTCGCGTCCAGCCCAACTGTTTGATGGCTCGACTCATAGTCCACCGGCTCACCTGTTCCCCATGCGTCTGCTCCCACATGGCACAGTGTTGTTCAAGCGTTGCGTCGGCATGCGCCTGTAACTGGGGGAGTACGCCAGCCTCCACCTGTGTCCTGATCAATGGCGGGCGACCAGGAATGGCTTTGGGTCGAACATGTCCTTCCTCTCGTCGTTGCTTCACATACCGTTTGAGCATGGAGAGAGAAATCCCAAACAGCCGAATAATCTCAACCCTGGGATAGCCGGAGTCCACCGCTTGCAACACATGCTCGCGGAAATCCTGAGAATATGCCTTCATCACCTGGCTCCTGCAAAGAAATGAGACGGAGCAATAAGACAGCGATGGCGCGCCGAGTCTGCATCCTTTTGAGCGGACCCGACGCACTGAGAGCGCCCGCCCATACGCCTCTTTCGCCACCTTCCCCCATCTCCATGGTCGGGTGAACAGTCCCACCAGAAGCGCCATCCCCATGCCGACGAGAAACGGACCTACGCCAATCACATTCGTCTGATTCCACGCAAACAACGGAGCTGCCGCTGGGAACAGAAGCACCGCAGCGACGACGCCGAGCAGCAAAGCTCCCAGGTTGATCGCAAGCCGCAGCCAACGTCCGCGCCTTGCGTGGAAGCCTCGTCGGGTGCTCCAATCGGCGGCGATGTGCCGGGGAACCTGCCAGAAGTGCGCAAGACTATGGACTGCCGCCAGCGGGAGCTAGGCCAGTGCACTGAACACGTATTCCAACAGGAACGGCTGGATCGGGCCGAGCACGACGAGTCCAATCCCACTGCCAACCATAACCACTGTGGGAACAAGCAGCACCGGGCCGAGCACGCGCAAGACCGGGGGCGGTGGCCCCCGGCGCACGTAGGCAGGCGCTCTGGTGTAGTAGCGCAGGAACCGCCAGCCCATGCTGCCCATCTTCACCAGAAGCGGACCAGCCAACAGGATTCAACGGGTCAGCACTGCAATGAGCATGCCCAGAGCGCTGACGCCGATGAGACAGAGCCCCTCGTTGCCGAAGACTCCAGGAAGATGCGCAGCCCTTCCGCCGAGGTCCAGGCCGTGGTCTGGATGCCCTGCCCCTGCGCGAGAATGAGAATGAAGGTGCTACTGATCACGAAGGTGAGCAGCATCGAGAGCAGCACGAAGAGCACAACTGCGAGCATTTTGCCCGCCAGCCACCGCAGGCGATGCGGCTCACGCACCAGCAGGTTGCGTAGCGTCCCCTGGGTCCATTCCGCCGCGAGATTGGCGCTCACCAGAATGAGTGCAATGGCAATGATCAGGGATCGTGCCTGGCCAATGACAGAGACCAATCCTTGGGGGGTGTGGAATGATGCAATGAGGCCGGTCATCTCCAGGCCGGTGGTTCCAGAGGCGATCTGGTGGAAGGTCAGATAGGCGATAAAGGTGCTCACTACCAGCATCATCCCGGCGCCCGCCAGGACACTCCAACGGCGGAACTTGAGCACTTCGCTGCGAAACGCACGGATCACCGAGATCATGTTGGTCCGCCCGGAGAGGCTCGGATAGAAGGCTGGCGCTTCGATGAGCGCCTCCACACGCGGAAGGTAGTTGGGCGATGCGGTGAGAGGATGGCCCAGAATCGTAGCGCTGCCTGCATTGGGCCGCACCAGCCCCAGGAGCAGACGGATGGTGGTTGTCTTGCCTGCGCCGTTGGGACCGACAAAGCCCGCGATGGTTCCGGCAGGAATGCCGATGGTAAGTCCATCGACGGCGGTGCGGTTTCCAAACCGCTTGCTCAAGCGCTGCATTACAATGGCGAAAGCTCCTGTCTAGAAGAAGAGGCTCTCTCGACAGATGCATCTGTCGAGAGATTACTGATCGTTTAGTAAGTTACTGCGAGAAACAGATTAGGGCAGAGGCTACTCTGCCTGTCTCGCGATGCCATCGAACAGTACACTGACCAGGGAGGTTGCCGGACGCGTCCCTGGCAGGCTCTTCGCCTCCCGCAGCATACCCATATAGAGGCCAACCAGGACGTTGATCGGTATGTCGGAGCGAATCGCTCCCGCATCGTAGGCTGCTTGAAAGAGACCCGTGACCTGCTGTCTGATCCGGTCAAGCAAGGACAGGATCACCTGCTGGTGTTCCGGGTCCTTGAGATGTTCTCTGGCATCGCGTAGCAGCATGCTCAAGCGCTCGTCAAGTGGAAGGGAGAGTAGCGTAGAGGTGAGCAGTTGGAAACGCTCTCCTTGCGAGAACTGTTTCCCAGGGTTTCAGGCCACTCGGCGTTTTTGCACATCTAGAATGGGACGCACCACCTCATTGACCTGGACTGAAAAATGTAAACGACGTCCATCAGGCAAACGTGGAACGGCAGTATTAACCCGCTCACAAAGCACTTCTAGATCCTGATTGTACTGCTTGTCATTGAAAGGCCGAAGTAATACCTCCACGGCGTCCTGCTCCTGTTTTACCACCCCTGGCAGATGGAAAAAGGGAGCCAATCGCTTCCAAGTCGCATGCTGGTAGGACGCCGGAAAATACTGATCGCGCGTCCACATGACTAGATTCGTGAGAGCAACCTTGAAGACGGTCATTACCTGATCTTTGCTGTTATCTAACTCATACATCCTTCGCTCACTCGCTGCGAGGTCTTCCAAAGCACGTAACAGCTTTCGTTGTTCCTGGCAATAGCGCTCACACTTGCGGTGTTCTTGATTGCTGGTTTCGTACGCTTTCCATTGTCGCTGCTGATACTCCTCAATTTCAGCATCGGTAACGGCCTTCTCCTCTTTGATCGTTTTCCTCAGGAGCCAGTCTTTCATCCCCTGCTGCTCCAACTCGATCTGCAGGTTGTTGAGAAGACGGTAGAGCTCCGTAGCTCGCTCTTTTGTCTGCTTACAGCGCTTGGTGTAGAGCTTACTTGCGTTATGGGAACGCTTGCGTGCTCCTTCTGCCCAACGCTGGACGTTCGCCAGCCGTTTTTCCAATGCCACTCGTTTCCTGGCGACTTCCGAGTTTTCCACGAGCTTTTTGCGGTAGCCATGATTGGTATCTAGCCCTAATGGGAGCAAGAAATCACGGATGATATTTTCCTGTAATGGCCAACGACTGATATACACTTTGGCGAGATCGCGCGGATCAATGGTTTCTGCCGTAGTCACAATAGGAATGAGTTTGAACGTCGTGGGTGCCCGAGGGGCTGGCGTCGCTTGCCATCCTTCCTCCCACCACATGCGCTCCTTCCAATCAAGATCTGCATCCCAGCGCCTGGGGTATTCCCGCTCTTCTTCTGTGGGAGGTACAGGAATCTGACGATGTACATCACGGATCAGAGCCACACGAAGTTGAAGAGATTGTCCTTTCTGTTCAGGCAAGGGCAGAGCAATGGAGGCAGGTGCCACCTCGCGGAGAACTTTGCCTTTCCGCGAGGTGTAGAGAGGAATAAAGTCTCCAATATCCGTAAATGAGTCCAGGCCAGCATATTGATCGGTTCTCAGAATAGAGATGACAGTTCGCCCCGACGCTTTCAGAGCAGCAAGAAATTCTGCTGCCATTCCCTCACGATCCACGATGATTTGTTGGACAGTATCGGCACCAGCTTCTTGTTCATACTGCTTCACGATGGCAGGTAAGCCAATCGTCAAGTGCTGATCCCCACGATGGGTTGTGACAAGCAGGGGATGGCCAGAAGCATCATGGAGGAGCACCAGTGCTCTGCTGCCCAGGATAGTGCTTAGCCGCCCAACTAAGCCACGAGCGAGGAATCAGTGTATCTGTGTAGACTGGCTTGCGGTGCCTATCAATGTAAAAGAGTGCTTGTTGTTCGAAGCTTGCGAGAGCTTGGGGTTGCCAGAGATGAGTTGTCCATCTCGCCAGGGCGTTCGTCAATACCTCGGCACCGTTGGACCGAGCGACTTCTGCGAGAAACCGTTCCGTGTGAAAATAGCCATAGGCGCGCTTGCGCCCGGTGAGTAAACCGAGTGCGTCGCCAGTGTAGCTCCGTAAATCCCAAGTACGGTGTATCCCCACAACGCCACAGAACAGGAGGGTGAGCAACAACATCTGACGAGAGCGCGAAGTATGCCGTGCCAGGCGCGACGACTCAACAGGAATGGTGTCTGCCATGGCTTTCATCAAGGTGGTAAGCAGGCCGGTCATGTTTGCGGCGGCGAGCAACAATAATCCTCCTGCTCCCTCTTGCCACTGAGTTGACGTGTGGGAAGCCGTGCAGAAGGTTTTTTTTCTTGAGCCGCTCGACGCGTTTCTCCAGTCAGAGCAGCACGGAGGCGGTTGAGATGCCCGATGCTAATCATCACTCCAAAACACTCTTGGACCGTTGCCTGCATCTCTCGACCCGAATGCTCGTGGCTTTCACGGTACGTCGTTTCGAGAAACTCACGCACGGGAGGAGACACTTTGGCAGGATGCCCATGCCTTCCGTCTACCAGACTCGCTGCACCTCGTGTACGAACCTGGTGAAGCCAGCGATAGGCAGTTGATCGACTCATCTGGATGCCAGCCTGTGCTGCGGCTTCTTGCCACGAGGAACCTGCTTGCATGAGTGCAACCAGATGTTCTTTAGAGGCAAGCCACTCATCATTTCCCATCACCAACTCCTTCATTCCTGATTGTCTGTCCCGGCTTCCAACTCGAAACTCAGATGGAGATGGTCCGCATGGATCTGATTGTGAAAGGGATCGCTGCGAAAACCAGCAGTGGGTGGATACCCCAAGGCGCCATGCCAAGCCTCTGGGCCGAAAATATGATCAGGTCGGTCTTGGGGAGAGAGACGGCGTAAGATATGGCCGATATCCACCACAGAAGGGTCGGTTTCATGATCTGCTATGGCCTTTCCATCGATCGCGATGATATCAACAGCTCGGTAGTAGTAATGGCTATTCACAAAACCACCTGGGGTTTTCGGCCCCAATGGATGCCCTGTCTTAATCGTCGAAACTTCAAGACCATGCGCGCTCGCCAACGTGAGAAGGACAGAAATCAGGCGGGTGTCTGTATGGCCACTTTCAAGGTCAGCACGAGCCTGGTGGGAGGGTTTAAATATGGGTATTGCGAGAAGCTGCTCAATGTGTCGATTCAGAGCCAATGGCTGACCTGCCTTTCTGTTCTTGCTTTCCATCATTATGAGGCGAGAACTGCTCTCCCATCGGATGAGCCCCCTCAGTTTACCATCCAAGGTCGTCCTAGTCTAGATGTGCAAAAACGTCGAGTGGCCTGAAACCCTGCATATATATTGGGAAGGGATTCAGCGTATGCACCATCACACCTCAGAGACACATCAGCATCACCAGAGCGACATCCCTGGCACCCAATGACCTCCCCATCCTACAGAGCCAGGCCCTCACGGGGGAACAGGTCTTTCACTGCATCGTCCCCACCTGCTCGCACCTGGTGCATCTGCCAGGCGATGGGATCCTGGTCGCCTGGCTGGATGCCAAGACGGGCAAATCACACAGCGTGAAAACCCATGTAGCCTACCACAACACCGCGCTCTCCTGCCGTGCTGCGCTGCGCGCCCAGGGCTATGACCTCTTCATGGACCTTTCGGATCAGGCAACCCGCGCGCACTGGCTCCTCATTGCCCAGCGCTGGGCCGGGGAACGCGCGGCCACCTCGCCACACGCTGGCGCACCTTCCAACAATACGTATAACCAGCGCCTAGCGATTCTGAGCAGCCTTTTTGTCTACGCCCGTCGCCAGCAGCTCTACCAGGGCGACAATCCGGTCGAACTCCTGGAGCGGCGCAAGATCTATCAGTATGCCAGCGCCGAAGCCATCGAACCCCTGGAGATGCGCAAACTCCTGGCGACCATCGATCGGACATCACTCAGTAGCATGCGCGATTATGCCATCTTGAGCCTAGCGCTCCAGACTGGCCAGCGCGTCGCGGCCCTCGCTGAGATGCGCGTGGGCCATCTCACCCGCGCTGGTGCGCTGCTCCGGGTTACCTTCCCATGCACCAAGGGCGGCAAACGAAACGCGCGGCAGCTCGGGGAAGAAACCAGTGCAGCGATCTCGATCTACCTGGAGCGGATCTATGGTCCCGGGTGGCCTGCCCGAGGCGAGGCACCAGTGTGGATCTCCCTTTCACGCAACCAGAGCCGCGGCCAGGCTCTCTCGATCCAGGCCCTTGAGCAAATCTGTGCGCGTCGCCTGGGAACCAGTAAGTTCCACGTCACGCGCCACACTGCGGCCAAGACCCTGGACCAACTGGGGGTCAGCGCGAGTGAGATCCAGGATTTTCTTGACCATGAGAGCCTGGCGACCACCGGACGCTATCTCAAAGTGCTCAAGCGGGCGGAGCATAAGTACAGCCGTGATCTAGAGCAGATCTTTGGCATCTCAACACATCAGGCAGAAAATGAGTAGTCTGACGCTTTATTTTCCCTTCCCTCCATACTCAAAACGTGCTTGGCGAGCTGCTTCATATGCGTCAAGAAGGCGCCAAGATCTATCTGATGCAAATAGGTCGTATTCGTCTGGATGATCAGGCTCCCGATAGCAAGGTAAACTCTCAAGGTTGCTGGAACGGGTTATCCAGAATTTATGGCAGAGAGGACACTCGCGCCATCTGTACACCGGTTCATTGTAGAGAAGCCGGTCATCCCTGGAAACGAGGAAACATGGCGCGTCTGGTTGACCACCCATTCCTCCTTTTCCTTTCAGGGGCAACATGGCCGCCTGAACGTGCTCAAAGAGTTCCGGTCTCGTGGGACGGGCTACTGGTATGCGTACCACACCAGCTCCGGGAGCCGCAGGAAGCGCTATCTTGGACCAATTGATCGCGTCTCTCTCTCGTTTAGAGGAGGTGGCTGAGGCGCTCCAGGAGATCAAACAGGAGCAGCCAGGACAGCCCTCGCATGCGTCTGCTCCACGTGTCTCCTTGCACACAACGCAGGCTGGCAACGAGACACCTTCCGACATAGTCGAGCCTGAACGTGCGCTCAATGATCAAAGCTGGATGATGGTGATGACCAGGCTCTCTCCTCCACGTCTGCCTGCCACCCTCGTCGTACGGGAGCGGCTCCTCTCGGCTCTGGATACCGCTCTGTCTTACCCATTGACCTTGCTCTCAGCATCCGCAGGCTGGGGCAAGACCACCCTGCTCTCAGCATGGGCACAACGGTAGCAAGTGCCTGTCGCCTGGCTGTCTCTGGACGCACTGGACAATGACCCGGCGCGCTTCTGGGTCTTGATCATTACAGCTTTGCGCAGATGTCGGCCAGAGATCGGGGAGCATGCGCTTGCCCTGCTGCAAGCTCCTGCATCTACTCGTCGTCCTCTTTCTATTGGCTTGACAACTCTCCACAATGAGTTGGCTGAACGGATCTGCGCTTTACACGGGAAGAAACGCAGTGCTTTCTCACGTAGCGGATGGGACTTGCCCTCGAAGATCGCGATGTTCAACTCCTGGAAGCTCACACAGAGGGCTGGATTGCCAGCTTGCAGCTGGCAGCACTCTTCCTCCAGAAACAGGCTGATCCCTCTGTCGGGGTGCGAATGCTCGGTGGCAACCAGCGCTTCCTCCTCGACTATCTGCGTGAAGAGATCCTCGCCAACCTGTCGGAGGACGTGCAAGACTTCTTGTTAAAGACAAGCTGGCTCGCTCCTTTGAGTGTCACCCTCTGCGATGTCATCAGGGGCCGAGAGGATAGTGCTCAGCTGCTCGAACAGGTGGAGCGAGCCAATCTGTTTCTCCAACCCCTCTCCGAGAAGCGGCAGTGGTATCGCTATCATGCCCTATGGGCACAGGCCATGCAGCATGAAGCCAGGCTTCGCTTGGGGGCTGCTACACTCCGCTCACTCAGCCAGAAAGCGAGTCTGTGGTATGAGCAACAGCATCTGCTGCCGGAAGCGATTGAAATGGCGCTGGCGTGCGAGGATTTTTCCCGCGCAGCTGTACTCATTGGACGGTTTCTGGTCCCCAACAGCTTTCGCAATGAATATCATCTATTACTCTCCTGGTTGAGACGCATGCCGGAGAAGATGCTGCAAGCCCAACCAGACCTCTGTTTTCAGTATGCGCTCGCTCTCATGTTTACCACTGATCGGCGTTCACCGGCCTCGTGGGTCCTTATCGAGTCATTGTTGCAATGGGCAGAGCGAGGTTTTGAGGCAACAGAGCAGTGGGAACAACTTGGAGAAGCATTGCAACTGCACGCTGACCTGGCCTTCTTTCAAGACGATGTTGAGCACCTATTGGTGTTGGGCCAGCAGGCACAATCGAGGCTTCCAGAGCAGAGTTTTATATATCCTGACCACCTTCTGGTCAGGGGGGAGAAGCCTTACTTGCGGGTGAGGTGAATGTGGCTTGGCAGTACTTTCTCGAAGGATACAGGAAGGAAAAACAACTCGGCGATCATGCCGGAGCATTCGGAGCGTCCCTCTGGTTGGGTGAGGTCTGCCTGGAAAAAGGCGAGCTGCGCAGGGCCTCCTACTACTACCATCAGGCTCTTGTCTACATGGATGAAGGTCAGGAGCTTACTCGACAGCAATTGCTGCTGGAAACAGGTAGTGCAGAGCCTTTCTTCGCCTCATGGGCCTATCATTGTCTTGCTCAGCTTGCATATGAGCGCAATGAGTTAGCTGATGCACAGCGCCATCTGTCTGGAGCGCTGCTGGATCAAAGGGCGCCTGGACTCATCCTGGCAGGAATGGTTTGAGGATCTTCGGATTCCCCCCGAGGCATCTGACAGAACGGAACTGTACGGATCACTGGTCGATCAAGCTGCACTTTATCGGGTTCTGCTCAAAATTCGCAGTCTCGGCTTAGTCCTGGTCTCCCTTGATACAGATGAAATTCCATCGGTTCAGGAGGAGCAGTGAGCTGTGTCTGTCACCTTTTTTCTTTGCATTCCGTCAGAGAAGTGAAGGAACAAACCTCAACCGATGGTCGCGAGACGAAAAACACAAGACGAAGAATGCCGTCTACACGGCAGAAGGACCGGATTACCTCACGAGGTAAAGAGAACGAAAGCAATCGAAGAAAGGAAAGAAAAACGTGTCAACGATACAGATGAAAGAGGGCTTGACGGTACATGCGAAAGTGATCGTCTATTGGGCGACCACCGCAATCATCACGCTTGAACTGCTCGCCGGTGGTCTCTCGGACCTGGTGCATGGGGGAACGATGCTGGTGGCCGGCGAGCCTGTTGCCGATGTTATCACGCGCCTCGGCTACCCACTCTACTTGCTCACGATTATCGGCGTGTGGAAGCTGCTTGCCGTCATCACCTTGCTGGTGCCACGTTTTCCTCGACTCAAGGAATGGGCCTATGCAGGCGAAATCATTGTTATGACGGGGGCGGCGGCATCCAACGCATTCAGCGGCGAAGACACAAGCATGGTCATCATGCCCCTCATTTTCGTCGTGCTCGCGCTCATTTCGTGGGCACTTCGACCACAAAGCCGGGCCCTCGGAGTTTTCTTTCCTGCGAGAAGCTAAGTGGCGCATCCAGCCCATCCCAATAGGTGCTTGATCTCGGTTGGGCATTTTGAGAGACAATTGAAATTCTTTTCGAGCCTTGATAACAGAAGGAGAGTAGAATATGCCAGCACGAATGAAGAATCCAGCGATGGTCCTTCCTGACGCCATGAAGGGCATTCAGAACCTGTATAAGGCCATGCACCAGGGAGGCGTGCCACAGCGGACGTTGGAGCTTGTCCATCTGCGAACGAGCCAGATCAATGGCTGTAGCGCCTGCGTCGACGCGGGTGTACGCACCGCCAGGAAGGTAGGCGAGACGGACGAGCGGCTTTTCGCCGTGGCTGCCTGGCGGGAGACGCCTTACTTCACTGACGCCGAACGCGCAGCCCTTGCGCTTGCCGAGGCTGCCACCCGGCTCGCCGATCGGGCCGATGCGGTCTCTGACGAGATCTGGAACGAGGCGGCTCAGCACTTTGACGAAAAGGGGCTGTCCGCCATTATCCTCATGATCGCTACCACTAACCTGTTCAATCGCCTCAACGCGACCATCAAGGAGCAGGCGGGTGCGTCCTGGAGCTAAACGACCTCAGCCCCGGCCATCGCTGCCGGATGAAGCATACAACGCAAGACAAACCCATGCGAAGAGTGAAAGGAGATTATTCCCATGAACGTCCTCATGATCCGTGCGAAAGTGAAACCGACACAGGTGCCAGAAGTCGAGGCTGGCATCAGGCGCTTATTTGGGGCGCTTGAGCAAGCGCAGCCCGAGGGCATTCGTTACGCGTCCTGTCGACTCGCCGATGGGGTGACCTATGTGGTGTTCTTGGAAATTGACGAGGGGGTAGACAATCCTCTGCCGACCTTCCCAGAATTTCACGCATTCCAGGAGGCCCTCAAGACCTCAATGGCCGAGCCGCCAACCACCGAACAGTTGACGGTGAGAGGATCATACCGCCTCTTCTAACCTGTACATGGTGAGCATCTCAAGCCTGAGTCCAATGCTCACCATGGAATTTCTTCATCAGACTTCTCCAAACTCCTACGATGAAAGGCAGGAGTTTGGAGAGCTCTTTCTCTCTCATCAACCCCAAGGTTTTTAAGACTACTTGCTTACCTCTTGCGGAAGGTAGCCGCAATGACAAAACCACCCCTGCGCATCCTGTGCAGTCACCGTAAGCAAAGCTTGGCCAATGGCTTCTTGCAGTGCTTCGCGTGTACGAGCCCCAACCTGACGCAAATGCATCTTCACTTTGGAAAATGCTTCTTCAATTGGGGAGAAGTCCGGTGAATAGCCTGGCAAAAAGCGTAACTGGCATCCCCTGGCCTGGATCAGACCCTCGATCTTCTTCCCTTTATGAGCCGCCAGATTATCCATGATGACAATCTGCCCAGCAGTCAAGCTTGGCACCAGGATCTCATCGATAGACCCATCGTGCGACGTTTTCGGGATATGGGGCGCGCAGTGCGCTTCTGAGAGCTTCACTTGGATTCAATTCGACCCAGTGGATTGAGACCCTCCATCAAAGCCGTGCGCGAGGCCTTCCAACTGGAGTCCTCAGGGTCGAACGCATTGCGAAGGTAAGCCCACGTGAGCCGCTGGATCAGGGCGACTCGTTCGGGGTTCTCGTCCGTCGTTCCCGTGGCGTTGTACCCATGGATTCCGCCAAGTGAGTGTTCTGCCCCGAACAGAGTAAGGAGGCTCTTGCCGCCTGGACTCAAGAAGTACGGGTCAGTAAACCAGTCCGGCCCCCGAACAGACAGGAGGGACTGGTCTCGATCCCCCGCGATCACGAGGGCCGGCGTGGTCATGTCCGCGAAGCTCGGGTGCATAAATGGGAAGTGCTCGGCTGCGAACGGAGTCAGGTCAGCTCCGCCCTGGCCAGGCGTGGCAAGCAGCACACCCGCTTTGATCCGCGAGTCGGACAGGTCCTCTCCCGTTCCGCCCTCGGGATCGAGGACTCGCGCGCCCAGCAGCATGCTCGCCGTCTGGCCGCCCCAGGAGTGTCCGGCTGCGGCGATGCGGCTTCGATCGAGGCGCCCACTGAGGCCGGGAACGGAAGCTTCAATGAGATCGAGTTGGTCGAGGATGCGCTTCATGTCCTCGACTCGGAAACGCCAGATCAGTGGTGTACGGGGATCGTCAGGAGGAAGGCTCAGCGTCCCCGAGTCGAGATGAGTGGGCTGCATTACCACGATGCCGTGAGCAGCCCAGAAGTCGACCAACGGGCCATAACTGTCTAACGACAAGCTAAAGCCGTGCGAGAAAACAAGAATAGGCAATTTGTGCCCAATCGCGGGCGCAGACACTCGCACGTGCAGATCCTCACCACGGCCCGGGGCTGATAGCACGACCGGCTTCACCGAGACGACTGGAGTGGGCGCACTCATGGCCACGTCCGTCATCGCCATGTCTGATTTGTTCATAGATTGTATTCCTCCATGGTAGAATGTATAATAGTATCGGAGCGCTGCTCCGATACTATTATACGGAACTTTGTTCCGTTTGTAAAGCTATTGTTTGAGGGAGGGAATAAAGCAATGACCACCATCGACGAGGGAGCGGGGCAACCAGCCCGGCAGAAGCGGGCCGACGCGCAGCGCAACGAGCAGACGTTGCTCGCCGCCGCCGCCGCCGTGTTCGTTACGTCCGGTGTCGATGCGCCAGTGCGTGACATCGCGGCTGCGGCTGGCGTCGGGATGGGGACGATTTATCGCCACTTCCCGACGCGAGCGGATCTCGTTGTTGCCGTGTACCGCCATCAGGTCGAGGCCTGCGCCGAGGCTGGTCCGGTCCTGCTGGCGAATGGTGGCTCGCCGCACGCGGCACTCGGTCAGTGGGTCAACCTCTTCGTTGATTTTCTGGTCACGAAGCATGGACTTGCCGCGGCCCTGCAACCCGGTAGCGTCGGCTTCGACGCGCTGCATGCCTACTTCCTTGATCGCCTCGTGCCCGTTTGCGCTCAGTTGCTCGCCGCCGCCGCTGAAGCTGGCGAGATCAGCGCCGATATTGATGCCCTCGAACTGATGTATGGCATCGGCAACCTCTGCGTTGGCGCCGACAACGACCCGCGCTACGATGGCCGCCGCATGGTTGAGCTACTCATCGCGGGACTCCTCCAATCGCGCTCGACCTGATACAGCTGATCCATAGAAGAAGCGCCTGCAGTACCTCGATAAGGGTGGTCAACTTCGTGTACATTATCCAATTAGCCGCACTCTCGCTCTATCAAACCAAGCATATTAAGCGCTTTGACAATTACGAACTGGATCTCTCCGCAGTGCCAACCCCCATTGCAGATGATCTGACCTTTGCCATCGAACCGCCAAAGGAGCCGGACGTGGTGGAAGACGACCAAGAAGCGCTTTCGTAAGCAGCCCGCCTTTGTACTTCGCCTATCAAGCTAGCTTGATAGGCATCTCTGCTCTCGTAACTGTTCAGAAGGGTCATGAAAAAGCGGGGAGAACGGGATTGCCCGCCAGCGTCTGCTCCAGTGCAGAAAGTAGCTTCATTCCTTGCTTGCGCAACGTGGAAAGATAACTGCGAATGCGACAAAACATGGCGATTCCCTCTTCGGTGCGAAAGCTCCCGGAGACCTTTTGCTGGACCTTCATCATGCGAAGATCTCTTTCCGCTTGATTGTTGTCAAAAGGGACAGCAAAGTCGTGGAGAAATCGCAGGACCATCCATTTCCCCTGAGAGAGCCGGTCAAGGCGATTGCGCGCTGGCGTTTGCTTGGCTCGTCCTGGGTTTTCGCTTCCCCTGCTCAGATTTTCTTGGAGGCGGGGGAGGAGGATTGGCTCGATAGCCTTCAGCGAGGATCTCATCATACCGCTGAAGGAGGCGCGCGAGTATTAGGAGATCCACTTCCTGCTGCCCCGACGCTTTCGCTCGCTCTACCTCGTCTTTCATCGAGAGGAGGAGCTCTTTCATGGCATGCGCCCAGGGCTGTTTCAGCTCCTCATCGAGAAAGGTCAGTTCGCGCAAGTGATGGACATTGCACCAGGCCTGGGTGAAGCTGTAGCTCTGATAGCTCTTCAAGCCATCATGCACGCTGGTGCCTGCAAATGCCGGAGCAATGCCAATGGCATAGAGGGCTTTGCGACCTCGGCTTGGATGGGCGGCATAGTGCGTAAGCCGATCCGTCGAGCACACATGCACCCACCAGCCCATCTTGCCAACACGCATCCCCGTTTCGTCCTGGTGGATCACCTTGGTCTTCACTAACGCTGCTTTGAGGGTGGCTTCTACCTCAGCTAACCGCTGATGACAGGCTCGAACAAAGGTGGCGATACTGCCGGCTGAAAGCTGGATGCCGAGCAGTTCCTGGAAGCGTTGACTGGCTCGAGCGTAGGGGAGAGCCTGGCCTTCGACCAGATAGGAGGCCAAGGTTTGAATACCGGCCCCATATTGTGCAGGAGCCGAAATGCTTCCAGGGAAGAATGCACGGGTGAGATGGAAACAGACTGGACACTGCTTTTCTTCCACGCGATGTTCTCTGACCCAGAGCCGCTTGGCAGGCAGATCGATGACTTGGCGTCGTTCTGGCAGGTCAGCGGGCTGCAAACGCAGATCCTGGTGGCAATGTTCACACTGGTGCATGGGATGAATGAGGATTTCATCAGGTGCCTGGACTTGGCGTAGGTGATGTCCGCGATGGCCTTTTTGTCCACCAGGTTTCTTGCCGCTGGGCTGTCGCAAGCTCTTGGGGGGACGCACAAAACGATCAGAGGAGGGAGGCAAACTGCTCTTATGACTCTCTTTGGCGAGCTGGCCTTCTAGCAGGTTGAGGCGCTCTTGTTGAGAAGTGATGAGTTCTTCAAGCATCTTGATGTGCTCCTGCTGCGATTCAATGGCTTTGATCGCTTGCCTGAGTCCTTCACGTAAGTCGTGATTTGCTTGATGTAGTTGGCTTCATTCCTCGATTGCAAGGAAAGAGCATATCAGGAGAAAAGGACCACCACGTGGAAACTCACCTGAGCAAGTAAAGCAGAGAGTGCTTAATATTTTTCTTTTGAAGCCTTTGGGATCGCGTCTCATTGCGAGCACTTCCTCCTCATATTTTACGGAATCATCTTCGTTCGACAGAGAGAATATTTTGTAGACGTACCATCCAGGTCGGACAATCACTCCATCCGTTCCCATACAAATCCTCCCGTTGCACACGGATCGAGTCCTATCCTATTTGTTAAGTACCCGATGTGAGCGTCACGCACAAGGGCCTTCCAGTCGGCACGGGGAACATCCTGAATATGGAGCTTGCCATCGGCAGTTTTGGTGGTGTGGGGGCGCCCATAGACGTAGGCTCCTGCATAGGGTGGATGATATAGGAGGCGTAGCACATCATGGTGCTTAATCTCTGCCCAGACGAGTTCTCTGCGGTGCGCCCCACGACGCAGACGGCGCGGGAAAAGCAAATGCTGTTGGCGAAAGTGACGGACCGTCGTAAAAGCTGAGCCGGTGTGTGCAAAACTGCGAAAGACCTCGCAAATGCTCGCCTGCACGTGGCCGTTCGAGATCAAGCACCACAGCGTCCGTTTCGGTGTAGGTAAACCCGATGGGTAAGGTCAGTTTGAGCGCTCCCCGCCTCGCTTTGTTGAGAATACCGCCTTGCGCAGATGTGCGCGCAGCACAAAGAGTTCTGCTTCACTCATCGTCCCGCTTCTCGTCCAAGCAAGAGGCGGTCATTGAAGGTAGAGGGATCGTAGAGCCCCTCTTCATCCAAGATCAAGGTATGGGTAAGTGCACGGATTTCCAACAGATGATGCCAATCGCTGGAGTTACGCGCTAACTGGGAGACCTCCAGCCCCAAGACCAACTTCAGCCACCAGGCGGTCAACTGTTGAGGCACCTGAATAACCCAGACCTTGGTCGATCACCATGATGCGCTCCTCGCTCCAACCGAGTGCTAGCGCACGTTCACGGAGCGCATACTATCGCGAAGTACTTTCAATATTCTCAAAAACGAGGCTTTAGCGTACTTTGCCGCATATACAGACATGCCAGGCCGCGCAGATGTCGCGTTCTGCAAGCAGCATGAAATCATTTCCTCATGAGCACGAAAAGTGTTGAGGAATCTCATTATGGGATCCATTATACATGACACTCGTATAGGCCTTACAAGGTGAGAAGAAAGATTCTTCCGTATACGGACTAATCGGATGGTTTGCCGGGAAGGAGAACTCTTTTTAGTCGGTTGAGAGATCCCATTGAATGCCTGCAAAGTTTGCACCCGATTGCAGGGTAAGGTCCATGACGATCAGCCAGGGGATGCCGCGCAGGTCGGCTTCCTGGAAGTCCGCACCTCTCACAGTGACCTGTTCCAGATTGGTTCCCTGCAAGAGGGCTTGGGTGAGCTTTGCGTCGTTGAGGTTAGCCCCGCTCAGATTGGCTTCACGCAGGTTGGCATTGCCCAGGTAAGCGTTGCTCAGGTCAGCTCCGCTCAGGTCCGCCTGGTTCAGCTGGGTATAGTCCAGCTTGGCCCGGTTCAGCACGACGTTGGTCAGCCGGGCTTCGCTCAAGACGGCTTCGCTCAAGACGGCTCCGCCAAGGTCTGCTCCGTCCAGGTTGGCTCGGGTCAAGCTGGACAGGTTCAGCCGGGCCCGGTTCAGCGAGGCATTGGTCAGTTGGGCCTGGTTCAGCTTGGCCCGACGCAATTTGGCATCACACAGCTTAGCCTTGCTCAAGTCCGCGCCGCTTAGGTCAGCGTCACTCAGGTCGGCATTCTCCAGAATGGCCCCACTTAGCGAGGCACTGGTCAGCCGGGCCTGGTTCAGCTTGACCCAGCGCAGGTCTGCCCCACTCAGGTTGGCCTCGCTCAGATTCGCTCTCATCAGCCTGGCACTGATCAGGTTGGCTCCGCTCAGGTCTGCCCCGCTCAGATCAGCATCACTCAGATCGACTATCACATCTGGATATTGCTCTCGCCATTGGTTCCACCCCGCTACTCCTTGTCTCAGCCAGACAACGAGTTTCCAGTTTGCCATGAAGGGCTCTCCTTGTTGCTTTCTCTACCCGGAGTATAATGGCGCATTTGCAGCAAGTCAAACTGGCAGAACCTCGTACTGATGTTTGGCAAGTTTCCGACGCCATATCTTTTCGTTTTTGAGGGGAGCAAAATCAAGCGGGCACTATTTCACCAAAGCTGTGTATGAACCCACGGGATACGCAACGAGCTGACAGCAAGCGAGCAACGAAATAGTGGAAGAGGTTATTGAAAGCAGGCAGGGACTCTTGCCCCTCATGATCAGCTTAGAGGGGAGATGACACCTTGCTCACATTACCTGTTTGGAAGTCAATTCCTCCTGTATTACTTGATGACGAGAAAGGCAGGAACGCCTGCGACGGTCACACGCAGTTGCGGTGGCCCCCACCAAGCATTACAGGCGAGCCGATCGGGCCAACTCCAGCGATAATGCGAACGTAGCGCACGAGGGGGACGTGGTGGTGGGAAAATTCTCTTCGGGCACTCCACAAGCGGGATGATCTCGGCGTGTTGACGTCGCCAATGGGTGGTCCAAGTACGACGAAGCGCTCGGCCTGCGACATCCACCCATCGTATTGGTCCGAGGAGAACCGGCTTTTGCTCACACGCAACCGAGGCAGGTGGGGGCAAGAGGCGACGGACAGCGCTGACTCGTCGGGCACGATTGCCTTTTGCTCCTTTTGCCAAGCATTGCTCTCGCAGAGAACAGCATTGGCAGCCAGTCTGATAAGCGAGGTAGACGGCGCGCTGAGTGAACGCATTTTCTTGACGCACTTCACTCAACCAGAGGCTTGCTCCCGCTGGACAGCGGAGCTTGCCATCTTCCTGCATCGTGAAGGCATCGGTCCCGAAGCGCCCAGTAGCCCGTCCGAAGGCTGCGGCCCACTCCCACGGTCCATACTCCTCAACTGGCTCTTCAATGGTGGGGAGCACAAGAGGAGTCTTTTTTGGGGACGCCCACTCGATCTCGCGCAGCTTAGCTTGTTGCATGGCCTGTCCAAGTGAGAGCCGAAGGTTCCACACCCATTGACATGCAATCTGCCAGAGCTCTTGTCCGCACTCGGTGTACGAACACCAGCGATCGGGATCTTCTTCGACATCTTCATCCGCAAGCACCGCCTCAAAGGCTCCCCGCCCATGATAGAGATCGAGTACATCTTCGACGAGGTATCCATCGACGGGCAGGGTCGTGATGAAAACCTCATACACCCACTCACCAATGCACTTGCCTACTGAAACCCTCTTGCCCGGTTCGGGGGCGCGGTGTCGAGCCACAATGATGCGAGTTTGAGGCACGTCTCCATCCAATTGGAGCCAGCCTCCGTCAAACAACTCGACCATCTCATCACTGTTGACTCTGCTCACATGCGCGGTTGGTGAGTGAGCCAGCACATATTGGATCTGTGGGTGCTCCAGGACGCGATACCCTCTCGCTCGTGTCACCAGATGGACGCCTGCTGCAATCAGTTGTGCAATGGCGACGGTATCACCATATTGCCCGTCGAGACGAACGAGAGCAACCTCTGGAGTGAGGGCAAAAAGTCCTAAGTAGGTTGTGATGGCTTGAAGCGCCAAGGCAAGTTCTCCTTGATAGTCACCATTGCCTCGGCCTGCATAGGTGCCGATCCATTGACGAGTATGCATCTGAAGCGCGACGGTACGTGTGCGTACCACCTCGCCTCGTTTTCTCCCCGTGTAGCCTGGTGCACAGACCGCATCGAGTCGACGTTGAGGGGGAGGCAGGCTTGGATCACAGGGCAATCCCCGCTGCGGTGCTGCCTGACGTGTGGCATCAACATCAAAGACGAGGTAGCGGCGTCCCTGCCGATCCCAGATCCCACCGATGGAATCGTTCGTCCATCCTTCCGCAAAGCTGTGCTGCTCGAAGAGGGTACGAAACGCTTCCAGACAGGGACGGTCGACGCTCGCCAGGAAACGACTCAAGGTGGCACGATGGGGGAGCTCAGCGCGTCCAAAGAGGGCCATGAAGGCCGATCCAAAGGGAGCGACACGTTCAAAGAAAGCCAATAACGTTCGTTCTCCACTCATTGCATACCCGAACAGGAGCGCGAAAAAATCAATTGGTTCATAGCTGCCGAAGCGTCCACGTACCAATTGGATGTGATGCGCAAAGGCTTCTAGGAGTCCTTTCGTGGTGAGATGCTGGGACACAATGACGACTTCGGCGAACCATGCAGGGATAGAAGGGCGATCCCGAGGTGTGGTTTGAACTTCTATGCTCGCGTTCGGTACCATATCTAAAGTGACCTCCTCATGAGAGTTCGTTTTGTTGCTCTCTCATTAGAGGTCTCTTTTTCCTTTCTGCTGCTAGCTTGCTTGCACCTCGTTGCGTATCCCGTGGGATGAACCAGAATATGTGTCAAACCACGAGATTCAATCACCCTCAATGTGTAATTTCAGCCTCAGTAAAGAAGTTTTGCCATCACATACTCATCGATATAGTCACCATCGATCAACATAGTGCGTCTCATCGTGCCCTCGATTTCAAAACCACATTTCTGATAGAGAGCGACTGCGGCTTGATTGTGTGTCATGACTGTCAACTCTAAGCGGCGAATGCCTTGTTGGCGGGCCCAGTCTTCCATAGTCATGAAGAGCTGGGTTCCGATGCCTTGTCCTGTAAAGGCTTGCAAAATGCCAATCACGAGACCAAGGCGGTGTCTATTGCGCTGGCGCTCTCCTCGCTCTCCTATCAGAAATCCGACCAATTGCTCACCGTGTTCGGCCACGAGAATAAGAAGATGGTCTTGTGGGGAAGGGCAGAGAAATTGTTCTCGTTGTTGCTTTGCAAGCGTTTCGTTTTCATCAGGCTCACGCAACATAAAGGATGTTTCTTCATTGATCTGTTTCCTTAGGTGAAGAAACGCCTCGGCATCACGTTCACAGAGCATGCGAATTTTCATAGATACTCTCCTCTATTCAAAATTTTCTTTGTGGTATCTGTGTTACATCTTTTTCTGGACAAGTACTCACTCAGCCTCCTGTTCTCTCTAGAGTGAGATGTTCTCCATTGCACGTAACTTTCGAGGGGGCCGAGAAATCATCACAAAGTGTTCTCTCTTCTTGGCTTTCCTCACCAAGTGCACAGGGAATATTGCACCTCTTGAATCGCTGATTGTAGCCAGCCTACCACTCAATGAAATCGCTCCAGAGAAAGAACACAATGATACCCAATTCTTAGGCCAAAAACAAGGCCGAGGCGCATTTTCTCGCCATATTGACGTCATTGTCCGCCCAAATGAGGAGTGAAACCTCAGGTGTGAGTGAAATTTTTGAGTTTTCTCTCTACAACTTTTTCAGGCAAGTTTATGAGCCAAATTCGGGTTTGGGCAAAGAGGGTCTTCCGCCACTTTGGTGATTCTGGTATTGCAGAGCGATGAACGTGTTTCGAGAAGCAGCTGCCAGAGCGAGTGATGGTTTTCAAAACACTCTGCAGATGAGCTTTTTTCACCAAACCAGCGGGAGATCCATTTACAGGATTTCACACCAGTTAGGTCGTTGCGCATCAAGAAGAGGAAATGCGGACTGAGGAAGGAGTGGCTTTTTCATTTCAATAGGTTGACAGTACCCTGTAGAAGGCAGAGAGCGAAAGCGGAGAATTATGCCGATCCCTTTTCTTTTGTCGCTCGTTGCACGAGATTTTTGTAGCGATCAGCCAACTCCCCAACTGATCCCAACGCTCGCAGAATGTACGTAGTGTACTGCTCTGAAAGCTCTTCGAGCGAGAGTGGCCCCTCCATATGGAACCATTGGAACACTCCGCTCAGGACGGTGATAATGAACATGGTGGCGGCTGATGGTGTGATGCGCTATCTGGAAGAGCGAGGGATTGGCCTGGAGACAAACGTTGCGCGGGTACCCATTGTGCCGGGAGCCGCGATCTTCGATCTCGCTCTCGGCTCATCTACTGTTCGTCCCGATGCCAGAGCGGGCTATCGCGCCTGTGAACAGGCAAACAGCGGTCCTGTGGTGCAAGGGAGTATTGGCGCTGGCACAGGAGCTACGATTGGCAAGCTCTTCGACCCAACTCACGCGATGAAGGGAGGTCTGGGCTCAGCCAGTATGAAACTCGCTGATGGTACCCTTGTCGGAGCACTGGTCGTCGTCAATGCCGTGGGGGATATCTTTGATCAAGAGACCGGACAACGCGTCGCAGGCGAACTCCATTCAAGAGAGAAGGAAGCTCAGGGGTCCAATCCCTTCGGCAACAGCACTATTGCTGTGGTAGCGACCAACGCTACACTCAGCAAGGAGTGGACCAACAAGGTTGCTCAGATGGCACACAATGGGCTGGCACAAGCGATTCGGCCCGTGCATACGCTCTTTGATGGCGATACCGTCTTCGCTCTCGCCTTGGGGTCAGAGACACAGACACTTTCTGATCGTGCCCTGACGGCAGCCCATGTCAGTACGATTGGTGCCGCGGCAGCGAGCACGCTGGCGAGAGCAGTTGTCAAAGCTGTGCGCAGTGCAACAGCACTGCATGGTGTTCCAGCCGTGCAAGGGTAAGGATCGGAGCTACGTCTCTCGGAACAGTTGGTAAATGACCTACCATGTAAGCAACTTTTGCCCTCAAACAAACATGAGCATTTGCCCCCAATCATGAGCAGCGCAACCATTGGTAACGGATCAAGCCGCTCCACAAGCGAATGGTTGCAAATCGTTTTTGTAAGTGAGGAAGTAGGAAAGAGATCCTTCATTTTTCTGTTACGCTGTAAAAGCTGAGTAGCAAAAACCTTCGTTTCCTGTGACAACTCTTCTCACATCCAATGGCACGGGCAGTTGCAGTCCAGGAAATACCCGTGCCATTGGATGTGGAGCCATCCCTGATCCGCCTGGATGATGAGCAGCACACGATCTTTCTCTGCGCAATGCTCATCCAGACGGCAATGATACTCAGGCTTTTCACCTGTGTTCACACAGTCACGGCTTCGATATCGAACGCGAAAGCAAGGTTATGGCAAGGGTTCAGGGGCAATCATGCTGTTGTGAACCCGGCACTCTTCGACAAAAGCCAGTTCACGCAGGTAGAACACACGCGTCGCTAAGTGGGCACTGAGTTGATGAGCAACGAAGCGTTGGCGACGCACATCCACAAATGGGGCTTGTGGGAAGAGCTGGCTTAGTTCATCCAGCGCAGATGCAGAGGACTCCCAGGTGGTGTCATACTCTCCAAGGGTCATCTGGACGGGAACGCGCACCTCAGCACTGATCTGGCGAAGATGCTCGGGAAAGCGAAGCACCTCACGCAACTCCGCCATCGGCAAAGGAGCTCGACTCTGCTTCAAGCGTTCTCGGGCCTCATGAACCCAACTGTTGGCAGGCCCAAGGGACCTGGCGTTCTCGTCGAAAGGAAACTGGACGAATGGGACCTCGGAAAGCCTGCTTTGAAAGCGTTGGAGGGCACCTGGCAACCAGCGTAATCCCGTCCCATGAGTGCTCACGCCAAGTAAAGGGACATCAGGCTGGCTGGCAGCCAGTCCAAGGACGATGAGTCCCCCGAAGGATTGGCCAAGCAGAACGATTCCGGCCGAGTCGGCTCCATACTGCTCCCAGGCTGCGGTCAGCGCGAGCCGCAGGAGGGCGATCTGGCCGTCAAAGGTGCTCAGATCTTCGGCGATCTGTTGGCTGGCACCATAGCCCGGTCGATCCAGCGCCAGCACCGCGTACCCAAGAGAGGCCGCCGTATCGAGGAAGCCTGCTTCGCCAGGGATGGTGTTATCAAAGATAGCGGCTGAGAGGGCGCCCCCATGCAAGGCCACAATCAGAGCGCGAGGAGCGCTCGAAGGTTTCGCATACACTCCCGAGAGGTCATTATGACCTGCTCGGATCAGAATGGGATGCTTTGTTATTGAAAGGCTCATCTTTTCACTCTCTTTTCTTCTTTTTTCCAGGGGACACCGCCACTGGTGGTGACGCAGGACCTCGGAGGGATCCTCGGAAAGAGGATGAAGCAAAATACTGGAACTGCTTCTCTCAAGCCTCTCTATTCCCAAATCCACTTCCCGCGCCAGAATCGGTTTTTTTCAAGACGTCGCTTCTGGTCAATTCAGAGCGGCGTCCATAGGACACTTACTGAAACAAGGGGAAAACATTCTATTCCATCTCGGCAGGATTTTAGGCGGGTTTTTCTGTCGGGACCCGTTTTGTCCAATACCATTTGTTCATAATCCTTAACCGTTTTAAAGAGCGCTGATTTCAAGCGGAGATCCGGCAGGAGGGTGCCCATTCTCTTGCCAGGTCCTGCCTGGATCGCTTTCCAACTCTGTTGCTTGGAGTATATGTGGAATGGGTAGTTTGAAGCATCGGCAATCGTATCTATCTTTCACCCACGATGCCGAAAGAGCATTGCCTAGGTAATGGGGGGTAGTTGCCAGCGGGAAGGGTGCTGAAACTGGAGATCGATGGAGGAAATTAGAGCAGGTGGGCATCAAGTGCGTAGCGTATAGCGGCGAAACGTGAAGAGAGACCCAGCTTGCTGTAGATGGAGCGCAGATGGGCGTGAACCGTGCGGGGGCTGATGACCAGCGCCTCTGCGATCTGCGCATCTGTGTGTCCCCGCGCGACCAGGCGCAGGACCTCGATCTCGCGCTCTGTCAGGTGAGATGGCCCAACTTCTCTACGCAGTGGCGTTGGTGATTGAGAAGCAACAGGTTCGTGCAAGGTCTGCGCAGCGAGGAGGCGTGCGGGAGACATCCCCTGACCCTCTTCCCAGGCAGCAGTGAAGGCCTGCGGGCCGAGCTGCTGGCGTACGGCTACCACAACAGGCTCATTGTTCGCGCCTGTCGGTTGCAGGTGATCAACGGGAAGCGAGAAATGCGGTGAAGTTTTCCTCTGGCTCCATACCTGGCTCGCTCCCCACAGGCGCGCGGCCCATTGGAGCTTGTGTTGCTGTGCCGCGAGCTGGCCCCATGAACGCAGAACGGAGGCAATGCCTTCGGTCTCATTCAGGCGCTCGAATAGTTCCAGGCTCTTACGATAGCAAGCGTGCGCCACTTCGTACTTCTCCTGCTGCCTCGCCGCCTCTGCCAGACGCAGAGAGGCCCAAGCGAGATGGCGTTGTGTGCCCAGAGCGTGATAGGAGCGACGTGCTTCCTCAAGCCAGGGCTGTGCCAGTTCTGCGTTTCCCTGCTCCAGCTCAAGCTGACCGAGCAAATCAAGGGCACGCGCCAGGTGGAAGGCTTCCTTTGTCTCCCTACACAGTGCCAGGCTTTCTTCAAAAAGTGAGCGAGCATCTGTCGTCTCGCCCTGCGCAAAACGGAGCCGCCCCATGCTCCGGAGCGCACGCGCCAGATTCTTTTTCTGCTTCGTAGTGCGACAGAGGGCGACGCTCTGCTCCAGGCACGTCTGTGCCTCCGTGAGCTCCCCCTGATCAAGAGCAATATTCCCGGCGGTTATCCTGGCAAGGGCCAGCACTATGGGATCATCTTTGGTGAGCCGAGAGCACTGTGCCAACAAGGATTGGGCTTGCTTCCCGTCCTGGTGGACGACCCAGGCCAGATAGCCGAGCCAATAGGAAGCTACCGCGCTTCCCCGAGCATCCTCGGCCTCGCCAAAACAACGCAAGCTTTCCTGGTAGAAGCGCTCCGCTTGCTCACCGTCATCCTGGACAAGGGCAAGCCATGCGGCTGCTTGCAGCGCCCTGGCTTTTACCTCCGGGGAAACCTCGACCTTCAGGCCAAGTGTGCGTTCGACCCAGTCGCGTTCCTGACTGCTAGACCAGCGATACCAGCGTACCGTCCAGAACCGGGCGATAGCGCCAGCCAGGCGCAGCGCCATTTCCGCATTGTGCTCTTGCTCTGCGTGCTCTACCAGCCATTGCAGCGTCATGCGCAGATTCTCGCGCTCCCATTCCAGGCGCTCAAACCAGTTCTCCTGTTCACTCCCAGACGAGGAGGCCGCTGCCTCGGCAAGCTGGACAAAATAGCGGGCTTGAGCGGCTCTGACCATCTCTGCTTCCTGACAAATAACCAGTTGTTCCCAGCCGAATTCGCGTACCGTCTCCAACATGACAAAGCGCGGCTCATCGTGCTCCTGCTCTCGTCTCACCAGCAGATGCTTGCTTAATAAGGAAGTAGCGGTGTCCTCAAGCGTAGCCGTTTCGCTCTCAGGCCAGGCGGAGATCGCTGCGAGTATCGGCAGTGTACATCCGCCGACGAAGGCCGAGAGCCGTCGATAGGTGCGCTGTTCAAGAGGGGTGAGCAAGTCATAGCTCCATTGTAGCGTCGCACGAAGGGTCTGCTGCCGTGCGGGAAGATCGCGTGGGCCATTTGTCAAAAGGGTCAGGCGACGGGTCAGGCGCTGGTGCAGTGCATGAAGCGAGAGGACGCCCAGGCGCGCAGCGGCCAATTCAAGAGCCAGAGGCAACCCGTCCAGGCGCTGACAGATGGCTACCACAAGCGGCGCATTCTCGGCAGTCATTTGAAAGGAAGGGAGCGTTGCCTGTGCACGCTCGACGAACAGCGCAATGGCCCCATACTGCGCCAGAGCTTCGGGGCCAACGGGCATCTGTGGACCAGGGAGCGCAAGCGGCTGAAGTTCCAGCTCGTGTTCTCCCCGCACATGCAACCGCTCACGGCTTGTTACAACGACCTTGAGCGCGGGGCACGAGGTCAGCAATTCGACCAGGAGTGGGGAGGCGCCGATAACCTGCTCGAAGTTATCCAGTACCAGCAACAGGTGCCTCGTGCGGAGAGAGATGATCAACTCCTCCAAAGGAGGATGGGCACTCTTCTGCTGGAAGGAAAAAGCCTCAAGCAAAGTAGGGAGGACAAAGGATGCGTCTTGAACAGGTGCCAGGTTGAACAGGTAAGCGCCATCAGGAAAGTCGTGCTGTACCTGAGCCGCGATGGCGAGCGCCACACGGGTTTTCCCGACGCCGCCGGTCCCTGTGACCGTGAGCAGACGAACCTGCGTGTTATGCAGCAGGCGCTCACCCTCCTCTACCTCCTGTGCCCTGCCGAGAAGGCGGGTCAAGGGAAGCGGTAAGCCGGGTAGCGAAGCTCCATCCAGCTTCCCAGAGGGAGAAGGCAGGGGAAAGAGCTGTTCCGTAGTTTTGTTCTGATGGTTTTCCACGAGGAGAAGTATCTCTCTTAATCCCGAAATGGTTTCCTCTCACGAGCAATCTCTCACAAGTGACACGGCGAGGAGGCCATGTGAATGTTCCGGGAGAGGTTTTTTGTTTTTCTCCCATCCTCATCATACCATATTCGTCAGGGTTCTCACAAAGTGCCATTCGGAGTCGTTCTCACTCCTATGTTCTTTGGCGGGTTCGTGGAGAGGAAAAAGGTCACTCTTTGTGCGTGGAACACGTCACTGACTCTTTGCTTCCCTCTCTCCTATACTTGCTTCATACTGACGATCCACAAGAGCTTTTGCTTTTGCACTTGAACAAAAGAAAAGGAAATACTTGTGAGATTGACCCAATTTGATAGAGTCCCTAAGGTTGAGATATACTCGAACCAGATCAGAAAGGGGTCCATCAAATGGGAAAGGTCCAAAAGGTCTACATCAAAGAATTCAAAGAGGAAGCCGTACGACTTGCGCAAACATCAGGGAAGCCGATTGCACAGATTGCCCGCGAGCTGGGTATCTCAGATTCGGCCATTCATGGATGGCGCAAGGAATTGACGGAGCATGGGAAAGATACATTTCCAGGCAAAGGCACCAAACCGCCTCGAAGAAGAAAATCGCCGCCTCAAACGTGAACTCGAAAGGGTCCAACAGGAGCGCGATATAGTAAAAAAAGCAGTGAGCATCTTTTCACGGGAAGTGAGATGGCGCTACTCGCCAGAGAGGGGCATGAAAATGAGATAGAATAAGGGTGGAGAAGCGTGTGAGATCAGATTTGGTAATGGTGCCCTCAGCCCGAACGGGAATCCAAATGAAGTATCAGTTTATCGAACAAAACAAAACAGGAGTTTCCCGTCGCCGCCATGTGCCGAGTGCTTGAGATCTCGGAAAGTGGCTTTTACGCCTGGCGCAAGCGTCCCACCTGGCAACGCCAGCGAGAAGATGCTCAGCTTACCCAAGAGATTCGGCAGGTCTTTGTCATGCACCGAGGCAGATATGGAATTCCGCGCATCCACGTGGAATTGCGCGTACCAAGGGCGAAGCATCTCCCGCAAACGAGTGGCCCGACTCCATGCATGAGGCAGGAATAAGCGCCAGGCGCAAACGGCGTCGCGTGATCACCACCAGGAGAGATGCTTCTCATCCAGTTGCCCCCAATGTTTTACATCGTGAGTTTACAGCCACAGAGCCGAACACCAAATGGGCGACAGATATCACATATATTCCGACGATGCAAGGCTGGCTCTACCTTGCTGTGATCCTGGACCTGTATTCACGGGCCGTGGTGGGATGGTCCATGTCGAGCTGTTGTGATGAAGAACTGGTAGAAAACGCTTTGAAGATGGCTGTGCTCCGGCGTAGCCCCAAAGCGGGACTGCTGCATCACAGTGATCGAGGCTGCCAATACACTTCACAAGAAGCCATAAGATTTGTCAATCCCCCGGTCAGTTCCCTGTAGGGGAAGCTGAGCTCGGAAAGACACCAAGCCTCCCCTCAGCTGCTCTGTCCAGAGCAGCTAACCTGAGCGTGATCCCAAGCTGGGCGAGGGCTACGAGCTCGTAGCCCTCGCCTAGACTTTGCCAGGATCGTAGTCCTCCCCTGTTTGCATCAAATGAGTTGTCACAGCCACCATTTTGCGCATGACGGCCATGAGCGCGGACATCTTCTTGAGGCCACGCTCGACTAGATGCTGGTAATACGCGCCAAAGGCAGAGCCTTGCAGAGCAATGCTGCGGATGGCGGCGAAGTACAGCATCTGGCGCAGCAATCCACTGCCTCGTTTAGAGAGCTTGGCCTTGCCTTTCCATTTGCCGCTCTCGCGGATCTTGATATCCATGCCAGCGTAGGCGACGGCTTGATCGGTGCAGGCAAAGCGATCCACCTCTCCCAGTTCTGCCCGTAACACCGCGATCGTCTTCGGCCCCAATTCCGGCATTTGTTGCAGCCCCTTGGTGCCTGGATCGGTGGTAATGAGCTCCTCCAGTTCCTTTTCCAGCCTCGTGAGATTGGCCTGCGTATGCTCCAGCTGATCGCAGAGGATGTGCAAACTGCTCGCACGACCCCCTCAATGCGCGGCCACTGCTCACCGACTCTTTCGCCAAGGCCACCAATTTCTGCGCGGTAGGACGCCCAAAATGCGGGGCAGGAACCGTTCGCAACACCCGGTACACTGCAGCTTCTCCTGCCTCGGCCACGGCCTGGGCATGTGGGTAGGCTTTGAGCACCGCCAGGGCTGTCTGTCCACAGGGATCAGCAAATACCTGGGTAAACTCGGGAAACAGCACTACCACCAACGCCTGGATCTGATTCTCGTAGCGGGCGGCCTCTTCGCTCAACTGGGTATGCAAGCGCACGAGTTCCCAGTAGGTGGCGACTTGCTCGCCAGGGATATAGCCCATGCGCGCTTCACCAACTTCCGCAGGGCGCGAGCAATGGTCATTGCATCCAAGCGATCGGTCTTCGCATGTAACCCTCGTTGCTGAGTGATCCGTGATGCGTTTGTCCTGGATGCAACAAGCACATCTGATAACCTCGCTGCTCAAGTTCGTGGTACAGGTTTTCATGATAGCGGGAGGTCGCCTCCATGCCAATCACAATCTGGCTAGGATCGGCATCCAAACGGCTCAGCCTCTCCTCCCATCTGTTCCAGCCCTCCCTCGTATTGGCAAAAGTGGTCGGCTTGACCACGATGCTTTTGTTGGGTCGGGTGATGCACCCCGAACAGGATTGGCTTCCAATGTCAATCCCACAGATGTATTTGATCTCAGCCCTCTCGACTGAGGAGGAAGTTGGGGTCGTCTCCATCGCACACCTAGTTTTCTTGACTTCTCCCTCCCTGGGTCTGCCATCCGGTGCATCCTTTCACCGCGATCAGCAAGCGAGAATCCCGACCCACCAGAGCGAGCGTCAGCTCATCTTGGATAGGCAATCTGACTCTAGCGGCTGCCTTTCACGTCACCGCAGGCTGTTGCAACAAGCCTCATAGACCCTTGAGGCCCTGGCGGACGGGGAGCCGTCTTGTGAAGGAGGTCACTGCTTTTCACAGGCCACTAGCCAATACTGAGGCTCTCCCGCTGCTATTAAATTATTATATGAGCCTATCGTCTGAGGTTAGAGTAATTTGGGATCATTGTAAGCATGTCGCGTCAAGGCAATTGCTGGGATAATGCCGCGATGGAATCCTTCTTCGGTTCTCTCAAAGAGGAATGTATGGGCAGCAGCATCTACTCGTCTCATGAGCAAGCTAGACGCTCGCTCTTTGAGTACCTGGAAGTCTACTATAATCGGCAAAGACGGCATTCGACTCTCGGCTATGTAAGTCCGCTCATGTACGAGCAACTTGGCAATCAGCAAACGTTACATAACGTTTGACGTATTACCATTTATTATGATAGAATAAAATCCTTAATGTTTCTTAACGTAGAAACGTCTTCCATCCTCTCAGCTCTCATCGGTGGAGGCTCTACGAAAACGGGTCAATTCCACCTTTCTCTCCCGCTTCACTGATTGGGGACCAGTCGCTACAGTGGGGAGAGTGCTATCCATCCCTATCGAATGGGAGAGGAATTTCGCCTCTCATCAGAGAAGCAGTTGTCAGTGTTTTTCAAAAAAAACACCGCTACTTGTCCCTCATATGGCATGATTTAGAGCAAAGCGGGTTGCACGCTACAACCCAGTACTTGAACGCGTGTTCCTGTTCCATGCATTACATTATAGGAAATATGGTGTAAAGATGCAAAAATGTGCACCACCCTATCCACCTCACAAAAGGGACGCGCCATTCATCCCCATGTTTCAAAAACAGGGGTCTTCTGGCGCGGTTTGATAAAATGGTGATAAACGTGGGAAAATCCGATCTCTTTCGGAAGACAGGTTCAGTTTTTTCTCTTCCTAAAGAAAAGCTCCTCCTTTAGTGTCACTTACTCATCTTGCAAAAAATGATACTTTGATTTTGGCACGTTTTTTGAGACCGTTCAACAGTTCCTCTCCTCCACAAGCGCCTGGCCTCCCGCCGCACTAGAAAAGCAGAACCATTGGTGTCAGAAAACGGTCCAGCCTGTTGAAAAAGTCCAGATAATCTCATCATTTTACCCTTGGAGCACACAATTCGAGCATAAATGGTAGCGATATCGTAGAATATGCTCATCCATTAGAGGCTTTTTTCAACAAGCTGGGTCGGTTTTAGAACTCATTTAACGGTTGATGGTGATGCACGTCTCATCACCCGCCCAGCATAGGGAGAGGATTGCCTTTGTAGGATGAGGGAATGAAGGAGATGGCCTCTCTATGAAGGATATATCGGAGAAACTGCCAGAAGTCTTGACACCCAACGAAAGCAAGTCTACAATTCGTAACGAATGAACAAATTTTGTGAAAGCGAGAAATCATGGGGATTGATGAGAAAGAACGCGAACGGGCCATCTTCGATGTGACGGCAGAACTGCTGCTTCGGCATGGGTACAATAAAGTGACGATGAGCGATGTAGCGGATGCTGTCGGCTTAAACCGCAGACTGGTTTATCTCTTGTTTCCTTCAAAGGATGCATTGATAAAAGCCCTTCTGCTTCGGGAATTGAACGTCTATGCGGAAGTCTGGAATCGCTATCTCGATAGTGATCCTTTGGGAGGCACGGTCGCCAGCGTCTATCGGGGTCTGCTCGCTGCCCTCAAGCAGTTACCATTGATGACTGCGATGTATACGCGAGATGAGCAGACGTTTGGCAAATATCTCTCCAGACCAGGCAATTTCTTCGCCTCCTGGCCGCCTGATCCTGGTCCGACACAGGAGTATCTCCAGTCCATGCAAGAGATCGGAGTCGTTCGCCAGGACATCAACACGAGAGCCATGGCTTTCATCCTGGATGCGCTGACTCCTTCCATCCTTGCCGCTCTCTCTTCTCACACGAAGGCACCTCTCGATGACTCCAGCAGGTCGAGCCAGCCATCTTTTGATGAGTTAGTGGAAACGGTGGGCGGGATCTGCGATTGCTTGCTCACGCCGAAAGTGGGGGCGAACCTCGAAGCTGGAAAAGTGATGATGCGTCGGAAAATCGAAGAGGTGCAGGCACAGTTTACTGAGGCAGATGATACGGAAAGGAAAAACCAATGACAACTGAGAAGATCCACTTCACAAAAGAAAAAGAAACGATGCTCATGACCTTGAACGGTCGAGCTCTCCAGAGCCAATGGAAGAATCCCATCTTGCGTGATCCCTGGGCAGAAGAAGCGATGCGGCATATCGATTACGACATCAGCAAGAGCTACAGGGGAGTGGGCTCGTGGGGCCTGTGGAACAAGATCGGATGTACCATCATCGCTACGCGCGCCGCGACCTTTGATCTGCTCACGAACCGCTATCTGGCCGATCACCCGGATGCAACCGTGCTGCACGTGGGCTGCGGCATGGACAGCCGTGTGTTCCGAGTTGATCCGCCTGCCAGCGTCCAGTGGTTCGACGTGGATTACCCGGATGTGATCGACCTGCGCCGCCAACTGTTTCCCGAACGGGACGCCTATCACCTGATCGGGGCACCGCTCTCGGATTTGCGCTGGTTGGACGAGGTGCCACGGGACCGGCCCGGACTACTTATTGCCGAGGGGGTACTGCACTACCTGAGCGAAACGGAAGTGAAAGCGCTCCTCAATGCGGTGGTCGCTCACTTCCCCGACGGTCAGATGATCTTCGATATCTGCAATCCGTGGATTGTGAAAAGAGCGGGCTCGAACGTCGGAGGCACGGGTGCAACCTACAAATGGGGCCTTGATGATCCCCAGGACATCAAGCAGCTTGAGCCAAAGCTTGAACTGATCAAGGAATTCAGACCAAGCGAACTGGTCGCGTTTTCCCGATTCCCGCTTTGGGTACGTGCGCTCTTCCGGGCCCAGGAGGTCAACCCCACGCTGCGTAGGATGGAACGTACAATAGTTTACCAATATGAGAACGCAAACTCGGAATCACGATCCTGAGCCGGGTGAAATGAAAAAACGTACGGCAGTGGAAAAATGCAATTGAGCACAATTTGAGAAGAATGGGGAAATGACAAAGGGGGAGGGAAGTGTAGTTTGACTTGATTACTGGCGGATTTCTGCCAAGTAAAGGCTCTTGGACACATTCGGTGTGCCTATCTGTCTAACTCGGCAGAGGAGTGTCCTGTGTGGTAGAATACAAGCAGTAAAATACTTGTGAGTCATCTGGAGGCATTTCCATCGATCTTTCCCCTGTTTTTGCGTTTCCTTCAACACTGGACTTTGATACCATCGATCTGCATGATCAGGCCGTCATCGTTCATCTTCATGCAACTTCTCTGATCGCTCCCTGTCCGCAATGTGGAACGTCTGGATCGCGTGTCCACAGCCACTATCAGCGCACCATTGCCGATGTTGCGTTTAGTGGGCGGCGCCTGATACTCAAGCTGCTCGTGCGCAAGTGGATTTGTCTTGAAGCTTCGTGTTCCCAACGCATCTTTGCTGAACGCTTCCCCGGCCTGGTCCAGCGTTACGCGCGCATGACGGATCGGTTGGGCAAGGTACTCCAGTCGGTCGGAGCAACCACCAATGGAGCCGACTCCGAACGGATCCTGTCGTCGCTTGATATGCCGACGACAGCCAAAACCATCATTCGTCGTGTCTTGCAACTGGTAAATGGCGCGAATGTTCGACGGTTTTTAAGGTGAAACATAGAAATCGGCATGAAACATGGGAATCGCCCACTCAGAGCCTGAGAAAGCCGCTCTACAAGCGGACGTTTGCGCGCCGTTTTTGTAAATGGGAGCAGCAAACGGATCGGTGCATGCGCAAGCTTTTCTTGGCGAACGCGATATAGCGTGGAGTCGTGTGAAACATTCACAGGATATGAGGATGGTAGCTGTATACATTGCGCTTGCTGTTTGGAGCAACCATTTGAAAGAAGCATGTTGAAGAGCAGGTTGCGTTGCGTCCAGCGCATAACTTGCAATGAGGGGAAGACGGCGTGTCTGTTGCCAACAGGTCATTGTGCCCTGTTGGCAGTGATGGTCTCCTGTTTCCTCTCTGAAATATATGCCATATCGTATAGATTTTACGTATGCGGAGGGGGACGTGCTATGCTGATGGTGTGAGGAGGAGCATATGAGGTTAACGTATGAGCAGATGAAGGAACTGGAGCAGCAGAGTGGAAAACGGGTGACAGACCTCATTGCGCTGGCGGCACAAAACGATCCGTTTTATGTTGGCCGACCAGCAGATCTGGCCCTGGCGGAATGGCTTGCTCACGTGTGGCAGCGGTTCGGGTATACTGGTCAGGTGCATATCCGACGTGTGCATTATCAACTCGTGAGCCAAGATCCGCCGATTCAGCTGCCAAATGGCATGCCATATACGAATACAGAAGCGTGTTGGAATAGAGTGTTGCAGGCCTCGAAGCATGCTCGATATCTCGAGTTGGTGGATCCAGCGGTCTTTGTGGACCGCAAGCATCCAGAAACGATGCTCTACTCCGATGAGGAATGGAAAGCAGCAGTCGCTGCGATAGAGGTGGTGGTGCCAGAGGTCGAGGGAGCGCTGCCCGACTTTCCCGATCCTCCACAGTATGGTCCGGTGAAGCTGGCGCGGGCGCAGCGCTACCATCTGGAGGTGGTGTGTGAGAAGTCCACGATGAACAATGTGCTCATTCCTCTTTGCGAACGCTATGGGATGAACCTGCAAACTGGAGCTGGCGAACTTTCGATCACGGCGGCCCTGAACATGGTCAGAAGGATTGAGCAGGTGGGCAAGCCAGCCGGATCTTCTCTATCTTTGACTTCGATCCGGCGGGGCAATCGATGCCGGTTGCGATGGCGCGCGAGCTGGAATATTTTGTGCGTATGCGCCAGGTGGAGCAAGATATCCGGCTTTTCCCGCTCGTGCTTACCGCCGGGCAGGTGCAGGAGTACCGGTTGCTGCGCACACCTATCAAGGAGAGCGAGCGTCGGCGGAGTGAGTTTGAGCACCGGTATGGAGAGGGGGCCACAGAACTTGATGCGCTGGAGGCGATTGCTCCAGGCGCGCTCGCGCGCATTGAGGAGGAGTTAGAATTAGCCAACCGTCGAAGGCGTCCTGCGAACCGCTTTGGATTTGCTCTCCAGCTTGCGCTTCTCCATTTCCCAGGTCGCCCTCTGGCTGAGTAGCGAAGCCACACATCGTCGACAGAACACAACAACGGCAGTCAAACGCATTGGCTGACTCCTCCGATGGCTGTGTAGACGCGTTTGGGAGGGCTCCAATCACAGTTCATCGGAGAGGGGTCTGCTCGCCAGAACTCACGTTCTGTTACTTCTCCCATGTCAAGGGCAACGTCTTCACCCCCAAAACGGACATGCTACTGATCAGAGACAACGGCGCATCGGACACGTGCCAGGAGCCAGGCAGGCGGTCGAGCATCGCGCTCAGCGCAATCTTCGCCTCCAAACGCGCCAGGGGAGCGCCCAGACAGAAATGGATGCCACGCCCGAAGCCTAGGTGCCGATTCGGCTCGCGCTCGATCATGAACTGATTAGCATTGGGGAACTGGGCCTCATCACGATTCGCCGAGGCAATCCAGGCAAAGAGTAACTTGCCAGCTTCTATGCGCTGATCGCCAATCGTCGTCTCGGTCGTGGTCCCGCGTATCGTGAGTTTGAGCGGCGAGTAGTAGCGCAGTGCTTCTTCAAGAGCGCTCGGCACCAGGTCGCGATTGGCACGCAGACGTTCCACCGCTTCAGGATGCTCATCCAGGCATAGGATGGCATTGCCAATCAGATTGGTCGTGGTCTCGTTGCCTGCGACCAGGAGCAGCACACAGAACCCCAACAATTCCTCGTTGCTCAGGCGCTCACCATCCACTTCAGCCAGCAGCAGTGCGCTCACCAGGTCGTTCTGGGGATGGGCACGCCGCTCCTCAAAGATCTGGGTGAAGTAGGCACTCATGCTGTCTGTAGCCTGCATGACCGCCTGCCTGGGCTCTTCCGTCGCTTCCTCGTCTCCCGAGACGAAAGCATCAGACCACTGCTTGAACTCCTCACGCCGCTCTGCGGGAACCTCCAACAACTCCGCAATGACCGTGACAGGCAGCGGATAGGCCAGATTCCTGATCACATCCATCTCACCCACCGCCTGCACCTGGTCGAGCAATCCATTGGTGATCTCCTTGATGCGCGACTCCATGTGAGCCACCATGCGCGGCGTGAAGGCTTGACCAGTCATACGAGGCAGTGAGCTGTTCTCTCTTGGGATGTGTCTGCATCATCCTTCTTCTTTCTCTTTATAGTATTTTCTTCTACTTCATTGGTGGTCCATGCCCCCTACTCGTGTGAGCAGATCTAGCCCTCCAAACGTGGAGCATTCTTTACAGACGACCGTCTGTCCTGTTGGCTTTACGTCATGTGGACATGCTGAAAGGTCCAAGATGGCGTGAGCTTCTTCCTACGGAGACGGCCCGCTTTTTACACGCGCTTTTTATAGGCCCTCATCGCAAAGAGGTAGGCCACCAACAGAATGCCAACGCACCATGCAAGAGCAACCCATATATTGTGAGACACTGGCTGTCCAGACAGTAAGGCACGGATGGTTTCCACGATCGCCGTCACTGGCTGGTTTTCGGCAAAGACCCTGACGACCAGTGGCATCGACTTGGTTGGCACAAACGCCGAACTGATAAAGGGCAGGAAGATAATTGGATACGAAAAGGCGGTTGCCCCGTCTATCGATTTGGCGGTCAGTCCGGGAATCACCGCTACCCAGGTTAATGCCAGCGTAAACAACGCGAGGATGCCGGCGACGGTCAGCCATGACAGGATGCCCGCCGACGAACGAAAGCCCATCAGCAACGCGACGAGGATGATGACCACTACCGAAATCGCGTTGGACACCAGCGAGGTCAGGACGTGTCCCCACAGCAGGGTGGAAGGGGCTATCGGCATGGAGCGAAAGCGCTCAATGATCCCCCGTTGCACATCGGTAAACAAACGGTACGCCGTATAGGATATTCCGCTCGCAATCGCAATCAGTAAGATCCCAGGTAACAAGTAATTGACATAATTATCTGTCCCGGTTTGAATGGCGCCGCCAAACACATACACGAACAGCAACATCATCGCAATAGGCGTGATCAGGACTGTGATGATGGTGTCCATACTGCGAAAAATATGGCGCATAGAACGACCCAGCATCACGCTCATATCGCTGAAAAAGTGTTTCTGTATGGTTTCCTGTTTCTGTATCGTTTCCATTTATTGTTCCTCCTTTTTGCCAATGATGGCAAGAAAGATTTCCTCCAAGGTCGGTTGTTTTTCCACATACTCCACCGAAGCCGCTGGAAACAGCTTTTTGAGCTCCATGAGCGTGCCGCTGGCGAGAATCTTGCCCTCATGGAGAATGGCAATGTGATCAGCAAGCTGTTCCGCCTCATCCAGGTACTGCGTGGTCAAGAAGACGGTGATACCACCATCAGCAAGCTCCTTCACCATTTTCCATACCTCGATGCGTGCCTCGGGGTCAAGCCCGGTGGTCGGCTCGTCAAGGAAAAGGATAGGCGGTGTTCCCACCAGGCTCATGGCGAGGTCAAGCCTGCGGCGCATCCCGCCTGAATAGGTCGACGCCCTGCGGTTTGCGGCATCGGTTAAACCGAAGCGTGTCAGCAACTCGTCGGCCACCTGGCGCGGATGTTTGAGGTGTCGGAGCTTGGCGATCATGATCAGATTTTCTTGCCCGGTCAAAATCTCATCGACGGCGGCAAATTGCCCGGTCAGACTGAGTGATTGCCGCGCGTGGTCTGGCTGTGACGCCACATCAAATCCGTTGACGATGGCCGTTCCCCCGTCCTGTTTGAGCAGCGTGGTGAGGATTTTGACAAGCGTGGTCTTGCCCGCGCCGTTGGAGCCAAGCAGGGCAAAAATGCTGCCCTGCTCCACGCTGAAATTCACGCCTTTTAAAACATCGAGATGCTTGTATGATTTATGCAGGTCTTTTACCTGAATCGAAAAGTTTTGCACAATATTTTCCTTATGAGAGAACAGTCACCTTCGATACATCAGCTCCCAGGCCTTTGAGCGCGGCATACGTTACCTTATCCATCATCGCGCCGTCAAAGTTCATGGATTGAATGGCACGCTTCAAAGACCAGATCCCCACCTGGCGGAAAGACACATTTTTAAGGGTCGCGCCCTGAAACGAAACATCCTTCAGTGCCGGCAGGTCAAACGTGACGCCGAGAAAGGTCTGCCCATCAAGTCGCTGTCCGCTCAGGTCGGAATAGTGGAAGTCCACGCCGAGAAAGCGACAGCGTTCAAAAGTTGTTTTTCGCAGGTCAGTATATTTGAAGTTGACATCAGTCAGCGTGACGCCGATGAATGTTGCTCCGACCAGCCCCGACTTGCTGAAGTTGGTGCGCACCAGGATGGCTTCACGGAAGTTCGCGTTCGCCAGGTCCAGGGTGGAGAAGTCGCAATCGGTCAGATTGGCGCCAGCAAAATTGGCTTCACGGACATCGCTGCCCCGAAATGAGCTCCCGGTGAGGTCTGCGCCCGTAAAGTCAGAGCCGCGCAACGCACTCCCTTTAAAATTTCCTTTCTGCGCGATCACGCCCGCAAAGTCGCTCTGTGGCAGATGGCTCGCACTCAAGTTGATGGACACCTGCCGCTCCAGCGCGTGGGAGAGGTTGGCGACCTCCCGGACGGTTTGCTCAATGTCGCCGATACTCTCAATGGTCATGGTCAAGGCGGTTTCATCATCCTTGCCCTCGGCTTTGAGTTCACGAAACCGCTCCTGCAAATCGGAGAGCAGATCCGCCTTTAATTCGGCGACGCTTTTGACCCCATCGTAGGGAGCAAACACGCCGTGTACATAGTTGGTCAATTTCTCATTCATACCAACACCTTTCCTTTACAATAAGTTCTCCAGCACGCGCTTCGCGTACTCCCAGTTGCGTTTGTTGCGATCGTACGTCGCTTTCCCTTTTTCAGTAATCCTGAAGTATTTCCTCCTGCCGCCCTGAGATTCATCGCCCCAATACCATTCGATATCACCGTCCACCTCAAGCCGCCGGACGCTGGAGTACATTGTGGCTTCCTTGAGTTCATATTCACCACCAGAACGCTCAGCAATCAGCTTGACAATCTCGTAGCCGTAGCGGTCAGCTTCCGATAAGAGCCGTAAAATCATCGTATCGGTATGTCCGCGCAGCAGGTCGGAGGTCAATTTGTTTTCACTCATCTCATCACCTCATATGCGGATTATACGATATAGTACTATGATTGTCAAGGAACTATTTCAATGGTAATACTTTGTTTGATAAACATGATGTATTCATATCAGGATCAACATGAGATTGGGTTCAGGAGCTTGACAGACCACGACTCCTGGAGGCAAACTGATCTTTCATCTGATGGGAGCGCTGGCAGCATTCGAGCGCGATCTTATTCGAGAGCGGACAAATGCAGGATTATTTGAGGGGTTTTTATGTCGGGACCCCGGCTCAGGCACTCATCGTTCTCCTGAGTACGGCTCATCGCCGAAACGGTCTATCCAGCCTTGACTCATCTGGGTACAAGAGATGTTCCGAGCACACCAGTTGCACCTGCGATAAACATGTTCATCGTATCAGTTTTCATGTTCCTTTTCCCTTTTTTATGATTCATCTCACAGAGGAGGGGTTTCTTCCTCGCTCTCTTGCGGAGAAATGGCATCCCCGATCTCAAGCGAGAGCAAGGTCAAACCCAGGTTATTTATTTTGAGCAGAACCTGATAGAGTGCCGCTTGATCGCGCAACGATCCGCAGAGCGACGTTTTGCCAGAGGCTTATGGGAGCACCTGAAGGTCTTCAAACCATTCTTGCCAGGATGGGCCCAAATGTCCTTTGATACCAATGCGACAATGGATATTCAGCGCCTTCCTCCTTTCGTTGAACATGCCTGGAGTATGAGGCGCCAGAGGGTGAGTTGCCTTCACCTGATCGGATGGTTGTGGGTGGGTGAGGAAAACAGAATGGATTAGAGCAAAGACAAGCGCCGCGCCACCTCACTGGCTTCAACGCGATTGTGGACGTCCAGTTTGCGATAGAGGCTTTGGACGTGGGTTTTCACAGTATTGAGCGAGATCACCAGGGCATCGGCTATCTCTGGGTTGGAACGCCCGGCGACCAGCAGACGGAGAACCCGCTGCTCCTGCTCGCTGAGTGGCCCCAGGAGCAACGTATCCTCCCTGAGAGGCGCGGTCTCTTCTGTGGGCTGAGCGCCTGCTTTCTGAGCAAATGCGCGCAGAAGGGTTCGCGCGTGGGATATCAAAGGCGCCTCGCACAGCTCTGGTAACAGCGTTTTCAGCAAGTGCTCCATCGTTGGGCCTTCATCCAGAAAGAGGCGTTGAATGTTTTCAGGGTGGGCCAGCCTCAACGCCTGAATGAGAGAAGATTTCGCCTGGTTGTATTCCTGGCAGGCAACATGGGCCAGAGCCTCCAGAATCTGGATTTCCAGCACACTACGCCTACGTCTCTGCGCCTGGGCCTTCTCTTTCCAGGGGGCCAGCGCTTTCAACGCGGTTTCCCCTTTCTTTTGCTCAAGGTGCAACCGTGCGAGGAGCAGCGCTTCTTCCTGCTGGAGCATGTGTGGAAGCTCTTCCTCCAGTTCGGATGCCTGGGACTGGTCGGCCTGTTGCTTTTCCTGTGCCATTGTTCGACCGCAGAGAGATCTCCATTGATCAGATGCAGTCGTGCGCGGCGCTCTCAGAGACCAGGGGAAGCGAGTATGCATCTCCCATTCTGAGAGCACATCCTGAGCCTGAGCGATCTCGCCTAACGCATGCATCAGGCGAGCCTGGATAAACGAACCCGATGCCAGAACGTGAACCTCTGTCTCCGGCTTCTCTCTCAGCATCAGCGCCGCAGACAGAGAGCGCATTGCGCTCATAGGAAAGCTCAGCGAGGCTATGATAGGCCCATGAGGTGAAGAAAGGTTCTGAACCTCCTGTTTCCAGGAGCAATTGCTGTCGAGCCATCTCCTGATCTTCCTCAAAGTGAGCAAAGGCTTGATGGGAATAGTGGGAGGCCCTACGCAACTCGCCCTGTTCCAGGCATACCGCACCCAACAGAAGGGACAAGGCGAACGCCGAGGAGAACAAACTGAGGCTTTTCGCTCTCCTATACTCTTCAAGAAAGCACTGGCTGGCCACCTCCATCTCGCCTGCGAGAAAGACTTCTAATCCGCTCATAGAAGGCGGTCAGGATACATAAAACTTCGCTCTGTAAGCAGTGGTCGGGCCTGACGAGCCAATGCCAAGGCGCTGACGAGATCATCCTGAAAAAAGGCCAGTTCGGCGTGCAGTTGCAGTGCTTCCCCCAGTTGCTCCCACTGTTGTGTTGCCTCAAAGCCCTGCTTCGTCCACTGAAGAAGCCGTTCAACCTGTTCCCAGGTGGGAGGCGAGCGCCGATCAGTCGTAAATGTCAACGCGAGAACAGATAGGAGACAGAGGTCTGGTTGGGCTCGCACGATCTCCTCAGGTAGTTGTCTCAGCCAACGAGACAGCGTATGATACGCATTGTGGAAGCACGGCCTGGGGATGCCTGTGCGCCCACGCGGAGAGCAGGGTGGTCTTGCCCCAGCCGGCGGAGGCAGAGAGCAAGGTCAGTGGGTGGGACAGAGCGGTATCCAGGGCCGAGAGGAGACGCTCCCGGACGACGAGGGTGGCAGGCAGACGGGGAGGAGAGAGCCTGGTCACTACCATCATCGCCCCAGGCTCGAGGCCCGTTTGCCCAACGTTGGAAAAGATCTCGTGATTGGCCTGGGCTACCTGCAAGGAGGCAAGAGAGGCAGACGCATGCGGGGGATTCAGGTGAAGGCTCCTGATTGAACGTCTGAAGGTTCTGTGCTGCCTCCTCTAAACGCGCGAAAGTCACGGTCTCACTCCGTCCGAGGTAGCGCTTGCGAGTACTACCTGAGCTTGTGTGGTAGGCATACCAGTAGCCGCTGTCGCGTGCGCGGGACTCTTTAAGCACATTGAGGTGACCAGATTGCCCCTGGAAAGAAAACGAAGCATGGGCCGTCAGCCAGGCGCGCCACACCTCCTCGTTTCCGGGTATGATCGACTGCGGTGGATGTTCAGGTGTATGAAGAACATACTTGTGGTCTTCGGCAGACCACATGAGTGCATGAGCAGGTGGTTTTGGCATAGGCTCCTTGTCTATAACAAATGACTTCCCCAAATCCCCAACATGGATGAGTATAGCACGTCTCTTGAAGCCTGTCGAAGAACGACCTGCCAGATGTCCGACGTGATGCAGACAAAGTGCGCATCACCCCCTGGAAGCCGAAATTCCTGAAAGCGTAGAAGAACTGGCACGCAAAGCGTATGCGAAGGTGAGGCCAATTAATTATCACAAAAGTCTGGATGGAACTAAAGTAACCACCTATGCCCAGTGGCGTAGTCAAGCAGATTTCGAGGCGATGTTGCAGAGTCCTGAAACTGCTCCCCAGTTCCGAGCCCTCTCACAGCTTGCCACGAGTTTCGAGCCCATCTCTATAAGGTCGTCTTTGTTGATGAGGCCGTAGCTGAGTGAGGTTTCCCCTTTCGCCTCGCATCTCTTCACTCCGGACAGATAAAGAAGAAGGGACACGTCGGACAGCGAGCTGGCTCTAAGGGGCGTGCCGGAAATTCGCGCTTCTCAATACTGTGAAGCGAGCGTTCGATCTCGTCATAGAGCTGCCGCTCCTTTTTCGACGTAATCATGAGGTAGGGCTAGGAGTGCGCCTGTTCGCTTATCGAGGAGTTGCTTAAAGAGCCGTACTTGAGTAGTGGTACGAGGGGTAAGCGGCCTGCGTCCAGCAGTGGCACTGTTGGGGGGGGGAAGCCCGCTGACAATGTACCGGATGGGTCTAGCCAAAAGAGCCATCGGGCTACCCCTGTGATCTATGCTGACGAATGGGGCATCGCCCCGCGAAGGAACCTGCGTAAGTGTCGTTACGCGCCGTCGGGGGAAATGGCTGACACCCCCTAGCCAAAATGGCATGGCGGCTGGCTCATAGGCTTCTTGGTCCCATGAGTGCTACTTCATTGCCCGCCCGGCGTAAAGCAGGCAGCTACGGATTGCTATCACTTCTCGATGGGAAATCAGGGAACGCTCATACCACCAGTGCTCGTAAGAGCCGCGAGAATGCCAGCGGGTGGGAGAGCGGACGGAGGCGGCGTAGTATTGCGCCCATGTGGCATAGAAGTCTCTGCCTCGGAAGAGGCATCACTGGAGCAACGTGATTAAAGCAGCATCTTATCTATCCTTACAAGAGGGTAGAGATACCTTCACCCGAAAGGCGTGAGGGGACAAGAGCATGATGTTAGGACGGCTGATGAAATTCAAGCACTATGAATCAGAGGTCAGCCAGCTAGGTCGTGTGTGGTGAAAACAGCATTGTTTGAAGCCAAGTCGTGGTGGAGACCCGCCAGCCCACAGGAGACAGTGCTATCGCCTGTGCTCAGCGTTGCAGGAAACGCTACTATTTTCTTGCAAAGCTCCTGCTGAGACCAGCCCGTAAGGAACGGGAAACGACGTAATGGACACCTGAAGCACGAAGCGAGACTTCTAGAGCAACTTGGGGATGGCCTACAGCCTGTGAAGGCCAAGGTCACGGAGGAACCGTAGTAGTCGGCACGAGGGAACGAGTAACCTCGCACATGGCGAAGGGTTCTAGGGAATCAGCTTAATTCTAAGGAGGTTGACTTGGACGAGTCACAGAAGACCTTACAGAGACTTGAGCGCCTACGACAACTGAATACGGACAGGAACTGGACCAATACGAACCTCTATCGACTTTTGTTTAAAGAGGATTTGTATATTGTCGCCTATGAAAGGATCAAATCAGCCCCAGGAAACTTCACTCCTGGTTCGGATAAGAAAACCATTGACGGATTCTCTTTGGATACTATCCACGAGATCATCCAAGAAATGCGAACAGAGCAGTTCCAATTCCAACCCGTCCGAACCGTCTACCTACCAAAACCAAATGGCAAGAAAAGGAAATTGGGTATTCCGTCCACACGGGATAAGATCGTACAAGAAGTCATTCGCATGATTCTTGAAGGTATCTACGAGAGCCCGTATGGACCCTATTTTCACGAGACAAGCCACGGATTTCGACCCAACCGGAGTTGTCACACAGCACTACGGGAAATACGCGGCAAATGGCACGCCACCAATTGGTTCCTCGAAGGCGATATTTCCGCGTGTTTCGACGCCGGGCGTCCGTTCGGGTGCCAGATGACCAGGCTGTGAACAGCCTACGGACAGGATGAAGCTGCCCGTTCCTAACCTCTCCCGCCCTGTCGATCTCACTCGGCAGGGGGCGCAGATGACGAAGCAGATAAGCGCTGTGCGTACCGGTTAGCCCGGAGAGGGACATGCGGCGCATGTGCGGGAAGTCGTCGTACCAAGAGGCATGTGCTGCGAGGAGAGCTGACTATGGTAAGCAGGTCGAATCTGCGAAGGATAGAGCCACTAAAATAGCACACCCGGCTCAGGACGACTGAAGGGCCGATGAGATCAGACGAACAGGCTACTCGTTGGTCGTAGCTGTTCCCTCGCTCTGCGAGTGCTGTAGAGGCTTCATCATCACCAAAGCAGGAATGATCTCAGCGTAGCAAAGGCTACGCATGTGGTTGTCCTACCTACAATCAGTGGGTAAAGTGATCTGGCGCTACCGGAGAACCATATGCCGCTCACTCCTTCAAAGGTTGTTTTTTTTGAAGGATAGGTGGTGAGGACACCGAAGAGGACATATGGGGCGGAACCGCCGTAGTACTCTGAGCGCGGGAGAGCCGCGAACACGGGGAAGGGCGGTAGCGTTGACGGTGTTTTAGTACCAAAAGACGAGGGAACTAGACCCTTGAACAACGTCAAACAGGAACAAACACACCTTGCGAAACTTGCTGCAAGCGATCCAGACAAACGCTTTCGCAGACTCTATCGACTCATCTGTCAACCGGAATGGCTCATGAAAGCTCTCGATGCCATCCGTGCCAACAAAGGCTTTAACACCCCAGGCCCGGATGGAATACGGGGGGAAGATCTCGACCGGAACCAGATTGAGCAACTCGCTGAGAAATTACGCAATGGAACGTATCAACCGACTCCAGTGAGGCGAATATACATCCCCAAGCGTACCGGGAAGTTGCGTCCTCTCGGACTCCCCTCGGCTGAAGATAAAGTCGTGCAGAGCGCTATTAAGCTCGTTCTCGAACCCATTTACGAATGTGTCTTCCGAGACTGTTCTCATGGGTTCCGACCAGAGCGAAGTTGCCAGACGGCTCTTCGTGCCTACCTGCGAAGTGGGACCCCGACCTGGACGATCGAAGGGGATTTGAAAAGCTACTTCGACATGATGGATCATGGAGTCCTCCTGACCCTCCTTCGCAAGAAGATCGCCGACGAACGTCTTCTCGATCTCATCCACAAATTTTTGAAAGCAGGATACCTGGAAAACTGGCATTGGCACGAAACGTGGAGTGGAGCCCCTCAAGGTTCAGTGCTCTCACCATTGCTGTCCAATGTGATGCTCCACGAATTCGACCAGTATATGGAAGAAACGTGGGGAACCAATCGGCCCTCAGAGCGAGGACATGCCGCCAAAAATCCTGCCTACAACCGGGTGAATCTGAAGATTAACCGCCTCAGTCATCGCATCGCACGAGAGACCGATCAAGAAAAACGAGCAACGATGCTTCGACAACTTCACTGCCTGCAAGAGGAGCGGAAACGAATCCCCAGCAGGAAGCCAGCCAAGCGGCTGACGTTCATTCGGTATGCCGATGACTGGGTAATTTTGCTGTATGAGCACTCCAAAGACGAAGCCAGAGCCGTGAAAGCACAGATTGCCGAGTGGCTCAAGACCACGCTCAAGCTCACGTTAAGCCCAGAGAAAACGCTGATTACTCACTGGACGGACAGGGTGAGCTTTCTGGGTTTTGAACTGCGAGGGATCAAATCTCATGACAATGGAGCCAGACGTGCCCCCAGACTCATCATTCCTCATGACACCGAGGAACGAGTCAAGCACACAGTCGCGAAACTGACCCGTCAAAACTTCATCGACCCAGGGGATATGATCGACTCCGTCAACCTTGTCTTGAAGGGGTGGATGAACTACTATTGCTACGCCACCAATCCCCATCGTGTCATTGCCAGAGTTCTGCACCACGCCTTCTGGTGCCTCGTTCGCTATCTGAACAAGCGAAAGAAGCAACGAGGAGCAAAGAAAGTGATGCGGCACTACTACGGGACGGTCAAAGGCAAGAAAACGCTGGTCTACACCTCGCCGCTCACAGGACGACAAATCTCGCTGGTTCGCTCAACCGGTCGGAAATCGCTCTACAAGCTCAAATGCGATCAGGTTGATGTGGACACACGAAAGCATCCTTGGATGAATTACTCAGCCTCGGTTGGTCGAAGTCCCTGGCAACGAGCGGAAATCAAAGCGGACCAACAAGGACGGTGTGCTCAATGCAGAGCAACCATCACAGAAGTTCACCATCGAAATGCCCTCAGCAAGAAAGTCAATGCGAGTCAGTCTGGATATGCAGCAACCAAAGTGGGATTGTGCCATACTTGTCATCTGGCACGAACTCATCAACAGCAACAAAGTAAGAGTCAACAGGGAAAGCTGAGTACTCCGAAAGGGGTCCGCTCAGTTTGAGGGAGCACGGTGGAGAAACCTACTCATGAAAGTGGGCCAGGCGCTCCACCTTGACTCCACATCGACCACGGCATCCTCGTGAAATTGCTTCGCAAGAAGATACAAGATGAACGTTTCCTCAACCTCATTTGGAAACTCCTTCGAGCAGGATACCTGGACCTACAAGAAGCGAGACAAGAGAGCCTGGCAGGCACACCACAAGGCGGATTAGCCAGCCCAATCCTCGCAAATGTATACCTCCATGAACTCGATGAAAAAGCAGAGGAGATACGCAGGCGCATGGAACAAGGCAAGAAAAAACGTCCCAATCGACTCTACACGAAGCTCTCGAAACGCAAATTACGCCTTGTCAAGGAAGGAGCAACGCAGACCAAAGAATTCCACGAACTAGTACAGCGCATTAGAAGTATTCCCGCAGTAGAAGTGAATGACTCAAACTTCATTCGCATCAAATACCTGAGATACGCCGATGACTGGTTGGTGGGAATATGCGGGCCAAGAACACTCGCAGAACAAGTAAAAGAGGAACTCAATGTCTTCCTCAGAGAAAGCCTCAAGCTTACCCTCAGCGAGGAGAAAACCTGCATTACCCATGCCCGTAAAGAACAGGCGCAATTTCTGGGTACCCAACTCTGTATCGGAAGAGGGGGAATTCAACGAATTGTCACCACCACCAACGGCTCAGGAAAACCGATCAAACGTCGATCCACTGGCTCTGAAATGATCATGACCGCGCCCATGAGCAAGCTCATCAAGAGATTGCAGAGCAAGGGATTCTGCACAGCAGCAGGCCACCCCCACAGCAAAAAGGGATGGATTCACCTCGACGCAGATCAAATCGTGGCGCTCTACAACGGGATCAATCGAGGGATACAAAACTACTACCGCTTCGTGGACAATTTTAATCATCTCACCCAAATTCAATACATTCTGAGGTTTTCACTGGCAAAGACGCTAGCAGCCAAATACAAATGCTCTGCGAGACAGGTGTTCCGCAAGCTCGGGACATCGCTCACTATCACGGTGAAAGCGGAAGACGGAAAACGGGACCGCCATGTCTCATTCTTCCTCAACAAAGACTGGAAAAAGCAACGAAACGGCTTTCAAATCAGCGATCCATCCATCGATGCACTTCGATGGAGTATCAGAATGCGAACCCGCTCTAAATTGGGGAAACCATGCTGCATTTGTAACACCTCGGAACAAGTAGAAATGCACCATGTGCGTCACATCCGTAAAACGGGTGGAAACAAACCTGTAGGCTTCAATGCCATCCTACGAGCAATGAACCGAAAACAAATTCCTGTCTGTATCATGTGCCATCAGAAAATCCATTGCGGCGATTATGACGGAATGCGCCTCTCTGACTTGGCATACAACCCTTACGAATCAGAAAAACGTAGGAGATTCCGTGAGAGCCGGATGCGGTGACAAGCCGCACGTCCGGTTCGGGAGGGGGAGGTTGGTGTTCTTGAGCAATCAAGACCTGGCCTTCTACCTCACGCCAAATGCCTTCCTGTAATGGGAAGGATAAGGTAGAAGGTCCGCCAGGGTAAGTCTTTGAAAAACGGAATAAACAGATGAAGGGAGGAATGCAGATGACGAGAGGCTAGACCTCTTGGTGCACCTTCCCATGGGTTTCCATGAATCTGCTCTTCGCGAGTACTTGGACCCAACTGGAAAGCGCAGTGCGGTAAAAGTCGCATGCTGCGTTTGGAGGGGGGGAAAGGCCGCAAGGCCCTACCTATCCCTACTCACTGCAAGCAAACTGGCGTGGACTGGCGACTCATCAAAGGGGCGTAGATCTCGTCGTTATTTCCACTCTTCTCTGCTGATACCCTAGATATGAAGCGGTTTGCTCAAGTCAATGTGTCCCAGTGCTCACATTGGAGGGCAAGTGCTTACGTTGGAGGGCCAAACCTGCCCACTTGGTAGGGTATTTACCAGCAGGTCGAAGAGGAACGACAATGGATGGATATGGCACTCTATCAGTAAGGCGACCCGGAGAAGCTGAGATAATGCATGCGAATGTCTCACAGATGATTTTTCCATTCTTCTTCTAAAGAAATGACTGATTTTGTCAGAATTCGCTTTCAACCATGGCGCAGTATACTATCGGTGCTAATAGCCTGCTACTTGCTGCATAAATTGAGCAAGCAAAATATGATATACTGTTGCTGAGGCAAAAAGTATACAAAGTCATGTTCCTGCTTGTTGGCATGAATAGTGTGCAGACGCAGCGCCGCGTCATTGCAGAGATATAGTGCAAAGATGCATGTATCGAGTGATCCTCCCAGGTGCGAGTGAGTAGTTTTACGAGCTATTTCTCACCCACTCTATATACAATGCATGCTTTTGCTGACTCTCAGGCCCTTGCTGATCTTGGTCTCCTTATTGGTCTGACAACTACTTGTCCAGTTGTGTTTTTGTCTGGTCAGCAAACAAAAAAGGCTTATTTGCAAGAAGCCTTGAGGGAGAAGTGGCATGGCACTCGGTACAAGTCGCATTACTTGAACAACCTGTGTGTATTTGATGTCCGTTAGATTGATTCTTCTCGATATATTTGCATGAAGAAAGGATTTCTCGATGTGTATCAATTGTGAGGGTGAAGGTAGGCAGCCTCAACCGCAGGAAATACGACGTCGAACCATTTTGAAGACGGGTCTGGGTGTTGTTACTGCTATGGGCCTGGGAGGGCTGCAACTTTTGACGTTGGCTCCCCATGCCTCAGCTCACACCCTGGACGGTGCCGCTCCCGAGATCATCAGTTGCGATGAGTGGGGGGCACGTCCACCCTCTTCAGCCATAACGGTGCTGAATAAGAAGGCAACGAAGATTCTGGTGCATCATACTGCATTCCCTAATGTGACTGATTACTCGCGTGACCAGGCTATCAAGTTGGCACATGATATCCAGAATTTGCATATGGACACGAATGGCTGGATTGATACAGGTCAACACTTCACTGTTAGCCGTGGTGGGTATATCACTGAGGGTCGCCATCGCAGCCTGGAAGTACTCCAGACCGCGGACCGCTTTGTGCAAAGCGCGCACTGCCCGTATCTCAACCAGGAGGCCATCGGTATTGAGAACGAGGGCACCTATATCGATGTTCTGCCTCCCGAAGTGCTGTGGAACTCCCTCGTCGATCTGTGTGTGTATACCTGTCAGCAGTATGGGTTTGGTGCGAACGTCATCTTTGGACATTGGAACTTCCAGGAGACTGATTGCCCGGGTATCATGTTCTATAGCAAATTCCCTCAGTTGCGTCGCGAGGTAGCGGCAAAACTGGGACAGAGTATGCCCGAGCGCACCTGGGTCGATCTGCGTTGGGGAGTTCGTGGTGATACAGTTCGAGCGTTGCAATACGTCTTGCGTGCCCAGGGCAGCGATGTCGTGATTAGCGGTACCTATGATGATCCAACCTATCAGCTTGTGACGGCCTTTCAGCGTGCCAAGGGCATTACGCCTGACGGGTACACACGCAATGACACCTGGGAGGCGCTGGTGGGTACTATTCGCCTCGATAACCAGAGCCAGGGTGACTACGTCAATGCCGTGCAGGTCATTCTTAAGCGCAACGGCTACGATGTTACCGTCAATGGCCAGTACGACTATGCGACCATGAAGGCGGTCAAGCAAGTGCAGTCGCTGCACCTGCTTCCCCCAACTGGCAAGGTTGACCTGGATGCCTGGTGTGCCATTATTGGTGGCGTACTCAGTCGCGGCTAATACCCCTGAGTGCTACGAACATATTTCCAGAGCGAGAGATGACTCCTCTGACAGTTGTCTCTCGCTCTGTGTTTTCAAAAGCGCGAGAGAAAGCCTTGGTGAGTTGTGATAGTAGATGCCAACGACTGGAGGCGCATAGTGTATGGAGTGTCAGTATGCATGCAATTGAGTATATGGCGGTGAGCACATTTAGACGATGAAGGATTTGATTTTTCGATTTGCGCGCACCTTTCGTCAACGGCTCATCGATGCGCATGCCGAGTCTCTGGTGCTTGAACCCATCTTGACAATCAGCAGGCAACGGGGCTGGCTCAAGGCGGGTGGCAAGCAGAGGACAGATTCAACCGCTGTGTTAGCTGCGGTGCGAGCGCTCAATAGCCTGGAAAGTGTCGGCAAGAGTATGCGTGCAGCTCTGGGCGATCTGGCGAAGGAGCATCCAGAGTGGCTACTCTTGCAACTGGATCCTAACTGGTTCGATCGCTATATTCACCGCTTTGAGATGACTCGCTTCCCAAAGTAAGAGAGCAAACAACAGGCCCTGCGCAAGCAAGTTGGAGAGGATGTGGCACGCCTTTTAACGTGTGTAGACCAGCAAGAGACCCCATCCTCTCTGCGTCTCTTGCCCTCTATCATCCGGCTCCGACAGGTCTTTGAGCAGCATTACGAGCGTGGACAGGCTGGGGTGCGATGGCGCGATGGGCCTGCAGTGAATAACGACGATCGGATGGTTTCGCCCTACGATGAACAGGCGCGCTCGTCACGCAAACGAGAATTGGTCTGGTTAGGCTACAAAGTGCATCTGACTGAGACCTGTGACCAAGAGGGGCAGGCACCTCATCTGATTGTCCAGGTTCATACCGTCCCAGCGACCGTTCCTGACGGCAAGGCAGTGGAACCGATCTTGGAGGATCTACGCGAACGCAAGATCGCCCCTTCGACCATGTTGGTAGATCGGCGGCCCGGCTCACCATGGCGCGCTCGGTAATCTCACCAATGGTGAGTGCCTCGAACCCTTGCTCCTCGATCGAAGCGATCGACGCTTCCCGCAATAACGTCTGTGTGCGCCTGAGACGTAAATTCTTGATCTGCTGAGTCATTTTGCGCTCCTTGTCTCATTTGGGACAAATCTTCCCGACTGAACCTTGTTTCCGTCTATCCATCCGACTACACTTGGGATCAGACAGTATCATCCATCTGAGAGAGTATGTCTCGGCTCAACCGACTTGTCAACATTCCGATCTGATCCATCGATGATGGGCCAGGATGAGTAGGAAGTGATGAGGCATTCTTCTCAAAAGAGAGAATATCTTGAGAAAGGAGCACGATCTATGCATTCGTTCACACATCACCGCCACAGCTCTGGAGGCGAGACACCAGCGAAAGAAACAAAAGGGCTGGTCGTCAACTCCGGCTGGCGTTACGACCTGGGAGAATGGTTCCACGACACTTTTTCGTTCCATGTGCCGTTTCGCAAGATCAGGCAGAGAACGATCAACCTGGCCTGCTTGCAACCTGGAGAGACGGTGCTGGATGTGGGCTGTGGCACGGGAACGCTGGCGCTGGAGCGGCACGTCGCGTGGGCAGTACGGGCCGCGTCGCAGGCATTGATCCAGGGACGCAGCAAATTATTCGTGCTCGCGCAAAAGCGGCCCGGCGCAATATCTCGGTCGAATTCCAGGTCGGGGTGATTGAGCAGCTCCCCTTCCCCGATCAGACCTTTGATGTGGTGTTCTCGACCTTGATGATGCATCATTTACCGGCTCCCCTCAAACGTCAGGGACTTGCGGAAATGGCTCGTGTGCTCAAACCTGGGGGACGACTGGTTACCGCTGACTTCAAGCACAAGCAGGAACGAGCTGGCTTGTCTGCGCGCTTTCATGTCGGAGGGAGCCGCATCCAAGAGCTGGAGGACCTCCTCAAGGAAGCTGGTTTCGACCGGGTGGGAACGGAGGAACTGCGCCCCGATCCTGTTCGCGATTGGCTTCGTGATGCAGGGCTTCCTCCGCACCGATCTGCGCCTGGGGTACAACCCGATCGCGCAGGAGGTCAGCGACCTGACGGCTGGTCCCTTTGGGTGGGTGCAGCAGGTGAACTTCATAGTGTTCGGGCTCCTGATTATCGCGTTTGCGGTAGGGTTGAGCCGAGGGGTGCGTGCGGCGGCATCCTGGAGGTAGGCCCGGCACTCGTCGGCTGGAACGGGATAGAGCTGATGATAGCCAGCTTCTTCCCCAAAAGCGAAAACGCCGCAGGGCACATCTATGATCCGCTCGGAGTACATATGATGAATGGCATGATCTTCTTCCTGAACATCGGGATCGTGCTCGTCGTGTTGTCGCTACGGTTTGCGCGTGATGAGAGATGGAGCGACCTTGCCCTCTACACAAGGGTTTTGGGCATCGCATTGTTCGTGATGTCTGTGCTCAATGGATATTTCGCGGCGGCGGTAGGAGACCCGTTACACCCCTGGTTGGGCCTGTTCCAGCGGATGATCCTTGCTGTGTGGTTCTTATGCCTCCTCATTCTTGCGCTCCGATTATGGCGCGTAGGGAGGAGCGATGTGGACACGCACCTGGTCGCCCCGTCAGCGGCGCTCTCTTCCAGCATGAGATCCGATCAGGCTGTGACCACCGGGATACCACGTTGGATGATCGTGTTTGGGATCATTACCCTTCTCCTCCTTCTGACGGTTGTGCTCATAGAGATCACCACCAACGGTATGGGTGGGATGCAAATGTCGATCCCCATGTACCTCTCGACCATCGCATATAGGGGGAAACGCTATGATCATGAAGCCCAGCCTACGCAAGGCCGCGCTCACCGCGCATGTCATGTTCTCGGTTGGCTGGTTTGGTGTGGTCGTTGTCTTCCTGACACTCTCCCTGGTCGGGATGACTAGCCAGGACCCCCAGTTGGTACGAGCCGCCTACCTTGCGATGGAGTTGACTGCCTGGTTTGCCATCGTTCCGTCCGCCTTCCTATCGGGGCTAACGGGGGTGATCTCGTCACTGGGCACGAAGTGGGGTTTGTTCCGCCACTATTGGGTCCTGCTGAAACTGCTGATCCCACCTTCCTCTTGATGGTCCACACGCAGGTGGTTGATCTACAGGTGGTTGATCTACTGGCGAGCATCGCGGCAAAGACGGGTGTCCTGGATGCCTATCCTAGTGGGATGCAGATCAAAATGATAGACACTTCTAGCGGTACTCTGGTGGTGTTAATCATGCTCACAGGGCTGGCGGTATACAAGCCACGATGCCTGACCCCTTATGGGCAACGGAAGCAGGATGAACAGGGGAAGAGGATCACCACAGAAGAGATCCCAACGAACCAGGTACAGGAAACGGCGCAAGAACGCGCAGGCAGCCCTGTTCGTGCAGCAATCTCGCAGTAAGTAAGAAAGGAAAGCAGATGAGTATCCTCAAGGTTCCTGGTGCGCAGTTATTTTACGAGGTGAGCGGCTCTGGGCCACTGCTGATCCTGATTCCAGGGGCCAGTGGTATAGGAGAGTCCTTCCGTCCGCTCACCCACCACCTGATCCCACAGTATCAGGTGGTCATCTACGACCGTCGTGGTTTTTTCAGCAGCCCCCTCGACGGTCCTGCCGACCCAGTTCACCGGCTTGAGACCGATGCCGATGATGTCCGGCGTTTGATCGAGAGTCTTTCGGACCAACCAGCGATTGTCTTTGACAGCAGTTCGGGAGTTATTGTTGCCCTCGAAGTCCTCATCTGTGCTCCAGAGCGGGTCCAGACGCTGGTTGCCCACGAACCGCCAGCCGTTTTCCTGTTGCCCGATGCGGCCTCCTGGCTGGCCTTTTTCGACGGGGTCTACGAGACCTACCGAGAGGATGGGATTCCCAAGGCCATGCAGCAGTTTGCCAGTGGGATACTTGGAAGCGTCGACCTCCAGGTACTGGAGCAGGTGAGGCGTGAGCATATAAATGCGTCTATCGTGTCCAAAACCAGGTACTGGATGGAGTACGAGCTGCGCCAGTATCCACGGGTACAGCTTGATCTGGTTGCTCTGGCTGCGCACGCCGAGCGGATTCTGCTTGGCGGGGGCTATGACTCCCAGGACCAGTTGCCCTACCAGCCGAACCAGGTGCTGGCGGAGCAGTTGGACTTCAGGGTCGTTGATTTCCCCGGCGGACATCTCGGCTTCCTGTCCTACCCGGCCTCGTTTGCGAAGGCACTCATGGACGCACTCAAAGACTTTTAGTGTCAGGATAGTACACGGCTTTTCCTGAGAGGAGAACAGCACATGTCTCAATCGACATTACCATCACAACCTACGATGACTCGACCAGCGCAAGCGAAGAGGCGCAAGCAATCACCTCCCGGACCGCCGTGGCAGACGGCACTCTGGAATACTCTCAGGTTTGGGAACCGGCCCCTCTCGTTCTTACGAGAACTGCGCGAGCGCTACGGTGATGTCGTGACACTACCAACGGTGCTCGGTCCCTGGACCCTGGTCTTTCATCCCGATGGCGTACGCCATGTCGTGCAGGAGAATCACAAAAACTACCGCAAGGGAGGGCTTTCCGATCAAGTGCTCAGGATGACGCTGGGCAATGGCCTGCTCACCAATAATGGAGACTCCTGGCTACAACAGCGTCGCCTAATCCAACCAGCCTTTCATCGAAGCCGTATCGCGGGCTTTGGCCAACTGATGACCGAGGGCGCGGTTTCCTGGCTTGATGAAATCAACCTCGACACGTCAGAGCCTCTCGATATGTTCCAGCAGATGAGTGGTTTGACCTTGACCATTGTGTGCAAGGCACTCTTTGGCGCGGACATGCTCCCCTATAAGCAGCGCGTGTTCCAGGCGCTGAGCACCGCCATTCGCCTGGAAGCGCACTCCTTTTACATGCCAGGGCTGATCTTCCTGCCGACCCCTCAGCGTTATCACCTGTATGAGGCGAGAGACACCCTCTACACCGTCGTTGATGAGTTGATCGCTGGGCGAAGGAACAGAGCGACCGAGAGCGAGAATGATCTGCTGACCATGCTCTTGCAGGCGCGGGATGAAGAGACAGGCCTTGGCATGAACGATCAGCAATTGCGCGATGAGGTCATCACGCTCATGGTAGCAGGTCATGAGACCACAGCCGGCGCGCTCACCTGGACACTTCTGCTGCTCTCACAGCACCCGGACATGGAAGCCAGGCTCGGAGAGGAGTACACCCGCGTCCTGGGCGGGCGTGCGGCGACAATAGAGGATCTGCCACAGCTCAAGCTTGGGCGTATGGTACTGGAGGAGTCCATGCGCCTCTATCCACCCGCATGGGCCTTTGGCCGCCAGGCCATCGATGAGGATGAGGTTGGTGGCTACCGCATCGCCAAAGGGGCGTTTGTCCTGATGTTTCCGGCAGTGACCCATCGGCACCCTGATTTCTGGGAGCGGCCTGATGTCTTCGACCCAGAGCGCTTTGCGCCGGAGCGAACAACTGGGCGTCATCGCTTTGCCTACATTCCCTTTGGGGGAGGCCCGCGCGTGTGTATCGGCAATCAGTTTGCTCTCACCGAAGCCCAACTCATTCTGGCAACGATCCTGCCTCGGTATCAGTTCCACCTCCTACCAGGGGCAAAAGTGGTCCCAGAGCCGCTGATCACGTTGCGACCACGAGGTGGCCTGCGGATGACGCTCCATCGGCTGGGAGAGTTTATGATCATGCCTAAGTCGGAGGGGAGCATGGAGGGGATGCCAATGGGAGACATGGAAACAATGGCTCTTGCCTCAATCAGCAATCTGGGTCCAGGGGAGACCAAAACGCTGGACTACACCTTTCCAGCATCGGAGGCTTTCTCCCACCCGGAGTTTGCCTGTTACCTGCCAGGTCATTACAAAGCAGGGATGAAGCTTGGCGTTGTTGTGAAAGCATAAGCAAGCGAGGGCGAGCAAGATGGGAACTAGCTTCACAGAACTCCTCATCTTGCTCTTATTTTTCCTCCCATTTTGAAGAAAAGAGGAACACCGCAAGCCATGCCCGTTGATTACAGAGGACGGGGCTTCCTTGCCGCAAACTCTGTGACAATTCCGTGGGTGTCTGCTCCTTTTCTTAAGGCAAGAGCAACCCACACCATTGTACAAATGCTCCTCACGGAATGCCAAAATGGACAGACTCGTGAGCTGGAAGCATTAATCTTCCTGCCGATCCGCCCCACGTCCGCGGCTGAAGGCGCGGGCCACAGCGCGTTTGGCTGGGGGAAGATGATTGACGGCGCGCAGCATCGTACGCTGGGTGGTCATGATGGCTGTTCCGATCACCGGCTTATTGATGGGTGCGTTGGGGTCCATCTGGGCAAGCGATTGCTTGACAGCCTCTGCACCGTATTTCTGCATCTTCTCCTCATAGCCGTGGATGGCGGTCAGCAGAGCCTGCTGGCCATCGTGCGCGGCCACGAGCTGCTTGCAGAGCAGGCGGGCGTCGCGCAGGGCAGTGTTGGCGCCGGCCCCCCGACCGGGGGTCATGGTGTGGATGGCGTCGCCCAGCAGGGTGACATTCGTGGTCGTCCAGGGCGCGATAGGCTGTGAGGTGCGAATGTTCACTGGCAGCGCCGTCGAGGGATCAGAGCGCGCGATCAGGGTGCGCAGGCTGGGATGCCAGGAGCTGGTCATTTCCCGGATCACCGCCACTAGTTCTTCCCCACGCAGGTTCATGGGATCGCGCGGGAATTGCTGGCGAGGCGCCCACAGGCCCCAGCCGATATAGTCGCTCTCATTGTCATATAACATGCCCGGCCACTGAGCCAGCACCTCAGCCTCATTCACGCCAATCCCTGGCTTGAGCTGGCCATCGTGCCGCCAGGGAAACTCCACCATATGCAGGATGAAACCAACGCCTCTGGGCGCAAAGACCATGCTCATGCCCTTCAACACCTTCTCCGAAACCAGCGCCACATTCTCCGGCGTCATCGGCACCTTGGCCCCCGCGGAGAGCAGACCCGTCTCCACCAGCGTGGCATGGGGCAGATATTGCCGGCGCACCCGCGAATTCGCCCCATCCGCCGCCACCAGGACCGTGCCCGTGGCGCTAGAGCCATCCGCAAAGAAGGCCATCACCGTGCCGTCGTCACGCTGCTCATAATGTGTAAACGTCTTATCAAAGTGGACAATATCCTCCAATCCACTCAAAAGCACCTGGCGCATCGTCATGCGACTGACTGTATGCTCGCGTCTCGCCGGATCAGGATCGCCTGTTAGCAGTGTACTCTCCAGGCTCATCAACTCCTTCATCTGCTCGGTGAGCATATTCAGGTAGAGCGGAGGCCGCGCACAGGTGGCGAGGAAGGTCTCGAACAGCTCGGGCGGCAGATTGGCCCGCAGGCCCCGAATGCCGTCGGGACCAATGCCAACGCGGAAGCCCTGCAGGGGATTGATGCGTGTGCGATCGCGTTCATACACCGCCACACTGATCCCGGCCTGCTTCAGACCCTGCGCCAGACACAGCCCGCCGGTGCCGGCCCCAATAATGAGAACATGCAGTGGTTGGGTAGACATCGAATTGCTCCTTCTGATACACTAATCTCAGTGGTCAAGCATCACATTGATTAAAAATGACAGCGACTTGATATTACAGTAACTAAATTATTTACGAAGGAGGGCGCAAAAATGTTGCAGCGGGATCAGAAAGGGGAGGACAGCATGGAGGAAGAGAGACGGACGCAGGCGAAAGCAGAAGAAAGCGGACCGGCCGCAGCGGGAGAGCTGCAGCGTGATCGCGCCGGGCTGCTGAGGGAGCTGGTCAATGAGATGCAGCGCAGCACCGATGTCTCGACCTTTTTTCTTCAGTTCGTGGCGGCCCGAACAGGCATCCATGTCACCGATATAAAAGTGCTGAGCCTGCTCTCGCGCCTGGGCCCGCTCAATGCGAGCCGCATCGCCGATCTCAGCGGCCTGACGACAGGGGCTATCACCTTTGTGCTCGATCGCCTGGAAAAGCTCGGCTATGCTCGTCGCGTGCGCTCTGCGAAAGATCGCCGCGTTGTGCTCACGGAGATCAATCCCGAAGCGCTCGCAGGCGGCTTCGGCAACTACTTTATGCGCATGGCCGAGATTACGGTCGAGGCCGCGACTCAGCTAACTGATGAGCAACTGGTTCTGATTGTTAATTTTACACAGAAGCTGAATAAGCGGGCGGAAGAGGTGTTGCAAGAAATGAAAAATGATAGTATGTAGCAACGGAACTTGCTTCTGTTAGGTCCGAGCAGCGATCGGTGTTCGCGCCAAACTTACCTTCCGCTTGCGCCAGACTCGTTTTCAATCCGCATGAGTGGCCTGAAACTCTATCCCTCTACCAGGCGGAGGATGGTTGTTTCTTGCCCTGGAAGGACTGGAACCTGGCGTATTTTGCCCCCTTTACCGTGGACGTGGGCGAGTACCACGTGTCCATCTGGCTGCCTCTCAATCTGGCCTACCCGTAGTGTTCGCGCTTCATGCCTCCGTAAGCCGGTTGCGCCAAGAAAGGCAAGAAGATCCTGCCAGTCTTCAGCGGACATGTGGCGAGGCCGTTTCTGATGTGAAGTGGAGGTACGAGATCGACGAATGGCCTCTCGGTGACGTGCCGGTAATGCCACTTCGCTGGCAAGGGAAGGGGAGCCAAAGAAGAGGCGCAAGGCGCTGCGCGTGGTGGAGAGTGTCCAGGGACTGTGGCCCTCCTGCACATGCAGGTGCAAGTAGGCAGAGACGAGCTCATCTGCACGTTGCGAAACGCGCGAAGGCGTCCATAGCAAGCAAGTCCGTCACGGGAGTACCATTCGTGCCCAAACACAGATCTCACGGGCTCAGATGACGCGCGTGGCGTGCTTTCCACACTCAGGCCTCCCTCCTCCTGGGCAGGGTGACGGTAAAGGTCGATCCTTTTCCGACCTCGCTGTCCACCACGATGGTTCCCCCATGGCCCTTGACGATCTCAGCCACAATAGAGAGCCCCATGCCCAGCCCGGGGATCGCTCGCAGCCTGGCAACATCGGCCCGATAGAAGCGCTCAAAAATCTTGTCGCACTGCTCTCGAGGGATGCCCAGGCCTCTGGATGGAAGAACTGGAGATGAGCCCATACGCTTTGTACCTGTTCAAGGGTAAGCCCGGTGTAGTCACTCCAGCGCTGGTTCACATACTCGTGCCAATCGTTGGGTCGTGCCGTCCAGACCAACTGGGGAATGGCATCGATCAGCGTGTTACATGATGCGGGAGTAACACGCTTGGTTTGCTTGCTCTTCAACATAGTGCAGTTAATATCCCTTTCACGTGTCCCAATCCCTGGTGGCGAAGATGCGAACCTGCTCTGAACTCAAGAGGTCTAGAGAAATGATCTGCTCTAGTCGAGAAACAAGCGAGCTGGCGCTTCGTATTCCCGGTCACGGCCTGTGCGCTTGTATTGGCATCCACAACCGTCTCCGTGTCATCGACGATAAATGAGGCACGGGGGAAGCGCCTCCAAGAGAAGACGTATGTTGAGGACGTGATGTGGGCAGAGCGCCCACTCATGTATTATCTGGGCACAGAGCATTCCCTCTCTTCTTTCCCCTTGCTCTGTCCCTTGGGCAAAAGGAGCATACGTGCTCGCTCAATGGAACGATATGTTACAACCTGGCTGGACGTTCACCACGCCATCATTCTTTAACAGATGATATTCTGCGTCTTTGCATGCACTCTACGGCACGTACCGTCTTCCTCTCTTCAAAGAGAGAGGGGCGCCATGCGCAACGGAGGTGAAAGACGTGCTCTCCTGAGCAAGCGTTCCCATGACTCTTCCTGTCGAGAACAGCCTTTTTCACAAAGATCAACATACAAAGGTCAACGTGTGAAAAAAGATTACCCCAAATTGTGCTGTTGTCAATAGGATTGTGCACAATCTAAATTTCTTCATGAGCGGAGGACGTCAAACGTGACTTGGCCATGCATTTCACGCTTGATATGCTTCAACCTGGTTACCTGGCCTTCGGTTCGCCCATTGCTTTCTGAGCGGGAGGGGCTATTGCACCCAAGCAAAAGACGATGATGTAGTAGTTGCCACCCACCATATAGGTGTTAACGGTTAATGTCAGGTTGATGGTCGCGACAATCTTTTCAAGCGTGGCGAAGAGCGCTTGTTGCGCGCTCCGACCAGGGACCTGAACCGCACGATACCAGGCGGGAAGAAGCAAATCCGTCATACGGATTCCTTTCCAAAAACACGCTCCCACCAGGAGCACGCGCGTCCAATGCTGCGTGACGCGTTTGCGCGCCTGGTGAGAGTGAAGGACGAAGAGAAAGAAGGAGAGTGAGAATGGCTGCTGGAGAAGGGGTAGAACGGGTAGTAGGAATGGGCGAAGAGCCTGGGCAAGAAGAGGTCTCGGTCATGAGCGAGGCTCTTCCCATTGGGCCGCCTCAAAGACCCTGGGCAAGAGGCGTTGCCAGAGCGTGTAGAGATGGAAGATGGAGGTTGGCTCTTCCTGTGGCAGGAGTGCCGCGTGAAGCATGTACCAAAAACACTCAGTGAACAGAGTGAAAGTGAAAAGAAATATATACATAACAAAAAATATATCACTTCACTTCCTGCTGCAACGACTCGATGAGGAGCGCTCTTCTGGCCGCATAGAGGTCGCGCATACGGCGGATATGACGCAGCAAATACCCTTTGGTCATCCAGGCTTCCAGGGTCAATTGGTCAAGAATAGGCACATGAATATGGGTATAACTACACAGGGCGAGGAAAGGGGGGATGAGTTGGGGAGGGACGATCAGGTAGCCGATGCGAAGTGCTGGAAAAAGCACTTTGCTGAACGTTCCAATGTAGATGACGCGCTGGGCGAGATCAAGTCCCTGTAAGGCATCAAGTGGTCGACCACTGAAGCGATAATCGCTGTCATAATCATCTTCGAGAATCCAGGCATTGGCTTGCTTGGCCCATTGCAGGAGGGCAACGCGTTGGGCCAGATGCATGGTTATACCCGAAGGGAATTGATGCGATGGAGTGACGAAGGCCAGGCGAGCTTGTGGGTAGCGCTTTTGCCCAATTTCCACATTGATCCCTTGCGATGTCACAGGGATAGGAGCCAGTTGCGCGCCCGCGTTGAGGAGCGCGTGTTGTGCTCCGAGATAGCCCGGATTTTCCATCCAGGCAAGATCACCTGGGTTCAGGAGGAGGCGCGCTGCCAGATCTAAAGCTGTCTGCGCTCCTGGCACAATAATGACCTGCTCGGCCTGGCAATGCACGCCTCGTGTGATGCTCACATGGATGGCGATCGCTTCACGGAGCGGGTAATAGCCCGCGATCTCCTGATAATTGGCCATGTTTCTGGGCATAGATCGTGCGCAGTGAGCCGCGACCTGGTTCCACTGTGGAAAGGGAAAGGCACGTAGGTCTGGGGTGCCTGTGTGAAAAGCCCGTGGGGGCGTTGGTCGACGATAGGTCTGGATAGAGGACACAGGTGCCTGGCGCGTTAAATCCTCTCCCAGGTGAGACAAGAAGAGAGGGGCGTGTGTGCTTTCGTCGGGAGCGGTGTTTCTCTGTGGAACTCCTTTGGGAAGGGAAAAGGTCTCAGGAAGGTCGCATGCCACCCTGGTCCCCTGCCCGACCCTTCTTTCGATATAGCCTTCAGCACAGAGTTGTTCATAGGCATGGTTCACTGTATTAAGAGAAATCCCTAATTCGCTTGCCAGAGCCCGTGTTGATGGGAGGACTTGACCTGGATGCAATTGATCACTGAGGATGGCATGACGCAGTCGATCATACAACTGGCGATGCAATGGCATCGTGAAGGTGCGATTGAGGGCAAGATCTGCTGTGTTTTGAAGTGCGTGTCGTCTTTTTGCCATGCTTGTTTCCCTCTCGCTTAGCGGGGAAAACACCTGTAAAAAATGTCGGGACCCCTTGTACCGCCGGCGCCACAAAGCCGGGCAGCAATTGGTGGATGCAAGTATCCTGCCGCACCTGCCTGAGCCTGATCCACAAACCACCCCAGCCACGAACGCACCAACGCATGAGTGCGATCACGCACGATGCCACCAACGCAGCAACGCACCTTCGCACAAGAGCAGCAGCGTGAAAGCGCGCAGTAGCCCCTTCGGCCTCACGCCTCGCTTTCAGGAGCCGTCTGCTCGTCTTGCAAGAGGGCAAGACGACGTGGACTCGGGCTGCGTACATAGTAGGTGAAGGCCCAGAAGATCCACAGGCAACTGCACAAGCCTAGACTTACATAGGGATTCCAGAAGGCCAGCAGAGTCGCCAGCAGGTAGAGCGGCAATCCCAGCAGTTGGTTGCGTGTCAGCCTCTTTATCTGGCGGGAAGTCACGGCTGGGTGCAGCAGATGGCGCTGATGCGTGGCTGCCCACCAGAGCAGGTTGTAGGCCACATTGATCACAACAAAGACCCCGGCATAGACGGCACACGCTAGGGACGCCGCGGGCGTGATGAGGTACTGGGTCACCAGAGAGGTGGGAAAGGGCACCACGGTGACTAACAACAGTAGCAAGCCATTGGCGAACAGAAAGGGGGTGTCGGTCTTGTACACCAATTTGAAAAGGCCATGATGGCTTGCCCACATGATCAAGATCGTGGCAAAGCTCGTCATGAACGTGAGGTAAGACGGCCACCGCGCAAGCAGCGCGCTGCCCAACGCGGGCACGGAGATCGCTCCCGGCAGGTGTGGCACCTGCAAATTGAACACCAGCAACGTAATGGCGACGGCAAAGACGCCATCGCTGAAGGATTCGAGGCGACCGGTCTCTTTTTCGACGGCCCCTGCTCGCTGTTCACGGCTCATTCTCTCTCCTTGCGGATACGCCAAGTACGTTGCCGCACATCTTGGGGTAATGGGAGGATCTGTGTCATGTACTGGCCTCTGAGAAACAACAGAGCGGATTTGCACGGTAAGGGAATTTCTTCGATCCTCTTTCGGCTTGGTAAGTGGCTTGAGCCAAGGGATGATCGTTTCCCTTTTGCGTGGCAGGAATGGCGTTGTTAGATCGGTACTTTCTCTCTTGTACCGCTTTCTTAACCACTTTATTTTCCTTATCGTGCAAATCCGCTCCGTTGTTCCTCAAAGGCCTTTATCTTATGCTCACGCTCTATGCTTGGTTTTGTCGCCCTGCTTGAGCTGGCCTGCAATGATAACGACGCTTGCAGCGGCAAGGAAGAGTCCGGTGTCCATTGCACCACCGTAGGCGACGCCGGGAGTGAACCAGGGGGCAGGTATACCATCCAGCATGAAGTAGCTCAGACCGAGCAGTCCTGCACCGATGGCAGCAAGCAGTCCCAGGATCACCAGCAGCCGATCGCCATAGGCGAACAGGATCGCACTTCTTCCTCTGAGAGCACGCTTGGCAAACGGGCGCAGCAACGTTACCAGACCAGCGGTAATGAGTCCCAGACCGGCGAGGGTCTCACTCCATTCGATGAAGAAGCCGAAGAGTGCAGCGTTAGGCACAACCAGTCCCTGCAGCAGAGCCACGAAGAGGCCCGGCAAGCGCCCGCTGCTGGTAGTGGTGCGAAGAAGCTCACTGAGCTGATCAGGGAAGGTTCCCAGCAGGATCTTATCGGCACCAGCTAGCAACCAGGCATAGCCAACGATGAGTTGCAGGCCGACCAGCGCCGGATTCGCGGTCGGAATTACGCGTTCTTGAGACTGTCTGTCAGATTGCGGCTTTACAGATTCTTCTAGTAGTGGTCGAGTTTCAATACGAGGATGAGTCGTTGTATTCATTGCTTTCACCTTTACTAGCCCACCACGCGCCTGAAAATGTGCGGCTGGTGTGCTCTCATCTTTTGTGCCTTTTTGTTTATTTAGGAAGGGGCGGTATGTATTTCATTCATTCCTGCTTGACGGTTCGGTACTCCTACACTACCTGGACAGTCAGGTTCATACCGGAATGGATCGCACAATAGAGCTTGAACGTTCCTGCGGTAGTGAAAGGACCAATCGTCTGCGAACTATTGCCTGCAACTTGCAAATCCTTGACCTGCGGTGCACCCGGCTCGGCACCTGGATGTGCCTTACCCTGCTCCCAGGTTCCATTAGCGATAATGTGCGTCGTTATCGTATCAGCAACCAATGTGACACTTTCTCCCTTTTTAATAGTAATGGACGACTGGACAAACTGCATACTGCTCATGTGGACGACGTTCTCTATAGAGTGAGAAGCAGGATTAGCATTGCTAGCAGTGCCACAGGCTGCTAGGAGAAGGACGATAACGCTACATAGGGCCAGGATGACGCCTGGTTTTCTCAACATATGCTTTGCCTCAATTCTAGAATGGTTGGTTGTCTATCTATACAATAGGCGCCATTTATATTGTTCGTAGAATAAATTTGCGCTTTCCTGGCTCATATAATTTCTAATGAATCCCCTAAAAACGTTCTGGATACAGATTGATGACAGGGTACCGCGAAAATATCCTGACTCATAAAATTTCGTGTCGTCATTTGTGTCGTTTTCGTCAAACGTTGGATGATTGAGAATGGCCAAAGTGATCGTTTTTTGACGCAATTTTTTTGCATAGTACCGCGAAATGGCTTGTGGCGTGGATTCATTTTTGTTGCTCATTTTTCGTTTACCTGATGCAAAAAGCTGCTGCACGATCGTGGCAAGTCAGAAAACATTTTGTTTCCTGCCAGGAAAAGAATTGTGTCAGGCAGGCTAGAAATGCGCCACTTCTGCCTCTCAGCTACTGAGATACGCGAATGGTTATGAGTCAAGAAACGAAATTTTATTCTACGAACAACAGAGCATCTATGAATTCGATCTCGTTGTGCTCAAACCACATTGGTTCCCGTAGCGAGTCCAGAGCAATCAGGTAAAAACCAAAAAACGGGTCATCTTCTTCGCCATCAATGATGTTAACGCGCACAATCGTTCCTTTCAATCCTCGGAACGGACCGTAACTCGTGACCCGTATTCGCTTTCCTTCCTTAGCAAAGTGCTCATGACTCATGATAGGTCAACTCCTTTGTTCATCGCTAATGCTTCAAGGTGAGAAATCTCTTTCTCTCTAAAGGAAAGAGAGCAACACTTGCTCACACATGCATCATTTTTATATTTTTCTGCTATCACAGATGCAACATGTTATTACCAGAGAAAGGCGTATGGAGAAAGGCGAACGCATCAAACGAGCCTATGAAATCGCGTTCAGTTAAATGGACTAGGGCCTGTTTGCAAACCATAACCAAAGCAGAATACAGGCAAGCGTGACCATAGCCAGGAAATTGACCGCACGCTTCTCGTAGCGAGTGGCCACGCGCCGAAACTGCTTGAGTCGATTAATCGTCGTTCGACCACATTGCGCTCTTTATAGAGGGCTCGGTTAAAGGGCCCGGTGCGCGTCTCATCGCAGCGGCGGGCAATCGTGTACCCAATTCCCGCCGCTATCTCAAGCGGCAAATCTTGCGACTACTGTACGCCTTATCTCCCAGAACCCGCTTGGGCCGGAGCTTGGGGCGCCCTCGCCCCACTCGCTTGACCGTGCCTTGCTTCATCAATACCTCGAAGAATAGGCTCAATGGGAACACGTTGCTTGGCGGCCATCAACGTTTTAATCGCTGTTTCGCGTACATATTTCCCCTCATGACGCAAATAGGGCAAAATCAGATGAAGAGGAATGATCTGCGAGGACCGGTAGTACCACACCTCCATGGCCTCAGTACAAACCGCCGGTATTAGATCAGCCATCAGCGTGAGCAGCAATTTATCAGAAACTCGCTCTTTCCAACTCGGGAAATCACCTATCAGTATTTCGCGTAACCAGAGGTGCTCTTCTGGATCCAATGCCAAACGAATGGCAGAGATCACATGCTTCTTCCGCGTACGCCGCTGCCAGTGTGTGGGCCACATCTATACGCAAAAGATGCTTGAGGTTTCAACATCCTCAAGAATCGCCATCAACGCATCGACAGGCAGCAGCTTCTGAATCAGCCCCAGAATAATCGCCTGCTCCGTCGCCGTGGTGCTCAGGCCAAGACGGCTGGCTTGAGCACTTCCTCACACCACTGGCGAAAGCTGGTAGGGGCGGTGGACTCGGGGGTGCGCGGCTCAGCGTTGTCGATACCGTTGTTCTTGGCCACCATCATATCGACCATGCCCTGCGCCATAGCGTCGGACATTCCGGATGCGGTCAGCCTGGCCTTCAGGGCCTCGCCGGGGATCTGTTGGTAGCGCACTGGCCTGCCTAGCACCTCCGACATGATCTGCGCCATGTCGTTGAAGGACAGGTCCTCAGGGCCAAGCACCGGGACGCTGCCCTGGCCACTCCAGGAGTGATCGAGTAGCAGTCTGGTGGCGACGGAGGCGATGTCGCGGGTGGCGCAGGTTGGGACCTTGCGCTCCCCGGATACCATGTCGAAGAACATACCCTGGCTCTTGATCGACCTGACCTGACGGAGCAGGTTATCCATGTAGGAGGCTATCGTCAGTGCGCGGTAACTGACCCCCGTGCTTGCGATCAGGTCGTCCTTGGCCAGCAACCCCGCCACCAGCCCGGAGTTTTTTTCCACCGCCGTGCCGCGACCGAGGGCCGAGATCCCAATCACTCGCTTAACCCTCTGACTCTTGAAGGCCTCGCACGCTGGCCTGCTGAAGTCCACGTAGGCGGCCTCGACGCTCGCGGCGTGGGGGTCCGGGGGTACCACCCAGAATACAGAGTCGGCACCTGCGAACGCCCGGCTGACGACGTCGAGGTCGCCATGCGATCCTTGCACGACCTCGACGCGCTCACGTGTGTGCGCGGGAAGGCGAGAGGGATCGCGTACGATCACGCGGATCGGCTCGTTACTATTGAGCAGGTTGTTCAGAACTTGATGGCCGAACTGGCCTGTAGGTGCGGTGACGACAATCATGAAAACTACCTCCAAGGTTGTGAAAACCCTTTTTCCCGTATGAGAAATACCTGTTTGTGTCTAGTGCAATCTCAGGAGACCTAATGTGTAAGAGGGAGCGTCCCTCATCTTCGTTGACACAGGAACCCTGGCTCTATTGCACTACTTGCAGTCAGAACTAGTGCAATCTCAGGAGACCTAGTGTGTAAGAGAGAGCGTCCCTCATCTTCGTTGACACAGGAACCCTGGCTCTATTGCACTACAGGTCTCTGGAACCTGCACTAGCGCTGACTTTCGCAGGAAGGATACTCTAGAAAGAGAGCCCCTTCAAGAGTCATTTTTGCAAATATCATGGTATCATTTGCTGGAGGCTTCCTTTTCAAGCAAGGCAAAAAGACAACACGCACTTCAAAACACAGCAAATCTTGCTCTCAATCGCACCTTCACGATACCATTGCATCGCCAGTTGTATGATCGACTGCGTCATGCCATCCTCAGTGGTCAATTGCAACCAGGTCAAGTCCTCCCATCAACACGGGTTCTGGCAAGCGAATGAGAGCAATGATCAGAAGGCTTGAGGCATAAAAAGCTGTTCCTCTGACAAAACAGGTTCTGCATCCATGAGCAGATAACCACAGTGCGTAAACCAGCCGTGAGTGTCCTGGGCGGTGATGGCCTCCAACGCCTCTGCGAGGGCCAGTCGTAAAGCCTCTTGTGCGTGAGCACCAACCCCGCCGGAAAAACGCTTTGAGCTTTGAAAAAGCCTCTTCAATTGAGGAGAGATCTGGCGAATTAAGAAGGGAAATAGAGCAATCGACACCCGCAGGCTTCAATGGCTTGGCGAACCGGTGTGCCCTGATGGGTACTCAAATTGTCCATCACCACCGTTTGCCCACTGTGTCAACTGGGAGTAAGGACTTGCTCGATGGAGGTCTCAAAGGCCAGAGCATCAGCAGACCCTTGCAGGATCATGGCCTATCCTATGAGGTGAAAGTGAGGCAATCAACGTGGCGTTGCTTCCACAATTGCCAGGAGCCTTGCCCACGGCTCGTTCCCCTTTAAGGGCACGGGCATACAGGCGAGTTAAGGCGATTGCGTTCCACATTCATCACAAAGATCCCCTCGTCTTGTGGCTCCCGTTGGCTTTGTTCACGCCAGGTTCGTCGTGTCTCTTCGTTGCGCTCGGAGGCCACCAGCGTCTTTTTTTTCCGTAGGGGCAGAGATGCCGACTGAGCCCATGTGGTACACTCTCCACCAGGAAAGGATCTCAGAAACAGCCAGGAGAGAAACGCATGAAACCTGCGCGGACATTTTCCCAGGTCAGCCGACGTTTTTACCGTCCCGAAGTGACACACTGTGCCGACTGCCAGAAGCGACTCCGGCGGGCCGTCACCTTGTCGGAACGCACGGTGGTCACGTTGCAGGAGGTGATCAAACTGGTGCATGCGGGCTACCGCTGTTCCGATGCGCAGTGTGTGGGCCATCAGCGGACGTATCGCAGTGCGCGAGCGGATGCGCTGGCCCTGCCCCACTTCACGTATGGGGTGGATGTGGTGCTGTTGGTGGGGCGGCTGCGATTGGTCGAGCACCAAACCGTCGACGAGATCCATCGCGAGTTACTGGCCCGGTTGGCCCCGTTGGGAGTCAAGATCGCGCGCCGAGAAGTGCTCTACCTGTTTGATGCGTACTGCACGTTGCTGCGGGCAGCGAGTGCGGCCAACGAGGACCAGGAGTGGTTGGCCCAAGTCGAGAAGAACGGGGGCATCATTGTTGCCATCGACGGCATTCAGCCTGACAAAGGGAACGAGACAGTGTACCTGGTCCGCGATGCGCTGACTGGGCGGGTCCTGGTGGCCGAGAATGTGCTCTCCTCGGAGACTGCCGTCATGAAAGCACTCTTGACTCCGGTGGTTGAGCTGGGGGTGAAGGTGCTGGGCACGATCAGCGATGCCCAGGAAAGTGAGCTGCTGGCACTCCAGGAGCTCTGGCCGGAGGTCCCTCATCAGGTGTGTCAGTTCCATGCGCTGCGCGATGCCTCCAAGACCGCCTTTGAAGCAGACAAAGCGGCGAAAACGGCGATCCGCAAACGCTTACAGCCGAAGGTTCGTGCGGTGCGCAAACAGATCAAGAAGGCCCTCGTGACCGCCTCGCCTCAGGAGGCCGAGCAGCTCCGCGTGCTGGATGCGTACGCCACTGGGATCTTGACCGCGCTCAATATCGACGGCGTGCAGCCGCTGACTTTTGCGACGGTCGAGGCAAGCCAGATGCTGGAGGAGATCGAAGCCAGTCTCCAGCACTTGCTCAAAAAGGGGGCGCCGTGAGTCGGCGGTGTGAACAGAAGCTCACCCGTCTGCAGGCAATTGTGACAGAACGGGCAACCTGGGCAGAGCACCTGAGACAGGTCAAGCGGATGTATGGCTGGCTCTGTGAGGTCGAAGCGATCCTGGTGAAAGAAGCGGCACGCACGCTCGCAGAACCCGTGAGCAATGAGAGCGTGGGACGACGCCTGGACGCGTGGCGCGAGCAGATGGTCCAACTTCTGGAAACGTCCCCCCTCTCGGAGTTGGAACAGGAGAGCCTACGGGAGCTGCTGCAGGTGCTTTCGAATCTGCGCCCGTACCTGGTGCAGTGTTATGAGCGGGAGGACTTTCCGCGCACCAACAATGACATGGAGCGCAGCATTCGCGCGCTCAAAACGCAGTATCGCCGGGTGAGCGGGCGCAAGAATTGGAATGCGTATCTGTTGCGCTATGGGCGCTGCGTGGCCTATGCGCCCTGGTGGGAGCAAGATGAGACCCACCGCCACCACTTGCAGCGCCAGATTGCTCAGCTTGACCGGGGCCGGTGGAGAGAACTGCGCCAGCAGACGACCCGTGCCCAGCAGGAGCAGCTCACGCGGTTTCGTTTCCGTCACAAGCGTTCTTCCGTGCTGACCTCGCTCGAATCACGCTGGACCGAGGCTACTCAGTCGGTATCTCTGCCCTGACGGTTTTTTTCGTGTCCAGCCCACAGCATGAATGGCACGGCTCATGCTTGCCGTACTTACCTGTTGGCCATGTTTGGCTTCCCAGATCTGGTGAAGAGGCTTTCATGTCTTCAGCCTATTCCCTGGCTCAAAACTTATTGCGGTAGCTATATTGTACCGTGCAACTTTTGCAGAGGGAAGTGCCACGTAAGATACTGTATGGTTTGTCAAGCGGGAAACGGTTTGAGCTTAGAGATGGTGGGCTTGGGCCGGGTTGATCACACTCACCTGGGAATCGGCTTGCGTCAGGCTCAGAGCTAAGTTCATGGAAGTCAGGAGCCCGTCGCTTCCATCACCACCAAGATGATACGCGCGGCATGGCCAGTCGAGAGCAACCGCTGCTGGATAGAACGGAAGCCCTGCGGGGTCTGCTCAATCGTCATTGCACGAGAGGGTTTCCGACCAGAGGTCATCCAAGCTATCGAGGCAGAAGCTTTCGCGATGTCCACTCCGACGAAAAGGTTGTACGATGCTGCTTGATAGGCCATCATAGCCTCTTTTCTAGGGGATCAAAATGGAGAACGCCGTGTTGTCTCGGAACCAGGGGCAGGTTTGTCTAAGTTCGTCATACCTGGTCAAAGCCACAGGATACGGTACAAACTTGAACCAGCCCAGGATAATGGGGACTCTCTTACGTTCGCGGTCATGCCGAGGCTCGCACCTCGTCCTCACCATCATCTTGGAACCGATGTGCCTCGTATACGAGCTATCACCCATAAGGGCTAGTGGGCAAGACCATCAGGTTCGTAGTTGATATCAGCCAGTCGAGATTCTCGGCATAGTGTATCGCTGTACTCATTTTCCTCTATAATCATTAATATGATGAGGCGCCCGCTTCTTTTTTCTTCTATTGCTTTAATTGTCAAAATAAGGGAAGTGATTTTTTATAATCTTTTTGTTTTGAGGAGTGTATTTGTGTTTCTCTTTGCTTTATTTTATCTCGACAATAAGAATTATCTTGGTTATACTTAGCAATACATCCAACATCCAATTTATGAAAGGGGAAAACTACTAAAGTAGAAATGTTGAGATGGCCTTCTTGGGAAGTTACCAGAGAGGGTCAATGGAGAGAAGAACCTGAACGGTTGTATTTAACTTTGCTACATTTGCATGTATCTATTTATGAGAGAGAGAGGATTCTTTGTGAAAAGCCACTCCCCTTTTTCCCTTGTTCGACGCGGTAAACAGGCGCTGTTTACCCTGGTTTTACTGCTGATGTGTTCCCTTCACGTTCCTGTCGCCCATGCAAGCGAGCTTACATCTGCCTCGACTGGCTCTGGTCAAGGTATACAACCTGGTCAATTGTTGACTGGAGGAAAGGGTCACCAGAAGCAGAATCCAGCCTTCTTGCAACAAAAAAATCAATGGAAACCGCACATTGTACTGGCTTCACAGGCTCACCTGAGCTATTCCCCGGCACAATATGTCAATGAGCCTCCTTATACCGGTACCGATTCGGCTGGACACGGCTATACCGATAAATATTTTTGGAATGAGTGTGGACCAGGAGCCTCAACAGCTACGCTTGGGTATTGGGGCGTCAATCTCAAGAGGGGGACTCACACTTATAGTGATCCTTACACCACGACAGCTTGGAATGATACGCATTACACTTCCTATGTCCAGTATATTGCGACGCAGAGCTATCCCTCAGCTTTTACTTCAGCTGGTGAGATGAGCTACCAGAGCTATCCAAACGCTTACGCTACCTTCGGTGATGTCAGGGACGTTTTAAACTGGGAAGCGTCGGGCCATAGCTCCAACTATTTCAACTATTTCTATGCAGTGCTTGGCGTAGATAGCTTGACCAAGGCGAGCTTTAAGAATGACGTGCAGCAAGATATTGCCTTGAGCAAGAAGCCACTCATTGTTTCTGTCAATGACAACGTCCTGCCGGATTGGATCAACGCGCCTGGAACAAGCCATTTTATCACCATCCTCGGGTACGATTTCACCAATAACACCATGACTTATTCCGAGACCTGCGGGCAGAAGTCTTGCAATACACAAGGTACAGGAGTTTACACCATTACTATTGATCAACTCTGGAATGGGATGGTCTATGACAATGGCAATGGTGGCATTATCTGGTAATAGTGACATCTTATGCTTGCTCTGATTCTTGAAGGCAGCAACACATGAGACAAAGGTTTTTGGTGAAAGAAGAGATTAATCTTATGGGCAAAGGCATGCGGTCGCCTACCTGGCTGCAACTCATGGCAGGCCTCTGCATTCTCGGCCTCGTCCTTCTTTTGACAGCCTGTGGAGATTATTCTGCAGCGGTTTCACAGAGCAAAGCGACGCCCCATGCAACCGCAACGCCGCATCCTGATGCCCACATCGTCCCGACTTTTATCGACGATAAAACTGGGCCAGGCTCAAGAGCTGTGCCGCAATTTGCCTATGACAGGCAGCACAAGACACTTGTGCTCTTGGGTGGCAAGAGCTTCAATGGCTATTTACAGGATACGTGGACCTGGGATGGGCATGCCTGGACGCAACAGCATCCCGCGACCTCGCCAGGACCCATTCTTGGGGCCAGTATGGCCTATGATGATGCCACGGGTCTCGTCGTGCTCTTCGGCGGTTCTCCCATCTTCGGTTCAGCTACGAACGATACGTGGACCTGGGATGGCAGCACCTGGACCCAGATGCATCCTAGCATCGCTCCACCACCACGCAGGGATGCCACTCTGGTGTATGATGCAGCGATTGGGCAGCTTGTCCTCTTTGGGGGGTATGGAACGGACACGAAATCTCCCTTGAACGATACGTGGACCTGGGATGGGCAGACCTGGACTCAGCAGCATCCCGCTACTTCTCCTTCAGCCCGCTTGAATGCAAGCATGGCCTATGATGCTGCCATGCGCACGGTGGTGCTTTTCGGGGGAGATGACATGGGCGCACCCATTCCCCTCTTGACCGATACGTGGATCTGGGATGGCACGACGTGGACCCAACAGCATCCCGCCACCTCTCCCGAGGTGCGTTTCACCAACGATGGGACCTTATATGGAGCCTACCCCTCTCCCACTGCTATGGTCCTGGATGAGGCTTCCCAACAGGTGATCCTGACGCTGGCGGGAGGTGAAGATTCTGACAAACAGAAAATCCAGGTTTCCTGGGCCTGGAATGGAAGAACCTGGACTCAAAAGTCAGTACAACATCTTCCAGAACAAAAGATGTACCTGTTCTTTAGTGCGGCGCAGCAAACCGTCTATGCCTTTGCCACTTCCATCACTATGAGTACATTCAATGATAGCTTATGGCGGTGGAACGGCAAAACATGGCAATCCCCTACAGGGTAAGTTTTGAGAGATCTAGAGCTTAGATCAATGCGGAGGCATAATCGCCTCCGCATTGATCTTCTTATCGTTTTTCTTGTTGTCTTCGACTGCTAGAGTTTCCTCCTTCCTCTCGCCTGTCTGTTATGAATCGCAAATCCCCGTGGTGATTTGCCCATTTTGGGGAGAAGCTGCTGATTTCCTGGCAATGCTTCTGTTGAAAGTACCTCCCTTTCTTTCGCCTGTGAAACCGTTCTCGCGGGATGAGACCCGCGAGAACGGGAATCGAGAACTTGCAGGAGCATGGACAAGAAATCCACAGCTTCTTCCCACAATGGACAGGGCGGTTTATGGCCTTTCTTCCGCTTTGCTCATACTCTCTTGCTGGTCGCGCACAAGAAGCGCCTGTTGGATGCCCTGCCGATAGGTTGGGGCAACCACTGGTTTCCACCCGAGCTCACGCACCGCCTTCGCGTTGGAGACGCGCATGGAGGTAGAGAAGAAGTCGGTCGCCAGGGGAGCGAGTGGACGCATCATCCAGCTTGGGAGTGAAAAGGGCCTCGGGAGATGAGCCTGCTGGCAGAGGAACGTGAAGAAGTCTTTATTGTGTACCGGTTCGTCATCGACGATGTTATACGCTTCTCCTGCCTTGCCCCGTTCGAGGGCTGCGACTGTGGCGGCTGCCGCATCTTCCAGATAAATCCAGGAGGTGACCGCGCGGCCCCCATCAGGCAGAGGAAGGCTTCGGCGGCGCAGGTTCTCCAGGAGAGGGACGAGAGATGCTGGCCCATAAAAGTATCCATAGCGCAGCGATATCCCCTCGATCCAGCCCGCTTGGGTCGCTTCCCAGATCTGCCGCTCCAATGAGCGGAACCCGGCCACGTGCCGTTCGAGTTGGGAAGAGCTTCCAGCAGGTGCGAACGGACCGTCTTCAGTGATGACCTTTTCGTCCCAGTCACCGTAGCCGTAGCCCAACGTCATCGACTCCGCTACGAACCTGCGTGCTCCTACCTCCCTGGCGGCAGCGAGCAGATTCGTGGTTCCAGCATCGCGCAGCGCGTTGGTGGCATACATATCCTGATGACGCAGAGGCGTCTTCTTGAGCGCGGTCAGCGCATGAATGACGGCGTCGGTTTGCACCCCCGAGACCGCTCTGAGCAGGTCGTCACGATCCATCACATTTGCCAGGATCGGGTGAGCGCCAAGGTGAGAGAGGTGATCCATACTCTCAGGGGAACGGGCCAACCCAAAAACTTCATGTCCTGCCGCGATGAGGGCACGGGTCAAGGGGGTGCCCAGAGCCCCACTCGCTCCAGCAATCAGCCCTTTCATAATAGCCTTCCTTCTGCTGACTAGCTACGAAACTCTCTAAATGAACATTGACAATATTGGAAATTTTGAGATGAACCTGTCGTTGATGCGAAAACCGTTCATCAACAGAAGAAAGGCCCAAATGTGACCAGGTTCATCTCAAAATTTCCACTTTCTGGAATGCCGCACGCAAACATCCCGTTTGCGTGCGGTTTGATGAGGAACATGGCACGTTTTAGCTCCCTGAAACGGATACATGCTCCAGACTGAAAAACGGGCCAGCGAGATGATATCAAAGCGAATGGCGTGTTCACGAACCGCAGCACGGATGACTCTTTTTCGTACGTAAGCTCCTCTCGCTTTCCCAGATCTCCTAGAAGCCAAGCTGCTGCTTGACCAGGACCATCGTGATACGACCGGGCTCGTGCTCTGCATTGATGATCAGAAGTTTATTGATGGCGCTGGCCTGGCCGTATACTTGCTGGGCACGTTCATTTTCTAAGGGAAGGCTATATTCGCGGATGCGGCGAAGTCCATCTTCTAGCGTCCGCACGAGCTTTTGCGTGCTAACCACCCAGATCACCGTGCCCGCGCCAAAGACGGCGGCACCTAACTGGCTGCCAGATGCTGATGCAATGAGTACCTCGCCCTGTTCGGTGATCGCTTGGACGCTTCCCACTAGGACATCGGGGGCAGCGACCAGTTTGCGCATCTCGTTGCCCTGTGTCACGCGATCAAGCGTAGATAACCGAGCGCGCACCGATTGAAAGTGGTTTGCGTGTTCGATCTGCTCTGCCAAGCCAATCAGCTCAAGGGTACGCGAGGGCGAATCATAGACCTCCGTGCCATCGGGGATCAGGTCAAGCACATACGTTCTTGCATCTTCGCCGGTCTCAAAGACGACAACGCGTATGCAGTGCGCTTGCAGTGCCTGGACGGTCTTCTCGATCTGCTTCTCTGATGCCAGTTGCGTGAATTCGGAATGTGATAGATTGGTAGCCATTGAGATTGTCTTCACTTTCTTGTCTTTTGTAAATTTTGAAATGAACCGATTCTGGCCCACTTTCGGTGAAGGATGAGGTTGTTTAGAGAAATGCCCCTCTCCTTTGAGCGCAGAGAAAGGCGTGGTTCTTTCCCTACACAAGAGTTTTCACCAAGATTGTGCCAGAACCGATAAACTGCTGATTTCTTGGCAATTCTTCTGTTGAAAGTATCTCCCCTTCTTTCGCCATCGCGGTTCATCGATGCCTGAGTCGCCCAGTCGGCGCGAGAAGCGGGAGTGAGCCTCCCTGTCACATCGGTCAGGTTTCCTTTGTCATTCCTATGACAAAACGAAACGAGGAAATGTGACCGATGAAGGAGATACACACCTGGCGGGCAGCGCAATTCGAGGCAGAGCGTCCTTGCCTGCGAGCGATGGCCTACCGCATGCTCGGCTCACTCGCCGAGGCGGAGGATGCCGTCCAGAAGGCCTGGCTGCATCTCTTCTGTTCCGACACGAGTAACGTCTTGAACCTGGGCGGGTGGCTGACGACGGTGGTGGCGCGAGTCCGCCTCAACATGCTCCATGCGCGTGTGTCGCGGCGTGAGGAGTCTCTGGAAGCGTCCGTGTCTGCGCCCATCACCAGCCGCGAGGGCGGGATGGACCCCACAGAAGAGGTTTTATGAAGATTGGCTATATCCGGGTTTCCAAGCAAGAACAAAACGAGGCATTACAATGAGCCGCCGGGTCCAACTGCTCCTAACTGTTCGTAAGTTCTCCTGCCGTAATCCTTTCTGCTCGCGCGAAGTCTTTACAGAGCGTCTCCCTACGTTTGTCGATCCCTAGACCAGGACCACCATCCGATTCTGCCAGCAGATCACATCCATTGAGTTCTCCACCTGTAGAAACGGCGGAGCCAGATTCGCCACTCATTGCGGAGCATATAAAGAGAGCAAGGTCACGCCTCAGGAGGAACAAAGCTGCATAGCACCAGTGGACCAGTTCGAGAGGGTTCGGTCCCTGATTCCATTGTGAATAGGAGAGGAAACACTCTCACCAGGGTGACGACTCCCCACGGCTAAAAGCTCTGTCTTTTACCCACATTTTACAATTGATAGCATGTGCGAGCTTGGAAACGCTGTTGATGGGCTTTCATTTTCAAGGAAAACGGTCTGTGCTCAAGCTCACTGTGTTAAATGTGGGTTAAGAGTCAGGGCTTGAGCCGTGGGGAGTCGTCACGTAGAAACCCAGGTGCAAGAGAGCATCGATTTCAGACATGGTATCGATGGGAGGACACCTACTCCCCTGGAGATTGGGCTTTGGGCAATCCAGTTCTAGCCATAGCACGCGGAGCTTGCGGCACCTCAGCTTACATGCCTTCCGCTGACCACCGCTGTTCCATAACAGGCTCTTTTCCCCTCCATCTTTCGATTTCAGGTGGTTAGGCGCTCCAAGAACCTCCCTCTAAGTTTTCCCCGGTTGCACTGGGGATCTCATCAAGCGCGACACGGCGCACACATAACGCGTCATCAGACGCAAAGGAGCGGGCACCAACGACACAAGAGTGGAAACGTGGTCATGACGCTGTCGATTTTTGGGGAATTCCTCTGCTGATGGGAGAACCTTTTTCTTGGCCAGTTGCTGAGAAATCGCCTGAAGAGGCCAAAAGAGGAGCAATGCAATTGCGAGGATACTTACCCGAAAATCGACAGCGTCATGACCACATTTACGCCAGTGGCGAGTTCAGTCCTTAGCCCACCGCTTTCTTCATAAGCGCAATGATTTTCGCCTCTACTTCAGCATTCAGTTCCTTCAGCGCGAAGTAGACCGGCCACAGGGAGCCTTCGTCGAGGTTCGCGCTATCGTTGAAGCCGATCGTCGCGTACCTGGTTTTGAACTTTTGCGCGGGTTGGAAGAAGCAGACGAGCTTGCCGTCCTTAGCATACCCGGGCATCCCATACCAGGTTTTCGGCGAGAGGGCTGGCGCGCTCGCTTTGATGATCTCATGGAACCGCGTGGCCATAGCGCGATCCGGTTCCGACATCTCGGCGATCTTCGCGAGCACGTCGCTTTCCCCTTCCTCCCTGTTCTTGGTAGCGCGCTCTTCCGCCTTCCGCTCTTTAGCGCGCTCCTTCATCGCGGCTCGTTCCTCGTCTGAGAATCCCTTGGACTTCTTGTTGATCGCTTCGGCGCTCGTGGCGGATTTCTGTGTAACTTTCTTTTCAGACTGGCTCATAAAAATCTCCTCACCTTTACTTAGGTTAAAACTTCACCGCAGTTCGACTGCGGACTTATGCTATTCTCGTCATGTGGCGCCTCATGTGGCAGTGAAGCCGCGGGCGGCGTTTCTTCAAATATGCTCTCTCAGATTTAGCACCCTTGGGGCATCGGCTCTCCGGCCTCCAGTAACGTCTTCATGTCACCCCGCTTAGCGTTGTAATCCGGCCCGTTTCTACTTAAGAGCCTTGCTCGCTCTTCCATCTTTTCCGTATAGGCTTACCAGTAGCAGAGTATATCGTTGAAAACGCGCTTTCTACAGTCAACTCGAATAAAATGTAATGATCCTGCGGCTGATACCCATATGTAGTAGCAAGCTCCCGCATGGCGGGACTATCAGTGAAAAGAGCATGCCCTACCAGCCAAAATTCTCCTTCACCACCATCATTGCTACTTACCCAACAATGCAACGAATAGCCAGAACCACGCTGTAAATCATGCCCTTTCGGAGAGGTTGGCTCCATAAACAAGAAAAGATGCCCCTCGCCTATAATTGGCGTCACAGGATGAACTCGGGGCATTCCGTCAGCACGAACGGTTGCCAGATAGGATGGACCACTTTTTAATCGAGCCTCGCCAAAGGCAGAGAGTTCTGGTTCAGCGAGCGTAAAATCTTGCCAGGACTGTTTCATAAATTCTCCTGATTTTTCTGCTTAACTTAGAGTCAATCGGCGCGACGCCTCGCATGATCCAGTTTCGCGCCGATGTGCCCGGCGGCACGCGTCTGAGCAGCCCTGTCTGGTGGGAGCGGCTGCTGGCTCCCATGGTTGGTCACCGCGATCATGGCAATGATGATCGCGTAGCGCGATCGCGGAGGCGACTAGGATTGAACCACCAGCCACCGGTTGCCATCGGGATCACGGAGGTCAAACCACTTGACGCCAGACCCCGGGCCATACAGGTCATCCTTCACTTCGTTGACCTTGACATCCTTTGCTTTGAGCTGGTTGTACGCCGCTTCAATATTTGAAGTCGAGAGATAGAGATTCATCGTACCAGGTTTCATGTGCTCATGCATCGTCGACAGCGTCAAAGAGGCACCTCCTCCTGGGAGCGAAAGCGAGACCCAGTGGTAATCGCCTTGTCCGTAGTCTTGGGTGACAGACCAGCCCAATTGCTCCGCGTAGAACGCTTTGGCCTTCGCCATATCGGTGACTGCCATCATCACCATCAGAATTTTTTCATCAGCCATTGTCATAACCAACCTTTCAATTGTTGTAAAACAGTGATTTCCTAACTTGAATTGAGCATACATGCTCAAGCATCATTCTTCTTGCTCTCGCTCGTTTCAAGTGAGAGCAGCGTCAGACCAAGACGGACAATCTGTAGGAGCACTCCATGCAGCGCGGCCTGATCCGGCAACGTCCCCGAGAGCTGCGTTGTCCCGGTCTCCTGCTGTTCGATGCAGAGCCCGCCAAAGCGGTCTTGCCAGGACGGGTCCAGGTGTCCTTGGATCCGTATCGTGTAGAACATCTGCCTCCTCCGCATTCGGCGCGTTTCACGGCCTTCGCGCCGTGCTCGGAGAAGCGAACCAGTAAGATCACCAGGATCGCCTCCCCGCGTCTTCACAAAGAATAGCAGAACGCGAGGCATTCCACAGTCGCCAAAAGGATGCCAAAGGGAGTAGTTGCCTGAGGAGAAAGACCACCTGTTGGGAGGAATCTCGTTAGAGCAGGGAGCGAGCCCGCGCCAAGGCAACTGCCTGTGTTCGGCTGGTGGCTCCCAGTTTGCCAAGCAGGTTGCTGACGTGCTTTTTGACGGTGGGTAGCTCGATCACCAGGGTCCGTGCGATGTCCTGATTCGAGGCTCCTGTGTCCAGCAGGCGCAAGACATCCTGCTCACGCTGCGTAAGGGAAACGCCCGGCGCGGATAGACTGACGGACTCCTGCTGGACTGAGGAGGGTCCAGGCGCGAGCGCGGGTGTCGCCACCAGAGATCTGTTTGCGCCAGGCTGCTCCTGGGCGATCGCGGCCAGCAGCTGTGAGATGTAGGCCATCGTAGAAGCGGCCAGATCATGCTGATGGGAATGTGGGGAAAGGAACGCCTCAAGTGCCTGGCGCATCGGTTCGCCTTCATCCAGGTACACGCGCAGGTAGCCCTCTGGTTCGGTCAAGGCAAACAGGTGCGCCGCGACCTCGTGGGCTTGCTCGTTCTGGCCTGCGTGGTGCAGCGCCACCATGTACTGGGCCAGATATGTGAGGGTGATCCTGCTGTTGGCCGAACGACCCAGATTCCCGCTAAAGCGCTCCAGCAGCTCCAGCGCCTCTGTCCAACGAAGCTCTGCAAAATACACCCGCATCACGACCGGGAACGCGTCATACAAGCTGGCTTCCCATGCCGCTTCCGGAAAGACGAGGCCCGTTGTCCAGGCGGATGCCTCTCTCACCTGCCCCTGTGCCAGCCACCAACGCGCTCGTATCACCGGCAGCCAGCGCCAATTGCCGCCATATCCTCGATGTTCTTCTAACAGTTCAAACTCGTGCAGCGACAGCTCTACAGCAGACAGGTCTCCACTTGCCAGTTCGACCTTCATCAAGGCTATGTATCCCATCGTGAGCAAATCACTCTGCTGCCAGGTGGCGGCATCCTGAATGATCGTTTGCAGCCTGCCCCGCGCCTCTTCCAACCGATTCCACTGATACAACACCTCGACCTGCGCGGCCTGAAAGTAGCCTTTGAGCAGGGCATAGCCTGCCATCTGCTCGATCAGCTCGAGGGCAGCCAAACTCTCCTGATAGGCCAGGCGCAGCTGCCCTGCCTCCACGGCTGCCAACGCCAACCATTGCCTGACTCTGGCGTTCGCAAAGAGGCTTCCCGACAGGCTTACCTGCTCTTTGGCAGAGAGCAGTTGCGGCACCAGCCTCGCTCCCTCTCCCCAGACCCTATAGTGGAGGATGAAGTTGAAAGCAAGCGGGAGGATGTGCCAGATAACCTCCTCGTCCCGGTCAAGCTCCTGCATCTCCTGATGAAGGGCGTTCAAGCGTTCAAAGTCTAAGGCTGCTATCGCCTCATGCCCGCCCATGCCCGCATGTAACAGGCGTAAACGCCGGTAAAGCCTGGCTTCCTCGGGGAGAGAGACGGTGCCAGCGTCGGTGCCTGTGGTAGCAGTCAGGTGGGCGGTTCCAGCCACGGATCGCTGCAAGATGCTCTCGACCCGCGCCATGATCTGCCGCACCTGCTGATGGACCCTGGCCCGCTGCACCTCGGTCGTTTGCCCGACAGTGTGGAGCAGGTAGAGAGCGATCGTGAGCAGCAGGGGAGCGTGCTCACGCACTGTCTGCTCAGGCAGCATCAACACCCAGCGTGCCATCGTCGCTGCTTCCCCACGGAGCCAGAACTGCTCGACGGTCTGCTCCATCAGCCGCGCTGCCGTGGAGAAGGAAGCTCCGGCAAGCGCATGGGTAATGGCCTCGGCCCACTGCCCCTCGGCCTCATAAAAGCCGGCGGCCCGGCGGTGCAAGAGCGACACTATCTCTGGTTGGCTGGTGTGGAGCGCCGAGAGCAGGGCTTCACGAAAGAGATCATGCAGCCGATAGGTGCGCCGCTCCTCATCCAGGGGTACCAGGAAGAGGTTTGCTCGCTCCAGCAACGCGAGCATTTGCTGACTGGCCGCCTTCGTTGGGGCGGCGGTGACGGCCTGGCACACAGCAGCGTCCAGGCGCGAGAGGATGGCGATGTGGAGTAAAAAGTCGCGCGTATCGGGGGACAGACGTGCCAGGATGTCCTCCTGCACGTAGTCCAGCAGATACCGCTGGCTACCGGTCAATGTCTCAAGGTATGCTGTGCGATCCTCACGCTTCTGCATAGTGAGCGCGACCAGGTGCAGACCAGCGATCCAGCCTTCCGTCCGGCTCACCAGCCGCTGCAACTCTTCTTCCGAGAGCGGCGGGGAGAGCATCTTGTGCAAAAACTGACTCGCTTCACCCTCCTGGAAGCGCAGCTCGTCTGCACGAATCTCGGTCAACTGCCCGTGGGCTCGTAGACGCGCAAGGGGCAGGTCTGGGTCCACGCGGCTGGAGAGGATCAGATGCAGATGAGCGGGCAGATGCTCCAGGAAGAAGATCATGCCCTGGTGAATGACCGACTCTTCTATCACCTGATAATCGTCCACAATGAGGACGATGGAAGCAGGATACACCTGCTGGCTTTCTAGCTCATGGAGAAGCACGGAAAGACAGGAGGTGAGCGGCGGGGGCTGGGGCGATTGCAACTGTGCCACCACGTTTTCCCCAAAGTTCGCTGCCAGGCTGGGGCAGCGGCGCAGGGCCGCGATCAGCGCGACCCAGAAGCGTGTCGGGCTGTTGTCCAGTTTGTCCAGCGAGAGCCAGGCCACCTGCGTCTTTTGCCGGTGTGCCCAAACCGAGAGCAGCGTGGTTTTGCCCCAGCCCGCCGAGGCTGAGAGCAGGGTCAGCGGTGTCGAAAGCGCCTCATCGAGTGCAGTCAGCAAGCGTTCGCGCTCCACCAGGGCGTTCGGCTGTCGCGGCGGAGCAAGTCGGCTGGAGAGCAGCATCATCCCCTGCTCGGTCGTGGCCGCGGGCTGCTGCGTGTGCAAGAGCGTCTGTGCCGTCTCCTCTAGCCGCGAGAGCCTGAGGGTCTCCGTCTGTCCGAGGTAGCGCTTGCGGGTGCGGCCCTCTTTGGTCTGGTAAGCATACCAATACGCTCCCCCACGTGGCCTCTGTTCCTGGTAGACATTGAGAGAGCCTCTTGCGCCGTGGAAGGCAAAGGAGGACACCCCGTGGAGCCAGGCCAGCCAGGCGGCTTCCTCCGCTGGCTGAAAACGTTGCTCAAGCTGGCCCTGGGTGTACAACTCGTAGAAGCGCTGCTCTTTGGACCAGATCAGGGCGTGAAGAGGTGCTCTGGACATCGAACCTTCCTTGTGTCTGGATTGTTCCCAACGATCCTTCCATTCCTCCCAACACCAGGAAGTATACCAAAGAGGAGGCTCGCCGGCAAGGAGCATCTCTCTCGGCGTGGCGACCTGATCTGCCCACTTCTCTGACACCGCGAGACGATCCGTTGACAGGCCAATAATGCGTTGATCTCGATACCAGAAGTATACGAAAGATCGACAACGGCTGCAACTGTCCGCAACCCTTTACTTTTCCCTTCTGATCTTCTTTCCACCCCATCTTGCCACGCCTTGTTGAAAATGCAAGAAAACTGGCAGAAAATTTGCTGAAAAAGTCCTTACCCGGAGATGAATGGGAACGCAGGCCAATGGCGTCATTAGTTTACGTTCCCATTCATCACTGAACTTAACTGAACTTACAAAATGCTTATATTTTCATGCGCTTTTCTTGATGACGCAGAGATACGCTATGACTACTGACATCGTGATAAGAAACTAAACTGAGTAGCCGCATTGCAGTGAACAACTACGAATAATGTCGCGTTTGTGACGTAATCGCTCTTTTGCTCGAAGCAGCTCTTGATACAAGTGATCGAGGTCCCGACAACAGAGATTGCCCATCTCGACGCGCTTGAGATACTGCCAGATGCCCTCATCTGGGTTGAGGTCGGGAGCGTAGCCTGGAAGTTGCTCCAAATGCAGTCGTTTGCCCATCTTCGTTTTGAGAAAGGTCTTGATCTCATGGTTGCGATGGATGGGAGAGCCATCCCAGATGATCAGGACCTTGCCGCTGATCTTACGCAACAGCACTTTCAGAAATCCGACCACTGCCTCCGCATCATAGGAGGTCTGGCGCACTTGCATGAAAAGCCGCCCATCCAGGGTAATCCCACTGATCGCGGAGAGGTGATCCCGTGTCAGTTTCACGCGCAGAAGAGGCGTTTGCCTGCGCGGAGCCCAAGTACGAACCGCCATTGGCAGCAGATAGAACCCAGCCTCATCTACCCAGAGGATGGTGTATTTCTCGTTTTCGGCTTTTTTTTAATCGCTGGCCAACGATCTTCATACCACTGCTTGATAGCTTCTTCATTCCGTTGCGTCGCCCGTTCGATTGGCTGTTGAGGACTCCAACCAGCTTCTCGTAACAGTCGTCCGGCGTGATCGGGATGGTAACGGACACCAAAGCTGCGATAGATCACTTCCGCGATCCGCTTCCCTGTCCAGACATCTCCCCGAAATCCATAGGCTTCTGCCCCCTCCACCAACAAGCCAGGAATCTGCGCTTGTTGCTCAATTGACAGTTTTGGCTTCACGCCTTTAGGAGGATGTGCTTTGAGTGCTTCTATGCCGCCTTCTCTTGCTTGTTTCATCCATTGGCTCACGGCTCCCTTACTTACCCCTAGTGCTTTGGCTATATCCTTTTGTTGCCATCCTTGTTGCTTCAGTTTCCATGCTTGTTTGCGTCGTTCTTCTCGCCAATCGGCTTTCTTTGGTGCTCCCATGCTGCCGATTCTATCACAGTTTACTTGCTTCCGTCGACGTCAGTAATAGTAGTGGATACATTTATAACAAGGATTTATAAATCAGATGCCAGAAACTATCAGAGACAGTGCCCTCGATAAAACCAGACAGCCCAGTGTCTTGATCGTCGATGACGAGCCTCAGGTTAGAGACCTTCTCCAGATGTGTTTCTCCTATGAAGGATTTCAGGTATTTCTCGCCACAAATGGGCCTGATGCAACCCAGGTTGCGCAGGAGCAGCAGCCCGATGTGGTTATTTTAGACCTTATGTTGCCAGGCTATGACGGGCTGGAGGTCACGCGCCGGCTACGTCGCAGCCGCGACCTGCCGATCATTATGCTTACGGCCAGGGACGAGATAGACGATCGGGTAACCGGGCTAGATACAGGGGCCGACGATTATCTCACCAAACCATTTGCCTTTCGCGAACTCATGGCAAGAACGCGCGCGGTGCTCCGGAGGCGCGGCAACAATATCGCCGATATTCTGACTTTTCAAGGTATCACCCTGAATCGGGGAACGCACCAGGTAACATTTCATCATCAGCCCATCGATTTCACGCCGCGTGAATTTGATCTTCTCGAATTTTTTCTGATGAACCGCAGGCAGGCGCTTTCTCGCGATATGATCATGTCACGCGTCTGGGGCTATGACTACATGGGGGATGATAACATTGTCGAGGTATACATTTGCCATTTGCGGGAAAAGTTGCACGATACTCCGCCACGTCTCCTGCAAACGGTGCGTGGAGTAGGTTATACCCTAAGAGGATAAGGGTGAAGAATGCAAAAGAAACGACGCCTCTCCCGTTTTATGCAACGCGTTCCCATCCGCTGGCGCTAGTTTCTCTGGGTTTACTTGTCTTGCTTTTGAGCGCGTTGGGCATCATCGTATCGTTTATTGTGGAACAGGCTCTTGTGACTAACGAGGTCAATGTCCTGCATAATGAGGCTCAGGTAGCACTTAAGGGCGTTACCAAAGACGTTCACCAACCGCAACAACGTCCTTTTGGGCTGGGCATTAATTTTCTCCCTTCGGTTGCTCCAGACCCTGGCTTTGAGGATACGGCCAGGTCCCTGCTACACGCGTTGACCAGTCCAAGTACGAGTGCGGTGATTCTCACGACCACCGGGACGCCGTTGATCACAAATGCCTCTTCATCATTCGATGCTCCTGGTATAAACATCGCCTCTAGCCAGGTGCAACAAATCATCAAGAGCAATGTGCCTTATCTTCTGGCCAAAGATAATCTGGGACAGCATCAGCTTGTCGTCTTTATTCCGCTGATCAAAAATTTCCACACAACGGCCATTTTACAGGTCAGCACGCCGACCGCACCTATCGACGATTTTCTCACAACGTTCCACCTGATCTTGTTTCTGGGCATTATGTGTACATTCGGCATAGCCATTGCGCTCATATTTCCGCTCGTAAGCATTGCCCTGCGTCCGCTGGTTGAGATCGAACGTACCAGCCGGCAGATCGCACAGGATGAGCTTTCGATACGCATCGATCAGCCACCGACCGATGACGAGATCGGACGATTAGCGCGTTCATTCAATGCCATGGTTGCTCGCCTGGAGACAGCTTTCCAGAAACAAAAACGCTTTGTCAGCGAGGTCTCGCATGAACTACGCACTCCACTGACTGTGTTAAACGGAAATCTGGAGATGTTATTGCTAGGAGTGGATCGGGGAGATCGTGAAATCACACGTCACCTGGCCCGCGGAATGTTTGCCGAGGTGCGGCGTATGCACCGCATGGTTGAAGATTTGTTAGCCCTGACTCGTATGGATGAAGGAAGATTGGTGCTGCGCAAAGACACAGTCACTGTGGATACCTTACTCCACACAGTCTGCGAACAGGCAATCCATCTCGCGCATGGACAAGAAATTCGCTGCCTGATTGAGCCAGGTCTCCCCGCGATCAGCGCAGATCGCGATCGGCTTCAGCAAATTCTGCTGAATCTGGTGGATAATGCGCTCAAATATACTCCTTTAGAGTAGAGGGTCAGATAGAGCTACACGTTCTGAAAGAATCTCAGCGTACGGTAGCTCTCACCATCAACGATACCGGCCAGGGCATTTCGCCTGAAGCACTGCCACATGTCTTCGACCGCTTCTACCGGGCTGATCCCTCACGTAGCCGCTCCTCCGTCTACTCAGGTGGGAGCGGTCTGGACCTTGCTATTGCCAAAGAGTTGGTGGAGGCCCAGCACGGAACCATTGAGATCCGCAGTACACTGGGCAAAGGCACGAGTGTTACTCTCCGCTTTCCCGCTCTTGTACAATTGGAGCGCTCGAAACGCCACGAAAGGCCGGAGATAAAACGGTAGATTGCTGTTGGAGCGCTCGGAAGACACGTTCGGATGTAATTGGCAATTCGGTAATGCGTACGCCTACGGCGGCGTAGATGGCATTGGCGATAGCGCCGGCAGAAGCTGCGGCTGGCGGCTCACCAATGCCGCGATTGCCAAATGCCCCCAATCCCTCGCCGGATTCCAGCATGATGGTCGCAATATCTGGCACATCAAGCGCGGTTGGAATGAGGTATTCGCCTAGCGAGGGAGTCTGAATCTGTCCGTTTGCGATGACAACCTGTTCCATCAAGCTGAACCCCAACCCCCGCGCCACTCCTCCTTGTATCTGTCCCGCGATGCTCTGAGGATGCAGCGCTCGTCCGACATCGTGGCAGCAGCTATACTTGAGAATTGTCACTTCGCCCGTCTCTTCGTCCACTGCAACCTCTGCGGCATGCGCGCCAAAGGTGAAGTCCAGCCAGTCGATGCCAGTCCCACTGGCGCTTTCAAACTTTTTCTCGCGTGGCGTTTGAAACGTGACCTGTTCTTGCATCTTGATGTCACGGCTTGCGGCCTCGGTCAAGATCGCCTCCAGAGTCACACCGCGCTTTGAATGATCCCGCACCTGAATACTGCCGGTGTGCCAAAGCAGGTCTTCCTCCTGAGCCTCCAACATAGTTGCGGCTACACTCACGAGGCGCTTGCGCAAAGCTTCGGCGGCCATGTTCGCGACCTGGCTGGAATGATAGAGGGTTTTGAACCGGCAGTTGCGCCAACGAAAGGCGTGGTCGCGGTATCAGTGGTGTGCAACGTGACCTGAGAGAGCGGGATCTGGAGCACGCTGTCCACCTGTATTCATAGAGCCCCAGTACTGCCGAAACCGGGTGTTTCGCCATGCGCATAGTCCAGTTCTGTTCGCTGAGGTATTTCCAACCACCATCAGCCAGGATAATCACGATCTTTCCCTGTTTCATGCGTTCCGCAACACGTAAGGCTACATCCAGAACCGCGCCGCTGGAAGGACCAGCGAAAATGCCTTCCTGTTTGCGCAATTGCAGAGTGCGCAACCATGCCCGTCGGCTCGTAATCAGCATTTTGTCGTCGAGCAGCGATTGATCAAGCACTGGAGGGGTAAAACCATCTGCGAGACTGCGTAAGCCCTGAATGCTTTCGCCCTGCATCGGCTCGGCAGCGACCACGCGGATGGCGGAGCTGTGCTCTTTCAAACGTTTCCCTATGCCGGTGAGCGTGCCTCCTGAGTCAAGGCCCGCGGCCAGCACGCTGACATCAGGCAAGTCACGCAGAATCTCTGCGCCAGTCGTTTCATAATGGGCGGCGGCATTCGCCAGATTGCCATATTGAAAAAGCATCACATAACGCTTCTCTTGTTGAATCAGTTCCTGAGCGAGCCGGATCGCGCCATTGCTGCCTGCCGCTCCTGGCGAAAGAATAATATCGGCTCCGTAAAGCTCAAGCATTCTGCGCTTCTCCTGAGTGCCTTTTTCGGAGACGACAGCAGTAAACTGATAACCTTTCATGCCAGCTACCAGCGCCAGGGCCACGCCCGTATTCCCGCTGGTCGGCTCCAACAAGATTGAATCGGTGTGCAGCAGCCCCTGTACCTCCGCCTGCTCGGTCATCTTTCTGGCAATTCGATCCTTAATGCTGCCAGAGGGATTGACCCTTCCATTTTTGCGAAAATCTGTACTCCAGGACGCGGGCTGAAGCTTTTGAGTTCGATCAGAGGCGTATTTCCAATGGTTTCCAGAATATTATGATAATACATAACGTACTCCTTTTTAGGGCATCAAATTGCTTCGACCTCACCCCTGAAAGAAGACAGGGCTTTGGCAGTACGAAGTACTTCGTTGACCATAGCGCGTACATCTGTTTCGGTGGTCATATAATTGACAAAGCACGCTCGCAGAGTCTCTTTCCCGGCGAAATGGGTGCTGGTAAAGAAATCTTTGCCGCGCTCCTGGATTGTATGAGCCAGAGTTTTGTTCAGCCGATCCAGCAGGCGCGGCTGATCGAGCAGCGTGTCCGGCGCGTAGCGAAAACGCACAATGCTCAAAGGGCCATCGGCGAGAAGCTCCAGGGCGGGGTCTTCTTCGATCAGTTGCGCGAAGAGTCGAGCCATGCCGATATTACTGGCGATAGCGTTGGTCAGCCCGCTGCGTCCAGCCGTGCGTACAACAGCCCAGACATCCAGGGCGCGAAAGCGGCGTGTGCGCTGGAGGCCCTGAACGCCCTGCTTCCGCACATCCCAGCCCTGAGCCTGAGCCGCCCAATGACGCGCGGCCTGCAAACATGTGAGATTAGCCTCTGAACCACCGCTGACAAAGACGCCCGCGCTTCCTTCAATGGGAAAACCACACAGCTCCATCACTCATTGTACTGCCCGTCGCTCCAGTTCCTAGCCAGCATGCTCGCCAATACCGCAGTTGGGATTCATTGCTGCCTCCAGCGGTTTCAGCAAAATTCCTGCGTGCGCGGGAGCCGAATTAACCCACCCCGCAAACCTGGGGTGCCCATTGCCCTGAGGATAAGGCAGCAGCATTTCGCGCAGAAAAGCCAGCGTCTCCTTGAAAGGTTGACCCTGCTCTGGTAAGACCTGGCGACGAACAACCGTGCGTACATCGTCTGGCATAGCTTGCCAGACCGGGCGATTCTGGATACCAGCCAGATAGGTCGCCATTTCATCAATAATCTGATAGCCCAGATCCCGCAGTTCGGCTTCACTGAAAGAGAAGCCGGGCACCTGTGCTCTTCTGGAATCTACGGCATGCTCATTATATGCTTTGTGTCTATTTTATTCATCAGAATAATTTCTCACATTCTCCGTATCATCAACATGCTTTATCTGCTCAAGCGCCCTTTTAACCAGCACACAACTCATTGCTAAACGATAAGAGCCAGAGGCCACTGTGTCATGGAGCGGTTCGGGCAAATCCGCGCGCAGCAGACTTATGCAGCGATCAATGACCGTTGCTCGCAGAGGCAGTGCCTCATCATTGAGCAAAGTTTCTACACGCCGTGGGTGAAAAGGCTGGGAGGCGAAAGTTCCCACTGCGATGCGAGCTACGGTAATGCGCTTCTCTCGGAAAGCGATATGCGTTGCGACACTGGCAATCGTTGCGGTTCCGGCCTTGCGATTGCTCATTTTTGTATAAAAAGATCGAGAGTCTGGGGAACAAACAGGCACGCGAATCCAGGTAATCAACTTGCGGGAATCTGGCTCCTGGAGCAGGTAGTCGGCCACGCTGACTGTGCGCTGAGTAGCGGGCGCACCCACTTGCAGGATCAGTTGTGCGTTGAGGGCAAGTAGCGGAACCACTGAGTCTGTGATCGTAGTACGCGCAGAGGCAATATTTCCACCAAGAGTCGCAGCGCGCTGGACGAGAGGATTGCCCAAAGATCGGGTCATTTGCGCCAGGAGAGGGATATGTTCCTGAATAATGGATTCACTATCCAAACGGGAAAATGTCGCCAATGCTCCTATGTATATTGCCTGCTCATCCAGATGAATCTGCCTCAGTTCCATCAGCAAACGTAAGTCAAGCAGTGTATCGGGTTGGATTGCACCCCGGTGTAAATCGACAAGCAAGCGCGTCCCCCCTGCCAGTGGTTGCGTCGCAAGATCTGTCTGACTCAAAACTTGCAGGGTGGCTTGCAAAGTAGAAGGAACAACATATGCGAAACCGATCATCTGGGATAGACACTCCTTTCGCCGACAAGAGTGCCATCTGCAAGGCTCTCTCGACCAGCTCCTCATCGCGATGCGATGACATTGACCAGCCGACCACCTTACGAGAAGACAAATCCAGGATCACTGCGAGATAGAGCCAGCCTTGTGCCGTCTCGATACCAGTCATATCGCCTGCCCATTTCGTGTTCGGTTCAGTCGCGATGAACTCGCGATTCACATGATTGTTTGCCACTAGATTCTTATGAGAGCTATCGGTGGTCCGAACCCGACGACATTTGTGCTGTGCGCTCATTCCAGCCACTCTCATGAGACGAGCCACGTGCTTGCGTGAACAGTTCACTCCGAGATCTTTGAGTTCCACATGAATACGCGGGCTCCCATAGATCTGGCGATTGTGCTCAAAAATCTGCCGAATGCGTTGGGTGAGTTCTTCATTCTTCTGTTCACGCTCACTTTTTGGTCGCTTACGCCAGGCATAATAGCCACTGATCGCGAGATAGAAAGCGCTTGGCACATCGTCTTCACTGCATATTCTTGTTTGTGATCTTCGATACACTGAAATTTCATCGCTCTTGTCGTGAAAATATATGCAGAGCTTTTTTTTAAATATCTCTTTCTTGTTTTACGACTTCCAGCTCGCGTTTGAGGCGGCGCACCTCTTCGGCCTCTGGGGTTTGATGCCCGCTGCCTGGAAACGCCTGCTCGCCATGCTCGGAGAACTGCTTACGCCAGTTATGGATGGTGCTGTCCGAGACTCTCAAATCACGAGCGATCTCCGTGATGGGTTTGCTGCTGGTCTCAGCCAGGCTCATAGCTTCGATCTTGAACTCTTTGGTGTAGATCTTTTGGTCTTTCGACATCTTTCTTCCCTCGTTTGGTTGAGTCTTGTATACTCCACATTTCCTGACTCTACCAAATGGGGGGAAGCTCAGTTCAGGAGTGGGTTCTGTTTTGAAATGCGATCCGACGTCGATGAGCGCTTGGTGTCATCTGTTCTGGATCAATGTGCGCAAGAACATGATTTGTCTACCGATCGTTCTCACACCGTCTTTTTCTGTCTCGCATCCTGAAGACTGGACAGGAAGCGCGCGAAACGCGCTTCACTGCAGAATCATCTTCCCCTGAAAAGGTTTCGAATTATGAGGGGAAAACGCTCACCAGTTGACGAACGCCAGCCTGAATCTCCTGCTCATTGACAGCTCCATAGCCAAGAACAAGGCCTCCTCGTTGAGGTGAACCGAGCGTCAACGCCGACAGGGGAATGATCTCGAGCCCGCAGCGTGCTGCTTGTTGTGTAATCTGCTGATCGTCAAGAGTTGGCGGAAGCCACCCCATAAGATGTAAACCGGCTTGAGGAGGCTGCACGTCTAGGCTCCCCCAAGTTCCTGCTGCAACGACTCGATGAGGAGCGCTCTTCTGGCCGCATAGAGGTCGCGCATACGGCGGATATGACGCAGCAAATACCCTTTGGTCATCCAGGCTTCCAGGGTCAATTGGTCAAGAATAGGCACATGAATATGGGTATAACTACACAGGGCGAGGAAAGGGGGGATGAGTTGGGGAGGGACGATCAGGTAGCCAATGCGAAGTGCTGGAAAAAGTACTTTGCTGAACGTTCCAATGTAGATGACGCGCTGGGCGAGATCAAGTCCCTGTAAGGCATCAAGTGGTCGACCACTGAAGCGATAATCGCTGTCATAATCATCTTCGAGAATCCAGGCATTGGCTTGCTTGGCCCATTGCAGGAGGGCAACGCGTTGGGCCAGATGCATGGTTATACCCGAAGGGAATTGATGCGATGGAGTGACGAAGGCCAGGCGAGCTTGTGGGTAGCGCTTTTGCCCAATTTCCACATTGATCCCTTGCGATGTCACAGGGATAGGAGCCAGTTGCGCGCCCGCGTTGAGGAGCGCGTGTTGTGCTCCGAGATAGCCCGGATTTTCCATCCAGGCAAGATCACCTGGGTTCAGGAGGAGGCGCGCTGCCAGATCTAAAGCTGTCTGCGCTCCTGGCACAATAATGACCTGCTCGGCCTGGCAATGCACGCCTCGTGTGATGCTCGCATGGATGGCGATCGCTTCACGGAGCGGGTAATAGCCCGCGATCTCCTGATAATTGGCCATGTTTCTGGGCATAGATCGTGCGCAGTGAGCCGCGACCTGGTTCCACTGTGGAAAGGGAAAGGCACGTAGGTCTGGGGTGCCTGTGTGAAAAGCCCGTGGGGGCGTTGGTCGACGATAGGTCTGGATAGAGGACACAGGTGCCTGGCGCGTTAAATCCTCTCCCAGGTGAGACAAGAAGAGAGGGGCGTGTGTGCTTTCGTCGGGAGCGGTGTTTCTCTGTGGAACTCCTTTGGGAAGGGAAAAGGTCTCAGGAAGGTCGCATGCCACCCTGGTCCCCTGCCCGACCCTTCTTTCGATATAGCCTTCAGCACAGAGTTGTTCATAGGCATGGTTCACTGTATTAAGAGAAATCCCTAATTCGCTTGCCAGAGCCCGTGTTGATGGGAGGACTTGACCTGGATGCAATTGATCACTGAGGATGGCATGACGCAGTCGATCATACAACTGGCGATGCAATGGCATCGTGAAGGTGCGATTGAGGGCAAGATCTGCTGTGTTTTGAAGTGCGTGTCGTCTTTTTGCCATGCTTGAAAAGGAAGCCTCCAGCAAATGATACCATGATATTTGCAAAAATGACTCTTGAAGGGGCTCTCTTTCTAGAGTATCCTTCCTGCAAAGGTCAGCACACGTTCTGATTGCAAGGCTTCTTATTGGTAGAGATTGCTGAGAATGTGTGAGTACACATCAACGCATGTGCATTCTGCAAGGATATGCACATCGAACTGGCGAGCCTTTGATTGGTAACAGAGGCGTTGATGATATTCTATGGAATTTCCATAGAATGCTTCTCCAAGGCTTTCCAACGCGCATTAGAATATATATTTCGACATCACAAGCCCGACGTACGGGCTAAGAAGGAGGAGGTTCAGTATGAAGATTGTGGTTATTGGCGGCAGTGGATTCATCGGAAAAAAGCTTGTGAACACGCTTCATGAACTTGGCCATCAGCTCGTGGCGGCATCACCTAGCACAGGCGCCAACACCATCACTGGTGAGGGGTTAGCTCAAGCGCTTGTTGGCGCTCAGGTGGTCGTCGACGTGGCGAACGCGCCTTTTAGGAAGGTAGGAGATCTTGGACGTCTATGAGGCGGTCACGAGCCGACGGGCAGTGCGCGCATTCACCGACCGGCCTATCCCGAAGGATGTGCTGGAGCGCGTGCTGTCCGCCGCGGCTTGGTCGCCGTCCGGATCGAACCTCCAGCCGTGGCACGCCTACGTGCTGACTGGCGCGCCGCTGGCCGAGCTCAAGAAGCGCTCCGGCGAGCGCGTGGCAGCAGGCGACCCCTGGGACGAGCAGGAGTACGAGATGTACCCGCCTGTACTGAAGTCCCCGTACCACGAGCGCCGATCCGCCTTCGGCAAGCAGCGCTACGGCGCACTCGCTATCTCGCGCGAGGACTGGGAGGCGCGCCAGAGGGCCGCTGCCGCGAACTGGGACTGTTTCGGCGCGCCCGCCGCCTTGTTCTGCTACATCGACCGCGACATGGCCCCGCCCCAATGGGCCGACGTCGGCATGTATCTGCAGACCGTCATGCTGCTGCTTCGCGCCGAAGGGCTGCACAGTTGTACGCAGATGGCGTGGGCGAAGTATCACAAGACCGTCGCGGAGATCCTATCACCCCCGGACGAGCTCATCCTCTTCTGCGGCATGTCGATCGGGTTCGAGGACGTCACGGTGAGTCACGCCCGTTTGGGCCGGGCATCGCTCGACGAGACTGTCAGGTTTGTCGAGGGTTAGAAGCCGTTGCTCTACCAATCATGGTGAACATTGTATGCCAGTGACAAGAGCTGTTTACCTATCTGCAAATGAGCAGGATGGAAACTTTAGCTTTCTATGGCGCAAAAATGGCACCATATCTGACGTAATAAGATGTTCTTGCGTCGGTCGTTTTTTTTTTGCTGGCTTGTGGCTGAAACGTGCTGATCGTTTGTATGAGAGAAACAAAAAGGAGCAACCGAAATGGGAAAGCTTGATGGAAAGGTCGCGATCGTGACCGGAGCGGGACGAGGAATAGGGCGCGCGATCGCGGAGGCATACTTACAAGAAGGTGCATTAGTGACCGTAACGGCTGCGCGTGAACAGGCCGAACTCGATCAACTCGCGAAGCTGGATGGGTCTGAACGTGTGTTGGCACTGCTCGCCGATGTGACGAATCCAGAGGCATGTGAACAGGTAGTGAACCAGACTATCCAACGGTTTGGGCACGTCGATATCCTGGTCAATAACGCCGGTCGAGGTATGAAGTATGTCAATGCTTCTTTTCTGATGGAGCCCACTCGCTTTTGGGAAGCAGAGCCTGCGGCCTGGCATATGATTATGGATACGAATGTCAATGGACCATTCTATATGGCACGTGCAGTTGTGACACGTCTGCTGGAGCAGCAGCGCGAGGGGAGCATCATTAACATCAGTATGGACTATGAAGGGATGAAACGGCGCGGTTTTTCTCCCTATGGACCGTCGAAGGCTGCGCTTGAGTCTGCCTCGGCCATCTGGGCACAGGAGCTGATTGAGGCGCGTATTCGTGTCAATATTCTGCTGCCGGGTGGCGCGACCAATACCGGGATGGTCCCAGCTTCGACGCCAGCGAATCTTCAGGCGCGCTTGCTCCAGCCAGAGATCATGCAGGCTCCGGCTGTGTTTCTCGCCTCCGACGCTTCGCAAGAGCTCACCGGTCGTCGCTTGATTGCGGCGGAATGGAGCGCTGCCAATCCACAAGGCCGAGCTATGGTGGAGGGAATTGGCTAGCTCTTGCGGATCGAGAGAGCACCCGACAATGTTCTGCGGGTGGCCCGCATGCTTCCGGTGACTGTCTTCGTAGGAGCAGCTGAGGGCCACATAGCGGAGATATGTCTGTTTTCGGCCTGGTGGGACATTAAGCTACTGAATAGGGAAGCGCTCCATAGCTTGATTGTATGAGGGTTGAGCGTCTGCCAGTGAAAGCCGGGAGTAGATCTCTAGTGATTGGCGTGTCGAGGATGAGATACTTGGCATGGGTTGTTGCCTCATAATCCATGCAGGTTGTGCACTCACTCTCTTCATCTTCTCAAACTTCGGAATTGGCTTGATATTGACCTTGTTTCCATCAATGCCCATCAGAATTGCATAGCCAGTAGACATTCAGCCTTTTATGAAGTACTCTTGCCCCTGATAACGCACCGTATCAAACTTCCGAAAACCGCCAATCTTGCCAGTGGTAATTCGTTGTTCGCTGTGTCGTCCTTGGGTTTGCTGGTAATCTCCATCGGCGACGCATCGCTTCTTGAGGACGACCGTTGTCTGAAAAGTGGGCATTGTACCTCGTGTGGCAATCACACAGCATCAAAGCAATACTCCTTTGGCAAGCCTGCCAACTGACAGTGTTCTTTTGTCACAAATCCCCACGTTTCCTCTGCCTGAACCTGCCTCAGCAATTGAAGACGAATGCTATTCATCTACGTGGCATGTTTCAAATCTCCTTATAATTGTTGTATTTTCAATATCAGAATACTGGGATTTGCAGATATAAGCCTTTCAACTTGAATATCACAAACTATTGACTTACAGAAAAAAATATGATATGTCAATTTCATTGAGGTCAAGCCAGCGCCCAACAAGTATCAAGCGAAGAAGCGAGCTCAGCCTCCTCCCAAACCCTTTGAGCCTGATGAAAGCTTTCTCGATTTTGTCGATTTGCTTGATCCTCTTTGTCTCACCCCTTACCAAAAGAATGGAGCCTAAAGTGAGATGTATTGGACTGCTGCCGGCGCCGCCTGAACTACTGAGTGAGATCACCTGCGGCGCGTTGGAGCGGCTGCTCACCTCGCAGTTGCCGCGTGAACTCGACTGGACCGCGACCGATCTGCTGCGGGCGACCGTCGACACCGTGCCTTACGGGGCGATCCGCTCAGCACATCCCGGCATCGACGATGAACAACTCCGGGTGGTCATGCCGACGGCCCGCGATGATGAGCAGGAGGTGGGCCCGTGACTGGGACAACAGGCAGGGTGGCATTGGTGACAGGGGCCAGCAGCGGAATCGGTGCGGCCATCGCGCGCCTTCTGGCTGCGCGAGGGATGCGCGTGGTGGTCAACTACCTCCGCAACGGCACGGCAGCCGAGGAGGTCGTGGCCAGCATCAAAGCCGCAGGCGGCCAGGCCATGGCCGTGCAGGCCGACGTGCGCGAGGCAGCGGCGGTCGAGAGCATGATCAAGCAGGTCCAGGCGGCATGGGGCGGCATCGACGTGCTCGTGCACAACGCGCTCACCCCGTATGTGATCAAGCCGTTCCAGGACATGACGTGGGAAGAACTGGGCGACAAGCTCGACGACGAGATGCGTGCGGCGTTCGCGGTCAGCAAAGCCGTCCTGCCCGCCATGACCGAACAGGGCTGGGGACGCATCATCTATCTCGGTACTGGACTCAGCCGCCAGCCCCGGGAGGGCATGATCGCACTGGGCACGGCCAAGGCCGCACTGGCGCAGTTCGCCCGGTACCTCGCCCAGGAACTGGGCCCGCGGGGCATCACGGTCAACGTCGTCGAGCCCGGCCCGGTGGAGGACACCCGCATGGCGGCGGATGTGTTCGACGAGGAGCACAAGCAGCGGCAGGTGGCTGCTACCCCCCTGGGCCGCCTGGCACACCCGGGCGACGTCGCTCAAGCGGTCGCCTTCTATGCCAGCGAGGACAACGCCTTCATGACCGGCACCACGGCCGCGGTCAACGGCGGGATGTCCATGTACTGACGCCCCGCTGTCCTCCGCACACGGGGCCGGACCGCATCCAGCATACCGTCACCTTAGCACCATGGGCCGCAGCCGCCGGGCCTGCGGCACGCGCGGGCGCATGGCGGTGACACGAGAAAGGGAAAACGTTCATGTACACGATCGATCTCGCCTACGTCGGGCGGGGCTTGCACGAGGAACTGGTCGCCTACATCGCCGACCAGCAGGGCTACTACGCCGACGAGGGAGTCCACGTCGCACTGCGCGACGGCTGTTCCTGGGACGAGGAGCGGCTGCGCCACGGCGCCACCATCGGGCTCGGCCGGGCACTGCTGTCCCGACTGGCCAATGGCATCCCCTGGGTCGCACTCACTGTCAACACCCACCGCCCTCTGTTCTGGTTCCTCGCACGTCCCGGCCTGACCTCCCTGGCTGACCTGGCCGGACGACGGCTGGCGGTACATGCCCCTCACACCGCACCCGGGTGCTTCGCCCGGATCGTGCTGCGCCAGGTCGGCCTCGACCCGGACCGCGACATCCACACCATCGTCCGCCCTCCCAGCGACTACGGCATGGACCTGCGCTGGCTGCACGACGGCAGGATCGACGCCGCCCTGGTCGGCAGCACCATGGCACCGGAGGCGATAGCCGCCGAGCACGGCTGGCAGGTGCTGGCCTGGGTCGGCGACTACTTCCAGATCCCCACCGTAGGCGTGGCCGTCGACCCCACCTACATCCATCCGGACGACCCTGCGGTCCAGGCCGTCGTACGAGCCCACCGGCGCGCCTTGCAAGTGATCCACAACGAACCCAACACCACGGTGCGGCACATCCAGACGTTCCTCGGCCGACACACTGCAGACGAAGCCCGAGCCCACTACGAGACGTTCATCGCACCGTATTTCACCACCGACGGCCAAGCCGACCTCACCGTCGGCGCCACCTCGATCACCGCGGTCGCCGCCGAACTCGGCGTCCCCGCCACCGTCCCCGCAGCCGAGTTCTACCGCACCGCAACTTCCACACTCTAGGAGCCCAGCGACGGCGACGCTGCCGAAGTTCACACAGAGACGCCCGCGGCCGCTGGGTCGGCCTCCTGCTCCACGCGCTCCCTCAGCGATCTGCCTTCTTTGATGAGATAAGCAAAAGCAATAGAAAGAAGAGAGAGTGATTCAGCGCGAAATTGCTATTCACACATGCTATATGCGCGTCGCGCCATCTCTCTCTTTCCCTCCTGTTGTTCGGCTATGTTTGCCGGGTAAGTAGCAAGCAGATATTGGAGAGAGGCTAGCACATCGCGCAGCATTCCCTTGAATGGAGAATTGACGCCAATGCGTTGCCCGGTACGGGCTGCTTCCTCTACGTCGAGCAGCATCCACTTCATCTGCTGGCTAAAACGCTCGAGTTGATGAAACTTGTCATGCTCGGGCCGGGTCGAAATGTGAGCCGCGAGCGCGGTGACATTATCACAGATTCGCTGGTTATATGTGACGAGTATGTGGAAGCGCTCAATTTCTTTCTCACTGGCCTTTTGTTCGTTCAGCAGGCGCTGGAAAGCTGCTGCCGCGTTAACGTTCTGCAAGTGCGCGTCTTTGCTTGCCCGCCGCACCGCTTCCAGCGCGGCCTTCTTGTCGCTGTCAGCTATAAAGGCCGCGAGAACGCTGGCAATATATGCCCGGTTGGCCAGGATGGTGCGTCCCATTTGCTGGGGAAGACGCTCACGCTCCCACAGAGGCCAGAAGAGATAGCTAGCCAGGATGCCCATACTGCCACCAGCCAGCGTAGTGGCGATGCGAATGAGGGGCACCAGCCCGTTTCCCGGCATAATCAAGTCGAGCATTATGATAATGAAGGTCGTGAAAAACACAATGAAGAGGGTATTATTGTTCTCCTGGTATGCGAAGCAGAAGAAAGACAGGACGATCATCACTGGAAAAATGAGAAAATTTGTGTGCAGGACGGTTATCAGCAGCATCCCCAGGATTGCGCCAATGATGGTTCCTAGAATCCTTTGAACTGTTTGCTCGCGCGTCGAGCCATAATCAGGCCTCAGGATAAAGAGGATATTCAAAGCGATCCAACTACCATCGGGGATATGCAGCAGTTTGGCGATTGCCACCGCAACGGCTGTGATGGTTGCCAGGCGCAGGGCATGACGCAAAGTAAACGAGCGCAACGTCAGGTTGTCTTTGAAGAGCGAGACACGTTCCCGCGCGATGGCATAGAGCGCCTTCCAGGAGAAATTGTCTTTGCTTATTACTTTGACCTGAAGCATTTCATTCATGATCTCCTGGCCGCCCGGTTGTGTGAGAAGATCGTGCGTCTCGCGGATAAGCCCACTCATACGTTTGAGTAGGTTAGCCAGGTTGCGCGTGTTGACAAGACGTAATGAGAGCCACGCACGGGTTAATGAGTGCTGGGATTCGAGTCGGTTAGCCAGGTTGCGCGTGTTGGCGAGCGCGTAGTAGTCTTTCTCTAGTTGCGGAAGTGACTCGCGCAGGGCATACTCCTGAGTTTCGATGGCATACAGAGAGCGCTCCAGGCTTTCTGGTCGGAGCGTCTGTTTCTCGTCTGCGATAGTGTGCGCCAGTTGTTCAAGGAGCGTCGCGCACCGTTCCATTGTCTGTACAAACGCTGCCTGCTCGCCTTGATGATAGTTATGAGTGCGTGTCACCGCCAGCTCTTCAGCAATGGCAATAACGGCTTCCATGATAGAATCTGCCTGGAGGACGAGCATCAACAGGAGGTGATTGAAAGGATGAGTATCCGAGCGTTGAGAGTGCCGACCAGCAACGATCTGGTGAGCCTTATCGTGGGCCCCCTGCAAGCGTGCCCGTTCCTGCTTGACCCCCTCATTCCAATGCTGCTCCAGTTCTATATGGCAGGCCTTACGTAGCAGAGCACTCACCGCCTGATAGTATCCGCTCACAGCCTGGCGTGCGGGGCGAAAGGGACGGAAAGGCCAGAGCCAGAGAGAGATTGCCAAAGACCAGACAGCGCCAATGATGAAGGCGAGCACGCGTATCCAGGCCACACCGATGCTCGCGGGCTGGCCCATAACGAGAATGAAGACGAAAATGCTGGAGAAGCCGACTTTACCCGCCAGGTGGCCATAGAGACCAACCATGCTACCGAAAAAAGCCCAGGCGAACATGAGGAGCGTCACCAGCCAGGGATTAGCCCCTGCGATAGTCGCAACCAGGGCCGTAACAGTCATGAAGATGGCTGCGCTGAACATGGATATGGCACGGTTCTGATACGCCCCACCCACATCCGCGAAAGCGACGCCGAGCGCGCTAAGGAGAGCCATAATGCTTAACGCGAGATGAGCAGTGAGCACGCCAATGAGAATGGGTACCACGCCGATAATAGTCATGCGCACGCCATTCTGCCAGGTGGCGGTATCAAGGGTGATCATTGTGCGAATATGTGCATGGGTCGCGTTCCGTGCACGCTCAATGGATGGCTGTAAGAAGGCGAAGAGCATAGAATTTATCATCACTTTCAGGCACACTTTATAGGTTACAGCTCCGCAGGCTCGAGATCACACAGGCCGTCATAAATCACAAGCGGAGTTATGCAATAGTATTTATTCATATGCCTCTTTCAATAGAACCAGGAGCACGAGATTAAACATGCTCCCTTCACAATGCGTCGTTTGTTTCTCTTGAGAAAACTATACCATCGCGTTTTAATACCGTCCAATATATAGTATAATATCTATATAATATGTTGAATGGTATAAAAAGGGGAGAAACGGTGGAACTCTTGCAGCTCAAATATTTCCTGACAGTTGCACGATTGGAGCACATGACCCGCGCAGCGGATGAGTTGGGGATTGCCCAACCACCTCTCAGCCAGACCATTGCTCGCCTGGAGGAAGAGTTGGGCGTGCCTTTGTTTGATCGTCTGGGACGAAATATTCACCTGAATCACTTTGGTCGGGCTTATGTCCAGCGCGTTGAGCGGATATTTGAGGAACTTGAGCAGGGCAAACGTGACCTCGGCGATCTCGCGGATGGCAGGCAAGGACAGGTTGGGCTAGCGATGGATGCGGCAACCCACCTGCTTCCAGACCTGCTTAGCGCCTTTCGCAAAGATCACCCGGGAGTTCATTTTCTGCTCTCGGGGCATCACAATACCGTCACCAGTCTGGTGCAGCAACTTGCCAGGGGAACGTGTGATCTGTGTATCTCCTCTCCTCCACTCCAACAGCCGGGCATCACCAGCATTTCCCTGCTGACCGAGGATATTTGGCTTGCTTTTCCCTCGATTCACCTGTTGGCCCGGCGCTCCCAAATTCGTCTGCAGGAGGCTGCCCAAGAAGCCTTTATCAGCATGAAGCCAGGGCACAGCTGGCGCGAGCTGACCGATAGTTTCTGCCAGCAGGCTGGCTTTCGTCCCAGGATAGTTTTTGAAAGTGACGACCCATCCACGATCAGAGGATTGATCAGAGCGGAGCAAGGAATCGCTTTTGGGGCGGCGATTTCCTGGCGCGGAACAGTCGATCCAGCCGTCATACAAATACCGATTTCAGAGCCGAAGTGTCAGCGTACGATTGGACTCTCCTGGCTGACCGATCGTCGCCTCTCGATGGCTGCACAGCAATTCCGCCAGTTTGTCATCGATTATTTTGCTCGCCTCTCCCTGGTATGATGCGTGTCTTCCATACAGCATACTCCGTCTCCCTCCTCTGCTTATAGGCTGGGCCTCCTGGTTGGAGATGTGCTGGCGACGATGAGCGCTCTTCTATTTCTCTCTGAGAGAGATGAGCATGAGAGGTTACTTGAGAGCTTCGCGTAGAAAAAACTCGAAACGAGGTTTCTATCAGAACTGAGAACATAGAGGGATTTAACTGAGGATGGCATGGCGCAGTCGATCATACAACTGGCGATGCAATGGCATCGTGAAGGTGCGATTGAGGGCAAGATTTGCTGTGTTTTGAAGTGCGCGTTGTCTTTTTGCCATGCTTGAAAAGGAAGCCTCCAGCAAATGATACCATGAAATTTGCAAAAATGACTCTTGAAGGGGCTCTCTTTCTAGAGTATCCTTCCTGCAAAGGTCAGCGATGAGGTTTTCAACTCAATACCTCCAGTAGATAGCCAAATGAACTACCTGTGTTTGCGAGGAAGGGTGTTCGCGTCTTCTCACATCTCTCAATTCTGTTTCGCGATATCAGAGCAGGGAAGTAACTTCCTTCCAGGGATGGGACCATATGAAAGGGATAGCTACTGCATGGTCAGGCATCTCACTCTTCCATTCTGGAAGGCGCTCATCAAGCATATTGCTGCGCAGAAGCGAGCTGAGCAGCAACTCAAAGCCAGCGAGGAGAACTTTCGTCTCCTTGCCGAGACAGTACCACAACTCATGTGGACAGCCCAACCAGACGGCTTGCATGCGTACACGAACCAGCGCTGGCGTGACTACACCGGGTTCGCGCCTGAACAGAGACAGAGATGGGACCATCTCCAGTTCATCCACCCTGATGATCAGGAAGGCACCCGAGCCCAATGGCAGCATGCCCTGGACACGGGAACCATGTATGAGCGCGAAGAGCGTCTCAGAAATGGTCAGAATGGAGAGTATCGCTGGTTCTTAACGCGCGCTATGCCGGTGCACGATGAGGCAGGTCAGATTGTCAAGTGGATTGGTACCTGCACCGACATTGAGAAGCAGAAACGCGCGGAGCAGCAGCTCAAAGAAAGCCGGGAGAGCTTGCGCGTGCTGGCCGAAACGGTGCCGCAGCAGGTATGGGTGACACGATCCGACGGCCTGCATGAGTACTGGAATCAGCGCTGGCGTGACTACACCGGGTTGACGCGTGAGCACGTCCAAAGCGACCGCTGGGCTCATCTTCAGTTCATCCACCCTGATGATCGTGCAGGCAACCAGGCTCTCTGGCAGCATGCTCTGGACACGGGAACCATGTATGAGCACGAAGAGCGTCTCAGAAATGGCCAGAATGGAAAGTATCGCTGGTTCTTAACGCGCGCCATGCCGATGCGCGATGAAGGCGGTCAAATCGTCAAGTGGTTTGGCACCAGCACCGATATCGAAGACCAGAAACGAGCGGAGCAGCAGCTCAAAGAAAGCCGGGAGAACTTGCGTGTGCTGGCTGAAACGGTGCCACAGTTGGTGTGGACGACGTCACCAGATGGCTGGGTTGAGTACTGGAATCAACGGTGGTATGACTATAGTGGTTCCTCCCCCGCACAAGCATTGGGTCATAGATGGAGCCAGTTTTTACATCCTGACGATTCTCAGCGCACCCTGAAGATCTGGCATCATGCACTCGCAACGGGTGAACCCTATGAGATCGAATATCGCCTCAAGGATGGCCAAACGGGCGAGTATCGCTGGTTCTTAACTCGCGGGATACCGGTACGTGATGAAGGAGGCCAAATCGTCAAGTGGTTTGGCACCGCCACCGATATTGAGAACCAGAAACGAACGGAGGAAGCCTTACGCCAGAGTCAGGAGCGTATTCGCGCCCTGATCGAATCCAATATTATCGGGATTACTTCTGTCGAGATGGAAGGAGAAGTGCTCGCTGACGCCAATGAGGCGTTTCTTCGCATGACCGGTTATACCCGAGAAGAGGTGCAGAGCAGAACGTTGAACCGGGTGAAGATCACTTCCCCAGAACAAGCGCCGCTCTTCGAGCGCTCGATCCAGGAGCTCACCGCACGCGGGCAGCACGCGCCCTTTGAGACCGAACTGGTATGTCAAGATGGCAGTCGTCTGCCCGTATTGGTGGGAGGCGTTATCTTCCAGGAGCAGCCGCGCCAGATGGTCGTCTTTCTGCTGGATAATTCGGCGCGCAAGGAACTGGAGCAGCGCAAGGATGACTTTATTAGCATGGCCAACCATGAACTGAAGACCCCACTCACTGCGGTGAAGCTGCAGATCCAACTGGTGCGCAAACGACTCGAAAAGCACTCCCAACCCGAGGCGGCCACCGCGCTTGCCCGGGTGGAGGGGCCCGTCAAGCAACTGGAACGCCTGATCGCAGAGTTACTGGATGTCTCCAGGATGCAGGCAGGGAGCCTCGAGTATCGGCGGGAGCGGGTGGATCTCGACGAGTTGTTGCAGGAGGTCACCGCCACCATCCACCACCTCCATCCCAGCCATACCATCCTGGTCCGTGGGAGCGTGCAGACCAGCCTGATCGGGGATCGAGACCGGCTGGGACAGGTCTTCACCAACCTGCTCAGTAATGCCATCAAGTATTCGCCAGATACCCAGACCGTTGAGATAGATCTCTCCGCCTCCGACGATGCGGTCACGATCCGTGTCCGCGATCATGGCCTGGGCATTCCGCGAGAGCAGCGCGACAAAATTTTTGAGCGGTTCTATCGGGTCACTGATCCCAAGCGGAAAGCGATTCCGGGCCTGGGCATGGGGCTCTATATTGTGGCCGAGATCGTCAAACATCAGGGGGAACCATCACGGTGGACAGCGCCGTTGGGAAAGGCTCGACCTTTACGGTGACCCTTCCTCTCATGAGGGATGCCTGAGCAGTTGACGCGCGTGCGTGTCAACTGAGATGATGATGGCGGCGGAAACTGTTTCGGCACGGCTGCCGCCGCCATCACAGACCGTCTTCTTGCAGACACACTCGGCGTTGAATGCCCTGCCTGAATCCGGCGGCTTTGCTGCGCATCACGGCGTCTCTCTTTTGCATCCTACCTGGCTTGGGTCATACCGATGAAGCGCTCGCGCAGATCGGCCAAGCCATCCGCCGAAGTACGATCGCTGGTGTGCTTATCCACCCTCGAATAGATTCAGTTGTTGCACTTGGCCCTCACAGGAAGTCTACATAACTTCTACGACACTTTGGGTCACGTGCAGCACATCGCACTCAGGATAAGCCTGTCGTTTGCTCGGAATCACTTGCCCCATCGCTCGACCCTCTCACGGTTTCTCGCCGCCCTTGATCCCGCTCCCGTAGAAGCAACGATCGTAAACTGGTTAATCATCTCGATACGCACGCATAACTTAATGTGCTTTTCTATATTGTTTAGCAAGCTGAATGAAAATGGCGGCAGGCCAGCTAAAGGTTGCAAATCCGAATTGCCTGGCATTATCTTCTCGTCCAGGTCGTGCTTCCCCCTTCGTTGGATCATAATATTCGTAAAATCCATTTTTTTCGATCATATCCAGTGTTCTATCCACGAGCTCTTCTCCCATTTGCCGAGCTTGAGCGCTTTGTGGGGCATATCTCATCAGACCCTCAATTATCAAAAGATTTGTAATCGGCCATGTAGGACCTCTCCAATAACGTGTCAGTTCAAATTTAGGGCTATTGAGTGCGGTACTTGGTACAGGATATGCAGGCCAGAATTGCTCGGGATCAGAAAGTCGTGTAAGTACCTTCGGGAGTTGCTCATCTGTTACTGCGCCTGCCAGGAGCGGCAGAAACATGGCATTTGTTGGCTCAATGATTGGTTCACGCCTTCCCTGCGCAACATCAATGTCACAATATTGTTGGTGTTCTTCATCCCAAGTATGGGCTAAAGCCTCTTGTGTTTGCTGTGCCCATTTATGGTATTTTGTTGCTTCATCAGTCCTCCCGACACGAGTAAGCGTGTCCGCTAATGCTTCATTTGCTCTGGCCCAAAGAGATGAAAACAGTATATCTTTAACCGCAAATGGCGATTGAGCCACAATTTTCTCGTAATCCCAGCCTAGCTTAGCAAAAAGAGCCACAAGACCCATAAAGCGGTAGTAATCTTCTTGTGTTGGCCGATGCAATGCTTTTCCTAATTTGTCATCAGTTCGATTAGCATCTACATCTTCTCTTACGGCTTGGGGAACATCGGTGAGGTTTATATGCGTATAAGAGCTATCCCAGCGAGGAGAATTGTCAGTACCACTTTCCCAGGGATGTACGATAGTGAGTAACCCACCATCTTCTGGATCACGGTATCTTTTTAGGTAATCATGATACTTCATCACGGCAGGAAGCACTTCATCTAAAAAATCCCCTGCTGCTCCATCTGGAGAATGTTTATACACGTAATCAACTGCAATGCTCAGGAGAGGTGGTTGGGTAATACCTGATGTAACAATTTCGCCTCTTCGGAATTGTTCTGTATGCCATTTCTCTGCTTGCGGATAGTATCGTGTTTCCCCGGGGTTATACGTTATATGCGCAATTAAGCCATTATCCCATTGGCCTGAAACTAGCGCACGAAGTTCATCATAAGCACGTTCAGGATCGAGATGGATAAGTCCCATTGCTACTGCTGCACTGTCCCAATTCCATTGATGCACATAGAACTCTTTGGAAGGAACGGTTCTCCTATATGTTTTCTCATTAAGAGTAGTTACATAGAGATTATGCTTAAGAGCATGATCAGCTACCTTCAGCATTTCAAGCAATTTTTGCTCTCTTGATTGAGGAAGACCGCTATTAGATGGCTTAGGAGTTTTATAATGATCATTCATTTTATACAATCCTTCGTCTCTATTTCACAAAGGCTTTGACGACCTTACACGGTGTATTTCCAGTATTACGCAGGGTATAATGGCCTATGCTTGCGGGAAGAATAATGCTTTCGGCGAAGTGCAATTCTACTGGCTCATTGCCGGGACTATGGATCTCACAACAGTTTCCCTCAACGAGATTAAGCGCCACAAACTTTCCATGCGTCTCATCATCGATAGCGGTAGTGAATTCGAGGCGATGTATGGCGAAGAAGAGGTGTCCGATATCCCCAATACGATATTCAGCCCAGCCAGGGCCATCTCTCAGCAATTCCGGTTGGGGAATGAGGTTCTGACGCACCCAGTTGGTCGTGCGTGTCGGATCAAGGTTGGCGAACGCATGATCGAGATGAACGTGGCGCAGATTGCCAGAGAGGTCGCGCCGCAGATAGTCGTAGGCCTTGAATGTGAAGATATAGGGAGTCGCGCTAATCTCCAGTACCAGGTTGTTTGCGCCGCTACAATGGATGGTCCCACTGGGAATGAGGAAAAGATCATGCGGCTTACTGGGAAAGCTATTCACATAATCCGTAATCTCGAATGGCTGGTCTTGATCGCGTGCCGCCAGCGCATCCGCCTTGAATGCACCACAATCCGCGTCCTCACGCAAGCCCAGATACACCTGTGCGTCTTCCTCACAAGTCACAATATAATAGGTTTCATCCTGGGTAAAAGGCTCGCCAAACTGGTCACGGATATAGTCGACGCGGGGATGGACCTGACAGGAGAGGTTTGTTCCACCCATCGTATCCAGGTAGTCGAAGCGAATAGGGAAATAGCTGCCGTAGCGCGCGGCGACCGGGATGCCAAGCACTGCGTCCGTCTCGGCCCATAGCAAGTAGTCGAAGGCACATTCAAAGAAGTATTCCCTATTCCCCAACAACAGGCCGTTCTCAGGAGCTATCAGCTCAAAGGACCAGGCATAGTTGGGAGCCTCGGTTGGTAATCCGAACTGTTCCTTCATCCACTGTCCTCCCCAGACACCAGGGGCAAACCAAGGCTTGACACGAAACGGTCTTCGAGCCAGTTCATGCAGGGCGAGTCGGATGTCGTCGCCGTGTACAAGTTTCGGCGCGGTGTGGTCGCTACCATCTACAAAGAGGTCCATTCTTGCCAGTTGCGCGCGTTTGATGCGATTGAGCATGGGCCAGTCTACAAAGTAGAAGCGTTTGTACATTGCAGCAAAGCCTTCTGGCTTGCACGTACCCACGTTCGTAATTGCCTTTTGCCCCGCTAACTGCTGCCCCCGGTCCTTGGGCACATCAACATATATATGCCATCCCTGGTCAGTGATAAGGGATGCCCCAAAGCCGTAAATAACGGTGATCGTGTCATTATGCACCTCTTCAACGATGCGCTGAAGTCGTTCCAAGCGTTCCGCTTGCCAGAGGTCTCGTAGATCACCGTGAAAGACGCGCCCGAAGACAGGATCATCAGTGAGCGATGTCGCTAATAAGTGCTGGACCTCGCTTGCGGAGCGGAAGCACGTTTCGGTTGAGAGCCAGCGTATCGCCCCCTCTTGCGCTACTTCTTGCAGTGCGACTCGTAGTCGAGCTATGAAACTGTCCCAAGGCAAGCCAACAAAACCATCAATGACCACTACCTTTGGACCAGTCAAGCCCCTGGCTGCGTTGAAGAGCTTGCGCGCGAGTGCCAGATGTCCTTCTTCAATGGTAAGCCAGGGGAAACGATGAACAGGGTGTGTACGATACTTTGACGTAGCAGATGATTCTTCCATTACACCAGTACTTCCTTTATATATATGCCCTAACAATCCAGAGCACTGTTTCACTATCGAGTGGTGGCAATGTTCGCTCTTCGACCCCAACGTTTCATAGCAAGACGTTCAGGCCGCTCGCGAGCGCAGAGACGCCAACCAATGCGGCGGTATCCCCGAGTTCTGCTATCTTAATCTGTGTGCGACCACGAGGAAAGGTCCATGTGTGCTCGTCTACGTATTGCTGGACACTGGGCAGGAACTGCTGAGAAGAGCCGGAAATCCCTCCACCGAGCACGACGAGGTCTGGATCGTATGCATGGATTAATGAGACAATCCCGACACTGAGATAATGCGCGAAGTAGGTAGCAACTTCACCCGCAATCTTGTCACCAGCCAGGGCGGCCGCAAAGATGCCTTGAGGGGTCATTTCGGGGGGAGTGATACCACTTCCGGCATAGAGCGTAACAGCCTTGCGCATCAGGGGTGCGGTCCCGATAAATGCTTCAAGGCAACCAATGTTGCCACAGGTACAGCGTGGCCCATCAACCTGCACGGTGATATGGCCGCCCATTGATCCGAAGAGCCCACGCGCGCCCCGCACTACCCGGCGTTGAAGTGCAACCCCGCAACCAATTCCGGTGCCAAGCGTTAAACAGAGCAGATTCTCGACCTGTCTGCCCGCGCCATAGACCATCTCACCCACCGTATACAAACGGGCATCATTCTCTGCGAAGGTTGGTAGGTGGAAGGTTTCCGCCAGGGTTTGCGCGATGGGGAAGCCGATAAGATCAGATAAGGACTCGTTTACATCTAGAATCGTACCTCGTTGGGGATCAACAATACCCTTCAAACTAATACCAACCGCGTGAACTGTCTGCCTCTGTAGTACGTGCTTTCCTAAACTAACCAGAGCATTGAGCACACTGGCGGCATCTCTTTGTGGGGGGAGGGCTTCAACATGGACAGAGGAGACCTCGGCTCCGCGCACAATCCCGGCTTTAATCCGCGTGCCACCAAGATCGAAGGCCAGGACAGTCGACGTTTTTGTCAATGGTCCCGATGGGGCTGTTAGGGGCGCGCGGTGTTTTGTGTTATTCATGCTTGACAAACACCATCGGATTAATCATAATAACGACATAACCAACTCGTTATAACAAGACGATACCATATCGCAAAGAGGGCTGTCAACACTTATTGGCAGGAGGAAATAAGGGATTTATGAAAAAAGGTGTCGTGAATGAGACGAATATGCAGGAAGGGAATGCACGACGACAGGCCTTCCCTGTCCCGAAGTATTATCAGGTCAAGGAAAGCATCTCCAACCAGATCGCTAACGGAACCTGGACTCCGGGTATGCTTATCCCTTCGGAAACCGAACTGGAGAGCGCATTTAGCGTCAGCCGTATTACGGTGCGCAGAGCGATCAGCGAACTCACTCATGAGGGGAAGTTGTTTACCATCCAGGGCAAAGGGACCTTTGTTGCCAAACCCAAGCTGCCAGAACGCTTTGTGCATCGTGCCTTTGGTATTTACGAAGATCTCAGGCGTCAGGGTGTAGAGTTGACAACAACGGTCGTGCGCCAGGAACGACAGCCAGCATCAAAAGAGGTTGCCTCAATGTTGGGCCTATTGCCTGGCGAAGAGGTACAGGTGCTAGTGCGTGTGCGCTCGGTAGAGGATGAGAGACTTCTTGTCTCGACCACATACATCCCCAAAATGCTCTGCCCAGATCTGGATACTGTGGATCTTGCTTCGACTTCACTGTATCACGTATTGCGCACGCGTTATAATCTGGAGATCGCGCGGGGAGTACGCAGCCTGGAGGCTATTGCCGCCGGGCAATGGGAAGGGCGCTTACTCGAAATTGCGCTGGGAAGTCCCTTGCTTCTGCTCGATAGTATTGCCTACCTCGCCGATGGTCGTGCCTTTGAGTATTCGCGGACCTTCCACCGAGGGGATCGAGCGCGCGTCGAAGTCGAGTTTACCCCCAGCCAGGACGAATGGTAATCTTGCCCCACAGCGACAATCAAACTAAAAGAAATCCCCATGATCAGAAGCAGTGTTGGTTGCCCACCTTCCCTGGACTACTACCTGGAAGGTGGCTCCGATTCTCTTCCTAAGATGCCTGGTGGTCCAGCTTGGACTTGGCAGCGACCGTCTCCCAGAGACTCGTTGCTTGTTCTTACGGAGTGTATCAACGTTTTGTTTCACCAGGTCAACAGTGCGCTGACGAAGTTGCATATTTTACTCCTTGACAATTCCAGAAAGATACATTATCATCTCGTTATAACGAGTTAGTCATAACGTCATAATGTTATATCTGGTCTGCATTATCAACGCCTCGCTTATTTATGTGATGAAGGAGTGTTCTCAATGAGTAAAGAATATGGGCTTCTTAAAGATTTCCTGGCGGGGAAGATCGATCGTCGCAATTTTATCGGCCGAGCGCTCGCGCTGGGTATGACCCTTGGTGGGGTAGAGGCGGTTCTGCAAGCATGCGGAAGCGGTGGAAATGCAGGTGGCAAGGCCAACATCAGTTGGTCGACCTGGGGAGATGCCGCGCGTTTAAAGTTATTTTTTGACTATACAAATCAGTTTAACGCCAGCCATCCTGACATTACTGCGCAATTCAAGCCGATTCCCACAACCGACATTGATTATGGGGCCAAGATCCTGACGCAACTCACTGGCGGAGTGGCACCAGATGTGTTCTACGTCCCTAATTCATCAATGACTCAATACATCCAGGACCAGGTGATTGTGGATCTGACTCCGCTCTTAAATGGACCCAAGAGTCAGGAGAAGGCAAGCGACTATATTAATAAACTGTGGGGAGTTTCCAGAACGCCCGACGGGAAGATCTATGGCGTCCCGGTGGATTGTAATCCATATGTCATCTGGTATAACAAGACAGTTTTGCAAGAAGCGGGAATAACTCAAATGCCAGCCGACCTGTATGAACAGGGGAAATGGAACCGAGAGACCTTCTCATCAATGCTCGCCAAAGTGGCTGCGAAAGGCAAAACCGGCTATATTCTCACCAATGCGACGCTTATGCTTTGGAGTTGGGTGACGACCAATGGAGGAGTGGTATACGACAACAACGGTCGTGGCAAGTTCGTCGCCAATCAGGATCCCAGGTCCATCGAAGCCTTCACGTGGCTGGCAAATAATATACGTGCAAAAAAGATCGTCTATGCTGGAATTCTTCCTAAAGGCCAGGGAGCTGATTTTGCCTTTATCAGCAACCAGGTAGCGTTTGTAAGCGCGGGGAGATATTACCTTCCTGCCTTCAGGCAGGCAAGTAATCTTCAGTATGACATTGTGCCTCTCCCACCAAACACGGGAAAGCGCCTTGAACCCGCCGGAGTGCCAGTGACGTCTATGTCTGTGAACAGCAAGACGAAGTACCCCGATGCGGCCTTCCAATTTCTCACATCGTATGTCTCTACTGCGGGGCAAAAATTTAGAATCCAGGGCGCGAGCGGCTCAATACCCTCAATCCAGGGCATTGACCAGATTGCCACCAGCGGAAATACTCCTGAGCACGCTCGATACTTCATTGATACGCGCAACGTTGGGTATGCATCATTTCAGGCAGAGGATAGCACTCCTGGATTAACCACAGATATTCTGAAAGAGTTGGAACCTGTCTGGCTACAAGGTGCAGATGTGCAGCAGACACTCAACAAGGTTGCCAACATGGCTAATCAGCGTATCACAGAGGCCAAATCCGGCCAGTAATACACTTTTGTCGCCCTTCATGAGAAAAGGGAGTACCATATGGAGACCAACGTTAAAATGAAGCTACGCCTGAGCAAGCGCGTAGCTTCAGACCCGATACGAAAAAGGCATAGAGTAGAAGCTCTTTGGGGGTATGTCTTTCTGCTTCCCCAATTCATTGGACTGATTGCCTTTGCGCTCATTCCACTTGTCTCTATCTTCGCTCTCAGCCTGGTGAAATGGGATGGGCTAGGCCCCATGCATTTCATCGGCCTGACGAATTTTTTCAACCAGTTTGCCGATCCGGATTTTCAAACAGCACTCATCAATACTGTTTACTACACTATGCTTGTAGTTCCGGCAGGCCTTCTTTTAGCGCTGCTTGTCGCCATGGGGGTCAACAAGGTCCGTGCCAAAACGATTTATCGCGTGATCTATTTCATGCCGGTAATTACCGGTTCAGTGGCCGTCTCAGTCATCTGGATCTGGTTGTTGGATGGCAATTTTGGCCTCATCAATGTGCTCTTAGGTCAGTGGTTTCACATTAAGGGTCCCCAATGGTTAGTTGATGCCCATCTGGTAATCCCTTCGATTGCTATTGTCAGTATCTGGTGGGGTCTGGGTTTCAACATGCTCCTTTTTCTGGCGGGGCTGCAAGGTATTCCCGGATCCTACCTAGAAGCTGCAAAAATCGATGGAGCCAATAAGTTCCAGCTCTTCCGGCATATCACATTGCCGCTGCTCTCGCCCACCCTGTTTTTTGTTACGGTAATTTCTATTATCCATTCGTTTGAGGTGTTTGATCAAACCTACGTCATGACAGGTGGCGGGCCAGGGAAAGACAGTTATACTATCGTCTATCACCTTTACACGCTTGCTTTCCAAAAGTTTGAGTTTGGCAGTGCCAGCGCAGCGGCAGTGGTCCTCTTTGCGATTCTGCTGGCTCTCACCCTGCTCCAGTTCACACTTCAGCGCCGCTGGGTCTACTATGAGGGATAGAATAATTAGAAAGGGGAAATCCATGATACAAGAGGATGCTAGCGGCAAGCGCGTCAATTTGCAAGCTGCAAAAGCGCGTACTCAGCGTACATCTCCCATTAAGGTGGGATCTATCGTTATCCATCTCCTCTTAATCCTGGGCGCCATTCTTATGGCGGCGCCATTCTTATGGATGATTCTGACTTCGCTCAAAACGGCGACGCAAGCCTTTAGTGTTCCGCCGACCTGGATTCCCAATCCGGTTGCCTGGCAGAATTACCCCGATTCCTTGCAGGCTCTTCCTTTTGGTCTTGCCTACTTCAATAGTATCTATATCTGCTTCGTTGTGGTTGCATCTCAATTATTGACCTGCTCCATGGCAGGCTATGCCTTTGCCCGCATTCGTTTTCCCTTGCGTGGCCCCCTTTTCATTCTGTTTTTAGCTACCTTGATGATCCCGTTGCAAGTCACGATTATCCCGCTCTTTCTCGTTATGAAACAACTGGGCTGGATTGATACGCATCTCTCTATTATCGTCCCTTATGCTCTATTGAATGCCTTCGGCGTTTTCCTGATGCGTCAATTTATCAAGGGGATTCCGATAGAACTGGAAGAGGCAGCCATTATGGACGGGGCCAATCGCTGGACGTTGTTCTGGCGCGTGATCCTTCCGCTGCTCAAGGCTCCCCTGGCTGCACTGGGTATTATCTCCTTCCTGAGCCAGTGGAACAACTTTTTTGCGCCACTTATTATGCTCAGCAACTCCAATCTGTACACCGTACCACTAATGCTCAATCTGTTCAAAGGTGAGTACACCACATCCTGGACGCTGTTGATGGCGGGTTCAGCGCTTGCTGTCCTGCCCATTTTGCTTGTCTATATTATCGCTCAAAGGCATATTATTCAAGGCATCCAACTCACGGGTCTCAAAGGATAAAGGGAAGTGTCATCTGCTATGAAACACGAATATGAACAACTCGCCCAGGAGGCAATCAAGGTGCTCCAGGGGAACTGGACCGGGTCCTTTACACGACCTGGCTCCATTCTTTACCACCATCAGTGGTCATGGGATTCTGCCTTTATTGCCATGGGCTATATCCATTATGACCAGGATCGCGCCGAACAAGAACTGCGCGCCCTCTTTGCGGGCCAATGGTCGAACGGGATGCTCCCGCACATGATCTTCAATCCCCAGGCGAGCAACTACCAGGATAGGTTACAGTTCTGGGAGGTTGAGCGCTATCGCTACGCGCCTCGTGATCGAAAGACATCGGGTCTTGTCCAGCTACCAGTGCACGCGACGGCTATGCTGCACATGTATCGTCATGCGCAGAATACCGCGCAGGCACGTGCTTTCCTGGCTGAGATATTTCCCCACCTGAAAGCCTGGCACACATATCTCTATCAGGAACGTGACGCGCAGGGAGAAGGCCTCGTGTATATCCAGCATCCATGGGAATCACTGGATAACTCGCCGGTCTGGGATGCTATTCTCCAGCGTATGCAGCTTCAAGCCGAAGAGGTTCCAGCGTATCAACGTGTGGATATTCAGCTTGTGAATGCCGAGGATCGGCCTACCAAGATGGAATACGACCGCTATGCCTATCTTGTCAAGCTCTTTGCCGCGCGGAACTACGATGAAGCCCAGATACGCCGCGATTGCCCTTTTCTGGTGCAAGATGTGCTGTTCAATGCCCTACTCTGCCAGGCGAATAGAGATCTCGCGGAGATTGCGCAAATCCTGAACGAGGACCCGGTGCCATTTCAGGCCTGGGCCGAACTGACGTCCCAGGCCATCAACCAGAAGCTGTGGGATAACGAGCACGGGATCTATCTCGATTTCGACCTGGTGGCGAATGAACAGATCCATGCCTATAGCGTTGCTGGCTTTGTACCGCTCTTCGCGGATATCCCTGACCAAGCTCGCGCTCAGCGGATGTATACCTATCTCAACTCAGAGGCTTTCAGCCCCTTACATGAAGCGATATACGCCGTACCAAGCTATGATAGGCAGACAACTGAATTTTCCCCCAATCGCTACTGGCGAGGCCCAGTCTGGATCAACATGAACTGGCTGCTCGCTCATGGCTTACGCCGTTACGGGTACCACGAATATGCCCGGCGTTTGCGCCAGACAATAATTGATCTGCCTCAACGGCATGGCTTTTTCGAATACTATAACCCGTTCAGTGGTCAGGGACACGGAACAGACCAGTTCTCATGGACGGCATCACTCCTCTTAGATGTGCTCTACAGCGGCGAATGAAAAAGAGCGCAGATCGTTGTTGGGTGCTGCCCCAGACTTATACCTATGTGTATGAGTCTGGGGCAGCACCCAGCTTGACGTTCTCCTTCTTCTCATGAGCTCTCATCATTGCATTGATATTTAGATAAGGGAAAAGAACTATGTTTGTTGACATGCCTTTGGCTCAACTTGAACGCTATCGACCGCCGCTCACCAGGCCAGATGATTTCATGAGTTTCTGGCAACAAACCCTGGCGGAAAGTTCGTCTCAGCCCCTCAATATCACCAGAGAAGAGCAGGATTACCCCGTTGATCGCGTGACAGTATATAAAGTGTCCTACGATGGATTTGGGCAAGGGACTCGTGTGGCCGGCTGGTATCTTCTTCCGAAGGAGCAGTATCGCCTGACGATTGATGGCAAGATGCCCACGCTTGTACGTTATCATGGGTATGGTGCCAGCAAGCGCCTGCCAGGCTTTCATCTCGACTGGGCTTTACAGGGGTATGGTGTCTTTGCCGTTGATGTACGCGGACAGAATGGCGATACACCTGATAACAATAACTACGACAGCGGGTCTGTGCTTGGCTGTATGACCAGGGGTATCCTCCAGGCACAAAACTACTACTACCGCTTTGTCTATATGGACTGTGTACGCGCGATTGAGGCCGTACGCTCCTTTCCGGAGGTAGGCCCCCTGATCCTGCACGGTGGCAGCCAGGGAGGCGGGTTGGCGCTAGCGGCCGCGGCGCTTGCCAGCGAGAAAGGTATCGTTGCGGCTCTCGCCGATGTGCCCTACCTGTGCCACTTACGGCGCGCAGTCGAAGTCTTTAGTGCCGGTCCTCTCCAGGAACTGGTCGATTACTGGAAGACCTACCCTCAGCGCGTTGAGGAGAGCTTTCATACACTAAGCTATTTTGACTGCCTGAACCTTGCACCACTCATCACCTGTCGCGTTCTGCTCTCGCTCGGCTTGCTCGATACTATTTGCCCCCCTCGACCGGTTTCGCAGTCTATAATCACCTACTCTGCGAAAAGGAGCTGAAGGTCTATCCTTACAATGGGCATGAAGGTGGCAGTCTCATTCACGACGAAGAAAAATATCGCTTTGTGCGCCGCTCTCTGTGCATCTAACAAGAGGCCGAGTGACTGCACTAACGATCTGAGTTGATCTCCTGATCTTCGTCAGAGAGCGCAGGCTCGAAGGTCCCACGATGTAGATACAATTCAACAACATCCGAAGCGGTGAACGCCTGTTGCGGCAGATTCCTGAGAACTTCCCGTGCTAAAGCAACGGGGCTCCAGAGGTTCGGCCCACGCTTCGAACTGACCTCCTTTGGTAAATGTTATTTCATCGCCTGATGGCCTCAATTGGGGCGATAAGGTGAGAATAGGCGAGACTACTCATCGCCGTTGCGTCCCTACTCTCACTTTGTGACGAGGATAGACTTTTTCTGGCCTGGGCAGGTCGCGACCACAAGAGTCACATCAATGTCACTTCCTTCAATGTAGCTGATGATGGCGAGCTGGCTCCATTCGATAAGGTGACGTTGGATGAGGAAGCGACGGATGAGTCAGGACCTGCTTTAACAGGACCTGATGGCCCTTCCTGAATAGTGATCTTTTTTCTAGCCAACAAGCGAACCGGACTTCATGTACGTTTTCAAGAGAGTATGGGCATATTGGAGTGTTTTGAATTTTGCTTCGTCACCGCCTGTATCTGGATGATAGCGCTTGACAAGCTGGCGATACTGCCGTTTCAGGTCCTCTTGCGTGGCTGTATGATCCAGGCCAAAGAAGCGTAATGCATTCTCTATACCAGCCCGAGAGACCTGATATGGCTCTTGAATGCTAGAATATTGCTGTTCGGCGCGCATCCTGGCCTCCCATAACAATGTTTCAAGTGGAGCTGAAAATTCTAGCCAGGTTGCAAAGTGTAAGAGCAATTGCTTGTGCAAACACCAGTAATTCCCCTTGACACTATATCGTTCATCAGTACGGTAGAGCGCAGCATATTCAGGGAGGAGGCGATAGGCATTGATGGCTTTGCGCAAGGTAGCAAATGCGTCCTTTACAGATTGGCGAACTTCTCGATTGTGTGAATTTATACCGTGATCCTCAATATGGATCCTATAATAATCATTCCCTACATCATAAATGTTTTTTACACGTAATAGATACATTCATTATCCTCAACCATGCGTGATACATCGTGGTTCTTTCTTTTTTCTTATGAGTGAACCGCCGCCTTTGTCAGTTCCTCGCTAACCTCCCACATCCGCTTCTGGAGCGCTTCGTCGTAGGAGAGCTTGCTGGAAGTCACAGGGGCGCATTTGACGAAGTATTTGCCCGATACGCCCTCGACCTCTGGTGAAGAGGCCAGGTAGATCGAGGTTTTCGCGCCCGCTTCTACGTTGATACCCATAAATCTACCCACAACACTCATGAATGGTTTCAACGGGCCGGGTGCGGCATTTTGCGAGATATTGGTGGCGACAAAGCCGGGATGAAGCGCATTGACGGTTATTGATGTATCTTTGAGCCGTCGGGCCAGTTCGTAAGTGACCAGCAAATTAGCCAGCTTCGATTGAGAATATGCCTGCAGGTCCAACCCGCCATACTTTTTCTGCGATTGTAGATCGTCAAAGTTAATCTTACCGCTGAAATGCGCTCCGGAGTTCACATTGACGATGCGGGCAGGCTCGCTGGCCTGTAAGGTATCCAACAAGAGATTGGTGAACAAAAATGGGGCGATATGGTTGACGGCTAGCGACATTTCGATGCCATCGACGCTCTCACGACGACTGGGGAACATCGCTCCTGCGTTATTCAGTAATACATGTAACTGAGCGTATCTTTTCTTGAACTGCTCCACCACCTGACGGATGGATTGCTGTGATGACAGGTCGGCCAGTAACAGATCAACGGCATTACTTCCGCTCGCTGCCTTGATCTCTTGCTGGGCTGCTTCCCCTTTGTCGCGACTGCGGCAGATTAGCACAACAGTCGCCCCCATCTTCGCCAGTTCTCGTGCTGCGACCTTGCCAATCCCTGAGTTCGCGCCTGTAATGACACAGATTTTTCCACTCATATGTGTTTGCATAATGTTCTCCAATCATCAAAAAAGCCTATTTTGATTGTATCATAGCTCTCTATTGGAGAGATAGTGTTTTCCAACAGTATCGGCCTTTTAGGCCCGGCGACGAGATTTACAACGTTAAGCTCTCAATTGGCCAGTAAGCTAGTGAAGAGGAAGGGTGTCACACTCACGGCATAATTGGGCCACTGTGACCAATGCTAAAAATTTCGCCAGATTCTGGCAACGGATTTTTATGCTCAAAATTGCACCTCCCTTTAAGCCTGGCGCTACCTTTTTGAACAGATTAATGCCATCAACAGCCGGTGCGACCATCGGTATCCCTCCTGCACGAGCGGTAATCAAGAACTTCTCGTTCACAAGAAAAAACGCTACAAATAGTCCTGAATCCCTCTTGACTTTCAACCTACTTGAAAGTGATATCCTCTTTAACGAAGTCAACAAAGAGAACAGGAGAGCAGTTCCCTATCTAGAGAGGAAAAGGATGTTTAAAATTCGTGAATTTGCCGAGATCGCTCAGGTATCAACGTCCACACTGCGCTACTACGACGACATTGGTCTCTTCAAACCGATGCGGGTTGATGCCGAGACCGGGTATCGGTACTACGCTATCGATCAATTGCTTCGGCTCAATCGTATTCTGGCACTCAAAGCTCTCGGCTTTGAGTTGACGCAAATTACTGCGTGTCTTGACGAAGAACTGTCTCCAGATGCGCTTCAGGGAATGCTTCGCTTGAGACAGGCAAAGCTCCAGCAGCATATTCAGGCTGAGCAGGAACAGCTAGCCCACATAGAGGCCCGCCTGAAGTACATTGAGCGGGAGGGAAATAACTTATCACATGAGGTTGTGCTCAAAGCGGTGAAATCATTCCCCGTCATTTCGAGCCGGACGCAGGCTACCGGTTTCCTGCCCAATGTCCACTATGCCAACGCCTTTCTTGACATGCTCAAGCAAAAAGAGGTCAGCCCAGACGGTCCTCTTCTCTATCTCTACAATGAGAGTTCGTTCTCTCCTGTAGATTTTGATGTCGAGATCGCGGTGCCTATTGAGCATTCATCTGGGAGCAGGCTTGCGCATGATGCAGGCGTCATCATTCAACACTTGCCTGAAGTCCCCCAGATGGCAAGCATTCTCCACCACGGAAGCCCGCATGCTATTGTTGAAGCCTATCAGGCGCTGGGGACTTGGATTGGAGTGCATGGCTATACCATCGCTGGGCCATGCCGCAAGGTCTGCCTGTGCTGGAAGGGGGAACTCAATGACTATCTTACCGAAGTTCAATTTCCGGTTGAGAAGCAACCCTGACGGCTCTCTTCTTCTCCTGGTCTCTTCATTCCGTTGTCGTACATGATAAATAAGGAGTCTTTCGATGATTCAGATCTGCATTGTCTATCATAGCCAGCATAGCCATACGGCCACACAGGCAAGAGCTGTCGCGCAAGGGGCGGCCTCAGTTGAGGGAGTCTCTGTTTCGATCTTCAATGTTGAAGAGGTAAAGCGCCACTGGAAAGATCTTCATGCCGCCGATGCTATCATTTTCGGATGCCCAACTTATATGGGGACAGTCTCCGGGCCGTTCAAGCTGTTTATGGATGAAAGCCTTTCCGTCTGGTCTGAGCAAAAATGGAAGAATAAAGTTGCCGCTGGCTTTACCAATTCAGTAAACTACAATGGAGATAAGCTCAATACGCTGATGCAATTCGTCCTGTTTGCAGCTCAACACGGCATGTACTGGGTCGGCTTAGACCTGAAAGGAGGAAACACAACGAGCCAGGGAAGCATCGAGGATCTTAACCGTCTAGGAAGTTGGATTGGAGCGATGGCGCAGTCGAACTTTGATCAAGATGCAGAGCACGCCCCTCCATCAAGTGACCTTCAAACGGCTCAGCACCTGGGACAAAGAGTGGCCCTAGTGACACGGCAAATGGTGCTTGGCCAAAGCCTGCTCAACAAGACATTCCCCAATGAAAGAATAACATCCTCTCATTGATGTCTGCTTAATATAGCGGTATTACGGAATCAAAACTTGTACACATGGAATAAGCTGTGATGAGAGAGATTGGAGGCAAGACGGGTACGCAAAAATGCGGTAGGGCTGGAGTTCTCTATCTCACCTTCGTAGGCATCAAAATGTTTTGGAATGCCCCTCAGGGCATTCCAAAATCTGAGCCGAAGGAAGCCCTCCCAAAACGCGGTTCTGCCTGGTATGTTGGGGTTCTCACCGATCTGAGCAACCTCAAGGCGGTTGCATTTTTCAGGAGTTTATTTGCGGTCTTCCTTCCTGCCCATACCCCACTGTGGTTGCAGTTTACCAGCGCAGGGGTAGTGGTCATGATTGATGTTTGCTGGCTTGCAACAGTCGCTTGTGTTTTTTCACTTGGACCCATCGCACGAGGGGATACTCGCATCAAAAAATGGATTGAGTACGTTACAGGTGGCATCTTAGATAGTGTTTGATCCCCATGAAATCGGCATTTTTACGAGGTAGCATGAATGGAGAATAATTGAGAAAAGCGGCATATACTTCGCAAATCTCTCCAGTTGACACGTTTGGAGACCCCACCGTGATGCACCTCATGTTCATAAACTGCAAGATGATCGCTTTCAGACACTATCTAATGAAAAAAGATGGCTGTTACATTGGTGATCGTTTTTTCGTGCTGGTATTGCGTGTAACGAGACAAACGGATCATCTATAGCCTCAGCCTCTTTGCTCTGCTTGCCTCTTGACATATGTGAGGGGGCGTAAATTTCTTCCAGGGAGGAAGATTGTGCGAAAAAAAGGTTGGCCAGAAAGCATACTTCTCCTTCTGCTGCTGCTTCTCCTCCTTCTACCTTCTCTCCCTGCTTGTGGTAACAGTGGCAATTCGAGAGGTGCTCTCAGCGTTGCCAGTAAACTTGATGTTGAATCACAACTTCTTACTAAGATGTATACTCTTTTGCTTCGAAAAAATGGGTACAGTGTCAAGGAGAAGGCTGCACTTGCCAATAGCGCGATCATATTTCAAGCTCTGCAAAATGGAGCGATTGATATGTATCCCGAGTTTACCGCTACAGGCCTCAATAAGCTAAAGATCCCTTCTACCTATGATCCCCAAAAGGACTACCAACTGGTAAAGGAAGGCTTCAATAAAAAATATCAGATTACTTGGCTTGCAATGGCCCCTCTCAACGACGGCTATGAGCTCTGTACGTCAAGGGAAAATGCCCAGAAGTATATGATCTTCTCTATTTCTGAAATGTTGCCCAGGATTTCGCAATTCGCTCTCACCTCACCTGGCGACGGAGTTCGTTTTGTCGATGGTTTGAAGCGCACCTACCACATCACAACGAAGAGTTTTAAGAGCCTACGGACGCTTGACTATGGGCTCAGCTTCCAAGCGGTGAAAAGCAATAAAGCACAGATTACTGCCTGCTACGGCACTGATGCTACCGTTCCACAGAGTGGCTTCATCTTCTTGAAGGATGACAAGAATGGCTTTCCAGCCTTCAATCCGGCACCTATTGTGCGTAATAGTGTCTTGCAAAAATATCCTACTCTTCCCAACGTGCTTAATCCGTTGGCTCCTAAATTGACCACCAAGGGGAGTATTCAATTGCAGACTGATGTGGCCAACAGAAGGAAGAATGAGGGTGTCTCCACTGCCCGTGCGATCACCCTCGTCGCTACTGACTTTCTGAAGAAGCAACGGTTGCTCTAGTTTTTTGAATGCTGTGATAGTGCTGCGTAGCGTCCGCTCAGATGGAAGGCTTTAGCTAAGGGAAAAGCGTGAGCGTGGAGGTCGGGCTCACGACCTTCGCCACGCTCTCTGAGGGCACCTTCATCGCCAACCCCAGTTTCTTCTGTGAGGAGGAGAAGGCGTTGCCCAAGGCTCAACACCTCCCCACCAAAACGACGAAAGGGAGCCGCGAGCGAATCAGACACCGTCAGGTGGTCGCGCAGGTCCATCAACGCATCGCCAACCGGCAAGAAAACTCCGTCCAGCAGGAGTCACGACGCCTGATCGACCGCTATAGGCTGTCGAGGTCCTAGTGGTTCGCACTATGGTCAGGAACCCCGCCTTGTCCCTCGTCAATCAGTGATGCTGTCTGATCGGCCTTTTTCGCCACCTTCGTGCCAAAGCGGACGCTGGGCGACGTATAGTGAACATGCCTGCGACATACAGCTCACAGACGTGCTCGGCCTGTGGTCATCGCCAGCCCATGCCCCTTTCGGTCCACATCTATGAGTGCCCCGGCGGCGATCTGTCCATCGAATGAGATCACAACGCCAGAGAAGAGAAACCATTATATTGTCCATTCTAATCACCACATCGTCAATTGTTCCTAAGGTATGTCAATTTTATACTAACAGCAGGTATTTTCACTGAAGGTTGTTTTAATTTAAACCTATAGCATGGAGGCAGTGTTGCTTCTACATAACGACGAGAGGAAGGTGTCGTCCATATGGCCAATACGGAAAAGAGTAATATTTTCCAGGACATCATACAAGGCAAAATTGGGCGCCGAGATCTCCTGACACGGGCACTGATGGTCGGTATGACTGCGGGCAGTCTTGAGGCCTTACTGGTGGCCTGTGGAGGAGACCAGGGAGGTAGTGGCGGTGGTGGCTCCACAACCGTAAAGTACGCGAACTGGGCGTCAGCTGAATCAGCGACGAAGACGCAGATCGACCAGGCGTTGCAAGGTTTTGAGACACAGTTTAAAGCCAAGGTCGAGAATATTGCCATTCCTTTCGATAACATGCTTACGCAGTTGCAGACTATGACCACTGGCGGTAATCCTCCAGATGTCATGGAGCTTAGCGGAAACTGGCCCTATGCCCTTGGCGGCGGCGGTGCGCTCCAGTCACTCAATTCCTACGCTGGGAGTTGGCGTAACGATGCCTTTACCAACACCTTTGAGGTAGGTTCCTACAAAGGTCAGGTCTACGCAGTTCCTTTCAGTATTTCGCCACATGGTTTCTGGTATAACAAAACCATCTTGCAGAAGTATGGCCTCAGCCCCGATAAGCCCCCCACTACCATAGATGAACTCAACAGTGTAATGGAAGAGCTACGGGCCAAGCTGCCTGCTAATGCTCATCCGATCGGTATTGATATATCCAAAACCGAATATGCACTCGTTGGCTTCTGGCCCTGGATCTGGACCTTTGGAGGCGATCCTATGCACGAAGACAACCAGGGTAACATTACCATCAACTGGGCAGATGATGGAACAGTGAAGGCCTTCCAATGGCTGCAAGATGCGGTAAAGAAAAACTGGACTCCGCCCGATCAAGCCATCAAAGCTGAGCGCCAGTTGATGTCGACCGACCAGATGGTCTTCAAGCTCGATGGCCCTTACCTGACTGGTATCCTCCAGAGCGATAATCCATCCGTCTATAAGTCTGTCGCTGATGTCAATACACATTGGGGCGTGACCACCACGCCAGTTGGACCGGGACAAAGCGCTCCTGTAACTTGCGCCGATATTCACAACCTGGGCATGTCGGCCAACTCCAACAATAAAGATCTGGCCTGGAAGCTTATTGACTATCTGACTTCCAACAAGCAGGTACTGACCAACTATCTGGTTACAGAGGGTGTCTTCCCTCATAAGAGCCAGGTTACAAGCGGCGGCCCGTATGCCAACCTCTTCTCAGACGATATCAGCCAGGCTTTTATCAACAAAGTCTTCCCAACCATGCGTCCGCCAGCCTATCATCCTAAGTATAGCCAGGCCGCGACCTATGTCGTGACCGCGTTACAGGATATTGCAGGTGGCGCGAATGTTCCCAAACGTCTTGCGCAATTGAACACAGATGTGAAAACCGTCTTTGGGCAGTAGGCGCTCTATCACCACGAAATGGATATATAACGTACGTATATATCATTGTGGAGAGAGAATACAAGCTGTTTATCGAGATTGTTCTCGATAAACAGCCTGCATTCTCGCATGTTTGTTTCTAGCATTACGAGAAGAAAGGTGGCCACGTGTCTCTCATCAACACTCGGGTGCAGAAGTCACATGCTTTCAGGAATCGGCCATACTATGGACGTGGTCTTAACGGTCCATTGCTTTTCTGGGTTCTGCTCACACCATCGCTGATCCTGTTCATTGGCATCATCTTCTACCCCCTTTTTAACACGATTCTGCTCTCATTCCAATCGCTGAACCTGGCCGATCCTCTTGATAACAATTGGGTGGGCTTGAAAAATTATGTCGATGTGCTAACACGGCCAACCTATAATTTCTGGAGTTCCGCTGGATTTAGCCTCCTTTTCAGTGTCGTCACTACCTGCGTCTCGTTTGCCATTGGTTTTCTCTTCGCGATCATCCTTAACCAGCGCCTGCGCTTTCAGATGCTCTGGCGCGGTCTGGCCCTCATTCCCTGGGTCATTCCATATGTCGTGGTCGCCTATCTCTTCTTCTACATGTATAACTCTCAGTACGGGATCATCAATCAGCTTCTGACCTCGATCAATATCCTGGGATGGCACCCTTTCCCTCAGCCACTAGCATGGTTTGGCGGCGATGGGAAACTGGCTGTCGTCGCCGTGATCTTCGCAAGCATCTGGAACAAGTTCCCGTTCTTTACGCTGATGTTGCTCGCGGGTCTGCAAACAGTCCAGCAGGACTTACTGGATGCGGCGACGGTGGATGGTGCTGGGATGTGGGGGCGCTTCTGGCATGTTATCGTGCCACAGCTTCGTGGCATTATTGTCGTTGTCACGACGCTTCAATTCATTTGGAGCCTTAACGAATTTACCATCATCTACTCAATGACCCAGGGCGGTCCTGGCAATGCCACCAATAACATCATTGTCAATATTTATCGCACGGGTTTCATGAACCAGAATATCAGCATTGCAGCTACCATGGGCACGATCTGGCTGATCATGCTCCTCCTCCTTACTAATTTCTATATCCGTGTCATGGAAGGGAAGGCTGGGTCCCAATGAGTAAAGACATCTCTAACCGCCAACCGCTGATCACTACTCTGGAAGAGGCGAATGAAGGAGAGGCGCGCGCACAGAGCGTAATGAGCGCGGAACAGCAACATTCGCGCCACGCCGATGCGCAGCGCCACCGCACAAGGTATGTCTTCATACGCATTGTGACCTACGCGCTCCTTGTCGCATTGCTACTGTACGCCTTCTTTCCCATTTTCTGGCTCCTCTCCACGTCCTTTAAGTCTCAGGGGGAAGCCTTCTTCTATCCGCCAACCTTCTGGCCACATCAATTCACGCTGCATAGTTACCAGATTCTCCCAGCGGACCAACAAGGCTTTGTACGCTACTTCGCCAACAGCTTGATCGTCAGCGTCTGCACATGCCTGCTAACACTGCTAGCAGCTGTGCCTGGTGGTTACGTCCTCTCGCGTTTCCACTTTCGCGGTGTTCGAGCGGTGCTACTGGTGATCCTGGCGACACAGATGTTTCCATACGCAGTAATCTTGATCTCACTCTACACCCTGTTTCGCCAGTTGCACATGTTAAACACCTATCCCGCCCTGGTGCTGGCCTTTACCACCTTTTCCTTGCCCTTTAGTATCTGGATGGTGAAGGGATTCTGCGATACGCTGCCTACCGACCTCGAAGAGGCGGGGCGCATTGATGGATTGAGCCGTGTGGGCGTCCTGGTGCGTATTGTCTTCCCCTTAATCATTCCTGGCGTGGTCGCGGTTGGCTTCTTTGCTTTCCTCAATTCCTGGAATGAACTGCTCTACGCTGTCACGCTGACGACCAGCCCAGATATGCGTACCATTCCAGCTGGCTTTATCGGCACCTACGTGGGTGAGTTTCAGGATCGCTGGCCCGATATGATGGCGGCCAGCGTCGTGGTCTCGCTCCCGATTGTGATCCTTTTCACCCTCTTCCAAAAGCAACTGGTAAGTGGTCTCACCGCTGGCGCGGTCAAAGGTTAACGGAAATTCTCGGCAAGGCCAGTAGAACCCTGCTAGCCCTGTCGGGACCGGCGATAGTCACTAGGGGATTGACCTATCACCTTGCGAAAGACGCGCGAAAAATAATAGGGATCGTGGATGCCAACGCTCTTGCTCACCTCTTTGATACTCGCATTCGTCATGTCAAGGTAGAGGCAGGAGCGTTGCATCTTGAGACGCAGGTAGTAATCAATCGGAGAATAGCCAGTCACCTGTTTGAACATGTGAATAAAGTGAGGTTTGGAGAGGTTGACATGGTGGGCCAGGTCGTCGAGCGTGAGGGAGGACTGTATCTGTTCAAGCATGTATTGGATGGCGCGTTCGATGACCTCTTTCTTGTTATCGTCCTCCTGCGCCTCCCCATGCAAAAGTATACACATTCCAAGCAGGTAGTGCAGCGCCTGCGACACGTAGAGATAGTGCCGCAAAGAATAGCCTTTATACTGTAGAATGCTGTAACACTCCTCAAAGAGGTTGATAATTTTTGTGGCCTGAGTGGAGGGGACATGGAGCGTTGCGTTAAGCATATCAAACTGTTGAACAAAATTCACTACCGCCTCGCCCTTCAAGTGAAACCAGTAAATACTCCAGGGATCGTCCTCGCTTGCGCCATAAATATGCGGCGTCTTGGCTGGAATCACCAGAAGTCTGCCCTTGGGTATACGCTGTTTCTTGCCCCTTTCCAGGATGACCCATCCCTCACCTTCTGCACAATAGATGAAAATATGCTCATCACAGCCATTTGATCGCTCGCGGTAATGGTAGCGCGCATGGGGAAAGAAGCCAATATCAGTGACATACAGGGGCTTCAAGAGCGAATGGGGCGAGGCATCTTCCAGGAAAGCCTCTGGAAGAACAATGAGCTTCTGCGCCTCAAAGCCATCCGCCTTTTGTATTATCTTCATCGTGCCTCGGCTCCTTGGTCCACACAAAACAATCAGAGGGACCGGCCCTACCTTCGGGCAAGCGTTAGGAGAGACCATTATATAGTCCATCATAATCACGATATCGTCAATTGTCAATATAATTGCCTGCCAGTACACTAACATCAAAACTATAGTTAGTAGTACCAGGATGGATGATACATATGGAAGAACAATCCAGTTCACAGGTACGTGTGTGGGAAGAAGATGTTGTCATTCCCACTTATGCCACTGGTCAACCGGATAAAAATCCAATGTTCTTAGAAAAACGGGTGTACCAGGGTAGCTCAGGCAAGGTTTATCCCTACCCGGTCATCAGCAAGATTGAGAATGAGAAGACGCTCCAGTCCTATCACCTCTTATGCCTTGAGAATGAATACCTGCATATTGAACTTCTGCCCGAACTGGGGGGGCGTATCTATCGCGCACTCGACAAGACCAACAACTATGATTTTGTTTACTATAATCGCGTCATCAAGCCCGCTCTCGTAGGGCTGACCGGGCCCTGGATCTCTGGCGGCATCGAGTTTAACTGGCCACAACACCATCGACCAAATACGTATGGCCCGGTCGAATATCGTATTACGCATAACCAGGATGAGAGTAAAACCATCTGGGTAAGCGAAATAGATCGTATGTATGGCACGAAGATGACGGCTGGTTTTACACTTCATCCAGGCAAAGCTTATCTGGAAATCCAGGTGCAGCTCTATAATCGCACACCCCAACCGCAGACCTTTCTGTGGTGGGCCAATCCCGCGTTCGCCGTCAACGAGCATACCCAGTCTGTCTTCCCTCCCGATGTCCATGCCGTCTTCGATCATGGGAGACGGGATGTCTCCCGCTTCCCTATCGCCACTGGTACCTATTACAAAATGGACTATTCTGCAGGAGTGGACATTTCATGGTATAAAAACATTCCTGTCCCGACCTCTTATATGGCATACCAGTCACGCTATGACTTTATTGGTGGATATGATCATGCCCTACAAGCTGGACTCCTTCATGTCGCGAACCATCATATTTCACCGGGGAAAAAACAATGGACATGGGGCAATGGCGAGTTTGGTAAGGCCTGGGATCGTAATTTGACCGATGAAGATGGACCGTATGTAGAACTCATGGTTGGCGTCTTCACCGATAACCAACCCGATTTCTCCTGGCTCCAGCCCTACGAAACCAAATCCTTCAATCAGTATTTTATGCCCTATAAAAACATTGGGCTCGTCAAAAATGCCTCGATTGATGCCGCGGTCAACCTGGAAATTGACGATGTAAATCATCTCGCTAGCATTCAGGTCTACGCCACAGCTCTCTTCTCTGGTGCCGTGATCGACCTGAGAGGCAAGCATCAGCACTATCTGCACGAAGTCACGATGCTCTCGCCTATTCAGACCTTTACCACCATGGTACCACTTAACCATGAAGAACAGGCGAATGACGTCACCATTACGGTCAGAGACGCGCAAGGGCGTCTCCTGGTAGCCTATACGCCAGTCCAATCGGAGATTGCGAAATTACCAGAGCCCGCCTCTCCACTTGGAACACCTGAAACACTGAGCAATAATGAAGCCCTCTACCTGGCTGGACAGCACCTGGAACAGTATCGCCACGCGACGTTTGAGCCCGACCCTTACTACCTGGAGGGGCTTAAACGCGATCCCGGTGATAGCCGTATTAACGTCGCGTACGGCAAGCTCCTCCTCCAGAGAGGACTATTTCGGACAAGTGAAAGCTATTTCCGCACTGCCATTGCAACCCTTACTCGCTATCATCCCAACCCCTACGATAGCGAAGCCTACTATCAGCTTGGCCTGTCCTTAAAGTTCCAGGGACGACTCGACGAAGCCTTCGCGGCACTCTACAAATCTACCTGGTCGGAGGCCTGGCAGAGCGCGGGCTACTTCACCCTCGCCCAGATCGCCTGTATGCACCAGCAATATACCGAGGCTCTGCAATTGGTTGAGCTCTCACTGCAACACCACACCTATAACTACAAGGCTCGCCATCTCAAAACGGCGCTGTTGCGTAAGCAGGGGCATGTGGACGAGGCCATGCATTTATCCATTGAAACGACGCAGTTCGATGTCGCAGACTTTGGCGCGTATTATGAGCGTATTCTGCTTCATAGGGTAAAAGGTGAAGAGACACAGGCGAAGGATAATGAAGCCCAATTGGCCGCTCTGATGCGTGGGGATGTGCATAACTATATTGCCCTGGCAACCGATTACGCGCACAGTGGGCTTTATGAGGAAAGTATCGCGCTGCTTTCCCGCCTGGCAGGAGAGAACCATGAAAATCTCTCGCCTATGGTCCACTACTACCTCGCCTATTTTCATGATCAGGCAGGTCAACCAGAGCAGGCACAGACCCAGCGCCATACTGCCCGGAATGCGCCTACAGACTATTGTTTCCCCAATAGCCTCGATGATCTGATCGTCCTTGAACATGCCACGAATGCCGATGCGAGTGATGCCCAAGCCCACTATTATCTTGGCAATTTGCTCTATGACAAGAAGCGACATACAGATGCGATCCATCATTGGGAGACCTCGAGAGCACGTGACACTGGCTTCGCGACGGTCCATCGTAATTTGGCCCTGGCTTACTACAACGCGCTACAGCAACCAGAGCAGGCATTGCGCTCACTCGAAACGGCCTTTGCGTGTGATCCGACCGATGCCCGCGTGCTTTACGAGTTAGATCAGCTCCGCAAAAAAATAGGGGTTGCCTCTGAAGAGAGGCTCGCAAGCCTGGAAAAGCATCGGGGGCTCGTCATCGAGCGTGATGATCTCTACCTGGAATACGTCACCTTGCTGAATACCTTACAACGCTATGAAGAGGTACTGGCGCTACTTACTGAGCATATATTCCATCCTTGGGAAGGCGGAGAAGGGCAGGTCGCCCGGCAATATATCTTCGTGCATGTCGAGTTAGGGAAGCGTGCGCTCCTGGTGCGAGATAGCCAGCAAGCCATCGACACGCTTCAGCGGGCACTTATCTATCCTGAGAACCTCGCAGAAGGGAAATTGACGGGCACACTGGAGAATAATATTTACTACTACCTGGGTTGTGCTTACGCCGAACAGGGACTAGTAGACAATGCGAGAGAGTGCTTCCAACGCGCAGCCCATGGACTCGAAGAACCCACTAGCGCGATGTTCTACAACGATCAGCCACCAGATATGATCTTCTATCAAGGACTTGCGCAACTCCAACTCCAGGATCAACAGAAGGCCAGGAGTCGCTTCCATAAACTGATCGATTATGGCGAGCAACATCTCTTCGATGCGGTCAAGATTGATTACTTCGCCGTCTCGTTGCCCGATTTCCTGGTCTTTGAGAGTGATCAGGATAAGCAAAATGAGATTCACTGTCACTACATGCTGGGGCTTGGGCATCTTGGCCTTCAGGAGTACGAGCAAGCCAGAACGCATTTCGAGCATGTCTTGCGCTTAGAAAGCTATCATCAAGGCGCGAAGGTTCACCTTGCAGTATGTAGCGACCCCGCGCTACTTTTTATCTCCTCGAAGGAGGCCTGATACAGTTTTTTCCATCGCCTTTGAGTAGGGATAGTGGTGTGGGGGCTGGTATCCGCCAGCCCCCACACCACTATCCCTACTCCTGAGCTTACGTCTTTTAGCGTGTGCTGAGATGAGTCTCAAGCCACCACTCTTTCATACCATTGGCTGGTAATATCTCATATCGCTGATATTTCTCGACCGCATCTTCCAGCGAGTCCTGTGCTCCGATACATGGCTCTAGACCAAGGTTGTAGTAGGGGGTGCTACCCGTGCCCGAGTAGCCCCGGGCATTCATCCATATTCCAAGCTGCGGAAGCTGGGCAGTATCAAAGGTGAAGCGAAATTCCCCGTCGCTTGCTATCAGTGCAGCAAAGCCTTGTGCAAGAGGTTGGCTCCACAGCTTGATCCCGATACCCGCAGTCTCGTCAGGCATGTAGCTCAAATCCCATTCATGCTCACCTAGCCTGGCATGGATGGGCCACGCCTGTTCACCAGATTGAGGATCAAGTTGGGCAGGCATGCTCACCCATGTATTCATACGTGTGTTGTCTGGCAACTGTATGCGCATTCCGGGCTCGACAGCGAAAAGCGGATGGCTACTCCAGATAAATGCAATGTCGTTATCAGACTGGTTCACAACGCGATAGTCAAACCGCAGGCAAGGTGAGTCCGCGGTGATGCGGATGATACGTTGGAACACATATGGGAGACCAATGCTTTGGACCTGCATGTTGATTATCAAAGTGGTCTCAGTATCACCATCGCCCTTTATTGACCATTGCAGAGGCCAGATCTCCCCGTGATCTGGTATGTTTCGGCCTTTCCAGGGGGGAAGGGGATAGGAGCACGCGCTCACTGTGGGGAAACATTCGTCCCATCCACCTGTATCGGCCTCCTGATACGAGGTCCCATAACCATGCAGCTGATATGGAATTTGAGTGTTCGTCCAGAGCCATTCCCGTCCATTGCGCAAATCGCGGATACTGCTGATCTTTCCACCAAGATCTGGGATGATCGTCAGAGATAGCACCTGATTGGTTACGTGCAGTGCGCGGAAACCTTGGATCTCGGTTTCCTCTGCATGAATTTTGCCTGACATGGAATCTCTCCACTTTTCTCACTGAATACCCCATACCCGTGAGTGATTGCGGCATTCAGAGGTATGGGGTGTGTGGCGCTGGCTTTTACATTGCTTTGGCATTAAGAGGCAGGTATATTAGCCACATCGATCTCGGCGGCAGATGCGTAGCCACCGACACCACTTGTGGCTTCGATCCTGACATAGCGTGCCTGCTGGGTGTTAAAGCTAACGGATTTGAGAGACCGGTCGGACGACCAGGAGCCGCTCGCGACCTTTGCGAACGTCGTCCCATCAGTGCTGACATAGACATTATAGCCAGTAATGTTTCCTGTCGTAGACGTATCGAGGCGTGGTTGGTAGGTCAGCCCAGCTATGCTATGAACGCTCCCAAGGTCAACGGTAATTGCTTGAGGCAGCTTAGCTTGAGGAGTAAATTCGTCATGCCAGATCGTATTCAGATTACCATCGACGGCTGCGCTGGCTGGGTAACCATCATGGGCACTCGTGGCGGTCGCACTCAGAGTTGACTGCGGCACAAAATGCGGCCAGGGACCATTGGGAACAGTATTGACCGGCGCACCGCAGATCAACTGTAAATCTGCCCAGTCAGTGCGATCATTGTAGTTACCGTCACCTGCATCATCGACGTGTAGAGTGAGCACCTTTGCTCCAGTCAGGTTGACATCAACAGATCTGGTTGCGGCCCGGGTGACGAGTCCACTGTCGTAGATCTTCGTCCCATCAGCGAATATCTGGAATATTGCTGTGCCGCCTTGGGGGTTAATCTGATTCACAATGTCGTCGATCCCAACCGTCGCGGACAGGTGTGTGCAATTATTTCCCAGGTAGTACTCAACATCGGATTGTGGAACAACACCAATGCCCTTAGAATAGGCATGTCCTTGTAAAGTAATTGGGTATCCTTCCACGCTTGCATTGGGGAATGGAACGCTATAGCTACTGCTGGCATTGAGCCAGTAATGATCGCTGAGGTAACCGGTACCAGATGGTGGTACTGATGGTACGGTTACTACTAATTGGGTGCTTGTGCTCTCCTTATGGTGATTACCCCATTGGTATGTCGCAGTCACCGAGAGCGTGTAACTGCCAGGAAGGGTACCAGCTGGTGGCGTTACAAGCCAGGTCCCTTTGACTTGCCCCCCAGTTCCAACAGTATGGGTACCGGCAGGTTGCTGTTTCACTTGCCATCCCTGCGGGGCTGAGAAATCGAGGCGCATATCATTAACAGTTTTACGCGCATAGTTCTCAAACACCGAGGAAATAGTCATACTCGATCCAGGGAGAGCCAGGTAAAGACTCGATCCAGGATAGGCCGCAGGCGTGCTTGGAGCCGATAGGCTGGTTGAAGGAGGAATATCATTTCCAGCTTTTTGCGAAACACGGTAAAGAACGGCACTCTGCGGCGCAACGGTTGTGCTAATTTGCCCCGCCGTCTCCGTACTCTGGTGTGTCCACAAATTGTTCAGCGTGTAAGCGGAGGCGTGAGCGAGACCAAGAGCATCTGTGCTGGTTGTGATTGTCAAGGGACCTGTTCCTCGATTGAGGAGGGTAACAGCACGATCACCGTTGGCAAGAGGTTTGACCCAGACATCACCATTGCCATCTTGCTTAATCCGAGTTCCCTGCGCGCCAAGCGCATCCTGGTCCACAGCTATGACATCGCGATTGGTCAACATCCCCTGAGTTGTCGCGGACATGCTGCGAATATCACTCCCAACAATTAAGGGGGCGGCAACCATAGACCACATAGTGAACTGAGCCTGCGCCTCAGCATCGCTCATGCCAAGCCCTGGTCCAAGATAGTCGGGATCGTTCCAGTGCCCAGGGCCGGCAGCTTCGGGATGGGCCGCATCGTGGTCCAGGTTTCTCAGCACATCGGGCCAGAGCACACTATTGGGAAAACCGACATCAGTGTCTGTGCGCCACGAATTACCAGTGTTTGGACCAAATGAGTAGGAGTAATATGCAGATTTTTGTAGAGGTGGGTTATTCTGACCGAAGACATTTGGCGGAAATGGATTGCAGATGTTGAACAACATAGGCCTATGGCTGTTGTTACTCAGGAGTGCATCACGAAACTGACCATATGCCGTAGCTGGATCTAGGTCCAATTCATGACCGCCACAGAAGTCTACCTTCACCGCGTCAAATCTCCAGGCAGCAAACTGGTCTACATCCTGCTGATAGTGGCCGTAACTGCCTTGATTGGCGCCGCCACAGCCATTGCTTCCTGCATCGGTATAGATGCCAGCCTTTAGCCCCTTAGAGTGGATATAATCCGCAATCCACTGCATGCCATGAGGCCATTGCGTCGCGTCAACAGTGATATTGTTGTTGTTATCACGCGTACCAGACCACCAACCACCATCGATCCAGACGTACTGATAACCGACAGCCTCTAATCCACGACTTACCATCGTGTCGGCTATACTGACAATTGTCTGCTCATTAAAATTACTGCCGAGTCCATAGTAGGTATTCCATCCCATATAAGGGGTGATGGCAAGACCGTTGTCCAGGTTGGCCTGAGCTTGTACAGGCTGTGTCGATCCAAAGAGCATAAACTGCACTGCGATTGCTAGGGCCAAGCTCACTGAAATAGCGGCACGAACTACATGGCTGCCTACTACAGTGCGTGGTCTAAAACACAGCGTGTGGGCACTGCTCGATAGTTTAGGTACAATATTCACGTTCTCTTTCCTTCAAGGTACGTGGTGCACTGATCATCCATGATCAATGATTCCATTAGGCACTTCTTCTTTCTCTATGAAAGAAGAAGTGCGCCACTCTTTCAACAACAAGCTTTCCGTACCAAATGATGAACTGTCGTCCGCTCGTGTTGTCCACATGATGAAAATAGTAGTTACGTTCTCGGAGAGGATAACTCCTTTCACAATGAAGAATTCCTTATGGTGGTTAGTGGTGCATCCGCAAGTGAGAAGGTGAATTTGTGGGGGAAATACCCCCCGCCTCGGCAGAGGGCTTCCTCCTGTACCTCCCCTTTGTGCTGGATGCACCATTAGGAAGCAGCCATAAGTATTCATCCTATTCCTAAATATTGACATGCACGATTTTGCGATTTGTTGTTAGTGTATCGTTGAAAGTATCTGCCTACAATTGACGATCTAGTGGTAACAATGGACAATATAATGGTTTTGAGCATCAACTCTTCATTGGAAAAGAAAGGCCAGTTTCCTCTTATGGCAGGGTGGCGCAAGCCAGTTTTTTCTACGGTACTTTATTGATGAGGGATTGCAGCCACCTTGAGACAGATGCCACAATGAAGGTATGCGAGCCTACTCACAAGAGTTGAGACAGCGGGTGCTGCGCGCTGTTGACGAAGGACAATCCCGCGCAGAGATTATCGAACGCTTCCAGGTGTCGCGAGCCTGTGGAACCACTTACACGAAGTATCTTTTTGGGAAATATATCTGAAATCATATATCCAAACGCTTCTTTGTCAGACGAGCAAGTGGTCTGCGTTATATGGTAATATAAAGGTCCAGGGAGATACCCCTCCTCCGCATACCCAGTAACATTTTCACGAGGAAGAGTAAACTCGTCCATTGAGCGGTGACAATGGGCTATTTTCTGCTTTTTGGTCTCCCAGAGGGAGTTACGATGGTAGATACTCTCATTCTAAAGCTCAAATACATTGTTGTAATCAGGAGAAGAGAGGAGCAAACTAATGGAGTATAGGCAACTTGGCGGTTCTGGCCTGAAGGTTTCTGCGCTTAGCTTTGGGACAGCTACCTTTGGTGGCGGGGACGCTTTTTTTAGCGCTTGGGGTAATACCAATGTGGCCGAGGCAAGTCGCTTGGTCGATATCTGCCTGGAGGCTGGCATCAATCTGTTCGATACGGCGGATGTCTACTCTGAAGGCCTGTCGGAAAAGGTTCTTGGCAAGGCTATTGCAGGACGGCGAGACCAGTTGCTTATTTCAACGAAGGCAAGTTTCAGGATGGGCGATGGACCAAACACACTGGGTTCCTCACGCCATCACCTGATCCGAGCCTGCGAGGACAGTCTGCGCAGATTAAATACGGATCATATCGATATCTACACGATGCATGGCTTCGACGCGCTTACTCCTGTTGAGGAGACGCTACGTACACTCGATACTCTGGTACAGAGCGGTAAGGTACGCTATATCGCCTGCTCTAATTTCTCCGGCTGGCATCTGATGAAGTCTCTTGCCATGGCGCAAACCCATGGCTGGACGCGCTACGTGGCCCATCAGGCTTTTTACTCTCTGGTCGGGCGCGAGTACGAATGGGAACTCATGCCACTGGCCCTTGACCAGAAGGTCGGCACTATCGTCTGGAGTCCTCTGGCCTCGGGGGTGCTCTCGGGCAAGATCCGCCGCGGCCAGCCAGCCCCCGAGGGTAGCCGAGTGCAGCAGATCGGCTCAGAGGGATCACGCATATCCGACGAGAAAGTATACGAGATCGTGGACACGCTCGACGCAATGGCCGAGGAGACGGGCAAGTCAGTCTCTCAGATCGCCTTAAACTGGCTGTTGCAGCGTCCCACGGTGGCAAGCGTCATCGTTGGCGCTCGCAACGAGGAGCAACTCAAACAGAATCTTGGCGCAGTCGGTTGGGCTCTTACTGCTGAGCAGATTGCGAAGCTCGACAAGGTCAGTGAGATCCCTACCATCTACCCTTACTGGCATCAACGTTCCTTCGCCGAGCGCAACCCTTTATCTGTCCCTTCTTATAAAGAGCGATAAGGAAAGAGCGCTGGGAGATTGACCTATTTTTTTCCTCTTTTACGAAACAGAGTCTGCGTGAGACATCACCCTGAAGGCCACCTGGTTTACTGAGAGCTCCCCGTGCTAAAGCAACGGGGGTTCCAGAAGTTCGGCCCACGCTTCCCGTTCTTCACGCCAAAGGAGAAGAGCAGGCTCTAGTGGTGGTTCCCCTGGACTTTCGGGCAGACGCGCTCTGGCTCGAGTCATACCCAAGCTTCGGGGCAGCGCCTGCCCCTCTCTCGCACGTTGTGTGATACGCTCGTGTGCTGCCCGCAGGCGCGCCTCTGCACCCTCCCAATACGGCTGGTATCGGGCACACGAGGGAAGGGGATGTGCTGGATCGAGATAAGCGGCCAGAAACGCCGAATACAGGTCGCGTTAGACGGGACCTATGCCACAGGCGCACTGATGCCAGCGCTGGGAGAGCGGCTTCTTGACCTTCTTGCCACAGCCGTGGCACCATTGGCTCAGCGCCGTCGTTCGTGTGGGAACTTCCACCAGGATGCCGCCCGTGCTTGCAACGGTGCGTCTCAACAGTTCAACAAACATCCCTGGTGCTCGCAGTCCCACACTCTTGCCGAATTGCTTCTGCCATGCCTTGTAGGAGATCCTTTCAATGATGATGGTGCTGCCCAGCGCGACGATCTCGTGCACCTTGCGCCCCTGCAGGCTCTTGCGGTGCGCCGCCAGCTTGCGCTCTTTGGTCGCCTTGCGTAGTCGCGTGGCCTGGTAGCGCTTGCTCTGCTTCCACCGCAACTTCTTCCGGTCCTGCTTTTTGATGCGCCCCTTCTCGTCGTAGTTCTCCGGATTGCCTGCTCGCCGCTGCCGATCCATCTGCCGTTGCAAACGGCGAATGGCACGGGCCTCGGGAGCCAGTTCCGCACAGAATACCTCCAGACGAGCCTCCCCTTCCTGGGGAACGAGCACCAGGGTCGAGGGACCCAGGTCGCCCCCAACGATCCCTTGCCCCACCTTGTGCTTGGGTTTGTGGTGAGGCTTGCCTTCCAGGGCCAGTTGCACCACGTAGCGATAGCCCTCTGCATCGGCTCCGGCTGCTTTGGGACTGCTGGTGGGACGTTGGACGAGGCGGGCGTACTTGATGCGGTGCTTGAGCCCATGGGTCACCACCTCGTCCTTCCAATCGATGAAGGCAGGAAGCTGATCCCATTCCAGTGCAGGAACCCTGCGTTTCCCTTCTCGGGTGGCTGCAGGACAAAGCGCAGGCCGGTATCATTGCGCTTGTTCTCGATGCTGGAGAAACCACGCCCTCGGCTCTTGAAGCGCACGCGTTTGGCCTGGCCCAGGCAGACGCGGTTGAGAGCGCGGTAAGCACGGGTCGCCAGGGTTTGGGCGAGCACGGCATCGATGTGCTCGGCAATCCATCCCACGCGCAAGCCTTTGACGGCTTCATGCAATGCTGCCTCGGTGAACCCGTACTGCTTGCGCAAGGCGGAGAAGGCGACTGCCCGCTCAGTCTTCTGCGTGCGAGGAAGATAACGAGCCGCTTGCCAGGCAGCGTCAGCTCGCATGCGGCGCAGGCATTTCTGTCCCTGGGAGAGGATGGCGTTGTAGAGTTGGCGAGCGGCTTCCAGGTGAGCGCGCAGGCGAGTGGCTTGTCCTGGGTCGACGACGAGGGGCAGTTCGAGCAGAAAGGTAGGCGTTGCCGGTCGCTTCTCCTTGGGATGTTTTGGCTTCTGCTGTCTCTGGCGTTGTCCAGGCATGTCGGCTCCTTCTCTCCATTCCCACCGATGAATCGTGCTGATATGCCTATTCTACCAGAACGAGCAGAAGAACACAAGTTCTATTTCGAAAAATACGCTGTTCTATTCGCGCACGAGAGCGGATGTGGCGATTCATCCCTGGCATCAATGACCAGGGCTTTCTCGCCACATTCTCTGTAACCTGCGTAGGGATCAGTAGATGAGTTTCTTCTCGGTGGAAGAGCTTGACGACGTACTCAGATCATAAGAAATTGTGGAGTACGTCGTATGTTTTGAGAACGCGAAAAGGATAATGTATTGCTACCAGGGATCAATACCCAGTAGTTTACGGCCTAATGGAGTCATCACGCGAAGTTGCGCTTGATGATATTGATCAGGCGCAGCAGGCCTGGCTGGATAATGCGGATGATCCTCACGGATGAAGCGGGTAAATTGCGCTATTCGCGGTCTGGGCAGGTGATTGTGTGATGCCGCATGTGGCATTAGATGGTGGAGTAAGGCAAAATCTCCCGCCTCCCCAGTTACCTCGACTGTTTCCGGAAAATCGGTAATATTTTTCCATTTTTCATAAAGTTGACGCCCTTCTGCATGTGCTCGTGCTTTTTCCTCGACGAGTCGATGTCCCCCAGGAACGACATGGATACCACCGCCTTGCGGTTCAACAGTATTGAAATAGTAGCATCCCCCAACCTGTAATTCTTGTTGTGTAAATTGGAAGTTGTTCACAGTGTTGGGTACGGAGGCATCGAGGTGAAGACGCTGACTCAGAATATTTTTTTCGCCTGCATTACGCAACGTAATGCCTATTGACCCATCCATCGATCGCAAGCGCGTCGAGCCAAGCAATTGGACTGCCGCTCTATAAAGTTTCTCATTGATCATCAGTGGTAAAAGTTCCGGCGTATCAATTGTCTGGCTTCCATTTTCATTCATTGGTTTGAGTCTACCATTGTGGGTGCCCCAATGGGCTGGGATGGTCAAATCACGTGGGACCAGATTTAAAATCTGGCCATGATAATAGGCGGCTTCATCCCGTGAAAGTACACCTTTCACGAGGACATAGCCAAGTTCATGAAATTGAGCAACCTCATCTTTGCTCAGGATCGGTTCAACGCTGCTTAATGTGGTCATGGCTAAAGTATCCTTTCCTTTGCTGTGTCATATGCAAAAACATGGTTACGGATGAATGGTACTCTATAGCTTCTGGCTCAGAATAGAGGATTGTTAGCCCATGGAAAAGTAAAAACTCGTGACTGATCACTTTGTACCCTTTTATTATAATATTACCATTTTCTTATTTAATATCCGCAGCTATCATATGAAAGAGCGCCAGGCAGATCGTACAGGCGTCACTACTCAATCAGAAACGGCTCTAGCTACCATTGGCGGACCATCCATCAACATTTGTTCATCGGCGGTAGGGATACCCGGTTCAATCGCCGTTCTCTCACCGTTTGCTGGTCGGCACTTTGAACATTCTTCTTTGGAGCTTGTTTTCTCTGGACGGCCAATTCTACACCGGCTCACGATATTATCAGCATTGACAGGTAGTGTCAGAGTTCAGAAGAAAGCTTGATAAGGTCTACGAATTAATAGGATACGAGTTTCGCAAGAGGATCTGGTGCTCTGGCTGAAAGAGAGGCTGCTAATGGATGCTGGCGATACATAGAAGAAATGAGTGGGTGGAAGAGCGTGTTTGATGAAGCGCAGTAATCGTGTTGGGAAGCCAGAGGAACGCGTACGATGGAGAGGCCAAAAAGGGTTGGGACCCAGGAAATGGCCGATCCTGGGTCCCGCGTGTATCGCCCAATTGCGCACCCCAATACGTTTAAGTTGCAGGCTCAGTTTAAGATCGTCGTGTTTTACTATTAAACTACCGCCCCATGTGAAGATATGGCGGAGCGGGCCAGAATTGCACGGGCATCCGACGATTAGCGGCCTCAACCCTTGACTTGAGGTTCGGCGATGAATACTGAGGCTGGAGTGAGAATCTCATTCTGGGGCGACGCCGACGCTGCCTCTACCGCTGGGCTACCCCGCCCCGATATGGCGGGTGCAGGATTCGAACCTGCCCTGTGACATCTGCATCTATCAATATGAACTTCAGTCTCAGTCTGTACTCCGCCTCCCAGTCTAATGCAAGGGGCGCGAAAATGCAAGCTTTCATTTCAATCGTGTGAGCGAAGCTAGCCGCTGCGAAGCAGCGCTCACGATTGCCTCTTCATGGGTAAATGAGGCGAATCAGGCGAAGAGGTAGTTAAAGACCTTCTCTCCGAGTTTCTGCTCCGTGACCTCGATGCTGTTAGCCTCTTCACGCGCGAATTTGACTGCCTCCTGGAGCTTTTCGACGCGGGCAAGCAGTTCGTTGACGCGCCGGGCAGGTAGCGAGCCGGAGAACTTGACGGTGCGCCAGTAGCCCACAATGACGTCCTCATAGTAGACCTCGACCTGCGCGGGATGCTTCTCCGTGGCCTCGGCTTTCACGTGGTTGCGTGGCACCTTCTTGGTCCTGGTGGTCTGAACTGGTTCGGTCGCCCAGTTGTCGGCGGAGGCATCAAAGTTCCAGCTCTCGGAGGCGTCCAGAACGGGCAGTTTTTTGACAAAGGTATGTAGATCGACCAGTTGCTTCTCCAGGAAGAGCAGGTAGGTCGCGGGAACCTGCGCGAGGAGGACCTGGCCATCAACAACGACATCTGCCTTGGCAACGCAGTTAGCCCAGTCTTTGGTCGCGGTGACGTCGAAGAGCTTGGTGAGTGTTTCGATGGTTTTGCGGATGATGTCCTCGGCCTTGACCTGCACATGGGTCGACTCCGGTGGAAGCTGTTCGCCCTCCTCATCCTTAGGGCGGTAGGTTCTGGAGATGCCAGAGAGCAGGGTTGGCTTCTGGAGTGCGTGGTGTGCCTCCGTCAACTCCTGAAAGGTGCGGCTTTTTGTGCCTTTTTCAACGGCGATAATCTGGTTGAGTTTCGCTGCCATGCGTTTGTTTCCCCTTTTAATCTATTGCTGAGTTTGATGCTTCTTAGTATATAGGTGTCTGTCAATAAGGAAGGGCGCGCTGAGGAGCGCCTCCGCGCCTGCGGTGCCCATCGTGGAGGGGTATCTCGTGATAGACTGGCCTCGCCAGTCTATCACGAGATACCCCTCCACGATGGCGTTTTTAGCCTATGGTGTTGTGGTGTTCTGGAGGGTTTCTTGTTCGCGGCGGATGAGGGCGCGCACGAGGCGTAGCTCTTCGTAGCTATAGGCGTCACCCAGTAGTTCTTTGGCGGGCTTGAGGACCTCCATGCCGACTTGCTGGTAGACGTTGGCAATGTCTTCGTAGTGACTGGCTTGAATGAGGGGCGAGACGTCGACCTCTTCGCCTGTCTCGATCAGGGCCGATAGGTGGTTGATGATCGTGCTAGTAGAGATGCCGCGCTGCTGGGCGATCTCTTCGATGCTATATCCCTGGCGGTAGAGCTCTAGGGAGGCGCGGTGGCTATCCAAGGCGTTGCGCTTGCGGACGACGGGCGCTTCTTCCCTGGCGGGCTTGGGCTCCTCAGCGATCTCCAGGCCCACCTCCATGTTATGCTGATCGCAGTAATCCTCAATGGCGCGTGTGAAGGGCGAGAAGAAAGCTTCCAGCTTGCGGTCGCCTACCCCAGGGATGGCGGCGAACTGCTTTTGCGTCTGCGGACGCTGCTGGGCCATGACTTGCAGGCTGTTATCGGAGAAGATGATATAGGGGGCGATGTTGTACTCGTCGGCCAGGCGCTTACGCAGCTCACGTAGGTGATGGTAGAGGCCCCACTCTTCGGGCTTGAGTTCGACCTGGGGCGCGTTGCGTTTGCTGCCCTGGCGCTGTTCGCTGGCTATAGCGGGTATCTCGACCGTGCGCTGGCGGCGCAGGATCTCGGCGGAGAACCTGTTCAGCTTGAGCACAGGATAGCCATCCTGGGTCTCACTAACGAGTTCCTGTTGCAGGAGTGCGCGCCCCAGGCGCGTCCATTCGTCGGCGCTCAGGTCCCTACCGATGCCATAGGTGGTGAGCTGATCGTGGCCCATCTCGCGAATTTTCTTGGTGTTCGCGCCACGCAGGATCTCAATGATATAGCGCATGCCGTAACGCTGCTGGGTGCGGGAGACGCAAGAGAGGAACTTCTGTGCGTCGATGGTGCGATCCTCCAGAGTGACCGGGCGCAGGCAGTTATCGCAGTTGCCGCAGTTCTCCTTGGTAAAATTCTCGCCAAAATAGGCCAGCAGGGCCTTGCGGCGGCAGTCGGTACTCTCGCTATAGGTGATGACCTGCTGAATCTGCTGGCGGGCCTTCAAAAGCTCGTGCTCATCCTCTTTCTGGGCAAGGATAAATTCGTACTTCATGCGGTCGCCATGCTGGTAGAAGAGGATGCAGCGTGCCTCCAGGCCATCGCGTCCGGCACGCCCTGACTCCTGATAGTAGCCCTCCAGGCTCTTGGGCATATCGTAGTGAATGACGGCGCGCACATCCGGCTTGGCGATACCCATGCCAAAGGCGATGGTCGCCACCAGCACGGGGACATCGTCGTGGATAAAGCTATCCTGGTTGCGCGTGCGCTCATCGGTACTCAGGCCTGCGTGATAGGGGAGGGCACGAATGCCGTGGTGTTGCAGCGAATCAGCGATGGTATCAACGTTTTTGCGGCTCTGGCAGTAGATAATCACGGGCGCATCAGGCTGCTCACGTAAGAACTGAACCAGCTCGCCATAGGTGTTCTGGTGCTTCTGGCGTACCTCGTAGTAGAGGTTGGGGCGGTTATAGCTGGCGACCTCCACATAGGGATCGTTCAGTTTGAGCTGTGTGAGGATATCCTCTTGTACACGCTCAGTCGCGGTTGCGGTCAGGGCTATTGCCGGGACATGGGGATAGCGTACACGTAAACGCCCCAACTGGCGATACTCCGGGCGGAAGTCATGTCCCCACTCGCTAACACAGTGAGCCTCGTCGACGGCGATCAGGCCCAGGCCGACGCGCTCCTGTACTTCGTCGAGGAAGGTCAGAAAGGTTTGGGTTAGGAGGCGCTCGGGCGCGACATAGACGAGTTTGAGCTTGCCCTGAAGGATCTCGCGTTCGCGCTGTGAGCGCTCGCTCGCGCTCAATGCGCTATTGAGGAAGGTCGCGGGGATACCATTGGTCTTCAGGCGGTCGACCTGGTCCTGCATGAGCGCGATCAGGGGCGAAATTATGATACTGACTCCATTGAGTAAGAGTCCTGAGAGTTGATAGATGAGGGATTTGCCCGCGCCTGTTGGCATCAAGGCGAAGGCGTCTCGCCCTGAGAGCGTCTGCTCAATCACCTCGCGCTGCCCGGGGAGGAACGCCTCATAGCCAAAATAATGCTTTAAAAGTTGCTCTAAATCCTGCACACTTCACCAGCCCTTCTAAAAGACACATTCACCTGATGATAGCAGATCGAACTACTCTTTTACAACTAGGGTGCTAATTTTAGCTATGTACATTACACAAAAGTCCCCTGCTCTTAAACCTTGATCTGGGGAGCGCCAAACTCTTGCAGGAGTGGTTGAAGACGAGCGCAGAGCGTAGTGTCCCATTGCTCTATTTCAGCGATCAGGCACATTGTCACTGCCGCGAGAGCCCGACGTAACTCTTGCTCATCGAGTGAGCGCACCAGCGTATCTGCGAACGAATTAGTGACGACTGCGGGAAGCTTATCAACGCCGCGTCCGTGGGCCGCGCTCTCTCCCAGACGGATGCATGCAAGGGCAAGCGTGTGATTACGGACCTCACTGATCCAGTATGCAGCCTGCCAGGGTTTGCGGCGTTCAATGCACGATCGAGCGTGGAAGACGTGATGCCAGCACAGTCCAATCATGTGGCTGGTAGCTGGTGGTGGTGAGGTGTGTAACTGTTGCTGAGCGCTGCCAAAGAGGGTGTGGAAGTGTGGCCCGCGTGCGCCAAAATCTCCTTCAGGGGTGACCGAGATGTCAATCTCCAGGCCATTGGGGAGAAGAAACACGCGGTAGAGGCTGGAGCCAGCGTGCAGGTCAAAATGATGGAGCACGCCGAATTCTTGCTCAAGCCTTTGTGCCCAATCATCAATGACGGTTTCAATCGCGCTGCCTGTGGCGATCCCAAAGGTTATATCAATATCGGACCAGCTATCCTCAACCCCAGCCGCTGTAGAGCCGATGAGCGCGCCCCCTGTGGCTCGCGGATCAGCCTGCGCCATTTTCAGGACGTAATTACGTACGTGGTCGCGTTGCTTCTCAGTGAACATGGTGATTTCCCGTCTTTTAACCTTCGGATATTACCATACTGGCATAAGTGTATATAACAGGTAGGCATGAGGAGACGATTGTATTCGATCTGGTCAAATCTGGAGAGTTGTGCTATGCTTACCTATAGGACAGTTCTAGTTGCATCTTCGTTGAGAGCGTGGTGAGAACACGCCTGCGCCTTGGCGCCAGGCCGCTCAAAACCATTCTTCTTAAGTGGAGTATACCCGGCAGGAACCGAAGAGGTCAAGGGTAGATGCACTAGGGAATTTTTCGTCCTCACGGATTATATCCTGTCGCGGCAGATCCAGCATGGACGCGTATGCGTCTATGGGTAAGCGCAGGCTTGCCTGGGGCTGGTGAGGCGGCGGTAGAAAATTCTTTGAGGAAAGTGGAGCTTATGGATAGTTCTCTTCACAGTGCTAGTCTCACAGCAGATGAGCTGAAGCAGCATTCCGCAGCCATTGAGGAGGCGGAGGTTGAGAGCGCGGAAGAAGAGCATCACATCCACCTGCCCAATCCAAGCCTGTGGCCACTCATTCTGAGTGCAGCGATTCTTGTCACAGTCGCTGGATTGCTGGGCCTTCCTGATAGTGCCTTGCTCACCTATATCGGCGCACCATTTATCATCGTCGGTATCATGGGCTGGGCCCTGGAAGATCCTATGGCGGCACCCAAGGAGCGCTACAAGGTCTTCAATCCCAACGCTCGTTTCCAGCTTGGCCAGGAAGTCCTGGACAAGAACGAGCAGTGGCTTGGCACCGTCAAGGCGCGTTTTGGTCGCTATATTCTGGCCGAACGTGGAGATGTGTTCGCTAAAGTGCTCTATGTGCCTCATGAGGCTGTTGAGGAGATCATCAAAGGAAGCATTGTACGCCTGAATGTCAGCGAGGATACCTTGCTGGATCGAGGTCTCGATGTGGTTCCCGATGATCTATATGACGACGCGGTTGAACCCGTGCTACCGTCCTTAAACGGGACCCCCCTGTTTGGACGTGGGCAGCTCTCTCCTGCGCAGACGGGACACTACAACTATGGCCCGAACTATCCTGGTATCAATACCGATGCCAGTGGTTCGTTCCATCACGAAGAAGTGTCACCCATCCCGCAGAAGTTTGTGGGTGAGCGCCGCAAGGTCGTTTCTCGCGGCAGAAGACCGTTACCTGCCAATGGCTAGGTAACGAGGCCAGGCCCTAAGGGATGTAAGCCGCTCTTGCATCCCTTATTTTTATGGTATTTCTTGTAGAAAAGCGGGTGTTGTCGGCATGCTTTTCGAGCACGCCGACAACACCCGCTTTTTAAAGTGTGGTATGTTTGGGAGATGTGGTGGTTTCAATGGTGTTGGAGCTTATTGACGTGGTAAAATAGAGGTGCCTCTAGCTGCGATGCTTAGGAGGGCCGACTTCCCCTCGTGGGGAAGCCGGACTTTTTTATTTTGATGAGGGTTAGTATTCGTAGAAGCCGCGCCCGCTCTTGCGGCCAAGCATACCGGAGTTGACCATGCGGCGCAGGAGGGGAGATGGCGCGTAGAGCGGCTCTTTAAATTCCTCATAGAGCGCCTCAGCGGCCCAGAGTGTGGTATCGAGACCCACATAGTCGAGTAGGGTCAGCGGACCCATAGGATAGCCACAACCCAGCTTCATAGCCGTATCGATATCCTCTTTGCTTGCCAGCCCATTCTCGTACATGCGGATAGCGGCGAGGAGGTAGGGGATGAGCAGGAAGTTGACGATAAAGCCTGCTGTATCTTTGGCCACGACGGGCGTCTTGCCCAGGGATTTGGCGAAGGCGCGCACCGTCTCAACGGTCTCGTCGGAGGTAGAAATTGTGCGCACGATCTCGACGAGCTTCATAACGGGCGCTGGATTGAAGAAGTGCAGGCCGCAGACCTTGTCGGCGCGCTTGGTAACGGCGCCCATCTGCGTGATGTTGAGCGAAGAGGTGTTGCTGAGGATCAGGGCCTCGGGCTTGAGGGCGTTGTCGAGGGCTGGGAAGAGGCGGAGCTTCTCCTCCATATTCTCAATGACCGCCTCGATGACGAGGTCACAGTCGGCCAGATCTTTGGTATCGAGGGTGCCGCGCAGGTGGTTCTTATAGTCGCGAGCCTGCTCCTCGTTGATCTTCCCCTTCTGAAGCATCATATCCCAGGCACCCTGGATACGTGCCATACCTTTATCGAGAAAGTCCTGCGCGACCTCGCGCACGATTGTTTCATAGCCAGCCTGGGCGCACGTCTGTGCGATTCCGCTCCCCATAAGGCCACAACCAATGACACCTACTTTACGAATCTCCATCGAATCCTTAGTCCTTTCAAAATAAGAGTAGGTCTTGAAAACGAGCAAGATAATCCCCTCGTCATCGTGTACTAATGTACCACAAAACTGGCTTGCGAGGCGAATGCATTGATGGGGAGGTGCGCTACTGACGTACGCGCCTACGCCTGTGGGCTGTGTGTCTACACCCAGCGTAGGCGCTTGGGTGAACGCGTAGATGCCCAGACCGCGTAGGCGCGTACGCCAGTAGTGCATTTAGCCTTCGATAAAGCTTTGGATCTCCTGGGCGGGGGCGGGATCGACGCCGAAGATGATGGTGTAGTGGTTGAGGTTGGGGAGATCACGGTAGGCGCAGTTGGCAATAGTGTGATGGATCTGTTCAGCGTCTTGTTGGGAGAGGAGCTGGTCACTCTCGCTGAAGAGGCCCTGCCCGGCACGTAATAAGAGGGTTGGCGCCTGCACCTGTTCCCACTGGGCCTCGGGTTGGGCCTGGGGATAGTTCAGGCCCTCCTCCAGGATGCCGTGGGCGAAGGCCTTGGAGATGACGGAGCCATCCTGCTCAATGCGTACATCGTGCTCGAAATAGAGATCGATATACTGGTTCCAGTAGGGCGCGAGGTAAGGAGCCTGCTGGAGGCGGGCCAGGTAATCCTGGTAGGAGGGAAGGGTAACGCCCAGGCGTGAAATGGCGGCGGTAAGCCAGGTGGGCATATCATCCTGCCCGCTCCAGGGCAGGGGAGCGCCCGCGTCGATAAGCACAAGCTTGCTCAGCTTATCGGGGTAATGGGCGGCGAAGTAGAGGGCGATGAGTGCGCCCAGTGAGTGCCCGATGATGATGGGCTGCTCAAGCTGAAGGGCGTCGATGAGCGCCGCGAGGTCCTGCGCGTGAATGGGGACGCTGTAGCCGGTTGGTGGTTTGTCGCTATCGCCGCGTCCGCGCAGATCATAGGCGATCACGCGATGATTGGAGGCGAAGGCATCGGCGAAGGCTTGAAAGCAGTAGGCATGGGCGGTCAGGCCGTGGAGGCAGATGATAGGCGTCCCCTCCTTGCCCCATTCGACATAGTGAAGCGTGATCTCGTCGCATGCGACCAGGCCGTTTTTGAGTGGTTCAATTGGCATACCCTGCCTCCTGTTCTTGCTGCTGAAATACCTGCCAGCGCTCGATTGTTGAGCGAATAAGGGCCTTCCCCTCTTCAATGCGCTGGGGAACGGATCGCCACTGTGTGTGTCCATTGCGCCCAAGGGCGCCTGGACGCAGGACATCCTGAATAATACGCGTATAAGGCTCAAGTTCTGGTGGAAAGAGCATAGCGTGGTGCGTGTCTTCCAGGTAGAAGTAGTGCCCCTGGTGATGAAACCACTGGCGGATATCGTCCTGCTGCTTAACGACCTGTACGTGCATATCTTGTGAGAGGTCGTAAACGATCTCGCCAAAGGGGAAGCAGTGCAGGTGGGCATGGAAGACCGTCTGACGGAAGATGCCGTGTTCCCAGTAGATGATGGGGGCATAGAAGCGCTCGAAGAAGCGTTTGACCTCGTCCTTCAGTGTGAAAAGCTCCTCATCCAACACGGCGGGCACGTCGCCATAACAGCGATAGTGCTCTTTCGGTATGATGAGCAGGTGGCCCTCGACAAGGGGGGCGTGATCGGTAACGATACGAAAGTTTTGCGATTCCTTCAGAATATATGGCGCGATAGCCGCGCTATGACAGAAGGTGCAGCTCTTCTCATCAGCTTGCGTGATGCTGCTCCCTTGTTGCATGCAGGGGCTCCTTATAAGATAACAGCTATTATAATTTCATTGCTCTTAAGCGCTAATTATTCCATATTGCCTTGCACTGTGCAAGAGTTCTGTTGAATGGGCATGTGGCAGGGGCATTCGCCCCTGCCACATGCCCATTCAACAGAACTCTTTATCCTGCGTGGCGGAAGCCGGCCTCGGCCATGCTGAGGGGCTGGCCCTCGGCGATCAGGCCAACGTCGACTACCTCCGCCAGGACGAGAATGGAGTCCCCGGCGTCCATGCTATTGCGCACCTCGCAGCCAACCCAGCCCAGGGCGTCGTGCAGGACCACGTAGCCATCGGGGCGCAGTTCGTGGCTGATGCCCTGGAGCTTATCGGGATACTTAAAACCGGACTTACCAAGCATCCCGGCAAGCTCACGCTGCCCCGTGCGTAGCACATTGATGGCGAACTTCTGGCTGCGCTGAATCATGGGCAGGGACTTGGCATCTTTCTCGATAGAAACGGCGACGAGGGGTGGCTCGAACGAAACCTGGGTGAGCCAGTTAGCCGTAAAGGCATTGACCTCGTCCCCCTCGGCGCAGGATACCGCGTAGAGTCCGTACATGAACAGGCGCAACACCTGTTTCTTGACCGCAGGGTCCATGAGTGCATCCTTTCTCTAAGCGAACGTGATGTATTTCTTTTATTGTATGTTATCACGCAGAGCGTTGCCAGAAAGGATGTATGACCAGGCCTACATGGTGTCAATGGCGTTCTGGGCCTCTTGTAAACTGACACCATACAAACTGCGATAGAGCTGAATGGCTTTCAACCTTTGGCCTGCCAGTAAGGCCTGGCGAATAGCAACAAGCTCTGGCCGTTCCTGTGATGGACTGTTTGTTGGAAGATCAACCTCCGGTGTGTGAGGAGTTGGGTCGCTGCGTAGTTCCTGCAGTATGTTGCGCAGGAGCTGTGTTTGTTCCATATGGGCATGAGAACTCGTCAGGGTGAGCAGCAACTGCTGCATGAGGTTTTCGATCCGGTTCATTCTGGCTTGCAGTGAGGTGAGCCGCCTAGCAACATCTCGATCTTCCATTAGCGTTGTATCCTTTCCTGCCCTTAGATGTGTTTAGAAAGCATTCATAACAATCTCTACTAATGACAGGGTAACAGAAAATCGAGTCCCTGACTGTGAGCTAGCTCTCTTTTGTATGCACCTTTTTAGTCCCAGTGTTTGAGAGCGCGGCGCTGAGCGCGATTGAACTGGATGAAGCCAAAGTGAGAGGGGGGGCTGGTGGGTTATGTTGTGTGCCTGGGGGAGTTGGTGGCTGCAGCGAAGGTACCTCACCTGAGAGTATTATATTGCAAGCGGATTTATCAAGCAATAAAAGAAATATTAAACATTTTGGATAAAAAGGTGTAGGGAGAGCCAGGTTGACTGCCTTAAACTTCGCCCCTCTCAAGTGTCTTCTGTGTGATTATTCGGAGCAGCAGCCAGCCTGTCTCATCGAGTAACTTCTCAATTTTCAAAGCCATATCCTATTTTTTCTTTCATATTTAAAGTAAATGACGGTAGACGTTTTGCTTTTCCTCGAATTTTATCATAAAACGCCCTATACTAAAAGTCTCATCGAAAGACTTCTAGTGAATGAAGCGCTGTCAATTCAGCCTTCACTCTCTCTGTGTGTATGAACCATGCGAGGAGAAAGAGTATGCGAACAAAGGAAATTGGGGTATTGCTGGTGCTTGCGGCACTATGGGGAGGGGGATTCCTGTTTATACGGATAGCTACACCGGCATTTGGACCGGTTGCCATGATGGCGATGCGTGTCATGCTGACTGGACTTTCCTTGTTCTTGTGAGAGGTGCGTTGTCGCAGAGATGAAAGGGGAGCATTGAGGACTTTTCTCTTTTGTTGGAAGGCAAGGTGAAGCGATGCAGCGCACTGGACAGGTTGAGGTTATTGTCCGTGGTCGTGAAGAACAGCCAGAGCTTGTCCAAATAGGAGGCTGGACGGTCACAGTGTTTCAAACGGAGATCACTTTGTAAGTCCAACGCAATGGAGAGGTTACTCTCTGCGCTTTTCAGTGCTGGTCTAAGCCTGCTAGAGACCACATGCCTCTATCCATACCGCATGATGTGGATAGAGGCATGCGAGCCAGGAAACTGCTCTCGTGCAAACTGAGGTGTTATTCAGGTGTCTCTTTGGCCTCTGCCAGTGCGCGCTGGTAGGCGACCTCCAGGGCATCGGCCTGGGCTACTGGCACATCAGGCTGCACGCCGACGCCTTCCCAGTTAGTTTTGCTGGTTGGATTGATGGCGCGCAAGCAGGGGATGAATGCCTCGAAATGGGTATCGATGGGATAGCGCAAGCCCGCGTGCGCCCCACCGCCCGTGGTCTCCCCAATCACAAGGGCGCGCTTTAATTGTTGTAGGTTATAGGTGAACTCTTCCGCCGCCGAGAAGGTACGCTGGCTGGTCAGGAGATAGAGCGGCCTGTCCAGGTAGCGCTTACCCGGAATGTAGGATAAGGCCCAATACTGGTGTAGCAGGTCTTTCCTGCGATCATACAAGCCATTGAGCTGTATGTTTTCAGAGGCGAAGGCATCGAAGAAATAGCTACAGAGGAACTGGACCATCGTCGGCTCGCCCCCGCCATTGGTGCGCAGATCAATGATCATGGCGCGTGTATATGCTAGGAAGGTCAGCGCGGCATTCATGCTCTCGCCCGCGAAGTGGGGATGCACAAATTTATTGAATTGAAGATAGCCAATGTTCCCATCTAGAATCTCGACCTTCTTTAAGCCATAGTTCTCTTTACTCTTCTGGCGGATGCGCTCAATCTCCTCCGGTGTATAGTCTTCATGCTCGTCGATGTGCTGGGGAACCCCCTCCGCCTGGTAGAAGAGACGCAGGTGCTTATCATGCGTGACCTCGCGCAGGTGTGTCGTAATCGTCTGCGCGAAGAGCTCGCCATCGCGCATATCCGCGTAGGTTCCCGTGGCGAGATGCTGTCGCAGTGTGGCCGCAACCTCTGGTACCACCTCAGGGAAGACATATTTCTCCCCCATCTGCTTCAGCAGTTCCTCAATAATTGCCTGGGGCGAAAAAGTCTGTTGTGCTGTATCAATGTTCTGCATAGATTCCATCCTTTATTGATCTGCTCTCATAAATATTGCCGTCTTTGCATAGGATAAGATAAACTGATATGCGTTACAACTTTTTAGCTAATGAGTTAATCAGAATGCTAATGGGAGACCGGAGAACAATGACAATTATTATGCATCTAGGCGCCTTGCAGGCCGAGCGGTTGGCCTTTAGTTATTCCCCATTGCATGAAACTGTGCGCAGCCTGCGTGTCTTGAACCGGAGTCAGCAGCATCCCTTGCACTTGCCCTGGGTTCTGCGTATGCGCCAGCAGATGCCTCCGGCTTTAAAGGCTGAAGCATCTGCATTCAGTATTATTTTTGCGGCGACAATTCCCGATATCTTCGCGGGACCCTTGCGGCTCACGGAGGCTTTTCCAACATTTGAAGAAGAGTTTCGTGTGACGCAGGACCTGCCACCTGCTGAGTATGCCGAACTCGTCCTGACGCAAACCATTATGAGAAGGTATGAGGGCGAAGGTGAGTACACATTTGCGCGGGTAAGCCAGTCGCAGGAGTTGCGGCAGCACGTGCTGGCGCGGACGCAAGAGCTTTGTCCCTCATCTCTGGCGATGGTTGAGGAATTGTTGACTGATCCGGAGCAGAGCCACAAGCGGTTTCTGCGCTTCTTCTCCTGGTATTGGGAGACCTGCATTGCACTGGAGCGGCCCCAACTGGAGGAACAGCTTTTGCGCGATATTCAGCAGCGAGGGCAGATCCTCTTTGAGCAGGGGCCATTTGAAGTGCTTGACTCGCTGGCGCCCCAGCTCAATGTGTCCTGGCAGGAAGAGAACATCACCATGCGCTATCCCTCGCAGAGGCACGAGGAGATGCGCATTGGTGAGCAACTTTTCCTTGTTCCCTCGGCGTATGTCTGGCCACGGCTGCACATCATGTTTGAAGAGGATATGCTGGTCGCCCTTGTCTACTCAATTCAGCAATTCCAGGAGGAAGGGAGCGCGCCAGTGCCACCGGAGCGCCTCCTCAAGTTGCTGCGCGCGGCGGGCGATATGACGCGCCTGCAAATCCTGCAATTGCTCAGCCAGCGCCCGCGCTCCACGCGAGAGATTGCGGGCATCTTGAATCTGACCGAGGCTGGTATCTCAAAACACCTGAAGCTCTTACAGGATGCGGGCTTTGTGCGCCCGGAACGTTCCAGCTACTACGTGCTCTACCAGAGCCAACGCGAACCGCTCGCCGAGATCACGCGTGGCCTGGATAGGTTGCTCTAAACATCTAACTGTGCTTTGCCAGAGGCGATGGCGTAGCCGGGGGCACCAATACCAAAGGACCAGGTGATATGTTTTCTGGAGCAACCGGGAAGGTTAAGTGTGGTTTCATGCAACGTTTCCCAGCCATAGTTCCCGGTACCGTAGGAGTCTCCCATTGGGCTGGATGCCGTTCGATCATTCGCGCAGAAGATGGAGTAGAGATATTGCAGGTGCGGGCGAGCAGGGGCTGGGGCATCTACAGAGACACGTGGGGCTGAGATATGAAGAGTAAGCTGTCGATCCTGCGGAACCTGAGAGGCGACATGGATGCGTAGAGTTGGCCAATGCCCATCCAGGGGGCTTGGTATAGGTGCGGCTTCTTGCTGTGTTTTTGTAAAGAAACCTGCTTGTGTGGTGAGTGTCAGGTCGCCACTGTTCTGTAGCACAAAATATTTATGCATGCTTAACGTTTGTCCAGAAGAGAGTGTGAGTGTGTTGTTTAGGGGCGGACATTTATGTGTAGTAGGTGCGGGAAGTTCATAGGCTGGTTTCTGTTCTCCTTGTACAGTTATACCATCTACATAACCACAGGGGCTGTTTGCGAAAGGTATGCCCACAAATTGCATCTTTGAAGTGTGATTAGTAAGCGTGATGTTTACTTCAAGCATTTCGCTGATGAAGTAAGGCCCTGGTGTGATGCCGAGTGTCATCTCGAAGCCGCCAGCCTGGACAGATGTGGTGCTGGGTGCTCTGACCGGGCCAATTGCCGCACCGATCACAAGTGTTTGATGTGGAGTGAAGAACAAGAGCGCGACCGCAATCAGCATGCCAACCACCAGGATCGCGGCGAGGCTACCCAGTAATCTCCTGAATTGCCAGCGACGTGTGGCGTGTGGTGTTTCTGTATTATTGGACATTTGTTTTCTGCTTTCCCTGGTATGTTTAGAAATAAGATACAATTTCTTATAAGACGCTAAAGATGCCCAAAAGATTGCAGGTGGGAAAGAATGCGCTACTGACGTACGCGCCTACGCGGCTCAAGCGCGGTTGACGTAACCCCAACGAAACGCTTGTCTTTCCGTCGTCATGTCCATCAGCGTAGGCGCGTACGTCAGTAGCGCACCTCTAAGCCTCTGACTGTGCATTGCCAGAGACGATGGCGTAGCCGGGGGCACCAATGGCATAGCTCCAGGTGATGTGTTTCATGGAGCAGGCGGGCCGGTTGACGGTGCTACTCTTGAGAGGCTGCCAGCCATAGTTACCAGTCTCTTCAGAGCCGGAACCAGGACCGTTTGTACAGGAAACTCCGTAGAGGTATTGTAAGTTGGTTTGAGCAGGTGCATCGACAGTGATATGCGTGTTCTCAACGTGAGCGGAAAGCTGCCGATTCTGTGGAACCTGAGAAGCAACAGTGAGGTGGAGGGTTGGCCAGTGTCCCTCCAGGGGGCTTTTCACGGGCTGGTACCACTGATCTTTGTTCGGTTCGAGAAAAGTTATATCGCTCGTCAAGGTAATGGTGCCACTCCACTGCAAAACAAAGTATTTCTGTATACTTAGCGTTTTTTTAGGTAGAAGCTGTAAAGGTCGTCTCGCCCCTAATGGGCAACTATGAACTGTAGGTGGAAGTTCAAAGGCGGGCTTTAAATTTTCCTGCATGTAAACACCAGTCGCATAGCCACAGGAATTGATGCCGAAGGGTGAGGACACCCACTGTGTCTTTGAAGTGTGATTGGTAAGTGTGATGTTGACCTCAAGCATCTCGCGAATAAAGTAGGGGCCAGAGGTGATGCCAAGCGTCATCTCGAAGCCGCTAGCCTGGGCATGTGTAGTTGTTAATGGGCCAGCAGGTGGGCCGCTCACAAATGTCCTTTGTGGGGTGAAGAGCAAGAGCGCAGACGTAATAATCACACCCACCACCAGGACCGCGACGAGTCCACTTGCCAGGCGCACGAGGCGCTGGCGGCGCGTGGCTGGTGTGCGTAAAACAGGCGCCATGAGGATCTGGCCTGGCTCATATTCCCTGGCGGGAAGGGCATCAGGCGATACTTGCAGTAGGCGCTCGCGTACGCGTTGGGTGATCTGTTCCTGCTCGGCAGGGGTGAGGTTGAGGGACGTGTGGGGATCTTGCTGGAGCAGGCCTACAAGGTCGTTCCCCTCTTCTTCTGGCAGGATGTCCTCAAATGGCTTCATGGTTGTCTCCTTTCTCCTGGCGTTCATAGAGCATGCGTAACTGCTTGAGGGTGCGTGCCAGCATCTTGCGTACCGTCCCATCAGGTTTCTGTAAGCGGGCTGCGATATCAACCAAGCGCATGCTTTCTTGATAGCGTAGATGAATGAGTTGTTGCTGGAGGGGAGAGAGTTGCGCGATAGCCTCGCGCAGGAGGACATGGCGCTCCTGGCGTAGGAAGCGCTGTTCGGGTGTTGGTTCCTCGTCCTGGTTGTCCCGCGTCTCCTCCAGGGGGACAATCGCCAGGGCGGTGTGGTGGCGATAGTGATCGATAGCTTTGTTGCGCGCGACGCGGTAGAGCCAGGCACGCTGCTGCTCGTGGGTGAGGCGCGCGAAGGCTTGGCTTGTCAGGGCCGCGGCAAAGACGTCAAAAAGTACATCCTCGACATCCTGGCGGCTCGTTATAAGCCGGGCTAGGTAGGGCAGGAGCGCGGAGATATGGCGATCATAGAGCGCGATATGTATCGCGTCCTGTTCTTCAGTGGCATGGCCCTGGTGCATGGTGTGCCCCTTTCGTTCGTTTGAGATCTCATAGAGCATATCGGATGAGGCACCAAAACGTGGCACAGAAAGCGCCCTTTTAGGAAAGGAAATCTCCCTGGGTTCGCTACTTGATCATGTGAAAATGGAGATGCTCTAACCAGGCACGTAGAAAGGTGGTGTTCACTATGTGGGAGACCCAGAGTTCATTATTACCCGTCATGTAGGGGAACTCGTAGACCTTGCCTGGTAGCGAGTGGACGAAGGTGCTGACCTCTACCAGGGAGGGCCGCCAGCTATTCAGAGCTGAGAGCGAGCCGAACTTCTCTTCGGCCTCCTTCTGAACACGTGCGTAGGGTGAGTCTGGCTGATGGAAAAGTTCAACTGCCATCTCTTTTAGTGTTTTCCCGGGAGGAAGGTTCTTGGCAAGCTCCTTATTGATTTCTTCATACCGGGTACTAAAAAAGGCTCCTATTCCTTCGGAGCGAGCTAGCGTCTCTTTGAATTTTGCAGCTCTTGTCGGGTTGGGTTTGAGTGGTGGCGTGATTGCACCATCCATGCTGATAAGGCCGTTATAGCGCTCTGCTAGCTGCAAGGTGAGTAAGCCAAGAGTGCGATGGTCAATGTTTTGATTGCAACCAGATGAGAAGCCAATTGCCTGTGATGGGAGATAGCCGATCTGGGTTTGAAACTGCTCACATTCGCTTTCTTCGTCGGCATAAACTGCTCCATCTTCGATGCTGAAATAAAATATGCAAAAAGAAACTTCTTCAGGAAAAATATCGGGCTTGAGCCAGAGTGTTCGTTCCCGTGTATTGAAGAGCTTGCCTTTTACTTCTATTTCGCGTGCGATGGAATGTAGCCATGCATCTAGCTCTTCTGTCTGCTCCTGGGTCAATTGTCTGCTCCTGGGTCAATGGTTCGCGTAGGAGCACGCTTGCGCCGGGGCCGCCCATACTTGTTTCCCTCCCTGGTTCATCAGCATATTGATGTTTTTGCAGTAGAATACTGTTAGCTAGTATACATGAGCTAATGGGGAAAAGTATATGGGAATTGTGGCCTGACGGCGTCACTTGTAGGATCCATGCTGGCATGAACTCTAATGCACCCCTGTGAGATGTCTGCCTTATGGATTGCATCTCACGGGGGCGAGGTTTTAAGTCCATGCCAGCATGGACCCTACTTCAGTGCTTCGATTGCCTCCTGGGAGGAGATGACGCTGGCTTGGCGAGGAAATACCTTCTGGGTCAGGACGCGATGGACCTCTTCGTCGCCATCGGCGCAGCAGTCTTCAACGACGACCAGCTCATAGTCCATGTCGGCGGCCCAGCGCACGGTTGAGAGAACGACGCCGCTTGTGGCGACACCCAGCAAGACCAGGCGTGTGATGCCCTGCGAGCGCAGGATAACTTCGAGGTCTGTAGTGCTAAACGCGCCTACCCGCCGCTTGGTGACGACGCTCTCGCCGGAGAGGGGCGCAACTCGCTCATGAATCTCCGCGCCAGGAGTGCCTTCGAGCAGGCGGCCCGTCTGGCGGATAGCCGAGAATCCGCGATTGCGTGGGCTGGCCTCTGGATAGCCCTCGCGGAAGCGGACAACCACGTGGATGATTGGTAGATGGGCCTCGCGTGCCGCTTGCAGCACGCCAGTCGCCCGGTCAAGGAGGGAGGCCTTCCTCTCGTCCATGTTGGCCAGGATGTCGTTCTGGTAGTCCATGATCAAGAGCGCGGTTTTTTCATCTTTTAGCATTACGTTTGTCATGTTTTTTCTCCTTCTATTTTGTAGTGGTCGTGCTGCTAAAGCACGCGCCTACATATCAAGTGCGATATGTCCCCTATCTGATATGTAGACGCGTACTTTAGCAGCGTCGGTCGGGAGCACTTTAATCGGCGTCCGTCGTGGCGTGAATCTTGGCTTCTGCCTCTTCCTGGCTTACTTCGACCGGGCGAGCGAGCTGTTGCTTGCCGCGCAGCACGGAGGCGAGGGCCGCAACCAGGCACATGGCGGCCGAGAGGTAGAAGACGCTGTGCAGGCCGACCGCAAAGGGCGATGAAATCAGGTTGGGGAAGAAGGAATGGCCCAGCAGGTTGGCCTTATCGGCAGCAGGCAGGGCGTTGAGTACCTTGCCCGGCACCAGTTGAGCCATGGGATTATAGCCCAGAAAGGCCGCGAAGAGCGCCGAGGTTGGCGGCAGGTGCGCGATTCGGTCCGCCACGCTCGCGGGAACGCCCGCCGCTGTCAGGCCGCGTAGTAGCGTCGTCGGCAGGGAGGAGGCCAGGCCCAGTATAATCAGGCTGAAGAAGATGCCGATGCTCACAATCGAGCCTGAGTTCTGGAAGGTCGAGCGCATGCCAGAGGCGACTCCGCGCTGCTCGCGTGGTACGCTGCCCATGATGGACGACGTATTGGGCGAAGAGAACATTCCCTGCCCGATGCCCAGCATAAACAGGATCAGGGCGAACCAGATGTAGTCAAAGTTCAGCGGTAGAATGGTCAGTAGGAAGAAGCCCAGGGCTTGAATGAGCATGCCCAATGTAGAGAAGGGGCGTGCGCCAAATCGATCCGAGAGCCAGCCGCTTAACGGCCCCATCAAGAGAAAGCCGATCATCAGCGGGATCATATAGATGCCAGCCCACAGGGGCGCAACCTCGTAGTCGTAGCCATGCAGCGGCAGCCAGATACCTTGCAGCCAGATGATAAGCATGAATTGCAGGCCGCCACGCGCGATACTGGCCAGGAAGCTGCTCGCGTTTCCCGCCGCGAACATGCGAATTTTAAAGAGGTCCAGGCGGAACATAGGATCGGGGACACGCAACTCGATCCAGACAAAGGCCGCGAGCAGGAGCACGCCCAGGACGAGCGCGCCCAGCACCAGGGGATTGCCCCAGCCCGTTGGCGAGTCACCGTAGGGCTCGATGCCATAGGTAATACCGATTAAGAGGACCGTCGCCCCAACCGCAAAAGTGATATTTCCCAGCCAGTCGATGCGCTGGCGTTTGCGGGGCGTCGCGGTCTCGCGGAGCATGGTATAGGCCCAGATCGTACCCACGATACCTACAGGCACGCTTACCAGGAAGACTAGACGCCAGTCAAAGTAGGACAGGATACCGCCCAGAATCAGCCCGATGACCGAGCCGAGAATGGCGGCAATCTGGTTGATGCCCAGGGCAAAGCCGCGCTGGTGCTCGGGAAAGGCGTCGGTAATGATCGCCGCGCTATTAGAGAGCAGGAAGCCCCCGCCAATGCCCTGCACGAAGCGAAAGAGAATCAGTTCCAATGCCCCGGCATTCCCCGTACCTGGAGTCAGCCAGAGCAAGATGCTGCCAATCGTAAAGATAAGAAAACCCAGGTTATAGAACCTGACGCGCCCAAACATATCAGAGATGCGTCCGAATGTGACCAGGAGCGTGGCTGTCACGACCATATAGCCCATCAGCATCCAGAGGAAGTAGCCGGTCTCCCCAGGTGCCAGGGGATCAATATGAATGCCTTTGAAGATGACCGGGAGCGAGATCAGGACAATACTTGAGTCGATTGTCGCCATGAGCACACCCAGGGTCGTGTTTGTCAACGCAATCCATTTATAGCGTGGCGAAACGGGCCTGTTTCTACGTGGAACCCGCTTCTCCTCCTGCCTTGCAATACTTTGCGCCACCATGCCTTTCGCTTTCTAGAAGGGTTGTCGCTGACAACGCCTATCATTGATAACCTTGTATATTGCCTTGACTAGAATATCATTCTAGTGCTAGAATATCATTCTAGTCAAGGGGGGTGATATAATTGTGCTCACAGATAGATTAGAGAAAAGGAGATTTTGTGTGATGGATAGTTTAGAGCGTGGCGTGACGACCGGGTCCAGGCGGCAAAGTATTCTTGATGCCGCGCTCCCGCTCTTCCTGACGAAGGGTTTTACTGAGACCACGATGGAGGATATTCGCCAGCGCTCGGGAGCCAGCACTGGGAGCATCTACCATCACTTTGAGAACAAAGAGATGTTGGCGCGTGCGCTCTACCTCGAAGGACGCACGGCCCTCTACAATGTCTTTTTTACCGCTCTTGCTACCAGTGATCCCCGTGAAGGTATCACTGGTCTGGTCTATGCTTACCTGCAATGGTATGAGCAGCATCCCGATTTAGGGCAATATGTCATGCAGGCGGGCGATACCGAATACCTGGGTGCCTACGTCAAGGTGCTACGTCAGAAAACCAAAACCGTCCTGCCAGAGGAGAACTTTCCCACGCAATTCTTCCAATGGCTTGCTCCCTTTGTCGAAGCGGGCGCGATCAAGCGCCTCCCTCAGCAGGTTTACTTCCCGCTCGTCATCGGCCCCAGCCGTGATTTCACGCGCCGCTGGCTCAGGGAGCGCGTCGCCAGCGAAATGCAGGAGGCCCGTGAACCCCTGGCCGAGGCCGCCTGGGTCTCCCTCTCGGCCAAGTAGATCAGAATCTTCCTCTTTCTCTCTCTTAGATCTCAGAAAACTGGAGATTTGTACGACATTGCAAAGTCAAACCATTAAGATTTATCTGGTGGGAGAAGCGACGGAAGATTGAGTATCTTAGCGAGTAGCGCTCGGAATGAAGGCGTTGTATAACGTGTATCGTGAGGCGCGATTGTCAGAAACTGGCACCCCATCGCATTGAGATCCATATGCTGGATCAATGTATTGGCGCGCAAAAAATCTAAATGATATGCTAAACCAAAATCAATAGGACAGTGAAATATCGCGCCTGACGGAATCTTTTTCAGAGTATGAGCAGCATCGTAAAGACTTTGTATTTGTGTCGCATCGTGGATAACCATGTTGAGAGGCGCTAAATGATGATCTGGTATTGGTAATGGGTTAGTGCGGACGATATGCAAAACATTTGGGCCTGTTGCCTCTCCTGCCTGCCATATTCCTTCGCACCCGTTAAGCAACAAAACGATGAGGCCAGCAAGGAGATAAACTCTGGTAAAAGTAGATTTTATCATCGTTTCCCTCAAAATCTTTCTTTCTTGCAAGCCATACGCTATCTGCAAGAGAATATAGTAGAAGCACACTACTGTGACTTATTTCTCTACAGGAGAATACGTCATATGATGAAGAATCATTCCATATTTTCTTGACATATGTTTCCACGAGGGCATATACTTTGCATATTGTACACCCCTCCCCACGGGGTAAGGGTGTAAATAACTTTTAGCAAGAAAAGAGGGTGTGATCTATGGCGATAGCGAAAGAGACAACCTTATCTATACCGGCGATGAGCTGTAATCACTGTGTGCAGACCATCACAAAGACCTTGAGCGATCTAGCTGGCGTAGAGAGCTTGAACGTTGATCTGCCAACAAAGACGGTGCGCCTGGCCTACGACGCTGAAACCTTATCGTTGGCGGAGGCTGAGGCGAAGCTGTTCGAGGCGGGCTATCCCGTCCAGAAGCAGTCATTTGCTAATCGTGGCAAAGCCTTACCACTAAAGTAGGGTCCTTGCTGGCATGGACTGCGAGCGAAGCGACTGACCTTGTGTGAGGATATCGGCCTTCAGTCCATGCCAGCAAGGACCCTACAACGTTGATTGTATGGTGAAAGTGGGGGAGAGATATGTCATTGCTGACAGTAATTGGCCAGGCGTTGCTGACCGCCGTGGGAATGGCCTGGCAGGTCTTATGGAGCCTGGTGTTGGGTTTCCTGGTCTCGGGCATGATCCAGGCCTATGTGAGTCGTGCAGGCATGAGTAAGGTCTTGGGGCGCGCGGGCATGAGAGAGATCGCGATGGCGGCAGGCTTTGGCGCCGCGAGTTCATCCTGTTCGTATGCCGCCATTGCCGCCGCCAAAAGCATGTTTAAACGTGGTGCGCACCTGATCCCGGCCCTGGCGTTTATGTTTGCCTCTACTAACCTGGTGCTGGAACTGGGCCTGGTCCTCTGGCAGTTGATGGGTTGGCAGTTCGCCCTGGCCGAGTGGCTGGGGGGCGTTATTCTTATAGCCTTGATGGCTCTGCTGGTGAAGGTGACCTATCCAAGTAAGCTGGTAGAGGAGGGGCGGACGCAGGAGGAGACGGAGAAGGTGCAGGAGCATGATCATGACGACATTCGAGGTGTACCCGCGCCACTCCAGGTAGTCGAGAACGCTGTAGTTGGTCCGCTGATTGCGGTCATCTCCTTTGTCTGCTCCATTGGCAATGTCCCTCTAGCGGCGATCCTCTTTGCAGGCGGCATCACCTTTGGTGGCGCAATTGCCTTCCTCTATGCCGACCTGATTGTTTTGCCCATTATCGACATCTACCGCAAGTATTACGGTTGGCGACTGGCGGCCTATATCACAGGCGTGCTCTTCACAACTATGGTGGTGACGGCGATCCTAATAGATGCACTCTTCTCAGGCCTGGACCGCCTCTTCCCAGCAGTGCATTTTATCCCCACGGCCAATCCCCACTTCCTGCAACAGGTCACGATGTTCTCCTTCGACTATACTTTTGTACTCAACATACTGGCGCTGCTGGTTGTTGGTGTGCTGGTGTACCTTAATATCAGGCACCCCATGCGTATGCATAGCCATGGAGAGCACGCGGAGCATGGCGCATCTTTCCCGCATCGACGCGAGGCTCACATCCCGAGTTTGCCTGTTACATGGCAGGTCATTACGAGGCGGGAATGAAGCAAGAGGTAAACGTCACTGCTTAAAAAAGCCACATTTTCCCGGCATAGACGCCACGTTCACGGCGTGCCGATTATGCTCATTTGGTGAGTAATTACGGTAAAGAAGCACTTCCTTGCCCTCCTGCACAGGTGGGTAATGGGAATTGGTGCCTGTCAACGTGGCGCCTCTGGGTTAGGACGAGAAGCGAAAGGACTTTACCATGCGCTCGAAGTAGTCGTGGGACGTTTTTGCGTAGCTGCTGGTAGCGTCCTGGTAGATGATGAAATAGAGTTCTGTTTTGTTGGGGCTGATAGTGTAATCGATGCCGAGTACCGTTTCTTTGACCGCGAGGGTTGAGCCGTCGCTCTGCTTGACCTGCTTCTCTATGAACCCCTGGTACCAGCGTTCGCCATTGAGGGTGATGGTGCTCAGGCTGGAGGCTTGCAGGGGGTGTTGTGAAGAGCCAAGAAAGAATTTAAGCATGAGATCGCGTGAGGATACGGTATTGTTTGAGCGTGCGGCATACAAGACGTGGAGTGAGGCTGCTGGGTCCTCAACGCGCGTGAAGAGCGTCCCCTGGAGCATTTCGAGTTGGGGAGAGCTGGCCCCAAGGTAGAGATCCTTGGTTGAGATATTCCAGTTGTTCATATAGTCAATAGAGAAGATCTGGGTACGCTGGCTTTTCCAGACTGGTGGCGCGCTGACTACGTTGCTGGCCTCGAAGCAGGCGCTTAGTACGACGAGGAGCGCCATAAATGAGGCGACAAGGCCAGAAACTCGCGCCAGGCGCGTGATTGCAGTGCTCATCAAAATAGCCTCCTTGCTATCTTTTGACCAGTGTTACCTTTCCGTGAGCGGCCCTGGGCGCGGGGGCGCGCAGGACGCTCTGACAACGAGCGAGGTTGAAAGTTCGACATGGTTGGATTCAAGCTGCTGCCCGGCGATGAGGCGTAGCAGCATAGTGGCTGCCATCTTACCCATCTCGGCCAGTGGCTGGCGAATGGTTGTCAGGGGCGGAGACATCTGGGCGCTATACGTCACATCGTCGAAACCGATTACACTCATGGCATCGGGGATGTGAATATTGCGCTGGTAGAGGGCCTGGTAGACTCCTGCGGCCTGTGCGTCATTCCCCGCGAAGATCGCCGTGGGCGGCTCTGGCTGATCGAGCAGGGCATATGTCTGCTGTAAGCCGTCGCCCAGCATATAGTTGCCCTCGCAGATCAGGCCAGGATCAATCGGGATGCCCGCGCGCTCAAGTGCTTCGCGGTACCCGGCCAGGCGTGCGCGCGAGGTGGTGAGATGGAGCGGACCCGTAATGATACCGATGCGACTATGACCCAGAGAAATAAGATATTCGGTCGCGGTATAGCCTCCCAGCCAGATCGTGGACCCGATGGTGGGGAAGGCCGTGGTAGGCTCGTTGCGATCCCCAATGGAGACAAAGGGAATACCCTGCTCCATCAGCGCGTTAGCGATGCCGAGGCGTTCGTAGGGCAGGAGCAATAAGACGCCATCAGTGGAGCGGTCAAGCAGGCGTCGCAACCATAAAAGCTCGGTATCTTCGTTCTCATGGGTTGCGAAGATCACAAGCCTATGCCCACTCTCCTCCAGCACATCCTGCACACCATGCATGATGCCAAGGTCATAGCCGCCTTCCAGGCGCATAATTACCAGGTCGATCAGTCCACTCTGCCCCTTGCGAAGATGGCGAGCCGCGTGATTCTGAATATAGTCGTGTTGTTCGATGAGCTGCTGTATACGTGCTCGGGTCTGCGCGCCTACGCCGGGAAGCTGGTTGAGCACTTTAGAAACTGTGGTCGTCGAGACTCCCGCCTCCTTTGCGATTTGCGCCATGGTTGAACGTTTAATCTGTCGCTGCTCCATTACACATGCCTTCCCGTCGATTTAGGTAAACGATAACCTTAATTTGTTGCGCTAATAGTACCTGTTTTTTTCTGCATTGTCAATCGGTGTCAATTGGATAATGGAGAATTGGAGGATAAAATTTTCCTTTACTTCTACCATTGACATTGGAGATTTTCTATGTTACCTTTTCTTTCAAGGAAACAAAAGGTAAACGTTACCCTTGATTTACCTTACTACTTATCCGAAATCCTGAGCGCGGAGCGCTCGTCACGAGAGTGACGTTGGGTTTCGGAATAAGATCATAGAACACTTACCTGGTGGGTTGCTTATTTTTCGTCAACGGTGGACGAACATACTACCATCGAGGAGGTTCAAAAAGCTATGAGGCTACTACTATCTCCGCGCCACTTCAAAGGGACCAGGCTCCCTTCGGGCTACCAGGCTTCCTGCACGCTACATGCAACTCACAGGTGGTTCTTCGCTCACTCTCACCTCTAGTTGCGACTACCACTGGCTCTCTCAAGGCTCTCTCAATCTAAGCAGTAACTGTTTCTCTTATTCATTTTGTCTATGGTCATGCTGAAGCATTCTTCAATACATGCTTACAACATGACGTAGGCATGACATGCTCTTTTTAAGGAGGTCTCTTCATGGGCACGAAGCTCAACTTCCGCTCCTCTCTCAATCGCAGGAGTTTCTTGCAGGGTTCTGCCGCCGTTGGTGCGGGAGCTCTTGGCCTGGAGTTCCTGGCTTCTTGTGGAACGACAACCTCAAGCGCGGACTCGACGGTGACGGCGACCATCGACACCTTACCCCCTACCGCCAATAAGGGCGCTATCTACGTATTTAACCAGGGCGTCAAGCAATTTGAGCAGACCCACCCGGGTGAGAAGATCGTTGGCAAGAACGATCCCTACGATCCTACCACCTACTTTGCGCGCCTGGCCGCTGGGCAGTCGGAAGATGTTAAGGAGAGCTGGTTTACTGAGCCGCCGCTCTTGATTAGCAAGCACGCTGTGGCGGATATTACTAGCCTGGCGAAGGGCTGGCAGTACTGGAGCAGCTATAATCCAGGCATCGCGTCTATTGCCACTGATGCTGCCACGGGCAAGATCTATGGCGTGCCCGTCAGTGGGTATGCTCTAGGTATTTACTATAACCGCAAGATGTTTAAAGCCGCTGGGCTCGATCCTGATAAGCCTCCCACGACCTGGGAGGAGTTTCGTGGCTACGCCAAGCAGTTGAAGAGTTCATCCGTGGCGGGCTATGCCGAGACGAGCACGAGCAACCAGGGCGGCTGGCACTTTACCAACTGGATGTATACCGCGGGCGGGGACATGCAGTCTGCTGATGGGACGAAGGCCACTTTCAACAGTGACAAGGGTGTAAGTGTACTGCAAATGCTCAAGGACATGCGCTTTACTGATCAGTCCTTGACGAAGCAGCAGCTCTTTACCCAGGCCGATACGCTCCAACTGCTGGCTACAAACAAGGTAGCGATGGTTGTGATGGCGCCCGACCAGCTCAATACTCTGAAGTCGCAGTACCAGGCGAACCTGGATGACTTCGGTATTGGCCCCATGCCACAGAACGGTGGTAATGCGGCCCTGACCGGAGGCAACATCTTTATCTTCAATCCCAAGTCGTCGAAGGAGAAGATTAAGGCTGGCTTCGACTACGTCATCTACAACAATTTCGACCTGAGTGTGATGGAGAGCAATCTGGCGACCCAGTCGGCCTCTGGACAGGTCGTGGGTGGTCCTGCTAACGTGCTCTTTACCGGCGAATTCCAACAGAAGGTGAACGAGCTTACGACTAAATATGCCAATGCGCCCTTGCAGAACTACCAGTCTTTCAACAAATCGACTGCCACACTGCGTCCGGAGCCACGCAAAGAGACACAGAAAATGTACGCCGCGCTCGACCCGGTGGTACAGGCTGTGCTGACGAACGCGAGTGCTGACCCACAGAAACTGCTCGACCAGGCTGCACAGCAGTTCCAGCAGGTTCTCGACCAGTCTGCCTCCTAGTTTGATAGGCGAGAGGAGAGCGTCTCTGCCCTTCGCAGGGTGAGGCGTTTTTCCTCCCGCCTGGTCGCTAAAATCCCGGAAGGAGCTATGTTATGGGGCTGCCATCGTCTTCGCCGTCTCCCTTATCTCTCCGTAAGCCTGCATTGCCACCGCGCAATATGCTGACACCCAAACGTGCCCCCGCTTCTGGGCAGGAGCGACAGGTGGGACGGAAGTTACTGCTAGTCTTTCGGCGTAATCTCAGCGGCTATCTTTTTCTGCTGCCCGCGCTACTGGTCTTCGCGTTCTTTGTCTGGTATCCCATCGTGCTAGGGTTCGCGATCAGTTTTCAGAGCATCGATATGATCAATCCCCCTGCCTGGGTAGGATGGGCGAACTATCACCATGTGCTCACTGATCCACTCTTTGCCGTGGCCTGGCGCAATACTGTCGCCTTTACGTTCTACGCGCTACTCTTCGGCTATGTGATTCCCATCGTGCTGGCGCTGCTGATTAACGAGATGCGCCATGGTAAGGGCTTTTTCCGCCTGGCCTTCTACCTGCCGGTGATGCTGCCGCCAATTGTAACGGTCTTTCTCTGGCGCTGGATTTATAATCCCGATTCTGGCCTCTTGAATGCTTTGCTCAGCCTGGTGCATCTTCCCGGTGGTCTCTGGCTGGAGACGCCAGGAAGCGCACTCCCGGCCTTGATGGTGATCGCGACCTGGAGTAATGCTGGTTCCACCATGCTCATCTACCTGGCGGCGCTTCAGGGAGTCTCAGCCACGCTCTACGAGGCGTCTGAGATCGATGGCGCGAGCATCTGGCGCCGACTCTGGCATGTGACGCTGCCCGCCATTCGCCCTATTATGCTTCTCATGCTAGTCTTGCAGGTCATTGGTACGATGCAGGTCTTTACTGAGCCATTTACAATCACGGGTGGTGGCCCGCAGCACGCGACGGTGAGTGTGCTCCTCTTAATCTATAACTATGCTTTCCAGGACGCCGACTTTGGTAGCGCAAGTGCGCTAGGGGTGCTCCTCTTCCTGGTACTGGCCATCTTCGCAGTGATCTATATGCGGATGACCAATCGTTTGATGCAAGGAGATTAAGCCATGGCCCTGCCTATCCAGAATCCATCATTGACGCCTGCTCCGGCGAAAAAGAGCTGGTTTCGCCGGGAACGCTCCAGCGAAGAGATGAGCGAGCGTACGCTGGTCTCGCCGCTTTCCTTGAGGCGCCCGACTGGACGCGCGCTCTACTGGCTGATTTTTGTGCTGCTCCTGGGCACGACGGTGATTACGCTGGGTCCGATCTACTGGATGTATACTGGGGCGCTCAAGTCGAGCATTGAGATTTTTCAGACCCCGCCTACGCTCTGGCCCGCGCATCCCCTGTGGGACAACTATAGCAATGCCTGGGACGTGCTGAGCTTCCCCCTCTATTTTGGCAATACCCTTGCCCTGGCGGTGGGAGCCGTAATATTGCAGCTCGTGGTATCGGCAACAGCCGCTTACTCGCTCTCCAAGCTGAATCCGGCAGGTAAGGGCATTATCCAGTTTAGCTTCTTCTGCACACTGATGGTTCCCCCGGTGGCCTACCTGATCCCGCAGTTCGTCAACATCAGCGACCTTCCCTTGCTGCATATCTCGCTGATCAACAACTGGGCCGGAGTCTGGCTCCCCTCTGCGGCCAGTGCCTTCAATATCCTGGTGCTCAAGAGCTTCTTTGATAGCATTCCCGCCGAGTTGACGGACGCCGCGCGCCTGGATGGTGCCAATGCCTGGCAACTCTTTACACGCATTATGCTCCCGCTCTCGCGCCCAGCCCTGGCCGTGGTGACAATCTTTACCGTGGTGGCCTCATGGAAGGATTTCCTCTGGCCTCTACTCGTGCTGACCGATAGTAATCTACAGCCGTTAAGTGTGGCCATCTTTCGCCAATCGGGGATCAACTCTAATTTACCCCTGCCTTTTACCTATCTGATGGCTGGCCTGGCGCTCGCAAGCGTCCCGCCAATTATCCTGTTCCTGGTGTTCCAGCGACAAATCATTCGCGGCATCAACCTGACCGGCCTGAAGGGGTAGCTAGCTGTAGATCTTACATAGACGACGCTTGGTTTATCGCGCATCGTAGGTCTTACATAGGTACTCGATTTATCGCGCACAAGGCGATTTATCGCATAAATATTGAATAGCCGGCATGTTTACATGGAGATGTGTTCTTTCTCATTGAATGTAGGGTGTCGTAGGAGCCAGGCGGCGTGGATAATCACGCAGTATATTCGTGCGATAAATCGCCTTGTGCGCGGTAAACCGGGCACCTATGGAGGGGAGATATTCCTCTTGAAGGGGTTCAGTTAGTCATTGAAAGGAGGCGTAAACCACTCAGAAGCAGGCGTCAACACTGGTGTGCTCTTTACCTGTACGCTTGACAATGACTCTTGTCAAGCGCAACACAGAATCAGGATGTTTGTTGACAGAATGTTACATCGTTGTACACAGCCATGCCGTCTCTCAGGCTGATGGCATGTGTGAGCAAGAAGCCTGGAAAGGAATGCGCGCAATGCAGGATGCAAAGCGAAGAAGGCGCACGAAGTTTATAGGGACGTTTATTCTCTGCGTTTTATTCCTCAGCACCATGGGGATACTCTCGTCCGCGGCGTACGCCTCAACCTTACAGAGCACGAAGAGCGCAAATAGCACGGTGCCAAATGTGACTGGAGGCTCGGGGGCTACACTGCCCTATGTCGAGATGGAGGCCCATAGCGCTACCACGAATGGAAGCATTCTTGGCCCGGACTTTACGCTGGGAAGCCTGGCCTCGGACGCCGTGGATCGCCAGGCTGTGCGTTTAACTCAGGGGCAGTATGTGCAGTTTACCCTGCCCCAGTCGGTCACGGCCAATTCAATCAATCTGCGCTATAGTATCCCTGATGCATCTGGTGGTGGGGGGATCAATGCCTCGCTCAGTCTGTATATTAATGGTGTCAAGCAGTCGAAAGATCTGCAATTGACCTCAAAGTATACCTGGCTGTATGGTGCTCCCGATTTCTCGAATTGTAATGGCAATGTTTGGTCCAAGAGCCCTGGCGGCACGCCGCATCACATGTTTGACGAGGTGCATGTGCTCTTGCCACAGATGGCGGCTGGCACCAATGTCAAGCTGCAGGTCGACTCCGAGAATACTGCTCCCTGGTATGCCATCGATGTCGCCGACTTTCAGCAGGTGGCGGCTCCGCTGAGCGAGCCTTCGGGCTATATCTCGGTTACCGATGCGCCATATAATGCCGATCCCACGGGCGCGGTGGACGCCACGACTGCCATCCAGAACGCTGTCAATGCTGGCGCGTCCCAGGGCAAAGGCGTCTGGATTCCCCAGGGGACCTTCCTGGTTACCAGCCATATCCTGGTGAATAATGTCACCCTGGCGGGTGCGGGCTCCTGGTACTCGGTCCTGGAGGGGCCACCCAATGGCAGCACTGGCACGGGCGTTGGCGTCTATGGTAACGATGCCTATGACGGCAGTACCAGCTCCAATGTCCACCTCTCGAACTTCGCCGTTGAGGGCCAGATCTCGAACCGCGTCGACTGTGTCCAGGATAACGGCATGGGCGGTTCCCTCAATAATTCTAGTATCACCAATGTCTGGATCGAGCACACCAAGGTTGGTATGTGGTTCGATGGCCCCTTTAGTGGCCTGACAGTCAGTGGTAGTCGCATCGATAGCACGCTTGCCGATGGTATTAATTTCCATCGCAACATTACCAATTCCAGCGTCTCGCAGACCATTATCCGTGGTACGGGCGATGATGGCCTGGCGATGTGGTCGTCCTCGGATAACGTGCCTGCTACTGGTGATAGCAACGATAGCTTCGATCACAACACGATCCAGTCGAACTATGTCGCTAATGGTATCGCCCTCTATGGTGGTGTGGGCAATAGCGTGACCAACAACGTGGTCACTGGCTCACAGTATCGCGGCGGTGGCATCATGCTGGATTACGAAAACTTTGGTAACCCGACCGTGAACTTTAGCGGCACTACCACTGTTTCTAACAATACTATAAACCAGGTCGCGGGTTGGGGCGACCAGGGCATTCAGCAATTTGGTGCGCTGATGTTCTGGGCCGACAATGGGGCGATCAATGCCCCCTTCACGGTCTCAGGAGATGAGATCGATAACAGCAACTTTGCCGCGATCTCCTTTGACGGTGGCAACTCTGTGAGCAACGTTGCCATGTCCAATGTGAATATCAACGGGGCCATGTTTGCCTTCTCCAACAAGGTAAATACCGTCACAGGTTCGGCTACAAACGTCACGGCTAGCAACCTGAGTATCGGCGGTATGGAGAGTTGCGAGAGCTCGGGTTCGTGGAATGTAACTATGGGCACGGGTAACACCGGCTGGAGTCCGACGCCGCAGACCTGTGGTTTCCCCCCGCCAAATGTCACACCGACCCCGGCGCCCACGAATACGCCCACACCAATTCCGTCGACTCCAACGCCGACCCCAACGCCTATCCCGCCTCCTTCCGGCACTCTGGTGACGGCGATTAACGCGGGCGGCGGTGCCAGTGGCAGCTATGTGGCCGATACTGATTTCAATCAAGGTAATCAGTTCTCAGATACCTCAACCTCTATCGATACTAGTGGTGTCGCCAGTCCCGCGCCGCAGGCGGTCTGGCAGACTGTGCGCTGGTTCAGTTCCTTTACCTATACCATTCCTGGTTTGACGCCCAATGCCTCTTACACTGTCCGGCTGGACTGGGCAGAACTCTCCTTCCAGGCGGCTGGCCAGCGTAAGTTCAACGTAGCCATCAATGGTAGCCAGGTCTTGAGCGCCTTCGACGTCTACGCTACGGCTGGGTACAAGAAGGCGATTGCCAGGCAGTACGCGGCTACGGCTAATGGCAGCGGACAGATCGTGATCGTCTTCACCCAGGGTGGTGCGGATAATCCCTTTATCAACGGCATTGAGATCTGGAATCCAGGCGGCGGTACACCAACTCCAACGCCGGTTCCGACCAATACGCCAACCCCGGCGCCTACTAATACGCCCACGCCAATTCCGTCGACTCCAACGCCCACGCCAATTCCGTCGACTCCAACGCCCACGCCGACCCCGCCAACTCTGGTGACGGCGATTAACGCGGGTGGTGGTGCTAGCGGAAGTTACGTGGCCGACGCTGACTTTAACCAGGGGAACCAGTTCTCGGATACTTCAACCTCCATCGACACCAGTGGCGTGAGTAACCCCGCGCCGCAGGCGGTCTGGCAGACCTGTCGCTGGAATAGCTCCTTCACCTATACCATTCCTGGTTTAACTGCTGGGAACACGTATACGGTGGAACTGGATTGGGCAGAACTCTCCTTCCAGGCGGCTGGACAGCGCAAGTTTAATGTCGCCATTAATGGTAGCCAGGTCTTGAGCAGCTTTGATGTCTACGCCACGGTTGGGTACAAGAAGGCGCTCGTCAGGCAATTCAGTGCCACGGCCAATAGCAGTGGGCAGGTCGTGATCGCCTTTACCCAGGGCGGTGCGGACAACCCCTTCATCAACGGCATTGCTATCTGGAAACCCTCGGGCAACCCGCCTCCCACGGGAACGCTGGTGAGCGCCATTAACGCGGGCGGTTCGGCCTCGGGCAGTTTCGTGGCCGATACCGGTTATGACCAGGGCAATCAGTTCTCGGATACCTCGACCTCGATCAATACCAGTGGCGTGAGCAATGCTGCCCCACAGGCGGTCTGGCAGACTTGCCGCTGGAATAGTTCCTTTACCTATACCTTGAGTGGCCTCACGGCTGGTAAGTCTTATACGCTCAAGCTCGATTGGGCGGAACTCTCTTTCCAGGCGGCGGGGCAGCGCAAGTTCAATGTTGCCGTTAATGGCAGCCAGGTTCTCAGTTCCTTCGATGTCTATGCTACGGCGGGCTACAAAACGGCGGTACAGAAGTCGTTTGCAGTCACAGCTAATAGCAGTGGGCAGGTCGTGATTGCCTTTACCCAGGGCGGCGCGGACAATCCCTTTATCAACGGTATCGAACTCTACAGCGCCTAGTCACGCGCTGTAGAAAGAGCGCTACTGACGTACGCGCCTACGCTGGGTGCCAGTACTCTGTCCCGGAGGCGTAGGTGCGTACGTCAGTAGCGCACATCCCACCACAATGTGCTTTGAAAGGAAAACACTTTTATGGAGATGGCAACGCCAGCCACCACAAGCGCTCATCTCATCTCTCTCTCTCCTCTGGGCTATCATGTCCTGGGGACCGCGTCCATGCTCGAAACCACCACCTCGAAGGTGTGCTTGCGCGCTGGCTCAGCAATAGTCGAAGTTACTGCGCTAGCTCCAGACCTGTTTCGCGTGGGCTTCTTCCCGCATGGTCGCCCCGCGAGCTATAGCTCCGAGGCTGTGGTATCTCGGGATTGGGAACCCGGTCCCGTGGCGATCAGGGAGGGGGAGGGCGAAGTAACTATCGCTACTTCTGTTGCGACCGCGCATCTCTCGCTAGATCCTCTGCGCATCGGCTTTACCGACCAGGCTGGTCGCGCCTTCGCAACCGATGATCCAGAGCTTGGCATGGGCTGGCTGACCCCGAGCAGGCACCATCTCTCGATATGGTCAATCCGCTCGCCATCCTTGGCACACCCACGCGTGTCTATAAGCGGCATCAACCCGGAGCGCGCTACTTTGGTTGTGGCGAGCGCACAGGCGAACTGGAGAAAACAGGGACGCACCAGCTCTTCTGGAATATTGATCCACCGCGTGGTCATACTGCCCTGCAAAATAACCTGTATGTCTCGATTCCCTTTACCATGGTGATGGCCGATGGACAGGCCTGGGGACTCTTCCTGGATAGCCCGGCGCGCGTCGAGTTTGACCTGGCGCATGAGGACCCTCAGCGCTCGTGGTTTGGTGCGGAGAACGGCGATCTGGTCTACTATGTCTTCTGTGGACCCACGCCTCAGGCCGTTCTGGAGCGCTATACCGAGCTTACAGGCCGCACGCCACTTCCCCCACTCTGGTCTCTGGGCAATGGGCAGAGCCGCTTTAGCTATGAGACCGCCGAGGAGGTACGCGCCCTGGCGCGCGCCTTCCGTGAGCGCGATATTCCCTGCGATACGCTTTACCTCGATATTGATTGCCTCGATGGCTACCGCGTCTTCACCTGGGATAATACGCGCTTCCCCGATCCCGAGGGCCTGCTCTCTGAACTGCGTGAGATGGGCTTCCACGTCGTCTGCATTGTGGATGCGGGAGTCAAAGTCGATGAGAACTATGAAGTCTATACCGAGGGCCGCGAGCGTGATCTCTACTGTAAGACCCCTCAGGGAGACGACTACCAGAATGCCGTCTGGCCGGGCGTCTGTGTCTTCCCCGATTTTACTAATCCGCAGGCGCGTGCGTGGTGGGGCGACCTCCACCAGGGCCTGCTCGACGCTGGTATCATGGGTATCTGGTCCGACATGAACGAGCCTGCGCTCTTTATTCCCCTCAACTCAACCATGCCGTCAGATGTGATTCACCCAGGCGACGGGAAGGCGCGGCTACACACACAGGTGCATAATGCCTATGGCTCCTTGATGGTGCAGGCCGCGCGCGAAGGACTCTTACGCCTGCAACCCCAGCAACGACCCTTTGTTATTTCGCGCTCCGGCTACGCGGGAGTGCAGCGTCACGCCCTGATCTGGACGGGCGATAACTCCTCGACCTGGGAACACCTGGCGATGAGTCTGACGCAGTTGCTGAACCTGGGTCTCTCGGGCGTGGGCTGGGCCGGAGCCGATGTCGGCGGCTTCTATGGTGACACGAGCGGGGAACTGCTGACACGCTGGACGGAGTTTGGCATCTTCCAGCCCTTCTGCCGCAACCACTCGGAGAAGCAGACGCGTCACCAGGAGCCCTGGGTCTTTGGCGAACCCTACACCTCTACTATTCGTGACCTGCTCAAGTTACGTCAGCGCCTGTTGCCCTATCTTTACACCCTCTTCGAGGAGTGCCACCACACGGGCGCGCCCCTGTTGCGCCCCCTCTTCTGGCACTATCCCGAGGACACGGATACCTATGGTGCGAGCGACCAGTTCCTCTGTGGCGATGCCCTCCTCGTCGCGCCCATCACGCACCCTGGCGCCGAGTATCGCCATGTTTATCTCCCCGCAGGCACCTGGTTCCACTACTGGGCCGGCGAGCGCTTCGAGGGTCCGGCGCATATCCTCGCGCACGCCCCCCTTGGTCAACCCGCCCTCTATATCCGGGCCAACACCGCCATCCCGTTCTGGCCTGCTATGAACTACGTCGGCCAGGCCCCAGCTGACCCCCTGACACTCATCCTCTATCCCGCATCTGGCAGCGGGAACGCCGCGCTCTATGAAGATACAGGTGATGGATATGCCTACATCGAAGGCGAATATGCCCGGCGTACCATTCTCTGCGAGTGTGATGAAAAGCAAATTCGCGTCATCCTGGGAGAACAGGAAGGAACCTTTGTCCCCACGTGCCAGCGCCTGCATCTCGAACTGCGCGAAGTTCTCACCACGCCAGCAGAGATCAATCTAGACGACCAGCCTATTGCCTGGTATTACGACCACGAACAGCGCCGAGTCAGCATCAACCTCGCCGCCACCGCTAATGAGCAGACAATCGAAGTGTTGTTTGCGTAATTGATTGTATCCGGGGGCGGGAAATTGGCAGGCTCTCCCAAACAAATGCCCACCTGGAAGATACGCCTGGTCACTAACGACCAGACGTATCTTCCAGGTGGGCACTTTGCCAGATTTCTGCCAGGGAAAAACTAGAGGCCTTTGGGGCGCGCGGGTTTTCCGCGTTCGACGAGGTACTGATCAAATTCGTTGAGGGTGCGTACCCCATGCTGTAAGACAGCGTCATAGATATCTGTGCTGGCTACCTCGACCCGGTAGGTGGGGAGTTGATACCACACATCCTTGATCCGAAGAATGGTGAGCCGGGTTTCTGGCGTCAGTTGTTGCTCAATAGCGTCATGAAGCGGTTCTGGGCGAACTCCTTCGTCAAGCCAGAAGGAGATATCAAGCTTCCATTCAGGCTCTCCAGGGCGCTCATAGTACACCATAAAAAAATAACGCTCATCTAAGTCCGCGAGCTTGAAATGGTCGCTCTGATGCAAGTAGCGCACTTGCTTGACGCGTGGATGTGTCAACAGTGGATGCATGATCTCGAATGCGCGCTCAATGCTCAATCTCGGACTAGAAACTTGCAGGTCGATGTCGCGCCAGACCATCAATCCTAGAACAGTGCTGCCCGTTTGCCTGACGACGCCCTCTGCACTGAGTAATTCGATCAAGTTCAATTCCTTCAGTACGCTTTGCGCTTCATCTTGCAAGAGACGCTGACGTTGTAGTAACAGCTTATCTTGCTCAGGCTGTTGTGTCTCCTGGTGTACAACGGGTGAAGTACGCTCCTCATTCATTCTGTTATGTCCCTTTGCTTTCTTTTTAAGAAATATGTTCATTTGGTGAAGTTGCTAGAGCAAAAGATTTTACTCAATCTTTCTACGAAAAGCAAGTGATAAAAGAAATTTGCATGCTCGTTATCTCTATCACCGGCATACCTGCGCCATTGCTTTCATATAGTTTGAGATATGGGCTTTCGAAATAGAGGAGTGATAGTAGAGTAAGCATAAATTCTGGTATTGTCAACTTGAGAATGTAGCGGAACACTGTGTTAAAATAGCCTCATGAAAACAACAACCACTGCTCCCAATTACAGAGGCTACCGCTTCCCGCCCGAGATTATCAGTCACGCAGTCTGGCTGTATTTTCGCTTCTCCTTGAGTTTCCGTGGTATTGAAGAGCTTATGGCGGAGCGCGGCATTGTTTTGACGTATGAAACTATCCGTCAGTGGACGTTGAAATTCGGGCAAACGTATGCGAATGAGCTCAGACGCCGTCATGGTAAGATGGGCGATACGTGGCATCTGGATGAAGTCTACCTGAAGATCAACGGAAAGACCCAGTACGTATGGCGAGCTGTTGATCAGTACGGTAACGTCCTCGATATTCTCGTGCAGAGCCGACGCAACAAACAGGCAGCGAAGAAATTTTTTCGAAAACTGCTCAAAGGGCTTCAATACGTGCCACGAGTGATTATTACAGACAAACTGGCCAGCTACGCCGCTGCAAAGAGAGAGGTCATGGCAAGTGTCGAGCATCGACAACACAAGGGCTTAAACAACCGAGCGGAACGCTCGCATCAGCCGACCAGACAACGAGAACGAACGATGCGGCGGTTCAAATCAAGCAGTCCAGGCCCAACAGTTTCTCTCCGCATTCGGGCCGATTTTGGATCACTTTCGGCCCAAACGGCATCGTCTCACTGCAGAGGATTACCGTGCTCTCATGCAGGATCGTTTCCTGGTTTGGAACGAGGTGGCCAGAGGAAAGACGGCTGCCTAACGGCGATCCATTCCTTTCAATCCTCCGCTTCTCTCCTCTCCCTTTTCTCTTCTCTTCAAAAAAGCTCTTCTGTTTTCTCGCCAAGTTGACAATGCCTTGCCGGTCTGTCATATGAAGGGTTACTAACTCTTCATGTCGTGCCAAAAGATTGAGTACGGTTCGTTCGCCAATCGTCAATCCTCGTTCATGCAGGCTTTGATGGATTTCTGTCAGACTTTGATGACGTCGGTATCGCAGGAAGCCGACAAGCGCAATCACATCTAGTCCATATTCTCCATGTGGTAATGCCCATGCTCCCTCAGCTTCTGGCCGATAGGGCTGGTGATAGCGTGAACACTCTGGCGAAAGACATCGGCGCACAACCAGGTGCAAATAATGCCGCCCCGTGAGAGTGGTGACAGTGCGTTGGGTATGATAGGCAATATGAGCAGCGTTGCCACACATCAGGCACCTGGTTGAGAGAGGCTCAAGAGTCTGGGTGGGAAGCTTGTCCGAAGTATGCCGGGGCCGTGCCATGATGCTACCTTCTTTCCATTTCATTCGCGCGTCCAGATAACATGGGATAGGAGAAATCAGCAGACATATTAAAACAAAAAGCGCATCACTTGCCCGAGAAAGCCAACTTTTTGTTTCAATATGCCCGGCTTGGAACAGTCCTCTTTTTTAAAGAGAGCCAACCAGATGGAGCAACTGTTTTCGTTCACATTCCTCGTCAACAATGGGAACGAGTTGCAGCATCAGCTCATCCAAGCCACTCGCCAAAAGCTCTTTGAGACTATGACGTATGGTTTCCTCAGTACCACTGACCACCAATGTTCGTACTAAGGCATCAATTTCTTCTTCATTGCCGTCCGCTGCTCTCTTAAAGCCAGCAGCCGCCCACATCCGCGTGAAAGAGCGAAAGCGCGCGGCAAATTGTATCCCCTGGCGCATCTTTGCGCGAACTTTTTCTTCATCCGTACTCAGTGCAACCCGCACATGCGCAATGATTGGAGGGACGGGACGGCCTCGCTCCTCTGCCCCGGCGCGTAGTTGAGGCAGTGCCGACTCCAGGAGATAGGGGATTGGGCAGGCCCAGGAGATCGCGCCATCAGCTATCTCCCCTGCCAGCCTGAACGCTTTGAGGCCGACTGCTGAAGTCAAGAGAGGAACTGAAGCGCTCTGTGGCATCGTTCGCACAGAAGCGTTCAGGGGCGTGTACTCCACGTTGAAAAACGTCTCGTGGTGAGAAATCGCGCTATCATTGAAAACGCCGTGCAGGATCTCCAGATACTCCTGGAGATAGGCAAGTGGAGTTGTTTGCGCGAGGCCATACGAGTTCTCAATCAGCATCTGGTTGCCGGGACCGATCCCTAAGCGCAGGCGTCCAGGAGCGAGAGCTTCTATTGCGAAAACCTGTCGTGCCAACGTCAACGGGTGACGTGTATACACGGGAACAATCGCGCTTCCAAGCCTGATGCGCTCAGTTTGCGTGGCAACCGCCGCAAAGAACGTGACAAGGTCGGCATCTCCAGCATTCTGTGCCCAGATTTGTTGGACCCCTACCCGCTCCGCTTCGCGGACCCTGGAGATGGCGTCCAGAATATCAGTCGCCTCAGAAAAAATTCCAACACGATCACGAATGGAGCGCGGGGCCTCACCAGTTGAAAGCTGCTCTTCTTGTTGCATCACCTATTCTCTCTTTCTTTCATCTGCATGTTTTGTCCTTTACAAGGTGACCGAATGGATCAGAGGGGAATAGACGAGCCAATCGGCCTGGTGGTATTATGGAGCAGCATCCCTGCTGAAACCAGGAGTGTGTTTTCTCATAGGTGTAAAAAGTAACAGTTTTTCGCTGCTGGATAATGAGGAACAGATGACAGAACGTGTGAAGCGCCGAGCGGGACTCGCCGATTTTTTGCGTACCCGTCGTGCTCGCCTGCGTCCCGAACAGTTTGACCTGCCAACAGGTGCTCGGCGACATACGCCTGGGCTCCGACGAGAAGAACTTGCTCAGCTCGTGGGTGTGGGTATTTCCTGGTACACGTGGCTCGAACAAGGCCGAGATATTCAGGTCTCCGATCACGTCCTCTCTCGCCTCGCAGATATCTTGCTGCTCGACGGTGAGGAGCGCCGTCATTTGTTTACGCTGGCACGCGGTCACGTTCTGCTGCCAGGAGAACCAGATGGAGAGAAGCTTTCACAAAACACTCCCTATCAAGCGATCCTCGATTCGTTTCTCTACCCGGCCCAACTGCTCGATCATCGTTTGAGTGTGGTGGCGTGGAATGACAGTGCAAATCAACTCTTCGGCGATTACGCTGTCCTCTCTGAGCGCGAACGTAATCTGGCCTGGTCGCTCTTCATGGACCCGCTGCAACGTCAACGCTTTGTTCACTGGGAGCGGGCCGCACGCGGTTGCATTGCACACTTGCATGCGATGAGGGACCAGTATGGCGATGATGCATGGGTGACGGAATTGATTGCCGATTTGAGTGCCTCCAGTCCTGAATTTCGGGCCTGGTGGCCTGAGCACAAGATCCTCTTAACTTGCAATAGTTCGAGTGAAATGTATCACCCTCTGGTCGGCCACCTTACGTTTCAGCTCACGACTTTTACGGTTCCCCAACAACCTGATAGGGGAATGGTGGTCTATACCCCCTTGCCGCAGGACGACACGGCGGCCAAACTCGGTGCGTTGATGAGAGGGGAAGCGTATCCTCATCTCTAACCTGACAAGATGAGGCAACAGAGCTGTTTGGGAACAACCATCCCAGAGAAAAATGCGGTCTTAGGAAAAAAACAGCAAAAATTTTGTGGGCGCGAGCGGGAAATCCTGATTGCCGCCTATTTCTATGGTATTAAACGTGATGATGTGGACTACATCATGGAGACATTCCCCATTGTCAAGCGTGACGACGAGAAACAGCATGGCGAGTACCGCACAAAGCGCGTCATCCTGGAAATCTATGACGAGATGCTGGTAATTTGGGCCAAGAGTGATCAGGTTTCAGCACGAAGCATGATCAATCGGCACGAAGGGTGAGCAGCTCATCAATTGACTAAGAATGTGTTTGCTAAAGGGAATCTAGCCAGTCAATTTGGAGAGCCGAGCCAGCATGAGTCGACTGAGAGCCACATGGATGAATGCCTCGCTCGTATCGCAGCGACCCTCAAAGTCGCGTGAGAGGCGTCGACAGCGAGAGATCCAGGAGAACGTTCGCTCCACGACCCAGTCATACTACCCCCAAAAGCTGTTTTCTGTTTCTGAGAGCTTGCCATTGTGCAATCCTTTCTTCATTTGCTGGTATGATATCCTCGTCAAGGTTGTTCAGCAAGTGGTGCATCTGTCCAGCGGTGGCGGAAATCATCTCCAATCGCACGCTGATGGTACGCTCGAAGCCGTTCCTGTTCCGCTTCATCAGCCCACACGACCCAGCGATGCAAGGGCTCATCAAGTTGGCGTGCTCGGATCACTCCCTGACGAATCCAGTGCAAGAGCGTCCCCCGTGGAATGTGGAGGTGGCGAGCCAGTTCAGCGGGCCACCATTCGTCGGGCAGGAACCACTCATGGTGTCGAACCCGCGGGCGTGGCGCTTTCACGCCTAATTGGCGTTGCAGTTGCGAGATCATCTCTGTGCGAAAGCCGGTGGTGGAACGAGGAGGGCGAAAGCCTGCATCATTCAACGCCTGAGCAATTGCCACCGCCGCCCAGCCCGCCTCGGTGAACACCTGGACCTGGTGACAGATCTGCGGATACGTACTCAGCTCGCTTAGCTTGCCAATGGGTCGAATCACAACGCCTTCGGTGTGACTACCACCGATCCACTCGATCCGTACTTTCACCTGCTCGCTGGTGCCCTGCACATCGACAATGACTCGCTCGATGACCTGCCGCAGGATCTCTTTGCGATCGGCATCCATGGTCGTTGGAGCCGCCCAGATCGCGGGAATATCGGTCGCCAGGCGACGAATGGCCTCCCGTTCGGAATCCGAAAGCACACGAGGCTTCTGTTGGACAAATCGATGATATTCCTCCTCCAGCTGTTGCTGATCTGCCAGTTTCTCTTCCCATGCATGTTCCAGGGTTCGGGCGACGAGCCGGTGCTCAGGTTCGACCGCATGATACTGACGAGCTGCCCGCTCGGCTTCGTAGGCCGCCCGTTCTCGCCGTTGCTGCCAAAGCCGATCCAACTCAGCGCGCTCCTGCTCCACTCGTTCGGTGACTGTGAGCGATAACTCTAAGGCGGCTGGCTCCAAGGCGGCAAGAACCTGCTGGCTCACGAAGGTATCGAGGCATGGTCCCGCGAGATGTTGACATTTTGGTTCCCCGTAGTGCGTCCAGCGCTCGATACATTCATAGGTGTGAAGATGGTCCCCACCATTATCGTAATGGACATTCAAGCGACAGCCACAGCGGGCACACACGACCAAACCAGCTAAGAGAGCTGGCCCACCCCGTGCAACTCCCATGGCATCAGCACGGGCGCGGTTTGCCTGCAGTCGCGCTTGGTTGTGCTCGTATTGCTCAGGAGAAATGTAGGCCGGACAGCGGTTGGGCAGCAGAACTAGCCACTCGTCGGTGGTCATCACCACACGGCCTGTGCGTGGTCGCTCTGGCTGTTTGCGACGTGGATCTTCCTGTCGGCGTCCATAAACGTAGGAACCAGCATAGAGAGGATGTCTGAGCATCATCTGGATCGTGGCCCGATTGGGGCGGCGCCAGACGAGTTCCCCTTTGCCTGGTCCCTCTCGAACGCGAATACCCAACTGGATCTGGTGATGAGCCAGGTAGCGGACGAGTCCGCCGAGTGTGCCTAGCTCTTCAAATTTCCGGAAGAGGAACCGTACGACCTGTTGCACTTGTTCATCGGGATCGAACTGGATCTCTCCTGTAGGGCTCCAGACATAGCCAACTGGCAGCGCAAACTGCAGTTCTCCGCGCTGAGCTTTGCTCAAACGTCCCTGATGCATACGTTGCTTCAAAACATGGAGTTCAGCTTCTGACATCGTTCCTTTCAACCCAAGGAGCAGGCGATCATTGTACTGCGTCGGGTCATAAATTCCATCCAGGTCAGCAATCAAGGTATGAAAGAGCGCGCAGAGCTCTAAGAGTTGATGCCAGTCAGGGTACGGAGCGCGCCAGACGCGACATCTCGACCCCGAAGATAATCCCAACGTGGTCCAGGCTCACTTCCGAGACCAGCCGTTGGAACCCGGTTCGCCCTTGCGCACTGGCTCCCGACTTGCCCAAGTCATCATCGATCACCAGGACGCGGTCAACGCCCCACCCCAGTGTCTGAGCCCAACCAACCAACCCATATTGGAGTCGTGTGGACTCCTGATGGTCAAGGACTTGTTGAACGGTAGATTGACGCACATAGACAACCGCTAAACGCTCACGGTGCCAAGCATGGAGTTTCTCTGTGCGCAGGTCCTCGAGCGCGGTAAGGCCGGATTTATTCAGCACTGTCGTCGAGCTCATCGTCGTCCCCCTTGCTTGGTACGAGGCTTGGCTCCAGTTGGCGTTCGAGGAGGTGGCTCAACAGCCAGAGGAGTCGCTGACGACTGGTCTGAGGCAGATCCGCCCACAGGTTGATTACTTGCCTGGAATTGGGCGGGGGGGAGCTGTGTTGGGTAAGAGACTGGACATGGGACACCACCTTCCTCATGCTGTGAGGCTTGGGCCACCCGTCTCTGCTCAACCCAGGTAAGCAACTGCAGCAGCCCACTGATACCAAGCATAGGACGTGGCGTGGGTTCTGTCAACCAAAGTGTTTCAGGGGCATTGTGATTGGGTGTTCTCCACCACCCATCGACGGGGTTGGACCTGGAAGCGATGGGGCGTGCGCAGTTTGATGACCTGCACGCTCCAGCCAAACTGCTCTTGGATCCAATCGGCAAACGTGCCAGCGTATGCGCTATCGACCCACACATGTTTCATGCGAGGATATCGGTCAGGCCCATCGGCAAGCAAGAGCCTGCCGCCATCACGATCCTGGATGTCGGCAGCATGCACGCGCACTGTCTGCGCGAAGCCTTCGGTATCAACGAGCAGATGGCGTTTTCTGCCGAACCTTTTGTTAACCTAAGCAGAGGAGTCGCCTCCTTTACTCGGCTTCAAAACTGGACATGATACTTTCGCATCATCCAGCTCCTCAATGATATAGCCTTTGTCAGAGGTACCCACGACCTTCCGAGCGTGTCGTTGGTCATGGCAATGTCGATGGAGCGCAAATCGGTTGCTGATCTCATTTCCTCCGCCTTCGCTTTTGGGAGTGATGTGATCCACCTCAAGGAGATCCCCATTTTGGAACAAGAGTCCACACCATCGGCACTTGCCCTGTTGTTTCTGAAGGAGTTTTGCTAACATCCCGTTGAACATCGAATGGGTTCGTAGCCGCTTACTCCAATAGAGCAAATCACCGTCGTATGGGCTGGCTGTTCCCCGTACTTTCACATGTCGTTGGATAGGCGTTTGCGGGTGTTCTCGCAAGGTCGTTCCCTGCTGGTCAGTAAATATCCAGCCATTGCCGTCATCTACGTGCCAGTATTTCTGTGCTATCCAATGCTTGTTTTTGTTGGGGTGTCTGGAATTCGCCCATGACCTGAGTTGCAGATAGAGAACATGTCCACAATGGCTGAACGTCCGCTTTGCAGCCACAGCCCGGTAGTAGTTGGTCCATCCGCGTATCACTGGATTGAGCTCTCTGATGAGCTTATCCTGAGATGCGCTTCTGTTCTTTTTAATGATCGTCCTCATCTCGGCAACGTGTCGTTGAACGGCTTCTTTGCTCGGTGTGATGATGGTTTTAAAGCCAAGTGGAGGCCCATATTGGTTCGCTTTTCCCGAGTGGGTTTTTCCTACCGGGAATTGGCGGACGGTGAAGCCGAGAAAGTCGAAGCCAATCCGGCCCTGGTATTCTCGGAGCGTATGAGCAATCCTGGTTTTACTTGGCTTGAGTTCCAGTCCCATGTCGGCTAACCATGTCGCTAATACTTCTTGAGCTTTCTTTACACCTTCTTCTGTGGGATGGAACACCACCAGGTCATCCGCATATCGAACCAGTTGGGGTCGATCCGTTTTGGTTCGATAGGCGTTCATGAGGGCGGTCTCCATGCCATAAAGGGCTATATTCATCAATAACGGTGAGGCGACTCCTCCTTGTGGAGTTCCTCGGGTTGTCTCTTCAAAGACTCCGTGATCGACAACCCCAGCTTTGAGCCATGTCTTGATGACACGGCGCATGGTTGGGAAGGTATTCAGTTTCTCAAGGAGTGCTTCGTGGCGGATGTTGTCGAATGCGCCTTTCAGATCAGCGTCTAAGACATATTTGGCCTTATGCGCAATGATCACGAAGATCGCAGCCATCGCATCCTGACAGGAGCGTCCAGGGCGAAATCCATAACTGTTCGGCTCGAATTTGCTTTCCCATTCCGGTTCCAATGCGAATTTTACCAGAGCTTGCTGGGATCTCGTCTCCATGACGGGAATGCCCAATGGGCGCATTTCGAGTTTTCCTGGCTTCGGAATATACACGCGTCGGACCGGGAGGCTCTTCGCGCGTTTCCAGTGCTTGGGGTGAATGCGTTCGGCCAGTTCAAAGCGTTGGGCTGGGGGAACCGATTTGACTCCATCCACCCCAGCAGTTTTCTTTCCCTGGTTATCCTGCGTGACCCGTCGTACCGCCAGCAGTCGGGCTGCCCTCGACTTCATCAACAATTTTTGGAGTGAGTGGACTGCCTGTGTGTTGCCACGTTGTTGGGCTTGGAAGATGCGCTTTTGTAGCCTGTACACGTGCTGCTCGAACTTGCGCCAGGGCAGTGCGCGCCAACGCTCACTCTCAGGATCAAGAGGCGTTTGCCGCTTCATCCTGGGTGCCTTTGTCTTTGGCATACGACTGGTGCCTCTTCCTTCCATATCATCGTGCCTACGTCAGCGTATCCAGGAGCTTTCCTCCTGGCTTTTGCTTCTTAGGCAATCCCACTCTCAAGGGCATTGGTTGGAACCGGCTTGGCGTATCGACCATCGCCAAGAGCCACTTGAGAGTTATCCCGTTCCGAATATCCGTTTGTCGTTGCCGTAGGTGTGTGCTATCCACCAGATATGGGGATGAGTGAACAGAGGCGGGGAAAAAGACGCGTCTGCATCGCGATCATATCACTACCTTTTGGTCAAGTCTCTCAGCCTGTTTGACTTGTTGACGCTCATGATGGTTGGTCACGCACATTCGATTTACTCATCTTGTTAGACGAGCTTCTCACCATAGCAACCTGGCAAAGATTTCGACTCTCGTCAGGCTCAGAGTCTACTTTCACATGCCTGCTTTACGGATTGAGGTCCAGTCGCTACCGTAAGGCATGGCCATTTCCGCCTTCACCGGGCGGGAGAGGGATTGCACCTCACGTCGGATATTCAGTTATCAAGATTCATTCCTTGCTCGCCATCCCTCAGCAGCATATGCTGATTTCGGCGAAACGGGCCGCACTTTTCCCCGCATCGTAGCCGCGCTCTCCACCGCGCACCGCGCTGGTCTGGATGGTTTGGCTATCGATGCTTCCAGCAGAAGGGTCTTCCTCACGCCCCAACTCTTGGCGCAGACGTTTGCGCAAGTGACTGTGGATGCGTTCCCAGGTGCCATCGAGCTTCCAGTCACGGAAGTACTGATACACCGTCTGCCAGTTGGGCAAATCGTGGGGCATCATGCGCCACGGCTCTCCGCTGCGCAGAATATACAGGATGCCATTGATGATCTCCCGCCGCTCAATTTCGGCTGGCCGGCCTTCGGTCGAAGGCTTGGGCACCAAGGGCTCAAGAATGGCCCATTGGGCGTCAGTAACATCACTTGGGTACGCCGGTCGATTCCGGTGGGGAAGCATCACTCTGACTCCTTCTTCTAGTTCAGTTGGTCGCAACGATCTCCTTTCTTTTCTTTCTCGACAACTTTTCCATTAGCAAACAGTTTCTAAGGGAGAAACCGCTTCAGCAGCGGATCGTTCTCTATCGTTTCTGTAAATTCAGTTTTCGTTTTGCTGCCTTTGCGCGTCTCTGCATACAAAGAGTTGAGCCAGATCCGGCCCCAGCAGATTCGAGGGTGGCACATGAATCGTGCGTTCTTCACGTTACGTAGACGCTGGTAGTTTATAGTTCAATGCTCTTGCAGTTTACGCTAAGGTCATGTATGCATACAATAGTTATTGACCTGAGCATGAGGATCTAAAGTGAAGCACGATGCGAGCCGATGAACGGAGGTATGAGCAAGAAAGAACCCCTTCCCAAAGATTGGCGTGAAGGTCGACGACTGCGCGCCTGGCAACTGTATCAGCAAGGCTGGAAACAGAAAGACATCGCCGAGGCCTTGGGAGTCACGGAAGGCGCGGTGAGTCAATGGATGAGTCGAGCGAAGCAAGATGGTCCTGATGGGCTGCGCCACCAGCCACCACCAGGTTCCCAACCCAAACTGACGCCAGGAACAACGCGCCCAGTTGCCTGACCTGTTGGCCAAAGGATCGGAGCACTATGGATTTCGCGGTGAGGCCTGGACCACGGCTCGGGTGGCAGTGCTGATCAAGCAGCAATTTGGTGTCAGGTATCATCCAGCCCATTGGGAAGCGTCAGAACTGAGAGCACCGTCTGGTTTGAGAGCACTTCTTGTGGTACATTGGCAGCTGTTAAGAACACCTCAGAGGAGTGACCATGAACTGTCCATACTGTCTCTCATTGAAAACCAAGCAACGTAACAAGAAAACCACCCTTGGCTATCGAACCTATTGATGCCAGCAATGCCAACGAGCTTTCAATGAACGGACAGGAACTCCTTTTAACTCCCTCGAATATCCGACGGATATCGTCTTACTCGTCGTTTTCTATCGGCTGCGTTATAAATTGAGGTTACGTGATCTCGCTGAGATCTTCCTGGAACGTGGTTTTGCGTTTACTCATGAGGCGGTGCGCGACTGGGAAGCCCGATTTGCTCCCTTAATAACTGATCAGTTGCGGAAGAGGCGTCGTGGACAAGCAGGGGCCTCCTGGCACGTTGATGAAACCCTCTGTAAGAGTCCAGGGAAAATGGTGCTCCTTTCGTACCCACGTGCGATTCGTGAGATCCTTGGCCAGGACGTTCTCCATCGGTGTAGTCATTATCTCAATAATCAACTGGAACAAGATCATCGTGGCATCAAACAGTGTTACTATCCCATGCGTGGGTTTGGAAGCTTCATATCGGCATCGCGCTTCTGTCGGGCCTTTGATGAAGTGCGTCAGTTTTTCCGGATCCGTACAACCATAAAGCAACGTACCTCTCTACAACAGCAACGCGAGATGTTTCTCCATCGATTGGTAGCGTTGCAGGCTCTGGTACAGGCGATCTAACAGACAGAAGTTTGGATGAGGCGTGCCTCAGCACATTTGTTTGTCTCTTGTGTTCCCAGTTCTGACACATCCGGTTGATCCTTCTGACATTGCGGATGCTGCTTACGAGCTGATTTCGCATACACCTGCTGGTTCTAGTGCGACTTTTGTCGTTAGCGACTGGGCGACTGGCAACGACTGGATTGCAGCCCTCACAGAAAATGGGATTGAAAGGCTCGAACTAATTTATAAGAATTTCGTCGTCTTTTATAGCTAGCTTTGTGCCTGAATAATTTGTAATAAGTGTCTGGGCCATTTCCTTCTTCTCGATCCTGTCTATACCATCTCATTGCGTATGGTACAAAAATTGGAATCACACCTTCTGCTTATGAAAAAGAAGAGAAAAAACTTTTCTACATAGCCTCAAGCACTTGAAGTCTTGATCCAGACTCTGAAAGATCGATCAATTTCGCCTGAGTCTCTGTTCCAGAGACGGGAGTGTCCACTGTCATTTGTAAACCGGGATGACCTGCAAGCTGGAAGGTCGTTGTCTGCAAGGTTAACAACCCGACGTGAGGATGATTAAGACGCCTCTCGCTCGTATTGCATCCTTGCACATCGTAACGCGGCCACCACTTGCGAAACTCTGGACTCGCCTCTTTGAGGTCCGTGACTATTTTTGTCAGCCATGCTTCTCCAATATAGCGCTGTGTGCTGATGCGAAAGGCGGCCAGAGAGCGTTGCGCTTCTTCCTCCCAATCTACGAACAATGTGCGTTGTCGTCGATCTGTAAAGAGTAACCAGAGGAGATTGCGTTCGCGGGGAGACATCGTACTGAAATCTGCATATACCTGGCAAGCGGCCTGATTCCAGGCGATGATATTCCAGCTAGAGCAGACCACATAGGCAGGATAGACTCCCATTGTAGCAAGAATGAGTTGGAGTGCAGGATCAACCTTATCCTCCGCCGGAAATGGGGTGGCAGGAAGCTGCTCGCGCGCCAGAATAAAGAGATGTGTTTGCTCATCTGCGTCGAGTTGTAAGGCACGAGCCAGACTTTCCAGGGCTTGAGTCGAGACAGTAATGTCTCGTCCTTGTTCGAGCCAGGTATACCATGTTGCTCCCACTCCTGCGAGTAGTGCCAGTTCTTCTCGGCGCAGTCCTGGTGTTCTGCGGCGTTTTCCCATAGGCAAGCCAACTTGATCAGGAGAGATGCGCTCACGGCGCGTCCGCAGAAACATGGCTAATTCTGATCGTCGCTCTTGTTTATTCATCATCATCTTCCTTATCCAGTTAGTTTTTATACCAGAATAATTTTGCTCCTGGTCCTGGTGTCATTCTCATTGCATAATTCTAGCACACGGATGAATGTGCCTTTGCTCTTACACGCAAAGCTTTGATGGACGATTAATCTTTCTCTTCAAACAAAAGGAGTCTATAGCATGAGTTCTCAACAGGTTGTTCTTGTGACAGGAAGCAAAAGTGGGTTTGGTCGCAATATTGTTGAAACACTGGCACGGCAAGGCCATAGGGTGTTTGCTTCTCTGCGTGATATCAATGGACGTAACGCTTCATATGCAAAAGAATTAAGCGACTTTGCGCAACGCGAACAACTCGCTCTTTCCGTCCTTGAACTTGACGTAACTAACGAAACCTCAGTCAATCAAGCTGTTAAGGTAGTGGTTGATCAAGCCGGACGCATTGATGTGGTCGTGAACAATGCAGGTGTCTCATATGGTGGAATCACCGAGGGATATACGCTCGACCAGGTTCGAGCGCTGATGGAGGTGAACTTCTTCGGACCCGTTCACGTGGATCGCACGGTCCTTCCATACATGCGCCAGCAGCGCAATGGGCTACTGATCCATATATCCTCCATTTCCGGTGGCTTAGCTTTTCCCTTTACAGCCCTGTACTGTGCCAGCAAATGGGCTCTTGAAGCACTGGCAGAGAGCTATCACTATGAACTTGCCCCCTTGGGTATTGAATCGATCCTTGTAGAGCCTTCACTGTTTCCAACAGAGATACTGTCGAGCCAGCAGACCCCACACGATCAGGAACGCTTGATTGATTATGGAGCGATCAATGACATCGCTGTACAAACATGGCATGCTATCGAAGCAGCGAACAATAGTCCTGATGCGCCAGATCCACAAATCGTTGTCGATGTGGTTGCCGATCTCATTGCACAACCACGAGGGACGCGTCCCCTCCGAACGACCGTTGGTAACGACCTGGGGTTAGCATCCTTGAATGCTGCAAAAGCACAGACTCAACAGACAGTACTCGATGCGTGGGGGTTGACTGAACCACTCGCTTTCAAGATACCCGGTGAAGTCACAACAGAAAGGTAAGCCTTCTGAAGTGTGAAGGGATAACGAAATCGGGTTGGTGCGCTCGGCGCGCCAACCCGATTTCGTTATCCCTTGTTTTACAATGATTTTACCTCTTTTGTCGGCGTTCTCTTCCTTACTGCTCTCTTGCTCTCATCTCATTGCGCATCCCGTGGGCTTTTACGTCCTTCGGAAGGTGGAGAATGAGCAGCTCTTCCCAAGTGATTCACCGTTCGAGTTCGCACAGGCAAACATGCCCTATGTGGCCTTTCTCAGGCAGAAGACCGCCTGGAAAACGGTCATTGCTGATACGCAAGCGACACTTGAGGCAAGCCAGGTTGTGTTCTGGTTACAAGGAACACAGTGGCACCTGCGAGCATTGCCCGGCGTTGCCGCCGATTACGTGACCCTCTTTCATCTAGCTCCTGGGTCGCCCTCCTGGCTTGGCCGGTGGGATCACGTCTTTGATACAATACCATTGGGCATCCGTCAGATCTGTGGGATAGATTTGGTTTGCTTTCATATCCCAAGTCTATCTCACCTGACTGGTTGCCCCTTTTCAAACCAGCTCTAAGCGTTGATAGGTTTTGAGCAGGACAAGAAACCCGACTTCGGCAACGCGACCTTTGGTGGAACGATGAGCGACCAGGCGTTCTTGAGGCGTCGGAGTATAGACCTCAGCAAGGTCTTTGGCCGAGATGATTTGTTTGAAGCGAGGATAGGCCGTTCGCTCAATGGCAGTCATAAGCGTCACACTTCCATGCATGGCGGCCTGAACTAGACACAGCCATTAATTTCTGCTAATATACCTTTGTAGAAGTGGTAAATGCAAGACAAGCACCGTTTGTAGGACCTATTTCTGCTAATGTTTCCAGCATCACACGTTTCGCATTTCTGCTAAGGTCGTTGATCTCACAAGGATGTATCTATGAAGCGACAAGCGATGCCCCAGCTTTCCCCTTCAGGGAAACACGCGCTGGCAGCATATGAGCAAATACTCCTCGAACAAGAGGATCTTGCTCCTGCTTCTGTCCGCAACTATCTCAGCGATGTGCGCCATTTCATCGCTTGGTACGAGCGTCATATGGGTACTGAAGCCCATATCTTTACCCCACAAACGATTACAACCCCGGCTCTTACGCGTTACCGTACATATTTGCAAATAGATCAAAGGCAGCGGCCCGCCTCCGTCAATCGCTCTTTAGTGAGTTTGAAGTGTTATTTTGGGTGGGCGAAGCAGAAGCAACTTATTTGCTATGATCCTTCGGCTCCAGTCAAGCTGGTTGGCCAAGAGGAGATAGCTCCGCGACATTTAGACGACCAGGAAGAGCAGGCACTAAGGGTCGCTGTCACCAAAGAAGGGATACTGAGAGATCGCGTGTCGATTGTCTTGCTTCTGCATACAGGGCTCAGAGCAAGTGAGATCTGTCATCTGCGGCGGGACCAGGTAAAGCTGGGGAAACGCAGCGGAAATCTTGAAGTCATCGGCAAACGCAATAAGTATCGCGAAGTACCGCTCAATGCTACTGCAAGGAAGGTTCTGGAGGAGTATCTTTCCTCTCTGCCGTCTCATGCAGTCTTTCTCTTTCCTTCGGGAAAGACCAAAGGGGCTCTCTCGGAACGTATGCTTGGTTACACTGTCAAAAAGTATGCTACTGTAGCGAAACTGGTTGATGTCAGTCCGCATGATTTGCGTCATCGTTTCGGTTATCGCATGGCTGAGTCTGTTCCGCTCCATCGACTGGCACAAATCATGGGTCATGACTCACTGGATACAACCAGACTCTATATTCAGGGAACAAAGCAAGATTTGCAGCAAGCAGTTGAAACCATTGCCTGGGCATAAGAAAACAAAGGAGGGAAAATGTCCATTTTTGATCAGCGTGGGCAACATGTGCATACTCAGTATAATGCCCAACACATGAATTTTGGGACTGTACAGAATATGGTTGATTTCACTACCGAGTTAATAAAGCTAAGAGAAGAGATTGGCCGAGTAAAGAAAGAGGGCTTGCTTGATAGGAAACAGGCCAATGCTGTTGATTATCATATCACGGAAGTGGTAGAGGAAGCAGAGGAAACGCAGCCAGATAAAAAAACAATGCTTGATCACCTCAATACAGCAAAATCCTTGATTTCGGGAGTTACTGCTGCTTCTGGATTGGTCACCGCTCTCGTAGGAGCTATTGAAGCAGTCCAAAAATTATTCTGATGAAGAAACAACGACAGACGAAGAAGAGCCGAACAACAAACAAGAGAAAATCTTTACGTCTGAGTACAATCGATCAACGGTATCAGCAGGTTGAACGACAAACCAATATTGGTCATATCAACCTTTTCTCCCCGAAAGAAAAAGAGAATAGACTCTACCGCAAAAGATTGATCGGACAGGTAGGTTTTCATTGGATTGACGATTATCTCCAAATACATTCTTATCGACATTCTTTGCGTTTGTATGAACAATCAGTACTGGTACATCCACGTCGGCTGCCCAAAGTTGCCAAACGTCTCGTGCAGCCAGAGGGTTTACTGCCAGAAGAGGTAACGCTCCTTGAGGTATACAACCAAGCGGGAGGAGCGTTATTACTCCTTGGTGAATCAGGTTCAGGAAAGACCATCTTGTTGGCACAGCTTCCGCTACTAGAACGAGCGAAACAAGACGAAGAGTCGTTGATCCCAATTATTTTCCCACTGTCAACATGGGCCGTCAAACAGCAACCATTAGCCGAATGGTTAGCAGAAGAACTGAATCGCAATTACGGTATTGAGCAGAATATCGCCCATATATGGGTAAAAAAAGGGAATTTTATTCCTTTGTTAGATGGGTTAGATCGTGTAAATGAGTCCTGCCGTGAAAAATGTGTGCATGCCATCAACGATTTTTACAGTCAATACCAACAGGGACTCGTTGTCTCCTGCCAGACAAATGCATATCAACACCTCTCAGCTCGTACTACGTATCTGGAACTACGCAGGGCCGTAGTTGTACAGCCGCTGACTACAATGCAGGTAGAGAGGTATCTGGAGCACCTAGGTGAACAAGCTACGGCGATACTGAGTATGTTACGCAATGATCCAACATTGCATGATCTGCTCCAATCCCCACTCATCCTCGATGTAGTAACCCAGACCTTTGCGAGCCAACCTGTGCAGATTCGCCAGGTACTTCGAGATGCACAGGAATGGCAAAAAGAAATCTTTGAGGCATATGTCGAGCGCATGTTGGAAGCCTCTGATACTAATCAACCACTTCTAGAAGCAGAGACATCTCGTAGACGAGCGCGTCAACACCATAAGAGAAAGCCTCTCTACTCATCAGGGCAAACGAAACAATGGTTGAAATGGTTAGATCAACAACTGATTCAACATAATCAGACAGAACTATATATTGAATATCTGCAATTTGACTGGCTGCCAGAAAATATCTCACGTTTCACATTGTGCTGGAAAAGTACGGTCCTATTTGGGATAAGCCTGGGCATAATCATTTTTCTTTTTAACCTCGCTATCATGACACCTCTTGTATTCATCTTTCCTCATGGGACTTCCATCGGTTCCCTCACTATCTCTGATATCACTACCCTAGCAGGATGGTCGGGAGTGCTCATTGCGGGGGGAATTGCGACCTTCCTTTTTTATGGTATTGACAATATACGCATTCGCCCAGCAGAAATTGTCGCTTGGTCATGGAGTAAATTTAGAAACGTTCTACCTCAAGCTGTGATAGGCATATTCAGCATATTAACCCTGTGGCTGGTAGTAGTACTATTACCACAAGTGAACAAAGCAACGTCGCCCGAAAAAAACTTTCTCTTGGCCGAGTTGATAACGGGAATATTGTATGTTCTCTTTGTCAGGCTCATCAGCGCAGGTCTGTCGGGTAATATGCTAGAAGATAATCTTCGACTCCGACCGAATATTGGCATCCAGCGCTCAGCGCGGAATAGTATCATCGCCGGACTAGTGAATATGGGCAGTGCGTTTGTGCTTACCATAATAGGTAGTTTTGCGCTCAGTAGCGCTGATCAAAGAGGGTACCTCATCGCTCTAGCAGAAAGCGCATTAGGAAGCACATGCATCATTTTCTCATTGTTTATGGGTGGAGGTGCATGTCTCCTCCATCTTACACTGAGAATGGGACTGAATAAAGCGGGTGTGGCCCCTTGGAGATATGTTCGTTTTCTTGAGTACGCCACAAATTGCCGATTACTCCTCCGTGTTGGAAGAAGCTATATGTTCTATTATCCCTTACTTCTTGACTACTTTGCCAATCTTTCTGCCGAGAACAAGACCTCTTCTCCTTCGAGGAGACGAAAAATGGCCAGCAGAGTTGCATCGTCTTCACAAAAGCGGAAACGTGCGAGAATCGCACGTCTGAGAAGTTATTCTAATAATCATTACAGCATATAGAAATAACACAATTTTTATAAGTATTAGCGGCAAATATGGCGGCCCCAGGAACGAATCCTTGTTAGGATGTTGTCATGAGGTGCGTCGCGTGCTACCCTGCTCTTGTTGAGGGGCGGGGACGCCGCTGTGGTGCGTGGCGTGGTTGTGTTGCAAAAAAGGAAGCTGATCTGGTACAGTAAGAGGAAAACGAGCGAAAGAGGCATGTTATGGCAGGGCAGAATCCGTTCAAATGGCGTCACTTCCAATCCGACATCATTCTCCTGTGCGTACGCTGGTACCTCCGCTATGCTTTGAGCTACCGGGATCTGGAAGAAATGATGCGTGAACGAAGGCTGCGTATCGATCATACGACCATCTACCGCTGGGTGCAGCACTACGCTCCAGAACTCGAAAAGCGGTGTCGACCTCACCTCAAAGCTACCAATGACTCCTGGAGAGTGGATGAAACCTACGTCAAGATCAAAGGAACATGGGCGTATCTCTACTGGGCGGTCGATTCACAGGGACAGACGCTGGAGTTTCTCTTGAGCCCGACACGCGATGCCGAGGCTGCCAAACGTTTCTTCCACAAAGCGCTGCATATCACCGCTGATTCAGCCCCTCAAGCTCATCCGATTGAGGAACAGGCGACCGAGCCCACGATGGTGACTATCCCCACCACTCTAACCCCTGCCTCCTATACACATTTAACAAAGTGATTTTGCAACGTGGCTGAAAAAGCTGTCTTGGAAAGAAGAGCTGACAAACAGAGATGTGAAAGCTCAAGCTTCCCGTCCCGCATCTGATGCTGGCTCCCATGTGCCATTGTTAAATGTGTATAGGAGGCAGCACTCTAACCCCTCGGGTGATCAACGTCGACAAGAACGCAGCCTACCCCAAGGCTATTGCAGAACTCAAAGCCATCGGGACACTTGCCACCTCTGTCGAACTGAGGCAGGTCAAATATCTCAATAACCTCGTTGAGCAAGACCACCGTTTTATCAAGCGCTTGGTCAAGCCAGGGATGGGCTTCTTTTCCTTTGAGACAGCGCAGCGAACCTTACAGGGCTACGAGACGATGCATATGCTTCGCAAGGGACAGGTACACAGTGTGAGGAAAGGAGACATCAAAAAGCAAGTCACCTTTATCGCCCGTCTGTTTGGGGTGGCAGCCTAAGCCCAGCAAGAAAAAAGAGCTTCCTCGCACATTGTGTCTTTGAGCGTTTTTGCAACACAACCCTACTGCGTGAATGCCCATCAACGATGCACCTGCGTCTGACCTCCTCACTACGCTGTGATATCGAGGTTCCCCAGGCCATCCTCGACGCCAGCGAGAAGGGACACCTGGCAGACCAGAATACCCCTGGCTATGAGTGTATCGCCATGGCAACCCATGGGCGTAAGGGGCTGGCACGCTGGGCAATAGGAAGCATCACCGAGCGGGTACTCTCAGGAGCCAGGCGACCACTGCTCATCATGCGACCAGCGAGCATATGCAAAGCTCACTCTGGTTTCCACGGATCTCACGAGACACAAATGCAAAATGAAAAAATACAAGAGGAATGGCAACAACCCTTTGTGGGACTGTTCTAGTGCTATTAAAGAGGGTGCGGGGATTATGATCCCCATACCCTCTTTTTTGCTCAAAGAAGTACACACGAGCGTTAATGAACCACGACAAGCGCGTATTGCCGGACCTCTGTATGGCAGAGCTGAGCGGGGATATGTCCACGTAGATGAACTTGAAACGCAGGTTTGCACTTCGAGTAGGTAGGAATGTAGATGGAGCTTTGCTGCCCATCAACTACCAGGAGGGCCATGGCCTCAAGAAGCGCAGGCCAGGAGTTTTCCAGGAATGCTAGCATCTCTCCTGCCTGCCAACCCTTTGTCTCACATTCCATTGGACCCAGCACATTCTCATTGAATTCCATGACATGCTGAGGATATCGCTGCTCTGTTGCTCGTAGACAGATGTTGAGTGGTTCATAGAGTGTCATCACTATCCCCCTTTTCTCAGCTTTCTATAAACTGCTTGCTTCCCGCCATCGGTGCTATTCTTTCCTACAGCACGGACGAGAGATACATGCGCATCACCTGATAAAGCTGTAGAGTATCCTTCCTCCACCACAATATCTTCTTCTATACAAGCATAACGTTGTTCCCTCACAACTGGATCACGAGCAAGGAACACGCCTTTCTCAAAACAATCACTGTCGAAATTCAACCTTTGTAAGGTGGTTGTGACACCATATGCCCTGCTTTGATAGGTTTGTGATGGCAGTTCTCTATGCTCTACTCTAGTGCCCCACACAATGGGAAGAGAATGTTTGGCCGCAAGAGAGGAGAGAACATATGTATACAGAAGACGCACATCCAGCAAAGCGACAGATGCTTATTACTGAGGCTACTGTGGATGAAAGCCAGTACCTTACTGAACAGCTGGCATCAGATGAGCTGGTCATGCTGGCGATCCCAGGTACCCTGGCAGATGCCAATCCAGAGATGCTGGCGCAAACGGAGATTCTTGTGCCCTTTGTGCACTCACATATTGGTTGTGAGCAGTTGGAGAAGATGCCCAAATTGCGTTACATTACAACACGCTCAACGGGATATGAGCATATTCATCTCACCTACGCGACGCAACGTGGAATTGTAGTCTCGCATGTCCCGGAGTATGGGGAGAGCGCGGTCGCGGAGCATACCTTTGCGCTCCTGCTGGCCTTATCGCGCAAGCTCTATCGTGCTCTGGCGCATGAGTGGGGGAAAGGTGCTGTGATGAGTGACCTGTGTGGAATGGATCTCTTCGGCAAAACGCTCGGGGTCATAGGTACTGGATCGATTGGCTCACGTGTCATCCAGATTGCCCGAGGCTTTGGGATGCAGGTACTGGCATATGATATACAGCGCAATCCGCGGCTCGCAGACATGCCAGGTGTGACATATACTGATATGCCATGCCTCTTACAACAGGCGGATATTGTCACATTGCATGTGCCGGCGAATCCACAGACGTATCATCTCTTGAATCGTGAGACCCTGGGCTGGATAAAGCCAGGCTCGTTGCTCATAAATACCGCCCGTGGAGCGCTGATCGATAGCGAGGCCTTACTCTGGGCCCTGCACGCACATATCCTGGCTGGAGCCGGGCTTGACACTGTTGAGGGCGAAGAACTCCTCCAGTATGAAGAAAACATGTTCCCTCTACCCATGCAAGCTGAGGAGTGTAAACAGTTGCTTTCTTATCACGCGCTCTATCATCATCCCGACGTGATCATCACTCCCCATATGGCTTTTAATACACGAGAAGCTTTGCGGCGTATTCTCGATATCACCATTGAAAATATTCGTGGCTATCTGCACGCAAGACCACAGCACCAGGTACCGCTTGGGTAAGCATACTTCCGTCGTTGCCAGGGCGCGTACCCCTTGTCAGCGGAGAGCGACGATGGGCCTGCATGCGTGTACAACTCAAGGAAGGAGAGGAGGCAGATTATGCCCCAAACACCACATATTGAGCGCCATTTCACCGCCAGCGATACTATTCGGGATATTGTCATTGGTATGTCGGATGGCCTCACTGTGCCATTCGCCCTTGCCGCTGGCCTTTCAGGGGCAGTGAGTTCGACCGCGATTATCGTGACAGCGGGACTTGCAGAAATCGCCGCAGGATCGATTGCCATGGGGCTTGGAGGATATCTCGCCGCGCGCAGCGACGCGGAGCATTATACAAGCGAGCGAAAACGAGAGCAACTGGAGATCCAGGAGAAAGCAGACGCGGAGAAAGAAGAGGTCAGAGAAATCTTCGCCTCTTACGGTTTGACGCCGGAGCAGAGCGCCCCCATTGTGGATGCGTTAAGTAAGCGTCCCCAAGCCTGGGTTGATTTTATGATGCGCTTTGAACTTGGACTGGAAGAGCCAGATCCCAGGCGTGCCTTCGCCAGTGCACTAACCATCGCACTCTCGTATATCGTTGGCGGCTTCATACCACTGAGTCCCTACATCCTGCTTACCACTGCACAGACGGCCTTGATAACGTCCGTTGGCATCACCCTCCTGGCGCTCCTGATCTTTGGCTATGTCAAAGGGCGCTTCACAGGCACCAGGCCTCTGCGCAACGCTTTGCAGACCTCCGTTATTGGTGGGTTAGCGGCAGCAGCAGCCTTTCTGATCGCACGCGCCATTGCATAGTCACCCGCTAGGCGCCTTCATCCATGCAATGGATAGGGCACAAATGATGGGTCGCCAAGCGCTGAAGAGGCAGAGGTGGCTGAAGCGAAGCACCTACTAGCAGCACCAACTCCCGCTGTGTTGTAAAAAAGGAAACTGATCTGGGTCAGTTGCGAAAAGAGCAAAAGCGAGCTCACCAGGGCAGAGTAGCGGCCCTTCACATAGTGTCATGCGCGAGGCCGAAATCCTTCTCATCTGTGTGAGATGGTATCTGCGGTAGGCTGTGTTGCCAATGGAAGCGTCAGGAAGAAGGTCGTGCCCTGCCCTTCTTTGGACTCAAACCAGAGCCGTCCTCCATGTTGCTCGATGAGCGTACGGCAGAGATAGAGACCCAGGCCAGTGCCAGTGATGCCAGCGGCCTTCGCATTATCGGCACGCATAAACCGGCCAAAGATTTGGGCTTGTTGCTGTTGAGGAATGCCAATACCAGCATCCTGCACACGGATGTCGACCGCTTGGGCTGCGATATTCGCTTCAAGCTGTACAGTCACTGGCCCGCCTTGTGGGCTATATTTGATCGCATTGGAGAGGAGATTCGTTAATACCTGTTCGATGCGCCTGGGATCGATAGGGGCTTCAAGGGTTGTTTGTTCTGTTCGCAATTCCAGGTGATGCCGGGTCGCCGTCTGACGGAAACGTTCCACTACCCGTTGTGCCAGGGAAATCATGTTTGTAGGAGCACGCTGTAGGACAACCTGGCCTGCTTGCAAGCGAGTGACATCGAGAAGGTCTTCGGTCAGATCCGTGAGGCGATCAGTCGCATACTCGATATCCTGTAACATCTCCTGTTGCCAGTCAGCCAGTTGTGGGCCATGACCACGTGCCGTTTGCATGATCATGCTACTCACGGATGTTTTGAGGATCGCCAGGGGCGTACGCAATTCATGGGCCGCGATGCCAATAAATTCGTCCTTGAGATATTCCGTCTCTTTTAAGGCACTGACATCCTGGTGAATGACCAGGGCCAGCGGCTCCTGTTCCTGGGGCTGACTTTCTAGTGTCTCTGGTGACTCTATACTGTACCAGTATGCTGAAGTCAGCGGCACGGCATTGACCAGAATAGGGAGGCTTTTCCCCGTGGGCTGACGAATAAATTCCTGGTGCTGAAAAACAGTTTCCCCATGCAGGAGCGCGCGCATGGTAGCCCAGGCCTCTGAAGGGAACTGTTGTCCTTGCTGATCAACAATAGAAATAGTGTGTGCCTCGAGAAACGTCTGCATGGGCTGCTCGAGAGGCCAGGCAGCGCCCCAGATCGTGGCAGCCGCACGATTCGCCAGCACCAGGCGCGCATCCTTCCCATGGACGACATAGATACTGCTTGGTAAGCTATCGAGAATGTGTTGGAGAAAGGTGCGCTGGGATATGGTGGTAGCGTGGATCCGCGATTGGGTCCACTCCATTTGCCTCCGCTCGGTAATGTCCCGGTTGATCTCTAAGGTAGCTGTTGCTGATCCCTGTGGATTACGAATAAGAACCTGCCGGCTTTCCACAATCACGACATGGCCGTCACGATGGATATGGTGAAGTTCTCCCTCCCACCGGCCCTCTCGCTCAAGCTGTGCATCAATGGTCGCTTGACTCCCTGAAAAGCGGGTTTTCAGCAAGGCGTGCGTTATGCGCCCAAGAACTTCTTGAGCCGTCCAGCCGTAGAGTTCTTCCGCTCCATGGTTCCAGGAGAGGATGCGATTAATGGAATCTCGTACGAGAATAGCGTCGCGCGAGAGATTGATGAGATCGGCTTGCATACGGAGACGCTCGGCTTGCTGTAGGCGCTCCTGCTCCAGAAGACGCTGGGTGGTCATATCACGAATCGCGCCAATGACATGCACTGTGTCTCCCACGAGAACCGGGCGGAGGCTAATATCCACGGGGAATTCACTTCCATCTTTCCGCTTCCCAAACAGATTGAGTCCGGCTCCCATAGGTCGCATACGTGGTGCAGCAGTATACGTGGTGCGATGGGCGACATGTGTTACCCGCAAACGTTCAGGAAGCAAGCACTCCAGAGGTTGTCCGATCAATTCCTCTTGGTGATAGCCAAACAGGACCACCATCTGCGCATTTGCATAAATGATGAAGCCTTCATGACTGACCACAATCAATGCGTCAGGAGAGAGACGCAACAGATCTCGTAATGTTGCCATCGTCGTACACTCAAAAGCACTCGCATCGTTCATCTCGATGAAGTGCGTTGCTTCTGCGGCATATCTATCACCATGCTGTTGGTGGTGAGCGTGGCGATTCTGATTCATGAGCAAAAACCTCTTTGAGATATGGTTGATTGTAGTTCGGTCGCTCTCTTCACCCGTGGCTTTTCAACTATTTCCCAGCTTTGCTGGAACGAAAGGTGCGTTTGTCATTTGTCAGCACCCCTGTCTATCTTTTTCTCTATACTACCACATGAGGTTAATTATGCGGTAGGGGACGATACATGGACGAGGCTATCTTGGCCGAGTGCTACAAGCCCATTCTGGCTGTGATGTGCTCGTAAGGTTTTTGTGAGCGGTTGTGATGGGGTGGTGAGAAGAGAAGTGTATGCTTATGACTGTCAGAGAGATGGTGACTGTGAGCAGCACTCAACGGCGAGAGGATGCGATCACCACCTCTCTCAGAAAACAGGCTTTGTCATTATCGTGATCATAGATTTTCTTTTCATGGAGGAGAGAACCATGAGTATGTTTAGCACACTTCAGCCTCGTACATCTACCCAGATTCCAGAGCCACCTGCCGCAAAATTTCTCTTTGCAGATACGCGTATGGCGTGGCTCTGGCTCATCATTCGTGTGTATGTCGGCTATGAATGGCTGACCGCTGGTTTCGAGAAGCTCACCGGTCACTCTATCGCCATTGGCTCCTTTGGCGAAGCTGCCAAAGGTGGCGCCTGGGTCTTCAGTGGACATGACGGCGTCGCTATCCAAGGGTTTGTTGCTGGCGCACTGGCCCAGGCAGGTGGACCACACCCGGCGGTACAGGGCTGGTACGCGGCCTTTCTCCAACATGTAGTGCTCCCTAATGCGGGGATCTTTGCCTACACGGTTACCTTTGGCGAGGTGTTGATCGGTCTTGGTTTGATCTTTGGTGTCTTGACCGGTATCGCCGCCTTCTTCGGTGTCTTTATGAACCTGAACTACCTGCTGGCAGGGACGGTGAGCATCAACCCGGTGATTGGTGCGTTGGCGCTCTTGCTGGTCCTGGGCTGGCGGATCGCGGGCTACTACGGCATTGACCGCTACCTGCTGCCGCTGCTGGGTACCCCCTGGACGGGTTCACTTACCAGGAAACAGGCGCGCGTCGCAACTGCTGCCACAAGTTAGTTGAGGCCGCATGAACGTGCCTGTAGCCTCCATGCAAGTGGAGAAATATATGAGGAAAAAGCTTTGGCAATGGTTTCCTGTCAAAGCCTTCTTTGCTCTAGCGGCGACTGCCTGAGTGCTAGAGGGATCTCACCACACAGCCTGCCCAGGGCAAGCTGTCTCTTTGTCACTGGTCGTTTACAGGGAGGGACCAGGCGACGTACAGGCAATGCGGGGCTCGTATACGCATTGTGTGGTTGTGTTCCATTTTTGTGAGCAGATCGTGTAATCACTGCGCTATTCTCTCTAGAGAACCAGTAATTAGAGAGGCACATTTCACAAGGAGAATATGATGTCACTGCTTGATCAGGCATATCTTGATTTGCTCCATCGCTATTGGAATGCAGCGAACTATCTCACCATTGGACAAATTTATTTGCGGGAGAATCCTTTATTACGGGAACCGCTATGCCCCGAACATATCAAGCCGCGACTCCTCGGCCATTGGGGAACGTCACCGGGTCTGAGCTTCATCTACGTGCACCTCAATCGCCTTATTAAAGAATATGACGCCAATATGCTGTATCTGGCCGGCCCTGGACATGGTGGGCCTGCGATCTTAGCGAATGTCTATCTGGAAGGCACGTATTCGGAGATCTATCCTCACATCACACAGGATGCCGAGGGCATGCGTCATCTCTTCCGCCAGTTCTCAACACCGGGGGGCGTCCCAAGCCATGTCAGTGTCCCGACCCCAGGCTCTATTCACGAAGGAGGAGAGCTTGGTTACGTGCTTTCGCATGCCTTCGGCGCGGCATTTGACAATCCGGATGCGATTGTCGCCGCTGTTATCGGTGATGGAGAGGCCGAGACAGCGCCACTAGAGGGAGCCTGGAAAAGCATCAAGTTTTTGAACCCGGCTCGTGATGGGGCTGTGCTTCCTATTCTCCATCTCAATGGATATAAGATCTCTGGTCCAACCGTGCTGGGACGTAGCAGTAACGACGAGATAGGCAGTCTCATCGCGGGTTATGGCTATGAGGCTCATTTCGTTGAAGGCGACGATCCTCTGCGTATGCACCAGGTTTTTGCTGAGACGCTCGATGCCTGCTATCAGCAGATCCGTTCTACGCAAGAGGAGGCGCGCAGGAATGGTGTCACCATGCAACCAAAGTGGCCTGCCATTGTTTTACGTACACCCAAAGGATGGACAGGGCCGAAAGAAGTCGATGGTCTTCCCATTGAAGGGTCGTTTCGCTCACACCAGGTGCCGGTAGCGGAGGTCAAAACCAATAGCGAGCACTTGCATATGCTTGAGCAGTGGATGCGCAGCTATAAACCGGAAGAGCTTTTTGACGAGCATGGGCGTCTTCTTCCCGAGCTCGCAGCGCTCTCCCCCGTAGGAGAGCGTCGTATGGGAGCCAATCCGCATGCGAATGGAGGAAAGGTGCTATTTGACCTGGATCTTCCACGCTTTACGGATTACGCTCTTGAGGTGCAGCAGCCTGCACGTGAACGCCACGAATCAACCCGTCAGCTCGGCAAGATGATGCGTGACATCTTTACAAGAAATGCGCAGCAGCACAATTTTCGTCTCTTTTGCCCTGATGAAACCAATTCCAACCGCCTTGGGAACGTGTTTGAAGTTGAGAATCGCTGCTCGGTTGAAACCACCATGGCCAATGATGATCATATCGCCGCAGACGGGCGAGTGATGGAAGTGCTGAGTGAGCACCTGTGCCAGGGCTGGTTAGAAGGCTATCTGCTGACAGGGCGACATGGCATCTTTGCAACGTATGAAGCCTTCTCGATGGTCTCGGCCTCCATGACCATTCAGCACGCAAAATGGTTGGAGGAGCAGATCAAACTCCCCTGGCGCGAGCCAATTGCATCGTTCAACATTCTGTTGACATCAACCTGCTGGCGCAATGACCACAATGGGTTTAGTCACCAGGGCCCCGGACTCATCGATACCGTGCTTTCAAAAAAAGGGACGGTGGCGCGCATTTACTTACCACCAGATGCTAACTCGTTACTCTCTGTGGCCAATCATTGCTTCCGCAGTCGCAACTATGTGAACTTGATCGTGATTGATAAGCAGCCACAATTACAATGGCTGAATATGCAGGATGCGGTTGAGCATTGCGCGCGAGGATTGTCGACCTGGCACTGGGCCAGTAACGATGACCAGGTCGAGCCAGATGTCGTGCTTGCCTGTGCCGGTGACATTCCCACGCAGGAGACGATTGCGGCGACCTGGTGGTTACGTCGACACATCCCAGAATTGAAAGTGCGTGTCGTGAATGTCGTTGATCTCATGACGCTCTATCATCCCTATCTGCACCCGCATGGCCTGGATGAGGCGACATTTGCCGCGCACTTTACGCAGGATAAGCCAGTGGTGTTCGCTTTCCATGGGTATCCACGAGCGATTCACGAGATCATACACGGGCGTCCCAACACGCCTCGCTTCCATGTGCGTGGCTTCAACGAGGAGGGCACGACGACGACGCCCTTTGACATGGTTGTGCTGAATGGCATGAGCCGTTATCACCTCTGTATCGAGGCGATGCGACGTGCTCCTCGTGTGCGAGCGCTCACACCCCCTCTTATTGCTGAGTGCAACGATCAGCTTGCTCAACACAAGGCCTATGTGAGAGCCAATTTTGAAGATATGCCGCAAGTACGTGATTGGGTATGGACTGACTGATAGAGTATTCGCACTTGTTAGCAAGACGCAATGCCTGTCAAGCCATGGAAGAAGAGGTGGTCCCGGCAGGCATTGTTGAGTTCCGCTGGTAATCTATCCTCAAGGAGGAGCCTGGTGAATATCCTGGTGTTAAACGCAGGGTCAAGTAGTTTGAAATGCTGCCTGTACGTTGTCTCTGGCAACTTGCCAGGTGAGTCACCGGCAGCAATGTGGGCCGCTCATCTGGAGCAGATGGGCAGTGAACAGATGCAACTGCATGTGGTAACCAGCGATGGTCGCAGCACTGAACAGCGCTTTACTGGCAAGATAGATTGGTCCCTTGCCGTGGCACATACTATCAGGACCCTATGGAGTGGTCCAACGCAGGTACTCACTGGATCTGCGGAGATTGATATTGTCGGGCATCGTGTGGTCCATGGTGGCGCGCAGTATGACGATGGAACCCTCATTACACCAGCAATCAAGGAGGCCATTGCGCAGCTCGCGTTATATGCTCCTCTACACAATCCAGCGGCCCTCGAGGGTATCCGCAGTATCGAAGCCTCTTTGCCACAAACGCCACAGCTTGCTGTCTTCGATACTGCATTTCATCGTCATCTCTCACCTGCTGTCTCATATTATCCCGGCCCATACGAATGGATTGCCCAGGGCATTCGTCGCTATGGCTTTCATGGGCTGAGTCATCAGTATTGCTCGCAACGAGCCGAATCGCTGTTGGGACTCCCTCTTGCATCATTGAAACTGGTAACCTGTCACCTGGGCAATGGGTGCTCGCTTGCAGCAATTTCGCACGGGCAGAGTATAGATACAACGATGGGGTTTACCCCGCTAGAGGGGCTCATGATGGGGAGCCGTTCTGGCTCCATCGATCCAGGCATCTTGCTCCACCTGCTACGCCACCAGGGCTATACCATCGAGCAACTGGATACAGTCCTCAATCAAGGCTCTGGTCTGCGTGGGATCTCAGGTCTGTCTCACGATATGCGGGACGTGCTCGCAGCGGTAGCGGCAGGGAATCCACGCGCGGTGCTGGCAAGAGATATGTACGTGTATCGACTTCGAACCGCTATCGGAGCCATGCTTGCGGCGCTGAGCGGCATGGATGCACTTATCTTTACTGGTGGCGTGGGGGAACACGCTGCTCCTATACGAGCGGCGGTCTGCCAGGCATTCGGCTTTCTGGGGCTTCAGCTCGATGAGGCCAAAAATAGCGTCGCAGGATCGACAGATGACCAGGATATCGCTACTCCTGCTTCACGTATTCGTGTCCTGGTCGTTCACGCCCAGGAAAACTGGATGATTGCGCAGGAATGCTGGCGCTGGAAAACGGGCCAGCATTCCTCTCAAGAAGACCTGACATGCCCAGGATGAGCAGATTCTGACACGACTCTGATCGCACGCGCCATTGCATAGTCACCCGCTAGGCGCCTTCATCCATGCAATGGATAGGGCGCAAATGATGGGTACGCAAAGCGCTGAAGAGGCAGGGGAGGTTAAAGCGAAGCACATGCCAGCAGTGCAAATTCCTGGCCACAGCGAGCGCAGAAAAATCCGCCCCGTGAGCGTTCTGTACAACCAACGCCCAGCGCGTCCAGCATCGTGAGGAGCTGATCCCTCTCCTGCAAAAGCTCTTTCTAGAGCGTACGACGCAGGACTGGCTTGACACCCTGCATCGGTCCGGCATTCCCTCAGGTTCGATTCACTCTATGAGCAGTGTTTTTCATGATCCGCAGCTTGCCCATCGTGGATTTATCTGGGAATGCCCACACCCGACTGCTGGCTACATCCGGCTCCTTGGCTCACCCCTGCGCCTCGAAGCAACGCCTCCCAGGCTCTACAAAGCCCCTCCTCTCCTTGGTGAAGATAATAATCTATGCTCTCTTCGTCAGACAGTCGAAACGAGGTAAGTTACGATGATTGTTGGCAATACCATGTCTACCAAACGCGTGACTATTGAGCCTGATGCAACGCTTGATCCTTACTCGGAGGGCATGCCCTCTCGCAATCAGATCATATCCACGCCTCGCGGGAACGTCTTCTTGCGCGATTTTTGCCCGGCCCCGTTCGTGGAGCGGTTGCGTGTCGACGCGGGGACGCATGCTTTTGCACACCTCCCAGAGCGAGAACACCAGCTTCTCCTTTCGATTGCCCGCAATCCAGATTGCACCCTGGCGCTCGCTCATACACCAGAGGGCGCCATTGTTGGCCAGGTCACGCTTGCACCACTGGATACTTGGTGGAGCCAGCTGGAAAATGCCTATGAAATCGCCATTGAGGTAAGCGAGCATTGGCGTGGGCTGGGCATTGCCCGACGTTTGCTCGCCTTTGCTCTTGAACTGGAGACAGCGGAGAATCTCATTTTATGCGCGCTGGGTCTCTCCTGGCACTGGGATATCGAAGGACTCCACACTACCCCCCATCGCTACAGAGAAATGCTTGTTCACCTGTTCACTTCGCAGGGATTCACCGAGTTTGCGACCACGGAGTCCGATATCACGATGGATCCGGTCAACGTCTTGCTGGTGCGGATTGGCAAATGGGTTGATACGCGCGATATTAAAACCTTTCGCCAGGTCGTCCAACGCCCCCTTCCGCGCTGGTGTAATGTATTTTCAGGAGAAGGAACCCGTTGTGTGATGTCGGTGTCGCGCTCTCACCCACTGGAGAGGACAAGAATCATGAGTGGCCGGGCTCTGCATATAACCCAAGAAGAGGGTCCGTGCGCCATCAAGACTCCCTGATGGCGCACGGACCCTCTTCTTGAAGCAGAAAGCTTTAGACATTGGGATGCGGCTCAGTGGATGCCTGTGCCGTGGCAGAGCTCACTTCTATGGGCACAGCCTGGACCTGCTGGGTATGCCATTCGCCAAGGAGCTCGAGATTCAGCTCGAGCTGGACCCCGCAGTGGAGCAGGACCTGGTGATGCGCCTTGACGATGAGAGCCAGGATATCACTCGACGTTGCCCCACCCAGATTGACGATATAATTGGCGTCTTTGGGCGAGATCTGCGCCTTGCCGTAACACGCACCACGCAGACCAGTCTGGGCGATGAGCTCATCGGCCCGCCTTCCAGGAGGATCAATAAAGACTGAGCCGATATGTCGCTGCTCCGGCTCCGCTTGCTGACGCGCCTGCTTCTGCCTATCGATGAGGGAAGTGAGCACGCCAGGATCCTCTCGCTGGAGATGCAGACCCAGGCGTACCACAATCTCCTCGGGCTCAATCAGTCCTCGCGGGATCAAGACCAGGTGTCCCTCGGCGTCTATGGTGGCGCGGCGCTGCTGCCGGAAGCGGCTCGTGCGATAACCGAGCGCCAGTTCCGCATGTTGATAACGCCGCAGAATAGCGACGGCATCTTCGCCTTGCGCCTTCAAGTTACACCCACGCGCATCCAGGACCTCTATCCAGTTCAAGACATCACCAAGACTCTGTGTATGGGAGCCTGCATTGCTGACGACGCCTCCACCCAGTGTTCCCGGGATACCCACGCCGAACTCCAGACCACCCCAGCCAAGAGAAGCTGTGCGCCTCAGCAAGCTTTCCCAGCGGACTCCGGCATCGGCAAGCACAAGGGCCTCTTGCTCAGACAGAGGCTCAATGTCATAGGAGGATAGCCCCATCTCCGCAACAATACCACGGATCCCGGCATCGGCGTAGAGGATGTTAGAGCCTGCGCCGACTATCAGGAGCGGCCAGTTCTCTTTCGTACAAAGTTGGACCAGTTTTGCGAGCTCTTCTCGCGTCTTCAGGGTGAGCCAGAGATCAGCGGTCCCGCCTGTGCCAAATGAGTTATGCCTGGCCAGAGGCTCCTGCTTATGAATACGTTGCTGAAAATGGGGAGAAAGCATCCTATAGGAATAGTCAATGTCAAACGCTCTCATCATGTGTCCCTTTCTGCCTCTCTGTCCTACAAATACGCTCTCCTTGGAGATTGCGTAAGCGTTGTCTGCTAGGGAAGAGCATATGTGGTGTACTGATCCTCTACCAAGCAGAGGGTATATCCCTCACAGGAATGATACAGAAACCAACAAGAGATCACGTACCGATCACAAAGAGCAAACCCCCTCTTCCTGGTAGGCAGGAAGGAGCACATGGACCGTGCTCCCCACGCCTAGTGTGCTCTCAATCCAGATCAGTCCCCGGTGCTTATGAATGATATGTTTACAAAGGGTCAGTCCTAGCCCTAGACCGCTCACTTCACGTGTCAGACTTCTATCGACCCGGTGAAAGCGGTGAAAAATGCGCTGCAATTGCTGGGGTGCAATGCCAATACCGTGATCACGTACACAGAGCTCGATGAAGGCTGCTGCCATCTCATGCGCTTCATGAGCACTCCCTTGCGGTTCAAACCTGTCCTGTGCTTGCCCGAGCAGGAGAGTGGTGGGTAAGGGACGACGCAGGAGAATCTCGATCTCGCCTCCCTGAGGCGAATATTTGACTGCATTGTCAAGCAACATATCCATGACATCGCGCAATCGCTGCTCATCAGCATACACCAGCGGCTCCCCCAATGCGTCTTCAGCTTCCAGGCGCAGGGAGAAGCGAGGCTGCTGCGCCTGCGCATGCATATGCTGTTTCCAGCGTGACCGTGCCCCTAGCAGGGCTTGTTCAGCGACCGTCTCCAAATTGGTAGGGCTAAACGCAAAAAGAAGGGCCCCGCTTTCCAGTTGGGAGAGTTCGATGAGCTGATCGACCAGGCTTGCGAGATGGCTGCTTGCCTCATCAATCTCCTGGAGAAACTCACGCCGTTCCTCAGGCTGAATACGGTGTTCATAGCGCAGCAAGGTATTGGTATAGCCTTTGATTGCCGCAAGTGGGCTACGTAACTCGTGGCTGAGGGCATCTTGAGATTCAGTCTGGATAAAATTCCCTCCAGAAAAAGATGTATGCAGGCTCAAGAGTGCGAGAAACATCGTCATAAGAGCGGTCCCTGCGGCCTCCTGAACGCAAGGCGACAGTGTATTGGAGGGAGTTGGCTCTATGACACGCTGCGTGTCGCCCGTCGTTTGCATCGTGAGCAACGTGGCAACGGGTGGCAAATGGAAGCGTGATGCTGGAACTGCTTCGCTGTGCTTATCCACATGCGCCTCCAGCACAACGTGAGAAGGCAGCGTAATTGGCAGAGGATAGGAGACGCGTCCCTCGGTGAGAGGCGTTGCCTGCATGATGGCATCCTGTGCGTGAAGAGAAGGAAGTATTAGCGAGAGATGCGGCATACTGACCCCCTGCGAGGCCAGAAGATACCACTGCTCATGCGTAGTGAGGCCGCCTATGAGCGGAAAGTGAAGCGCCAGAATATGGACAACTTCGCGAGAGTGCTGCTCGGGCAGGCAAAGGAGAAGCGCTCCTTGGTACTGATGTACACAACGCAAGAGCATTTGAAGCAGGTGCGCTGCCGCTGTGGCTGCATCGATTTCTCCGGCAAACACTTGTTTCCCTAGCAATCGTGCATAAGCCATCAGATCCAAGCATGAGGTTGTTGGTGTGGTCCCCGATCTCTCTCCAGATGAAGAAAAACAGCCACACGTTCGTAGCATTGGAGCAGTCACGGCATTTCCCTTTGTTGGCTAGTAGATCGTCACTGATGTGACTGTAGTATAGCCTGGAGAGATACACAAGTACGTCACTCACACATAACGTGATATCACAATGCTGACACAAACATGCTGGGTTTCATAGCTTTCCTTCACAAAGAAGAGGGTGGGGGAGATGGGGGAGAAGAGCTGAACTTATGTAGCAGTCGCGTTCTCGCCCTGCGACACATCCCCAATGGGGAGTGTCAGGAAGAAGGTTGCCTTCCTCTGAGGTGAGCCAGAGGCGTCCTCTGTGTTGCTCAACGAGCATCCGACAGAGATACAGGCCCAGTCTGGTTCCGCTAATGCCCGCGGCCCTGGCATTGTCAGCGCGGATAAAGCGCCCCTGGAGGAAAGCGCCGCCTGGGGAGGCGCACCTGTATCCCTTCTTTATACTACCATATTTGGGAGGCAGACAGGAAAGCGCTTATGAAGCGATTTCCTGCATGTGATGTGGCTGTGATACCTCTTCCCCTGGCTGTGACGGGTGAGAGACCCCTACCGGATATGCTTATCACTGTCAGGGAGGTAACAACCGAGGGTGCCGATCCACTGGTACTGGTGAGCAAGGATTGTTCTTCTCTGGGGTATCATCCGTTTTCGTTCAATCGAGCGTACACATCGTTTCAGGGAGGAAACATCATGCAGATGTTGAAAACACTTCAACCACGCGCGTCAACTCAAATTGCCGAGCCACCAGTGGCACGGTTCCTGTTCGCAGACACACGCATCGCCTGGCTCTGGATCATCGTTCGCTTGTATGTTGGCTATGAGTGGCTCACCGCTGGTCTGGAGAAACTGACGGGCCGATCCTTTACGCTCGACGCGTCTTTCGGCCAGGCCGTCAAGGGAGGCGCCTGGGTCTTCAGCGGCCACGATGGGGCAGGGCTTAAGGGCTTTATCGCAGGGGCGCTGGCCCAGGCTGGAGGCCCTCATCCAGCGGTGCAGGGCTGGTATGCCGCCTTTCTCCAACACTTCGTCCTGCCCAACGCTGCCATCTTTTCCTATATAGTCACCTTCGGCGAAGTCTGCATTGGCCTCGGCTTGATCTTCGGAGTATTGACTGGAATTGCCGCCTTCTTCGGTGTCTTTATGAACCTGAACTTCCTGCTGGCGGGCGCAGTGAGTATCAACCCCGTCATTGGAACATTGGCCCTCTTCCTGGTACTGGCCTGGCGGATTGCTGGCTACTACGGTGTAGATCGGTACCTGCTCCCGTTACTAGGAACACCCTGGACAGGCTCGCTCGCGAAACAACAGACACCCCTTCCCAAGGTTGCCACAAGTTAAACACAGGAATCACAAACACTCTCAACGAGGAGTTGCGTCGGCGCAACTCCTCGTTTGTTCTTCACGTTGGTTCGCAAGCTCCCCTTTATGGCGTGGGCTGCGGGTCGACGAGGAGATAGCCAATGCCGATTCTGGTCAGAAGATAGCGTGGTTGAGACGGTGTTGGTTCGATTTTCTGCCGGAGGCGGTTCACATTGACCTGGAGCATGTGGCTCTCTCCCAGATATTCACTGCCCCAGACATGTTCCAACAATTGATCATGCGTCAGGACGCGCCCAACGTTCTGCGCCATATAGGCAAAGAGACGATACTCGACAGGGGTAAGCACAATGTCCGTTGCCCCTCGCTTGACCAGATGTTGCGCGTAATCGATGGTCAGCTCACCGATCTTCGTCGTGGCTTGCATCCCTTTTTCCTCAGTCGTCGCGAAGGAGGTACGCCGAAGAACGGCGCGAATACGCGCCAGGAGTTCATCGACGCTAAAGGGTTTGGTCAGATAATCATCGGCTCCTAAATCCAGCCCGAGCACCTTGTCCTTGTCTTGGCCCCTGGCGGTCATGACAATGATGGGAACGGTGGAGAACTCGCGTATCCGCGTGCAGACCATAAAGCCATCGAGTTTGGGCATCATCACATCTAAAAGCACAAGATCGGGCATTCTGGTTTCCACAGCCTGAAGGGCTTGCTCTCCATCTTGGGTAGCAATGACCTCATAACCCTCAAGTTCAAGGCTGCGTGACACGAGCCGCAGCAAACGCGGATCATCATCAGCGGTCACAACGGTGGTTTTCTTTGCAGCCATAGCTGTTTATCCTCTCGAGGCGGCGTTCCCATGAGAAGTAATCACGTGATGAACCATGTCCTGGGAGCAAGCACAACTCATCTCTCTTTGGCACGAATGTATGCTCTTAGTATATCCCACACCACGCATTAAAGAAAAGCCATGCCTGTGCTGCCCTCGACCAAACTCAGCCACCACTCCTGCAGAGGTACAGGCTCCTGTCTTCGGTAAACTCTGTGTGAGATGATCAGTCTATTGTACCTTGGAGGAACGCAGCTTGGGGTCTTGTTCTCAGTTCTGGCACATCCATTTTGTTGCCTGACGAGTAATTACAAATGAGACCGATGAAACTCAACCACAAAAGGCGGCTTTACGGGGAGCTGTTTCCGTTTTCAGCAGAAGTTTTCAGAGGACATTTTACACACTTGACCAGCAGATCGATCTGATTGATCCGTGTCATAAAAAAACTGGAAATCTTCGCCTGGAATCCTGGCCTTCTCGTCCTCAAGAGACTGTCACCTGGTTGAGTCCGTCTGCTCCACAGGCCACTCACCCAGAATCTCGAGGTTTAACAGTAAATCTATTCCAGATTGTGCCAAAACATGTTGGTGAGCCATAAGAATCAACAAGAGGATTTCTTGAGCGGTTGCACCTCCCAGATTAGCGATATAATTTGCATTTTGCTCAGTAATCTTCGCATTGCCTATGGTTTTTCCTCCAAGGCCCGCTTGCTCAATCAGGTCTTTTGCAAGAGACCCTGTAGGATCTTTAAAGACAGGGCCAGTTTTCGGCAAGGCAGGCTCCTGGGTCTGACGCTCTTGTATATATTGGTAAGAAAGAGCGATTATCTGGTGGGGGTATTTGCGCTGCAATCGCAAGGCTAATCGGAGCACAATTTCAGCCGGTTCGATCAGTTGTCTGCTTGGAAAGACGAGCTTGCCATCAGCATCGATATGAGTAGCACGATGGACACGAAAACGACTGTGCCGGTAACCCAGATCTAAATCCTCACGAGCATAATGTCTTTCAACCAGGGGTACAAACACATCATACTGACCCGTATTGCAAGCTCGTGCATCGAGTACGTCAATCCATTGCAAGCTTTGTCCTAAATCCCGATTGTGAGCACCGACATTACTGATCAGACCAGCTCCCAGGGTCCCAGGAATGCCAATCCCAAATTCGAGTCCAGCCCACCCTAAGACTTGCAGTTGGGGAAGTAGTTGAGACCAGCGAACGCCAGCATCAGCAATCAATGTCTCTGTGCGTTCTTCAATTACATACTGTTGCCAATCGATGCGGGCGACAATGCCTCGAACGCCAACATCAGCAAAAAGGATATTTCTTCCCTCACCCACCAGCAGTAAAGGCCACTGATAGGCCATACACATCCGAATCAAGGCTTCTAGTTCCTGAGGGGTTTGCAGGGTCAACCAGAGATCTGCTGGCCCCCCGACCTCGAAAGAACAATGGTGCGCCAACGGCTCCTGGAGATGGAGCAGCCCTGGAAAATGAGGATGAAGAATGGTATAAGCTTGTTCCCTGTCAAACAACATGGGTATGATCCTTTCTTTGGAAAAGGGAAAGGGCGAAACCTGGGCCTACGTTCAGGGAGGGAATGGGAAGCATGATGGTTATTGTTCTCAGCATATCTTGTAAACGATTACCAGGTATGCCCTTCTCTGAATTCTGACAGAACCCTATTCCCTTATCTTGCCTTGGTTGATGGTCTTCGACATCCCTGTCCTTCATTCCGGCTTTGCCAGGCTCATCTCCATCATGGACGCCTTTCACGCCTCCCTCCCTTTTTGACAAAAGAGGGTTAGATCCAAGTCCTCTCTCAGCGACCTCTCTCCTACTCTCCTATTACAGGATCATCAGTGGTCGCATCATGTCATGCTCTTCATGCTCCAAAATGTGACAGTGCCACACATACTCGCACCCACCCATCCGTGGACTCGATGGGACACGAAATGGCACTTTTGGCAGATCAAAACGCATGATCACCGTCGTCACTTCACCAGGATGCATGCTTACCGTATCTTTCCATCCAAGTTCAGTTTTGTCCGGACCTCGTGCAGGGCCGGTGTAGCTGGGTGTACCGTTGTAACCTTTCACAGCAAACGGTTGACGTCCCAGTATCTGAACATTGACCAAATGCCAATGGATTGGGTGGGTATTACCCGTCAAGTTCGCAATCTACCAGACCTGCGTTTTGCCCTCTTTTACAACCTCGGTTACAGGCTCCTCATAGCCTCGCCCGAAGCCTCCTTGCACCTGTCGGTTGGTCCCAAGCAACTGCAGCAGACGACCATATGCATCAAATGTCTCGTTCAATGTTAGTTGTCGGATCTCCACGCCAGGTGGGAGGTGCAAAACTCCGTTTTGCACCTCCCACCTGGCGGCGCAAGAAATGGGGCAAGGTCAGAAGACAGACTGCTATGAGGTGTGAGACGCAAGGGGCTATCCTTGCCACCCGCTGAGATGACCTTGAATCGCATAATCTGGCGAGTGTTCGGTCCAAAGCCAGGAGTTGTGGGAGTGGGATTTGGGGAGCCTGGAAAGTAGTCATTGATCTTGCTCCCATTCGGGAATGGGGCTGGGGCATCGTTGTAGAGAATGATCTTCTTTCCAGCAAACCCACTGAAGTCAACAAGGAGGTCCCAACGTTCAGCAGGGGCTGTAATAATGCTACCCTCGAGAGAGGCGGGATCGAACGGGTGATTGGAAGGAACACGCACTGGCTTGGGTAGAAATCCCCCTTCTGTCCCTAGCACAAAGAAGTCGGGGCCTGCTGCATTGGTCGGCTCTGAATTATTGTTGAGAGTAATGCTATCCGCACTCCCATTATCTATATACAATTGCAGGTTCAGGAATCGCGCCTGGCAACCGTTGAGAACACGTAGGCGATAGCGCCGATCCTCAACGGTTGTCTCGGGATATACCGTGCCATTCGTAAGCATGGTATCACCGAACATTTCCGGGACAACTGAGCGATCTGGTGGCAGACCCAGAGGATGAGGACCTAGCGACCAACGGTTCGTCTCATAGACGTGGGGGTACCACAAGCTGCCTACCTCTTTGGGGCCCGGCCAACTGGGATCTTTGTGCTCGAGATCAGTTCCAACGAAAATCTTATCCTGGATAATGAGAGGAATCTCGCGCCCACCATGTTCGACAAAGTCGGGCAGGCCATCGTTACGCAATTCAGACTCGAAGTGATCGCGTATAATATAGGCACTGGCAATTCCAGCATAGGCATTGAGCCGGGTAAGACAGTAAGCGTGATCGTGATACCAGACCAGTTGGGCACTCTGATCGTTGGGATAGTAGTACTCCGCTTGACCAGGTTCGAGATGAGGGTTGAGCAATTTGTAGATGTTCCCATTTTGACTCTGCACACTCGGTCCATACTGCCCATCTGGCGTCAACCAGGTACATGGGCCGCCATCGCTGGTCCAGGGCACAAATCCACCATGTATGTGCGTTGTCGTTGCATTCTGCTGTTTCTGAGCACCAGGGAAGTTAGCACTCCTATCAATTGGCAGGATGTGCTTCGGTGGCAACTCATTCGTAAACGTGACCTGTATTGGTTTCCCGCGCTGTACCACAAAGATGCCTCCAAGGTGTCTCTGCACTTGCGCTCGCCCACCAAGCGGAACAGCCGGGTGATAGCCCCATAACGTTGTTGCTCCAAGATCGGGATGTAATTGATCCGTGAATTGCCTGATGAAGAGTGAATAATGCGTCACCCCTGTAGTGGGAGCGACAAAGGCGTCTGGAGTGGCAACCGGAATCCCCGCAGGACCAATGCCGCGTAGAGGCTGATGAAATTTCTTTAGCCCTTCACTTGTATGAAGGGGAAACACATTCCTGACATCAAAATACCAGGGAGCAGTCAAGGCTGCTCCTACACCTAATGTATGCGCCAATAACTGTCGTCTCGTGATGGTTGGATACTTTGTCATACTCTCTCCCCACAGAATGTCCTCTAGGATGAGCTACGGATGTCTCTTTTCAAGGAGAGCAGAACTCGTAATGCCCCTTATATCCGTTTCTTGGTATATCCACTCGTATTCAAGCTCAATGATCAATCAAATGTATAGAATACGATAAACTGTAGCATAAGCGTGCAATACCATACTAGCTGAAATCCCCTCGAATCCTTTTAAGGACGACCAGGCCACGTTCCGAGGATGTCAACATTCAATGCCAGTTCTATGCCGGCGTGCTTCAGAACCCCTTGATGGGCCTCTACGATGAGGGAGAATATCTCTCTCGCCGTCGTACCACCAGTATTGACAATGTAATTAGGATTCTGTACGGCGATCTGTGCTTTGCCGAAGGTTTTCCCCCGAAGATCAGCCTCTGCGATGAGATCCTTTGCCAGATGCCCGGAAGGATCTTTGAAGATGGGTCCGGTTCTTGGCAGGGGCGGCTCATCGGCCCGGCGCTCCTCGATGTACCCGTTACAACGCGCAGCCAGTTGTTGAGGATCTTCACGACGCAAACGTAGTCCCAGTTTCACGACAATTTCTGCGGGTTCGATCAACTGGCGGATCGGGAAGATCAGGTTCCCTTGTACATCGAGATGGGTGTAGCGATTGATGCGGAAACGACTGTGGCGGTAGCCAAGATCTAAATCATCACGGTCATAGCGGCGGGTGACCAGGGTGGGAAACGGATCTCCGAGATGGGTATTGCAATTCCGGGCATCTAAGACTTCGATCCATTCGAGCGCCTGTCCCAGTTCTTGGTTATGAGCGCCGGCGTTACTGGCCAGGCCAGCGCCCAGGGTTCCCGGGATGCCAATCCCAAATTCCAGGCCTGCCCAGCCTGCGGGAATCACCTGATGCAGCACTTGAGGCCAGCGTACTCCTGCCTCTGCAATCAGTGTGGCAGTACCATTACGATGGTCTTCGATTTCGTACTGTTGGAGGTCCATTCGGGCAACGATGCCGCGCACGCCTGCATCAGCAAAAATGACGTTTCTTCCCGCACCAACCAGCAAGAGCGGCCATTGATGGGTAGCACAGAGGCGGAGCAAGGTCTCCAGTTCCTCATGGGTTTCTAGGGCAACCCACAGATCTGCTGGTCCTCCGACTTCAAAGGAGCAATGCCGCGTCAGCGGTTCGTTTCGGCACACCCGGTCACGAAAATGGGAGTGCATCAGTTTGTATGCTTGCTCGATAGCGAGAACCATGTGTTTTTTCCTCACTTCCGTAAGCGAAAGCGGCCGACTCGAAGCTCGTTCAGGATGACAAGCACATCGAGACCTTCCTGAAGCAACACTCCGGCTGCCGGAACAGTCCAGGACCATTCAACCAACAACCTGTCCGCAGCTATGAAACTCGCCCTCTGTCTCTCGGCAGAAAGGTGTCACACGCTTGCTACAGGTTGGTAGGGAAGGAAATCCCCAGGCGTTCTAATCAGCCCCCCTCTCTCGGCTCCAGAAGTAGCACGTTGCCTTTGTGACAAGGGTTTCTCATCCATTGCCGCTGCTGATACACCAACCAGTATGCGAGAACAAGCAAGGGTAGGCGCAGAAGAGGTTCTCATGTGGCTCACCTTTCGTAAGGGAATGGTGGCCCTACTGGACCACGCGCGAGATGCTATTAGGTCCGAGCGCCGAGATGGCCAGAGAGCCGAAAGTCGGCAAGTGAAAACCCTACGGAGAGGGCCGTGCATCATTGTCCGGCAGGACCACAAGTGACCCCGCCATGTAGGGAACATGGGAAGAAATATCACAAATGAAAAGGAAGATGCCGGTGCTGCTCGCGACAAAGTGTGTAGTCGTCGTTGCCTGAGCAGGAAGGGCCAGGGCAACATGGAAGGCCGGGAGGACAAAGGTATGCGCATCATCTTCGGGATTCACAAAGACGATGTTGATGGTATCCCCTTGATAGACCGTCAAGGTTTCGGGCTGAAAGCGATAGACTTCTTTCCCCTGAAGCACGCCACCTTGAGCAAAATCTCTGGACAAAAATGGGTAGATAGGACGCAGTTCCTTGGTGAGGACCGGAACCGTGATAATGGTAAAATTACGTGTTTGAGGCGTGTAGGAGGCAGCTCCCGTTCTGAGGAAAGGCTGCCTCCCAAGCAAGAACGCGATGCTGCTCACAACGATCAGGATGGAGAGCCATGTTTTCATGCGTTTCTCTTTTCACGAATGAAGGATGCTCCTGGGCGTGCGAACACCTTCCAAGGGGGTTCCTCCCTTGTCATCATCGTTCCAGCGATGCTATGATCATGTCACGAAACGATATTGGCAAATGTTTCTTTGCTGCAGGCGGAGCGATTGCAGGGAGCCTCCAACGTTGGTGTGTTCTTGCAACCAACTTGCAAGAAAGAAGAGAAGAAACAAAGAAAAGCATACTAATGCTGGCTGAGGATAACTGTTTGCACAGTCGCTTTGTTTTCCTTCACAAACATGTTTGTGGATTGGGTACTATGCCAGGAAGCATATTGAAGAAAAGCGCGTCTCTCTGGTAATATCAAAGTGCGATATCGAGGAATGATACGATGTTGCGAGACTTTTTTTTAGGCTTTATCAAAATTCATGTGTTGCATCACGCGGCCCAGGAACCCATCTATGGGGTTGCCATGATCGCGGAACTGGCCCGTCACGGCTACAATCTCTCACCTGGGACCCTCTATCCGCTGCTGCATAGCCTGACAGAGCAGGGCTATCTGACGCGGACGGAAAGGATTGTCGATGGCCGTATACGCAAGTATTACGTCATTACGGACGAGGGGCGTGTTGCCCTGCACGAAGCGAAGCGCAAAATTGCGGAGTTGGTTCAGGAAGTGCTGGAAGACGAGCAGGGGGGAGGACCTTCTCCCATGCCACCTATGTAAGCCAGAGGAAGGTCATTGGCAAGCGAAGGCAAGAGAGCTGATGCACCACAGGAAAGTCATTGCAGACAGGAGTGTTTTTGTTGATGGAGGCGCTCGCGTGTGTTTCTCGTTTGTCCATCTGGCGTCAGTGGCCCCTGTTGCCTCTTCCTATCCCATCGCAGGGTATTTCTGGATCGCGCTCTACCGGAACCAAAGCGATGCCGAGAAAGGGAAAGCGCTGGCCCACTTGCTCTGGTGGATGGTGCATCAGGGGCAAGCGTATGCGAAGCCGCTTTCGTATGCGCCGCTCCCAGCCGTGATGGTCAGCCACGATGAAAGACAAATTCGCGAACTGACTTGTGGAAGCACCCATCAGTCCTGTTATCAGGGAACGTGAACCACCAATGACTGCACGCGCTGCGCTTCCTCTCTTTCCTGAAAAGAGGAGCGGGGAAGCACGGCGCATGGGCTCCCCAGCTAATGTCAGTAGGCGTCACCTCCCACGAGTAAGACCTCTCTTGAGAGGAAAAATCTAGAGAAAATGGAAAAAAACGTTTATGGAAGCACCAACAACAAACCCAGCCGCCCCTCCCCAGCCGACCCCTTCCTATCACGAACTCAGGGAAGTCCTCTGGCTCTTTTTGCGCCTGGGCTTTACCGCCTTTGGAGGACCTGCTGCTCATATCGCCATGATGCGTGAGGAGGTTGTCCGGCGGCGCCATTGGATCAGTAATGAACGATTCGTCGATCTGATCGGTGTGACGAACCTTATTCCTGGTCCCTCGTCCACGGAACTGGCGATCTACCTGGGCTACCTACAAGCGGGATGGCCTGGCTTGCTGGTAGCCGGAGTCTGCTTTATCGGTCCAGCTATGCTGATTGTGCTCGCTTTGGCCTGGGCCTATGTTACTTATGGAGCCTTGCCTCAGATCGGCTGGCTCTTTTATGGTATTCAGCCGGTCGTTGTGGCTATTGTCGCACAAGCGATCTGGAATCTGGGACGAACAATTTTCACAGGGCCACTTGCGGTGGGCCTCGCGCTTGTGGTGCTAGTCTGTTATTTCCTGGGCGTCAATGTACTGATCTTGTTGCTCGGAGGGGCCGCGCTCTACGGTGTGCTTCGTTTGCTCATCTCGCGCAGGCGCACAAAAACGCCTGTTGTGAGTGTAGCGGTCCCATTGCTGGCTACAAACCTGCGAGCTGATCTACAGCCGCTCATTGCTCGGCTTGGTGCCGGAGCCGTTGCCGCAGCCCCCTCCGTCAGTTTAGGCCTGGTCTTTCTGACCTTTCTCAAACTTGGATCAGTGGTGTATGGAAGTGGCTATACCTTGCTGGCGTTCCTGCGTACTGATCTGGTGCAAAACCTCCATTGGTTGACGGACAAGCAGTTGCTCGATGCGATTTCCATCGGGCAGTTTACACCAGGCCCGGTTTTCACAACGGCAACCTTTATTGGGTATGTCATCGGTGGGTGGCCCGCAGCCCTGCTGGCAACGCTGGCGATGTTTCTGCCTTCGTTTGCCTTGATTGCCCTCATTCATCCCGTGGCTTCGCGTTTACGCCAGGCGACCTGGACCGCCACACTGCTTGATGGGGTCAATGCTGCCGCGCTGGCGTTAATGACTGGTGTGCTTGTTCAACTGGGACAACATGCACTCACCGATATCTTGACGGTAGCGATCGCCATCCTCGCCTTTGTGATTCTGCTGCGTTTCAAGCTCAATTCCGTGTGGCTGATTCTGGCAGGAGCCGTCATCGGTCTGCTCCGGTTCTGGATTGTAGGGATGTGAAGAGAAGGGAGCCAGGGCTGAAGAAAAGGTGGGAAGCAACCCAGAGAGGTTGGCTTCCCACCTTTTCTTCGGTCAGCACTGCAATGACCTTGGCCTGCTTCGAGCCTTGCATCAAAAAAGGATGCCAATGTACAAGGGAGGGGTGGGAGAAGCAAGATCGGGATCGATTGCTCAGACACGGTACTCACCTGATCTCCATTTCAGGGCATATACGCCGTCCCTTTCATCACAAAACGAACAGGTATGGGTTCTCCAACAAGTTGGGTGAAATGAGTTGAGAGCAGCCAGGTTGACCCAGTGGCCTCCTTCATAGTGCTGAGCCAGAAAATACTGTAACGGTTTCCGATATCGTCTCGTGTTTCTTACGAAGAGACAACGTATGGACAAAAGAGGTGCTTCTAGACGCGTATCATCGTGAGATACTACAGTCAGATGTGCTCAAGGTGAGAAGGTGTACAATTTTACTCACCTTCGTCCTCAAAAAGAGACAGCTTCTGGAAGCGTTGAGAGAAGTACCTGTTCTTCTTCACAGCAAAGGAGTCGCTTATGCAAGGCAATGAATCACATATGACCCCCCAACAGCATGCCCAACATATTGATCAGCTCTTGCAACAAGCTCAACAAGAGTGTCGCGCTGATATTGAACGGATTCAGGACCCTAAGGCGCAGGCGCTCTTTGAGACAGTTGCTGAAGTGATTAGTGGGACGCGTAAAGCGCTGAACGACTATCAGCAAGGTAGTGAGAGCATTTGGCAATCTGAGCGGTAGAACCCTATGCCTTTGCCTTTCCCCACGGGAGAAGCGTCTCAAAGGAGGTATTGTGTGGAGGAAAGGTGCATGGTGTTTGCATGCCTCCGCCTCTTTGCTGGTCCAGTCTCGTCATCCTCCTTGCGTTGTCACTGATCAAGAAAGGATGTGCAGGTTTTGCAGTGGTTTCACCGTATCCTCTTCAGTAGAGCACCGGCTGCAATGGTTCTCGTACGGCTGGCAATAGGTAGCATCTTTCTCTCTGAGGGGCTTCAGAAATTTCTGTTTCCTGCGGAGCTTGGCGTCGGACGCTTCACCCATATCGGCATTCCCTATCCAGCATTCACCGCACCCTTTGTTGGCGTCGTCGAGATCGGCTGTGGACTCCTTTTTCTGCTCGGTTTCCTCGTGAGACTGGCTGCCATTCCTTTAATACTTGATATGCTGGTTGCTATCGCCACAACCAAAATCCCTCTCCTCCTGGAGAACGGATTTTGGAAGATGGCCCATGAAGCGCGCGTTGATGTGAGTATGCTTCTCGGCTCTCTCTTCTGTCTGATTGTTGGAGCAGGTGCCTGGTCTCTCGATGCACTGCTCCATGCGTTGCTCACACGCAATCATCCTGTCTCCTAAGCGCGAGACGGTGGAACTGGTTGACTACAACTGAGGTAAGAACAGCCTGATACAATGAACCTGTTACGACCCTCGATAGGGTACTGTGCTCTGGTCAGAGCAAAACAGGCAAGAGAAGTAACTCTGGCTCCCTACAAGGAGGTGCGCCCATGAAAAGATGGTTCAGTCTTATGATCCTATCGTGTTGCCTCTCACTGCTCATCGTATGGAGCGGGACAACAAGCATACCAGCAACATACACGTTGTGACGAGAGAATCAGACCATGACAATGCATAACCCTGTCACACCTGATGCCATTTTCCAGATTGCGAGTGGTTTTATGGCGTCGAAACATCTGTTTGCCGCCAGCGAGCTCGGACTTTTTGAGCACCTGGCTGAGGGCCCCATGACCTTAGAGCTTCTGGCGCAAAGGATAGGGATTGCCTGCCCAAGACTACGTATCATTGTTGATGCAATGGTGGCTCTGGGTTTGGTCGAATGCCACAATCAGTGGTATCAGAATAGTCCAGTGGCTACTGCCTTTCTCAGTGGAGATTCCTCTCCTGATCTCCGCCCATTCCTGCGCTTCTGGAACCAGATTAGTTACCCGGCATGGCAGCAGTTTGAAGCACGTCTTCGTACCGGTCAGGCCACATTTGAACCTGCAGACGAAGAGCGGATCAGAATGTTCTCGGAAGGGGTGGAGTCCATCACCAGTGGGGCTGCCCAGGCACTCGCCTGCACCTATGACTTTGGTTGCCATCGCCAGGTGCTCGATCTTGGCGGAGGAAACGGATCGTTTCTGCTGGCGCTCTTAGGCCAGTGCCCTGCCCTCAAGACCACCCTCTTTGAGCTTCCACGTGTGGCAAGACTGGCACGCAAGCGCCTGGAGACGGCCCCTGTGGTTGAGCAGATTACCATAGTTGAGGGAGATTTCTTTCAAGATCCCCTTCCACCTGATCATGATTGTGTTCTTCTTGCCCACGCTGTGCATATGTTCTCACCAGAAAGAAATCTGACCTTGCTCCAGCGCATCCATGCCGCTGTTTCTTCTGGTACGCGCCTGTTGCTGGTCGATTTCTGGACCGATACCACCCATACCCATCCCCTGTTTGCCACGCTCATCGCTGGCGAGTTTCTGGTTGCCACTGGCGAAGGCGATGTGTATAGCGAGGAAGAGGTACGTACATGGCTGCGGCAAAGCGGCTGGTGCTACCTGACGCATCTGCCTCTCTCGGGAGCCTCCAGCCTCATCGTTGCCGAAGCACAACAATGAGTGGACCTGAGAAGAGCAACAGGTAAGCAGGACCTTGGGATGCAACGCTCTCCTATTGACCCACGGCTCGGGTATCGGTCGCGACGGAAATAATGACCACCATCAGCACGGCAGACAACAAGATCTCCAGACCAAAGGACTGCCACACGCTCCCATGGGGAAGCGTGGCACCAAGATCGGCCACCAGACCAAAAAGCAGACGGAGGGTTCCAACTCCCGGGATCGCCCCCAGGAATTGCCCACCAATATAAACAGGAACCTCTTCCCAGGCGAAGTGACGGGTCAGAGCAAAGGCAACAGTCACGGCAGGATTGAAGTGTGCGCTGGAAAGATGGCCCATCGCAGCAATCATCACGGTGATAATGTTTCGGATTCAACAGCAGATTTTGGCTCTCTCTGGCTTCTCTCCCGCTGTCTATCTTGGCTTCGCTGATGATTATATACGCGCAGTCGAAACAACTGAGATTGCAACCCTGGCAGAGTATAGGAACCTTATCCCGAGGACGATTTCTCCCTGCTCCTCACCCTCGCTCGATGGACTCAATAAGCCACTGAGCGAAGAGGAAATGATGCACTATCTGCGCATGTTTAACCATTGACTCTTTGATGGTCGACAAATGCCCCTTGACCTCGGGAGGCCCTATTTCGCGCAAATTGCCCGCTTCGATCCTTCCAAAGGGATCCCTGATGCCCTTGAGTCCTACCGGCAGGTACGAGAGATGCTTCAGGGGCATTGTCAACTTGGCGAAGGCTCTACTGGGAAAGCTGAACAGTATGGTAGAATGTTCTGATGAAAAAGAACGCACCATTATCTCAATACAAAGGGTATCGTTTCCCTCTAGAAATTATCAGCCACTGTGTCTGATTGTATTTCCGTTTCTCGCTCAGTTTCCGCGACATTGAAGAGATTATGGCTGAACGTGGGGTCGTTCTGACCTATGAAACCATCCGTCAGTGGTGTTTGAAATTCGGCCAAATGTATGCTCGTGAACTCAAACGTCGCCATCCGAAACCTGGTGACAAATGGCATTTGGACGAAGTTTTCCTGAAGATCAATGGGAAGCAGCACTACCTCTGGAGGGCTGTCGATCAACATGGCAACGTTCTTGATATCCTGGTCCAGAGTCGACGCAACAAACAGGCGGCCAAAAAGTTCTTTCGCAAGCTCCTCAAGGGGCTTGCCTACGTACCACGCGTGATTATCACCGATAAATTGGCCAGCTATGCAGCCGCCAAAAAAGAGATCATGCCAGGCGTCGAGCACCGCCAGCACAAAGGCTTGAAGAATCGGGCTGAGAACTCGCATCAGCCGACAAGGCAACGAGAACGGGCCATGCAGCGCTTCAAATCAGGAGGCCATGCCCAACGCTTTCTTTCCGCCTTTGGCCCAATTTCCGAGCATTTTCGCCCCAAACGGCATCGTTTGCAGGCAGCGGAGTATCGCGCCCTCATGCAGGATCGGTTCCAGGTATGGAACGAGTTGACGAGGATGAAAACAGTCGCATAGCACTCCACTATCCGCCACTAATCTTCCACCTTTCTCCTTCTTCCTCACCATTTTCAGAAAAGCTCTTTATTTCTTTTCATAAGTTGACAATTCCAAACGATGGGTGCTAGGTAGCGTCGCAGAGAAGGTGGTTCATCATGCGCCTGTCCCAGTACTCATTCTCCGCGACGAGAAACCCCTGCTCACTCATCCCAACCGCGGTGGCGCAAGTGGTATTCGTGCCCTGGTCCCATTAGATACTTCAGCCCGATCTCAGGATGTGATCGCTCCAGCGGCAGCCCTGATGGCAGCCTTGCCATCTCCTGCGCAAGGGGAACTACACCTCATCCAGATGGCAGTGGAGCTGAAAGAGAGTAGCGAAGGAGCAAAAGAGGCGCTGCTGCAAAGTGCCAGGCAGAATCTGCAAATGATCTGCACATGCATTCGCGAAGGCCTGGTTGCCAATATTGGCCCCGACCTCCGCTTCAAACTCACCTGGTCCGTCTCAGTGGAGAGGGATATCGCAGAAGGGATTGTCCGGGTTGCTGAGAATGGTGTGAGAGCAGAAGATGGTAGCGTCGTTGAACCCTGTGATCTCATTGCCATGACCACACATGGGTATAGTGGAATCAAAAAGTGGACGATGGGCAGTATTGCTGGACGTGTGCTTCAAGCAACCAGGCTTCCGTTACTACTGGTGCGCCCGGCGGATATGCTTAGGAAAGAGCATCTGGAGGAGGAGGGCTACCAGAATAACATGTGATATGACCGAGAAACAGGACCTGTGCTTAGAGATGTATGTGTGAGAACACGATCCTATCCTAGAGAGAAAGGGAAGTATGGAGAGAGCGCGCCCACAATGCATCTCTCTTCTTGGAAAGGAGCTGGGAATGGTTTACCACACACAGGTCAGGACGAGTGGCGGACAGGTAGTGATCTCGAACCCTGATACGAAACTGCTGGATTATTCGCTGCTTGTCCCCACGGCTTCAATACTCCATAACGTCTATGACGAGCGTATCGCAATTATTGGCTCAGGACCAGTGGGACTCAATGCGGCACATGTCCTGGCACTCCTGGGATATAGCCAGATCACGATCTTCGAGGAGAAGCCGACTGCGGGTGGAATGCTCGCCCTCGACATGCCTTCCTTTGGTTTGTCGTCTCAGGCCAGAGAGCAGTTACTTGAGCTCCTCTTGCGACCAGGGGGCGTACTTCGCTTACGGACCCGCATTGGACGCGATATCTCGTTTGACGAGATACGCCGGGACTTTGATGCCGTATTACTGGCAGTCGGCGTGCAACAGCAGATACCTATCGATCTGCCAGGCGAAGATGCGTTGAAAGGTGTGTGCTCCGCGCTGGAGATACTCTCCACCCGGCCTTTCTCCTCACAGGGTGGATGTGCGGGAACGGTCGTTGTACTGGGAGGAAGCCGCTATACATTTGACGTTGCTGCTCATGCTGTAGAAGCAGGGGCCAGATCCGTCCACGTGTTCTATCCAGCCCCCCTGTCGGAACTGCCTGTAACTGCAAGAGAGCAGTTGCTGCGCCCGCATGAGCGCATTTCCATTCACGAGTTTACTATGCCGAAGAGCTTCCTGGGAACGGAAGATATGAATGTCTGTGGGATACGTTGTCAGAAGACACGCTGGGTCCGCGACGATGACTCTTCGCACCTGGCCTTTGCCCCGGGGCGCGGATGGTGCTATCCCGTCGAAGCGGTAATTGTCGCCATTGGCGAGGCTCCCGATCTGTCATTTCTCCCTCGCGGACTGACCATAGCAACGACATGTGGTGAGGAGCTGCGACTGACAGGCCCCTTTACGACGCTCATGCCAGGTGTCTTTGCCGCGGGAGATGTCGTCCATAGCTTGGAGTCGTTGGAGGAGGCCTTGCAGGAAGGACGCGATGTGGGACTACAGATCCATCGCTATCTCAGGCAGCAGAAGCACAGTCACGTAGAGGGGAGTGACAACCCTGGGAGAGGGAATGTTCATTTGCCTGGATCAACAGCAGATAAGACTACTCAATAATAACATGGGATACGAGCGGGTGGGCCGCAACAGAGCATTCTTTCGAGACTTAGTTGAGTCCTGCTCGCTTGTTTTTGACGTGTGACATGGGTATATGTCTGCTTTATGGATCTGTCAGAACTCAGAACACAGTCAGAGAATGGATGAAAGGTTTCCCCACTTTTACTCTAAAACAGCGCTCATATACTTGTGTTTTCCCCACCAGCTGCTCGTTTTGCAAGAGGCATTCCTCACTTTCTGGGGACATTTCTCGCCGTGTCCTGAGTTCTGACAGATCCCCTTGAAGGTGGTCAGGTCCAGCAAACACGGGGGAAAAGAGAACGGTCGTTGCTGTTCGTCACACCATTCATAACGCTGGAGAAACTGCTGAGCGGAGGCGCCGAACCAGGGGTCTGAAACCTGGACTTCAAAGAATGTCAGCGCCGCTGCATTCAGGAAGAGGAGCTTGCCTGCCCGGTCCCACACCATAATGGCATCGGGAAGGGAGACAAAATACGCTTCGAGGTGCCGTAACGACATCGATTTTTGAAACGCTGATGGTACTGGTTGCGGCGCGTTCTGACTCATCTCGTCCCTCCTTTGTGGACGTGAGTGCATAGGCGACGAGTAAGAAAAAGACGCAAGATGGGAGACAGACGATCATCCTCCTCCGCAATGGAAGAGATGGCCTGCCCATCAAGTTCAAACAGCCCTTCCCCGACTCTCTTCATGATAGCACCGGCGAAAAAATCGGCTGACCCGATCTATTGGCATATGTATAGAATATTACTGAAGGGACTCTTCCTGAAGTTGTTGCCAAGGTGAAACACTATGATCACCTGGCCGATTACGTCGGCCGGGGAAGGAGGTAGTCTCATATGATCGCATCGCAAGCTCTCCTGGATCTTCCACTTGATGCCAGGATAGACCCCCAGGAGTTTCTTCATGCCGCCATGGAGTGGCATTTCAATCCAGAGACCGGTTCGCCATACTGGCTGAAGCGGGCGAAATCGTTGCCCTTCGACCCGCGCAAGGATGTCAAACGCATCGAGGACCTGGCGCTCTTCCCCAATATCGTTGACGAACTGCGCGACGTTCGGGCGGAAGACCTTATCCCCAAAGGATACGGGCCGCACCCCGATGTCGTTGGAGTCCCCGAAAGCGGTGGCACAACCGGCACCCCCAAGCGAGTAGTCATCCTGCGTGACTGGGCGGACACAGCGGGAGCATGGATGAACACTCAGCTAGACGCACACGAGTTTCCACGAAACGTGAACTGGCTTGCCCTCCTCCCGAGAGGACCTCATATGGTCGGAGAGGTCGCTATGCGGCGGGCCACCATGCGCGGTGGCCTCGCGTTCATGATCGACATGGACCCACGCTGGGTCAAGAAACTCATCGCTGCTGGCAAAACCGAGGAGGCCGACGCTTACGTCGAACACCTCGTGGAGCAGGCCTCGTTCCTGCTGCACAGCCAGGACATCGGCGTCATCATGACCACGCCACCTCTGCTGGAGCGCATCGCCCAACACGACGATCTGGTGGAACTGATCAACCAGAAGGTGAAGGGAATCCTGTGGGCCGGAGCGCACATGGATACCGACACTCGCCAGCTGTTTCGGTCCGAGGTCTTTCCCAGAGTGAAGCTCGCAGGGGTGTATGGAAGCACGATGATCCTCGGCGGCACCATCGAGCGCGCGGGTCTCACCGACGACGAGCCTCGCATCTACGATCCCCCCTCGCCCTTCATCACCTTTTCCGTGATTGACCCTGCCAGTGGCCACACGGTGGACTACGGCAAGCGAGGACAGGTCGTGATGAACCACATCAGCAAGAACATGCTGCTACCCAACAACCTGGAGCGCGACCTGGCTACCCGGATCGAACCACCAGCGGGTCAGGTGAGCGACTCAGTGGCCGACGTGTCTCCCGTCGCGCAGTTCGGCAACGAAGCCGTCATCGAGGGGGTGTACTGATGAGTGTGATCAGTCAACTGCTTTTCATAGATGCTCTGGGGCCCAACGGGGCGTACCGGGCGCACAACCGGCAGACCATCACGGATGTCGCGGGTCATCCGCTGGCCGAGCTGAGCCTGGTGCCCAAACTGTTCGTCACGCGGGCCATAGCCGCGCTGCATAAAGCGAAGACGCTACCCCTGGAGGACCGTCTGACCGCCCTCGCCGAGGCCGGGAAACTGTTCGCAACGGGAGAGGTCGACGGCATGTCCGCTGCCGAGTACCAGCACACGGTGAGCCGAATGTCTGGCACACCACTGTCCATCGTGCGCGGGGCCGTAGAGGCTGTTGCTCACTACGCTGCTAAGGTTTACTGGAGCGCGCAGCAGGCCCGGCCCATCGGAGCAGTGAACGACTGGCGCGATCCGCAGGCTCGTGAGGGCACGGCGGTCTGGATCCGGCGCGGGAACGTCTTCGCAGTGCATGCGCCTGGCAACGAACCTGGCGTGCACAGTCTATGGCTGGAGCCTCTGGCCCTGGGCTACCGCGTGGCTGTCCGGCCCTCGCGGCGGGAACCGCTCACGCCGTATCGACTGATTAACGCGCTACGGGCCTGCGGGTTCGGCAACGACCAGGTGGTCCTGCTGCCTACTGACCATGACGCTGCCGACGAGATCTTGCGCCAGGCCGATCTGAGTATGGTCTACGGGGGGCAGGAAGTCATCGATAAGTATGCCGCAAACCCCACCGTCCTGCCAAACGGGCCTGGTCGGTCGAAGATCCTGGTCACTGCGGACTCGGACTGGCACTCCTCCCTCGACATGATTGTCGACTCGATCAGCAACCTGGGCGGAACGGCCTGCATTAACGCCACGGCAGTGTTCGTAGAGGGCGACCCGACGCCAGTCGCCGAGGCTATCGCCGAGCGGCTCGCGGCGCTTCCGAGCCTGCCGCCAGAAAATGAGCAGGCAGTGCTACCCACCTACTCCCTAGAGGCCGCGAAGAAGATCGAGCGTTACCTGCTGACCAAAGCCGTCGGGACCCGGGCCTACCTGGGCGGCGACGGAGTCGTACAAGAACTGGGGGATGGCAGCGCGGTGCTGCGGCCCGCCGTGCACCAACTGGACAATCCCTTTGCGGAGCAGGCAAACATCGAACTGGCCTTTCCGTGCGTATGGGTTGCGCCGTGGACGCGGGAGGCCGGGATCGCTCCCCTCAAAAACACCCTGGTGCTCACGGCGGTCACCCGGGACGAGAAGTTGCTCGACGAACTGTTCGCGGATCCGACGATCAAGAACCTCTATATCGGCAACCACCCGACGTACTGGATGGCACCAGGCGTCCCACATGATGGCTATCTTGGCGAGTTCTTGATGCGCTCCAAAGCCGTCATCCGCGACTGACATACACGGAGTGGGAAGCCGCGTCCGCGATCCGGAGAACGATGGATGGGAGAGGAGAGAAAGACACATGGATGGTCGTGTGGCCGTCCAGGGAGCGACACAGCCCAACTGGCGGTGGAGATCAACGGTGCTCAGTTCGAACAGCTTGCGTTGGTGCAGGTTCTTCAGCCCTACCTCGTGCTTCCATCTGATTGCGTGCGCGTGTTCGCTTCCTCCTCATGGTGATCCTGCCCCGGAATTGTGGAAGGAGGGAAGCTTCGGATAGACTCTTTCCAAAGGAGGGAAAGGATCATGCAGAAGGTGCAAAAGACCTATACAGCCGAATTTAAGCGTGAGGCGGTGCGGCTGGCCCAAACCAGTGGCAAGCCGATCGCGCAGGTGGCCCGTGAGCTGGGCATTTCAGACACCTCGATCCACCAATGGCGCAAGGAACTGGCGGCTCTTGGTGGCGAAGCGTTTCCGGGGAGCGGCCATCAAACAGCCCAGGAGGAAGAAGTGCGTCGTCTCAAACGGGAGTTGGAGATCGTCAAGCAGGAACGCGACATCTTAAAAAAGGCAGTCGGCATCTTTTCGCGCGAAAGGCAGTGAGATATCAGTTCATTGCTGACCACCGGCACGAGTATGCGATTGTGCTGATGTGCCGAGTGCTCGATGTCTCGGTCAGCGGGTATGACGCCTGGTGTAAACACCTACCGAGCGAGCACAGCCGGAAAGATGCCGAACTCGCCGACCAAGTAAAAATCGTTTTCCAAACCTATCGCGGTGTCTATGGCAGCCCGCGAGTTCATGCTGAACTGCAAGCACAAGGGATCAAGTGAGCGCGCAAGCGAGTGGCTCGGTTGATGCGCGAACAGGAGTTGTTCGTGAAACGCCCCCGCCATCGCACGGTCACGACTCACAGCGATCCTGAGGCCCGCGTAGCACCGAATCTGCTCCAGCGGGATTTCAGTGCCGAACAGCCCAATACGAAATGGGTGGCTGACACCACCTCTATCTGGACAGCAGAGGGCTGGCTGTACCTGGCCGTGGTCTTAGACCTGTTCTCGCGCATGGTTGTGGGCTGGTCCATGGCCGCGATTCAAGATACCACGCTGGTCGTCCAGGCGCTTGAGATGGCGATCACTCGGCGCCGTCCGCCATCCGGCTTGCTTCACCATTCGGACCGCGGCAGTACCTACACGAGTGAGAGGTATCAGGCAATGTTAGTTCAAGGAGGCATGATCGTCAGCATGAGTCGAACGGCTGACTGCTACGACAATGCTGCGATAGAAAGCTTCTTCCACAGCTTGAAAGGAGAAGGTCTCGACGGACAGGCATTTCAGACACGAGCACAAGCTAGGAGTGTGACCTTTGATGACATCGAAACGTTTTCCAATCGAATTCGGAGGCATTCCACACTCCAGTATATGAGTCCCCTCATGTACGAACAATCGATGAGCTAACCCTCCTCTTTGGGGACTCCACTTTTTCGGGTAAAGATCACCTCCTACCGCAGAATTTTTACGCAATTACCTTGAAAAGTATCAGGAGAAAGTATTTGTCGTAAAAAACAAGGCTGATCGTGAGCGCCTGCTTGAGCAGCTCGCAAAAAGATAACGCATACGAGAGAAGAAGAGATGTCATCAGAGAATCAGCAATTCAGTCGTCAAGATCTCTTAGCAGATCTTGAGAAGGGCTGGAAGCATTACCTTTCACGGTTGCAAGAGCTATCAGAGGAAGAACAAGCTCGCTATGTACAGGAACAAGGCTTTTCTCGCATCCAGGATGTGCTGGTGCATATCTTTGTATGGTGGGAGCGCTCCATGCAAAGATCACTTATGATCCTGGATGGTCACTCCCTTCCACATACAGACGTGGACGCATTCAATGCCGAAATGGTTGAACAGTATCAGCAATGGACTCGCCAGTCCGTTGAGGAAAAGTTTGCCATAACGTTGACCACCCTTGAGCGTTTTCTCATAGATCTACCAGAAACCGCACTTGAGCACGAGCGAATTCAACTCTGGTTGCGTATCGACGCACACGACCACTATGAGGATCACCGTCTACCCAACGAACTGGCATTAGATTAGCCTGTTTTTCTCACGGCTCGCCTCGAATTTCAGGTAGTTTTGAAGAATTGTGCTCTCAAACACCCGGCTTTTGTGCGATTGGACATCAGTCGGTACTCGCTTTGGCCAAAATGCTCGATTTTAATCTCAAGTATTTTGGCCGAGTGGGGAATACAATCCATTTTACGCCCTAAAATTTGAGCGAATCGTGAGCAGGAAGCAAAATGATTTATAACTTGCAGCAAGAACATGTATTGCCTGGACTTTGTTTCAACGAAACGTATTATGCTAAATTGAAGCGAGATGATGAGGACAGAAAGGTGGTTCAAACAGATTGGACGGTTTTACTCTTAGGCGGATTGTCAGGAGTAGGCAAAACAACGGTTGCAGAACAAATAGGACGTCAGCTTGGCATTTCCTGGCTCCAGCTGGATGATTTTCGTTTAGCTTTGCAATGGGGTCTCGCTTCTCTTTTGCCAGAGCATCACATCGAAACACTGAACTTCTTTAATGATCCTACTGTCTGGCAATCGGCTCCAGAACATCTTTGCAAAGGTTTAATTACCATGGGCGAAAGCATGGCGCCCTCTCTTGAAATCGTCGTAAACAATCACGTTGATACTGCTGCTCCCACGGTGGTTGAAGGAGATGGCATTCTCCCTTCCTTGTTTGCTCAACCATCATTTCAACGTCACCGAACAACAGAGCGAGTACGGGCAGTGTTTCTCGTAGAACCGGAAGAAGAACGTATTTTAGCCAATATCATAGGACGACAACGAGGTACACAAAACCAATCTGAGGCAGAATTACGAACAGAGGCACGAACCAAATGGCTGTATGGACAATGGCTCACTAAAGAAGCTCAACAGTATGATTTGCCTGTACTTCCCCCGCGCCCTTGGTCGACGCTTTTTGAGCGTCTATTGTTGGCTTTCGCTCTTTAAATTTTTCATCCCCATGGCAATCTGTAGTTTGGCCCATAAAATGGCTCATACGCAGGTTTGCTGATTCTAGCTCATTAAGAGCTGACGTGAAAAAGATGTCTTCGCTTCTGGAGTCAATCAGTATGTGATTAACCGAAGAGATTGTCTCCACTATCAGCGAACCTACGTATGAGCCGATATATGCGTCAAAATCTTGTATTCCGTTCATAAATCCGGTACGCTTGTCACAAACGATCCTTCGCTAGATATAAGAAGGAGTTGACGTTTCTCAGAATACTTGGGTATTGACAGGAGGTGAAAGGCAAGATGACACAAGACAAAACATACCTACGAACTACATTCGACCAAGATGCCTTGTTATATGATCAGGCTCGGCCAGGCTATCCTAAAGCCCTTTTTGACGATATCGTGACGCTCTCAGCCCTCCCGCCTGATGGGCGTCTCCTCGAAATTGGGTGCGGAACAGGGCAGGCAACACTTCCTCTGGCACAGCGGGGTTACCACATACTCAGCATTGAGCTTGGGGCCAATCTGGCTGCTCTTGCCCGCCGTAATCTGGCGGCGTATCCTCTCGTCAGCATACACACAGAGGCGTTTGAAGCCTGGCAATTGGAAGAGGAAGCGTTTGATCTCGCATTTTCCGCGACCGCTTTTCATTGGATCGACCCCGCCATCTCCTATCAGAAAACAGCACAAGCCCTCAAGCCTTCTGGAGCCATCGCCTTGTTTTGGCATATGCATGTCCAGAGTGAGGCTTCTCAGGGCTTTTTTGAGGAGGTGCAGCAGATCTATCGACGACAGGCACCTGAACAGGAGGAGAAATATGGTCCATTACTGTGGCCCCATGAGGTCCAAGAACCAGTTAAGGCAGAAATGGAGCAGATGGGTCTCTTTCGTGACGTGGTAGTACGTCGATATCACTGGGATGTCACCTACGATGCAGCCAGCTATCTTCGCTTGCTGGACACCTATTCCAACCACAGGGTGTTAGAGAAGCACCGACACGACCGTCTCTTTCACGATATCGCTGATTTGATCAATACTCGCTATCATGGGTGCGTCACCAAAGGATATCTTGCCATCCTGTACGTGGCGCATCGGAAATGACAAAGGGATCTCCAAAGACCGGAAACGATCTCTTCTGGAATCAAACGAAAAGTATCAAGTATTCTGAGAAACGTTAGGAGGACCAGATGAAACCATCCGAGTTTGAACAATGGTGCCATCGCCTTCAGCTTTCTGATCCGACCTGCTCATTCATTGAAAAACTCCGACTTTCTCCTCCTGTGCGACGGGTCCAAGGCAGAGCCATGAATGTCAGCGGGGCATATACATCCCGCAAAATGGGGGTGACGATTCAATTTGAAAGTCACAAAGTGGAGTTATGGGCTATCTACCTCATGGAATATGATGCCCAGGTTTTCGAGTATTTTGATCAAGCAGCCACGCTCACTCTTGAGTATGAGAGTCTTTCTGGGCGAAAAGTGGTTGCGCAACACACTCCCGATTTTTTTGTGCTCCGAGCAGGGATCTGTCAGAACTCAGAACACAGTCAGAGAATGGATGAAAGGTTTCCCCACTTTTCCTCTAAAACAGCGCTCATATACTTGTGTTTTCCCCACCTGCTGCTCGTTTTGCAAGAGGCATTCCCCACTTTCTGGGGACATTTCTCGCCGTGTCCTGAGTTCTGACAGATCCGCCACGCAGCAGTCGATAACGCCCTATGAGAAAGAGGGCTGTGTTGCAAAGATAAAGCTGATCTGTTAGGATGAATCTCAAAGAAGACGAACGAGGATCATGTATGGCAGCGCAGCACCCTTTCAAATGGCGCCACTTTGAAACCGAGATCATCCTTTTATGCATCCGCTGGTATTTGAGATACGCCTTAAGCTACCGCGACCTGGAGGAAATGATGGCAGAACGCAGACTCTCGGTAGACCACACCACGATCTATCGTTGGGTGCAACGCTACGCTCCTGAACTGGAGAAGCGCTGTCGGCCGCATCTCAAGGCCACCACTGACTCCTGGAGGGTCGATGAGACCTACGTGAAAGTCAATGGGGTCTGGATGTACCTGTATCGAGCGGTGGATTCCCAGGGAAACACACTAGAATTCCATCTGAGCGTCACTCGCGATGCCCAGGCCCCAAGGGCTTTTTTACAAAAGCCCTTGGGGCCTCTCACACGATGACTCCGCGCGTGGTCACGGTTGATAAAAACGCGGCATATCCCAAAGCCCTCACAGAGTTGAAAATAGCAGGGGGTTTTCCAGCAGCGTGTGAACTGCGACAGAACAAGTATCTCAATAATCTGGTTGAACAAGACCATCGCTTTATCAAACGACTGGCTAAACCAGGACTGGGCTTCTTTTCCTTTGAGACGGCCTGGCGAACATTACGTGGCTATGAAATCATGAACATGCTCAGGAAAGGACAAATACAAGGAGTCAAGAAAGGAGATGGCCCGAGACAGGCAGCGTTCGTCGCAGAACTGTTTGGAGTCGCCATCTAAACGCCGCGAAAGAGTGATGACGCTTCGTTCTTCATGTTCCTCACCGTGTTTTTGCAACACAGCCTGATTCAGAGGCTGCTGGAGGGCAAAGAGCCATTGGAGATGCTGAAGGGGTAATGAATTTGGGCTCTGTTGCAAAAAAGCTCCGAGGAACACGAGGAATATGAAGGTTTCCAGCTGCTCAGCTTGGGCGGCTACTCCAAAGAGGGAGGAGATGAATGCAATCTGACCGATAATATTTGCTTTTTCTCTCCCATCTATCTGTCCCTTGCGAATCATGTTCATGATCTCAACCCCTTGCAACGTTCACTCAGCCGTCTCGAACGAAAAGAAACCTAATCTGGGTTTGCCACGTCGTTTGATAAAGCGATGATCTTGTTCAATGAGGTTGTTGAGATATTTGCTCTGCCGCAGTTCATAACCTTCTGGAAGAAGCTTCTCCCCTTGCAGTTCCTTGAAAGCCTTTGGATATGCCATGTTTTTGTCAACCGTGATGACGCGAGGAACCACGATGTGGAGAGCACCCAGTGCTTTCGCGAAAAAGCGCTTTGCAGCAGGGGCATCGCGTGTCGGGCTCAAGAGAAACTCCAGCGTGTTCCCCTCGGAATCGACCGCCCGGTAGAGAGACATCCATGTTCCTTTGATCTTGACGGAGGTTTCATCCATGCTCCAGGAGTCAGTGGCGGCTTTGAGATGAGGTCGACAACGCTTTTCGAGTTCTGGAGCGTAGTGCTGCACCCAGCGGTAGATGGTCGTATGGTCCACCTGCAGTCCCCGTTCCCGCATCAGTTCTTCCAGGTCGCGAGAACTCAGCGAGTAGCGCAAGTACCAACGGACACACAGCAGAATGATGCTCGCTTGGAAGTGGCGCTATTTGAACGGGGGCGTATTGCCCATGAAGGAAGTTCCTCTCTTGGCAGAATAACCTCAAATATAAAGGCCTGACTTCATTTTTGCAACACAACCCAGCGACGGCTATTAGTAATTTACGCAGTAATTTACGCACACCCGTTGAACGGAGATATTTTTCGAGAATGGCATCATTTCCCCAATGTACACTGTATATGCAAAGAGAGAAGAAACAATGTGAAGAACGTCTTGTTTTCAGAGCGGATTGACTCACTTGAAGAGAGGACCTCAGTTGTCTGAGGACGGAGGTCCTCCAGCACCTATTCGAGGTGCTGCCGCTTTAGTATTCCCTCAGGTCATCTGGGAGTACGTTCCTTCTTTTTTCTCTCTGGCTAGTTGTTGGCGCGTGCTGCCCGTGCAATGCTTTCTGCGAAGAGTGGCGTTTCGCGGGAATTGTGACCCGCAAGACCCGTCTGGATGGTTTGCGCGATCTGCTCAAACGTGATGCCGAGTTCTTTTATGGAGTCCAGAAATGCCTCCGTGGGGTGTGCAGTAATGGTGTTGGTATATTTACTGTGCCCGTCTCCTATCTCCTTCATGCTGATTTCCCAGATCACCAGTACTCGGCTGCGTCCTTCGGGGGTAATGACATCGGACAGCGACCTCACCTTACAGTGCAGCTTTTCTGTGATCTCGCCCACAAAATGCTGGATAAGAAGGTAGTTATCGACTATTTCGACATTGATCGATACAGGGCGTCCATCATCGGTTGTGGTGGAACCAGCCGTGATATGCTCTGAAGGCGCACAGCGTTGATATTCTCCCTCGGAAAGAGTGAAAAGCCACCTGGAGATATCGACTTTCTCGATGGGAACGGCAAGCACATGGCTAACGGTTGACTGACCTAGAATGAGGTCTGTCCGAATGGTATCTAACATATTCTCTTTCCTTTTCGTTGGTGTGAATAACGACCAAACAGAAATGTAATGGAACTCTCAGAAAGATGTTGTCCACCTCTCTGAACGACTGAAATGAGACATGTCATAATGAACTACCGTTGTTTTCCCAACCATATGTTCATCGACCGCTCTTTGACTCTCTACCGATGAGAGTGAACTTCGGCTTCCACTAAAGCGTGGTCAGTCCCAAGGTTTTCAGAATCTGGCTATCACGCATGCGATCGGGAAAAAGGCGCAACAAGTCGAGCCGCCTGGCCATGCGCCCAACAGGATAGCGTGTTTTTGGCCGATGTGCTGTCAGGGCGTGCGTAATGGCAGCGACGACAACATCGGGGGAATCTCTATATGCGCCAGGGAAAGCTTTACGGAACGCTGCCAGCGCGGATGCGTAAAGTTGCTGTTGTTGGTCGGACCACTGCTGTGCCGCGTGTTGGGTGCTGACCGTCGCTTTCTCAAAAATAGCCGTCTGGATGGCCATTGGCTCCATGATAGCAACGTCTATTCCCCAGGGGTGCAGTTCGAGACGCAGTGCATCGGTCAGAGATTCCTGCGCGGCGTTCGATGCTGAGAGAACGCCAACGAAAGGGAGCGCGATGCGCCCACTCATGGCTCCCATATTGGCAATGCGCCCACGCGCGAGCCTGAGCAACGGCAAAAACGCCTGGATGACAGCAATGCGTCCGATCACCTGGACTTCAAATTCGTGGCGGATAGTCTCAAGAGGAAGCAATTCAATCGGACCTTCAACAATCAGACCGGCACTATTGACCAGCCCAACGAGTCCTGTGCTCTCAACCGCCTCGCTTACGGTTTTAACTGCCTCGGCAATGGAGTCCGGATCAGTGACGTCGAGCAAGACGGGGGTGATGCGAGCAGAGATCTCGCGTTGCAGTTTTTCTCCATCAGAGGGCCTTCGCACGCCAGCAAAGACCTGCATCGAGATGGCGAGCAGTCGCTGTGCCAATGCCCCCTGTGGCTCCCGTAATCAAAATGCTTCCTCTGCTTGCTTGTGAGGGTGTTGCCATACGAATGGTGTTCCTTTCCCAATCAATAGAACAGCTTGTCCTTCTATACTGTATCTGTTACAATAAACGATACGTATCGTATTTTTATGGATCACCAAAATTATATACGATACGTATCGTGTAGTCAAGATGTGGACAGCAAAGAGGAGAAGAAAAGATGGGTGAGCAGGAGTCCCCCGCCCAGGGCCGCCGACGAAGCAATCAGGCGCACCAGGCGATTTTGCAAGCGACGCGTGAGGTGCTCTCTCAGGTCGGCTATCGTGACATGACGATTGAAGCCATTGCAGCGGTGGCAGGAGTAGGGAAAAAGACCATTTATCGCTGGTGGCCTTCGAAAGCTGCCGTGGCTCTTGAGGTGCTGACCACCTCTGCGGAAGCGCGCGAGCCTTTTCCAGATACCGGTTCTCTTGAGGGAGATTTACTGACCTATTTTGAGCAGGCTTTTGCTGGCTTGCAAGGAAAAACAGGCACTGTGTTGAGCGGGCTGTCGGCTGAGGCGCAGTTAGACCCGGAATTTGCGCGGGAATTTCAGCAGGCGTTCATTGTGCCAATGAAAGCGAGTCTGGTTGCCCTCTTACAACGCGGCTTGCAACGAGGTGAACTGACTCCTGATACCAATCTGGACGTCTTGGCAGACTTGATTTATGGAGCCAAATGGTACCGCTTTCTCTTGTATCCGGCTCCCCTGGATGATGCATTTGCCAGAGACATCGTGAGATTGATCTTGCGCTTGAAAGAGAAAAGTCCTGTGGCTGAGTAGCTGCTCTGCACTGGAGAAAATGTAGATCCCAGAATTCGATGAGATAATTTCTTGATAATTATCGAAATCCGTCTTTGAAGACCCCTGTGGAGTGTTCAGCAGTGGAAGCTGAACAAGTGAAAAAATGTTGATGGGATCGTCAAGGATCCTCCTGAGAATCTTTCTGTGCTTGCGTCTCGTAAGCCAACGGGCCCAGGTAGCCAAGCGAGGAGTGACGACGAACTCGATTGTAAAACACCTCCAGGTAGGCGAAGAGCACAGATCGTGCTGCTAGTCGGGTCGGAAAGGTCATGCGATAGACACATTCTTCCTGGAAGTGTTGCAAAAAAATTAAAGCTCAGCAAATTGAAGTACACATGGCCATCGTTTACCACTCAAAGAAGTAGAACATGCGCGTTTTCTCTAGAATAATGATTCTCGTGTCGCAATTGCTTGCTCTGTTGTCTCCGCTCATCATTTTTTGCAACACTACCTGTTTTTCTGCCTGTTGCCCCCTCATCACAAGATCTTGGCATGGAACGGCTAGCAAATCTCGACCAGACACGCTACACTGGTATCTGAATTACCTGCGTTATGGTGAGAACGAGAAAGAGGTTCATGTATTTTGAGTGAAGTCAAAGAAAACGCGACGCCTCATCACGGGGCTGAGCCTGCTTCGTGAGAGAAGATGGCCAACGTAATTTTCTCACTCACATTGCCCACCAAGGGCAATTTGTAATATCTCCCTCTCCAAGCCATGACCATCCCAACTCCCCAGCCCACTATTGCTCCACTATTGAGGACGAGGGCGCAAAGGACAGCGAGCACAATGATGAAATCCAAGGGCGTTGCCTGCTCCCGCGGGGCTGGCTGGGAGAGGAGATGTGTCTGGACAGGCATGAAATGCAGTGTCGTTCCGGAGAGAGCAGAGACAATCCCTATAAAAGCGATATTGCACAGAGTGACAATTCCAAACAGAAGCAGTGATTGCAGGCTATGAAAGCGAACGAAGCGATCTTTTCGAGCGAAGAGGAGTATGAGTAGACCAGACCACCAGAATGCGCTATAGCTGAAGATTGCCAGAATTCGTGAAGCGCGCGCGAGGGTTTCGCGTTGCTCTTCACGAGAAGTAACCGTTGCTGGTTCGGGTGTGGACGGGTGGGGGGGCAGCGTCTCATCTTCTCTGAGCAAGCCTAAATCGTGAACCTCTTTACCAAAGAGGAGGGAGAGTTTCTCTTGGTAATAGGGAGAAGGTGATGAGTATCCGCGTTCCCATCGACTGACATTACCCGCATCAGTCCCGATCTGTTCGGCCACTCGTGCCTGGGACCATCCACGCTGCTTTCGCGCCTCTTTCAAGCGATCATTGGGTTTCATTGTTCTCCTTCGCCCTGAAGCTGTTCAAGTGCTCACAAATATCTCCATCGCCTGCACCGGGGCAAGAGTATGGCCCAAATACTGCTCACCTGGGCATTCCCTTTTGTGAACTGGTTGCCTAGCAAATGCTCAGCCTTCTCCATTGTACCATAGGGCTGTCGCCAGGTATGCTTGCGTTGGAAACCGAATCGAAAGGCATGCTGGCCTTGATCATCGTATTCCACCGTGAGATCTGGCGTTTCTGCACGCTCCCAGGTCGCCTTTGCGTATTTCTCGTCTTTCGGTTTTCAAAACCGTGTTTACCACCTTATCTTTAGAAGGAGTTTTCGTGTATGTGGTTTTGTCACCCTCATCAGGGGTTGGCGCGACATATGAGTTTTCTGGTGCGCTCCCTTGTTGTGTTGAGTCTATGGTTTGGCTTTTTGCTGGCGTGTGTGTCGCCAACGGAGGCGCAGACAGTGGAACGTTCATCTCCTCCCACCTCATTGGGAGATCCACAGGAGCTAGAGACATTTTTGAACGGTGTTATGACGAGGCAATTGGCTGACAATCACATCCCTGGCGCCACGATCTCGATTATCAAGGATGGCCGCATCCTCCTGGACAAAGGGTACGGGTATGCAGATATCCAGCAGGGGCAAAAGGTCCAGGCCGACAGGACCGTGTTTCGCCTGGGCTCGGTCAGTAAGCTGTTCACGTGGACAGCGATCATGCAATTGGTTGAGGAAGGGAAGGTCGATCTGCATGCAGATGTCAACGTCTACCTCAAAACATTTCGTATTCCCGCTACCTATCCTCAACCAATTACGATTGAGAATCTGCTGACGCATACAGCTGGATTTGAAGATGGCACGATTGGGCAGTTAGTCCCCCAGATACAGGACCTGGAGCCCCTGGGGGCATGGCTTCCCAAACATATCCCGGCGCGCATCTTCTCTCCTGGAGTGGTCACCGCCTATTCCGATTATGGAGCGGCATTGGCAGGCTATATCGTTGAGCAGGTCTCAGGAATGTCTTTTGAGCGCTACATCGAACAGCATCTCTTCCAACCGCTAGGCATGCGCCAGAGCACCTTTCGCCAGCCGTTGCCTGATGCCCTTTCGGGCCAGCTTTCCCACGGCTATACCTACAGTAACGGAGCCTACCACACAGGTTCTTTTGAGGACATTGAAACCGTTCCAGCTGGAGCCCTCAGTTCAACAGCGACCGATATGGCTCACTTTATGATCGCACAGTTACAGTTGGGGGGCTTTGGCCACACCCGTATCTTGCAGGAATCGACCGCGCGAGGGATGCAACAGCAGCATTTTACCAATGACTCCCGGCTTCCTGGGATGACGTATGGCTTCTATGAACAACAAATTGATGGACATCACCTCATTGGACATTCTGGTGACACGACGTTGTTTTATTCGCTGTTGATGCTCCTGCCAGCGCCTCATGTGGGTCTCTTCGTCGCTTTCAACAGTCATGGTGGAAGCATGGCTTCCCAAAACCTGTTACAAGCCTTCATGGATCACTATTATCCGGCCCCTCAGACAACCTCGACCACGCCACCGGCTGGTTTTTCTGAACGTGCTCGCCAGATTGAGGGGACCTATTGGTCAACTCGCCGCAACGAAACGTCCTATCAAAAGGTGGGATACGATTTGCTTTCCCCAGTCACGGTGAGTGCTTCTGGTAGTGGGCATCTTGTTATCAAGGGGGTAGGCAGCCAGGATATCAATCTGGTAGAAGTCCAGCCGTGGATCTTCCAACGGACCGATGGGTTCTCTGATACGGTCATTTTCCAAAGCTCGGGCACTGAGATGAACATGTTTATCGGAAATCGTCCCTACCAAGCCTATCAGAAAAGAGTCTGGGCTGAAACACCTGCTTTTCATGTGGGACTCCTGTTGCTCTGCCTGGTCCTTTTCTTGGGAGTGGACCTTTCGGCGCTTGCCTATCTCCTGCGGGCGATCAGGAGGAAGGCACGTTTGAAGCCTAAGGTTGGAGCATTCCGATCCGAGCTTCCCAGGTGGTTGGGATGGACTGTGAGCACACTTAATGTGATTGTTTTGATCGGGTTGTTCCTGCTCTTTTCCAGCAACGATCCCTATGCAGTACAGTTCGCTATGTCACCTGCCCTTGTCGTTGTCATGATGCTGGCTAGCGTTTCTGCTCTGCTCACCTTGGGGGTGGTTTTCTATAGCTTCCTGGTGTGGAGGATGCCCTCCTGGAACCGATGGCAGCGTCTCTTCTTTGTATTCCAGGCTCTCGCTGGGGTTGTTTTTAGCATGGATCTGACCTTCTGGCATCTGTTGTGGCTGCCCTGATGATTGAAACCCTGGTCAACCGACCTGCCTAGCTCATTTCCTCTCCAAGGTCTACGACCAGCCAACAAAAGGCAGGGGACTTGGAGGCTTTGCAAACCTCTGCCTCATTTTAAGGTATCATGCCTCCCATTGGAGGGAAAGCCACGGCTCAGGGAATGGATGCTGGTGGTACTCTCCATTGGATGAGAGATTGAGGAGGCGCGGTCGTCTGAGCACGGCCGTACCTGGGTAGCCGAGTGTCTGCTTCGGGAGCTTATAGACTGACGCTCTGTGCTGAGCGTGATTGTGTGATGCGTACGCCGCTCCTCGCTTTCACCACTGTCTCTATCTGGACGACACAGCGCTGGCTCATCGAGTTCGCACGCTATCCAACCTCAGTAAATCGGCAGACTGCCCTTACCGGCTCGCGGGCGCTGGAATATCATCGTACTGACATGGTGCTTACCGATGCTACTGTCTCTCGAAAGAGCACACTGGAGATTGATGGTGCGTTTGTCTCTGCGTTTTGAGCCCGATACATCCAGGTTGAACGTGATATATTTGGTGTGCATGGCGCTCACTCCTTTCAGGAAAGGAGTCACGGCCTCTGAGAAGAGGAATCGCCTCCTCTAGATACGGAGAAATTGATGGACAAGAAGCGAGAGAAAGACCACGCAAAGAGATCCCCCTGGCTCCACGTACGAACGCTTGGCCTGATTGTACTCGTTGGTATCAATCTGCGCACGGTGCTTCTGGCGGTCCCACCCATCGTACCATTACTCAGTCATGATTTCCAGCTCACCTATACCCAGACGGGTCTGCTGACTTCGCTGCCGACACTCGTCATGGGAGTCGTCTCATTGCCAATAGGATTGCTTATCGGAAGGTGGGGAGGGCGCATCATGGTCGCGTTTGGCCTCCTGCTGGTCGCACTCGGTGCTAGCTTGCGTGCCCTTTGGCCTGCCGTCCTTCCACTCTATTTCTTTACAGCGCTCCTTAGCCTGGGAAGTGCCTGTTCACAGACAGCGATCCCCGCGCTGATCCGCCAATGGTTCTCGACCCAGATTGGCCTGGCTACCGCGCTCTACAGCGACGGGCTGGTCATCGGCGAGACAGTGGGGGCGATGCTCACCATCCCGGTGATGCTCAACTGGTTTGGCCGTGACGCGTGGACCAGCACCTTTGTGTTCTGGAGCATCCCCGTCATGATCGCCCTCGTCCTCTGGCTGTGGCTGGCTCCGGCAAATACTGTCAACCAGAGGAGTTGGACCTTGAAACAGGCAGGGTCCACCCCTCATAGGTCGTCCCGTCGATTCGTTCCCGTTAATCCCTGGACGCTTGGCTTGTTCGTTGGGGGCGCACAGCTCATCTACTTTGGGACGAATGCGTGGATCGCTTCCTACAATCAGGCGGTCCATGCTCCAGCCCTCACGTGGCTTGCACTTGGTATATTAAATGCAGCACAGCTCCCTGCCAGTTTGTTTGCGACCCTGTTTGCGCACAAACTGGTGGGACGGAAACTCCCTTTCATTATCTGCGCGTCGCTTTGCCTGATCGCGCTGGTGTGCTGGATATGGACACCAGTCGTTCTCGAGCCTCTCTGGGCTGCGGTCATTGGAGGCACAACCATCCTCCTCTACATACTGGCCATTGCTTTACCTGCGCTCCTGGCGAAACAGGAGGAAGTCGCGCAGTGGACGGGTACCATGCTGACAGTAGGCTACCTCTTCTCGTTTCTTGGCCCATTCATCGGAGGCTGGCTCTGGGATATAGTTCATATTCCGGCGATTGTGTTTCTCCCGTTGGTTCTTGCATCAGGAGTCGTCCTCGTGCTCGGTGTGCTCTTGCCTATACAGCGACCTCCCACCGCATAGGGCCTCTCACCGAGTTGGAGGTGAAAGTCGTGAACTGCGGGTTTCATGAATGAAACCGGGAATTGTTGATGAGGTTTTCCACCGAAAGTGCGCAAGACCCTCAAAATCGTTGCAGATTTTGCGTTATTTACCACCTGAGTATAAGTCACGCAGAATACACAAAAAGGAAGCAGAGCGGAAAATCAAAGTAAATGATGCTGCTGGCTTGCTCTCTTCACCATTTAAGAGAGTTCCGCGAGGCGGCGTTGAAGAAAAGAGCGTTCGATCTCGTTTTGGCAAAGCTTGAGCGCTTGGATGTATGCTTCAAGGGCTTGCTGGGGTCGGCCAGCTCGCCGTAGTAGATCGGCGCGTGCGGCGTGGAAGGGGTGATAGTTGGAGAGAGCTTTTTGCATTTCTGGCCTGTCAAGTAGTGATAGCCCGTGTAAGGGATTGTCCGCCATCGCCACAGCGACAACGCGGTTGAGTTCGATTACAGGAGATGGGGTCATGCGCATCAGTGTGCCGTAGAGAGCCGCAATCTGCATCCAATCGGTCTCCTCGAAACGTTTGGCCTCAACGTGTAAGGCGCTTATAGCGGCCTGTACCTGGTAGGGGCCCGAGCGTCGCATATGCAATGCTTGTTCCAGGAGAGCCTGCCCTTCTTGAATTTTGTCCTGGTTCCACAGAGAGCGATCCTGTTCTTCGAGCAGGACAAGTTCTTGCTCTGGTCCCAGGCGCGCGTTACGCCGGGCGTCATGTAAAAGCATGAGTGCTAGCAGGCCTAATGCTTCTGGGAGCGTGTCAAGCAGGGATTCTTGTGTTAGGAGCTGGAGGAGGACTCGCGCAAGATGTATCGCTTCATCACAGAGTTCAGTGCGTAGCAACATATTGCCGCTGCTGACGCTGTAGCCTTCATTGAAGATGAGGTAAAGGACGGAGAACACCGCGTCCATACGCTCTCCAATGGTCTCAATCGGGGGTACCTGGTAGGGGATACCGGCATCCCTGATTTTGCGTTTGGCACGTACCAGGCGCTGGGCCATAGTTGGGAGCGGAACCAGGAAAGCGCTTGCGATCTCAGCGGTGGAGAGACCACCGAGCGTTTGCAGCGTGAGTGCGACCTGTGCTTCCAGTGCCAGCGCTGGGTGGCAGCAGGTAAATATCAGCTTGAGCCGCTCATCGGGGATTGCCTCGGCTTCTCTTGCTCCAGTTCCGTGTTGCCCTTCCTTTTGAAGTAGCTCTTGCAGGATCTCGTGCTTGCGTGCCAACGTACTGGCACGGCGCAAACGATCGATGGCTTTGCGCCGCGCGGTCGTTGTGATCCAGGCACCCGGATTGGGCGGAATACCTTCTATGGGCCAGCGCTCAAGCGCGATGAGCAGGGCATCCTGGAGGGCATCCTCGGCTAGCTCGAAGTCCCGTAGGGTGCTAATTAAGCTGGCAAGGATACGATCTGCCTCCTGGTAAAAGGTATGGGCGACCATCCGGTGTGCTGGCAGCATTTATGCTCTCACTTTACTACTCAAATTCCATGATGGGGCGAATCTCAATAGAGCCATCCGTAGCGGCAGGGACCTTGGCCGCAAACTCAATGGCCTCGTCAAGATCCTTGCAGTTTAGCAGGTAGAACCCACCAAGCTGCTCTTTGGTCTCGGCAAAGGGGCCATCAGTGTGCAGAGTTTTGCCGCCTCGTACCCGTACCGTGGTCGCGGTATTGGTAGGGAGAAGAGCCTCACTGCTGACAAGCACGCCCTGCTGTTCGGCTTCTTTGCCAAAGGCCATATAGGCTTCATATTCTTCGTTCAATTCTTCCTGGCTAAATTTTGCATGGTCGGCCTCATTTTGGTAGATCAAGAGTAGATAACGCATGTTTCCTCCTATGTATTGTTGTTCCTAGTTATAGTTCGAGGACGATTCGTGTTGTCCTTCAACAGAGCAACGAATGGGAGGCGACGAAATCGACATTTTTAGCAACAGATTGCACTAAATTTCTGCAAACTGATTTTTTTGTTTTTCCCTGGTCCTCGCAAAAAAACACCCGATGCGCAACGAGTGTGACCAGTAACCAATCGGCATAGAAATGTGCCTCCTTGTAGAGGAAATAGACAACGGTTCTCAACAAGGAGGTAAGCATGACCAGTATCACCGATGGTTCGGTAACAATCCAGATGAGGTCGGAGCCAAACTTCTCGATCCCGTGCTGGTGTTCCTGTGGGACGCTTCGTCATATGATGCTTGAAAAGGAGTGCGCACTCGAATTGGGCAAAAACGCCACACTAGAAGATAAAACCGTTAATATTAGGGTCGATCTTGACCGCTTTTGGTGGTAATCTGTCGAAAAAGAAGCAGAAAGGAACATAGGTTATGGCTGAACAACCGATGGAGACGACATTGCGCACCGCTTTGTGGCGACAGTTTGGCGCAGCCATCGATATGCTTGAAAACGCCTTGGTGGCCTGCCCCGATACGCTCTGGCAGGAGCATCTCTGGATCGACTCTGAGGGACCGGAATATGGGACATTCTGGGATATCACCTACCACACACTCTCCTGGCTCGACCTGTATCTCACAGGCTGCTCAGTAGAAGAATTCACTCCCCCTGCGCCCTTCAAGAAGAGCTCTGATGATGCCATTCCCAAACAGCCCTATACCAGGGATGAACTACACACCTATCTGAAGCATCTGCGTAAGAAGTGTCAGTCAACGATCACCGAGTTGTCAGACGAGAAAGTACACCAGCCATTCCGTTTTCCCTGGGACAGTGAAAATCCGATCAGCTATTTAGAGCTCCTGTTGTACGCCATGCGTCACGTCCAGGAACATGCGGCCCATCTGAGCCTCTTTCTCGGACAGCATGGCATTTCAGACGAGGCGCTCGACTGGGTCTCGCAAGCGAAGGATGAAGCGGGCATCTGAGGCGTGCGAGACGCAAGCAGGTATAGTGATGGGGGTGCGCATTCCCAAACACGTGTCTTCCAGAGTGACGTTTTCTGGGAATGGATTGCTGACAGTATGCCAGAGGAAAGCAAGATAGAAGAAGTTTTTTTCTTTGCAAGGTGGTAGTGTACCCCCTTAGTAACATCCAATCTGGCAAGGGCGTCGCACTAATGCACACACGTCGCTTGGGAACGCTTGTCGAGGCGTGAAACTGTTCATGGAATGGAGATGATGAAAGAACGTTCCCATTCCTACTGGGGCAACTGGCAAACCAACTTTATGCTGCGTGGCAGCTTTGAAGTCCCTACTACCTGGGACCCTTCGCTGCCGGTGGCGCTCTCTCTGCCCCTGGGCGATGCTGGCGATTATTTTCCTCACCCGGAGGCGCTGCTCTACATTGATGGCACAGCCTACGCTGCCTGCGACCGCAATCACCAGGAAATTCTTCTGTCTGACATTTATTGCTCTGGCCACTCCCACTCCCTGGCCCTCCACGGCTGGACGGGCCTGGGCTACGGTACGGGTCAGCCCTCAACGCAGCTCTATATGCGCCCCTGTGAGGTGGTCCAGATTGATCAACCAACACGCGATTTTATCTCGACGGCTCGCGTCGCTCTGGGTTCAGCGGAGGTTCTGTCAGAAAGCTCTCCCGCCCGTGCGAAAATCTTGCATGCGCTCAATGAGGCTTTTATCGCGCTCGATACGTATGAGCCTGGCAGCCCTTCTTTCTATGCCAGCACTACGCAAGCCCATGCGCTTCTACGCTCCGCCCTGGCTCAGGCCGGCCCCCCTCTGGCGGTGGATATTACTGCCACCGGCCACGCCCATATCGATGTGGCCTGGCTCTGGACACTTGGGCAGGCCCGCCGCAAAGCTGACCGCACATTCCACACGGTCGCCCGCCTGATGGAGCAGTTTCCTGACTATCACTTTACGCAAAGCCAGCCCCAGCTCTATGACTATATTCGCCGCGATCATCCCGCGCTGTTCGAGACAATTAAGCAGCGCGTCTCTGAGGGCCGTTGGGAGCCTATTGGAGGTATGTGGGTGGAGGCAGATTGCAATCTGAGCGGATCCGAAGCGCTGGCTCGCCAATTCTTGCTGGGCCGCGCGTTCTTTACCAAATACTTTGGGGCGGAGGCGGAATCTCCTGTGCTCTGGCTGCCCGATGTCTTTGGCTACAGCTGGGCGCTGCCGCAGTTGATCAAACAGGCCGGGCTGGAATATTTCTTTACGACTAAAATCGGTTGGAATCAATATAACCGCCATCCCTATGAAAGCTTCTGGTGGCAGGGCATCGATGGCACACGCGTTCTCACACACTTTAGTACAACTGAGGAGCCAGGCAAGAAGAACAGCACGTACAATGCCCTGGCCACACCTTCGCACATCCTGGGGACATGGCTGAATGCGCAGCAAAAGGATGCTGCGCAAGGCGAAGCTCCCGTTCCCCTGCTGATGGCCTTCAGCTATGGTGATGGCGGCGGCCCAACGCGTGAGATGCTGGAAAATATCCGCGAGCTGGACTCATTTCCCGCTATGCCTCACGTCCAGCAAAATAGTGTGAAACATTTCTTTGAGACACTGGAAGAAACGTCTGGCCCAACGTTGCCGATCTGGAATGGCGAGCTCTATCTCGAATACCATCGCGGAACCTACACGACTCAGGGTCGCAATAAACGCGCTAATCGCAAAAGTGAGTTTCTGCTCCATGATGCGGAATTCCTGGCGACGCTGGCCCATCTGCTGGATCTCACCTATGCCTATCCCGCCTCAACGTTGCATTCTGCCTGGGAACTGCTCTGTCTCAATCAGTTCCACGATATTATCCCCGGCAGTAGCATTCACGAGGTTTATACAGAGTCACAGGAACAATATGCGACCCTGAAAGAGCTGGGTTCTCAGGTCTGCGAAGAGGCTCTGGAAGCTATTGCGCGCCAACGGGATGCCGCTCTTCTGGTTGTCAATCCGACGTCCTTTGCGCGCCATGACCTGGCTTTTTGGCCTTCTTCCCTTGAAGCTGGCCACTATCTCTATGATCCCCTGTCAAGTAGGAGCAAAAAACCAAGAGATCTTGATTTACCAATCTCACCAAACACAAAACTTTCCCGACCACAGCGCGAACGGTGTGGTAAACTTCCAGGCGCTTGATGAGCAAGCACAGAGAACTCAATAGGCGTCTACTTGGGCTGGCTCAACCCAAGGATTGCGCAACGAGATGCAGGAATTGATGGGTCAAATAGCCCGTTTTCATCGGAGGAAACAATCACCTTCGGCCAGGTTCCCCTCATGAGGCACAGCCATCTCTGTCTGAGCGAAATCTTTGCTCAGAATCACGTAAGTCGCAGTAGCAAGCGCTGTCCGGGTCGCAACATAACACCGCTAGTTTCTTGTAACCCCGACTATTCTGAGTACAATGGTACATGTGCATTCTCGCATTCGCTTTTGTTTTTTAGGGATAAGGAGAGAGAAGAGGAGTGGATCCACTAAACAACTTGAACGCCTTTGCAGTATCGATCTTGCCCGTAGTCTTGGTGATCATGTTGGTTATGTTGGCATTTAATCAGCTCAACAAAGGCTGGTGGAAGTGCAGCGCCCCAGGATGCGACTTCCGAACAAGAAACGAAGAGGAAGCGCTTGGACACCAGGCAAAACACGCGCAGCACAAGGCGGTATTTGAAGACTAACGAGACGAAAAGGCCCTCGCTCGCGGGTTGGGCTCACCAACAACAAAAGCATCGTGGCTTGGCCAAGTCACGATGCTTTTTCTCCTTGCAAGAGAACAATTGAGTAGGCAATTGCCAATGCATCTCATGTCCTAAATTCTTCCATGCCAGCGCGTCCATCGTTGTATATCGATGAAAAGGAAGCAGTCAGGGATGTATAACGACCCAACCCAACCATATCAGACCCCACCACCTCCACCTTACAGGCCACCAATGACGCCACCACGTCCTCCAACGCCAAACTTTTGCGCCTTGGGCCTGGTATCGCCGCCAGAGCAAGAAGGCACAAGGCTGCATCGCGACACTGACCATACTCATAGCCGTGATGCTCTGTTGCACATGCGCGATGGCAAATGCCCATCCGCCATCGGGGAATTCGCTTGCGGTACAGTCGACTAGCGCGCCCGCGGGGAAGATGCGATACACACCAACAGGTCCAATGAGTCCAACTCCGACTCCTACACCGTCGCCCAAACCCTCGCCAACTCCAACGCCCAGGCCTACACCAACACCTATGCCGCCTACGCCCTTCTCCTCGAAAACGGACCATCTCCCCCGACAGGCGTTTGATCTGGGGAAGGGGAGAAGTGCGCTTTTTTCAGGCAAAGAAACACCTCGGCGCGTTTCTCCCTCTTAACAAAGAAAAACATCGGTAAGGTTTGGATGTGCTGACCCCTGTAATATCAATGCTTTACAGAGGAGATGTTATTCCTCGCTTGCCCCGCGCAACATGCGCTCCATTGAGGCAATGGCCTGCTCAATTGTTTCTTGTTCGGCGGGCGTGAGTTGCGCGAGCAGATTCCCCAGTTGGACACTTCGTCGGAGCTGTCCCTCACGCAAGACCTGCATGCCCTTTGGTGTGGCCATCAGATGAATAGTGCGTCGATCACGCGTGTCTGTCTGGCGTTCAACCAATCCCTCCGATACCAGAGCTGCAACGATCCTACTGATGGTTGGCACCGCGACCTGTTCCGCTTCGGCTAGATCGCTGATGGTACAGGGTCCGCCAAAACCGACGACCGAGAGCGCTGAGAGGCGCGCTGGACTTAACCCTGTCAGCGGATCTTCCTGACGGACGCGCCGGAGCAGGTGAATCGCCACAGAATGAAGGCGGTTAGCGATGTCAATCGCGTTGTTCTCAGGGGGCTTTGACTGTTGATCCATCATGTGCTATTCTACCATAAGAAATTAGTTAGCGTTGCTAAGTGTTTTTGCAAAAAGGATACGTAATGTCTCTCTCTCAAGATCTTTTCACAGTTATCAGAACGGGCGATAGTGTGCAGCTCACCACCCTTCTCGCGGAACAGCCCGCGCTGGTAAATGTCCGGTCGCCGCAAGGAATATCTGCTGTGCTCTGGGCACATTATACAGGCCAAACGGACCTGCTGCCAACGCTGTTAGCCGCCAATCCGCAGCTTGATATTCATGATATGGCAGCGATGGGTGACCTTAGTCGCTTGCGCGCCCTGTTGGCCGATAATCCTTCGCTGGCGCGGGCGTATTCACGTGATGGTTTTACGGCTTTGCACTATGTGGCCTTTTTTAATGGTAGCACCGATCTGGCATCCTCTTTGCTGGAGGCAGGAGCAGAGGTTGATGCCGTTGCTCGTAATGAGCAGCAAGTCACGCCGCTCCACAGTGCTGCCGCACATCGCCACAATGCCGTCATTCAATTGCTCCTCGCTCATGGAGCCAATGTCAACGCCCGTCAGGAGAATGGTGAGACCCCACTTATGGAGGTCGCCCAAAATGGCGACACCGCGCTGGTGGGCGATTTGCTGGCGCGCGGAGCTGATCCTATGCTGAGCACAGACGATGGGCGAACTGCGGCGAATTTCGCGGCAACCGCTGGCCACGCTGATCTAGCAGCAACACTGCGTGGCAAGATGGCGTAATATCTCTCGAGGGCATTCGCCTGAAAATAGGCCTCTAATGCTGAGATAAAGCTCCAGGCGCAGCCTCTTTTCATCCTCATCCCCACCCGACACGGACATCGCGTTTCCTCATTCAGAAAAACTCCTACGCACGAGTTTTTTGAATGAGGAAACACCCTCCAGACTGTATATCCAAGAGACAAGACGCGATCTGCAACAAGCGGTCGAGACCATCGCTTGGATCTGAGAAAGGGAAATTCTTGATGCACTCCCCCTGCACATTCATCTGCTGGGTCGCTTCCTGCTGCTCTCGGGCGAAACCCCGATAACAACCATCACCGTTCCTCGTGTCCAATCTCTGCTCGCCTACCTTGTGCTCAATCGGAGCGTCCCCCAGGATCGCTCGCATCTGGCCTTTCTCCTGTGGCCTGATTCGATGGAAGCGCAAGCCCATACTAATCTGCGTCAACTGCTGTATCACTTGCGACAATCCCTTCCAGATGCCGACCAGTTTCTCTCAACGTCCAAACAGAGCCTGCAGTGGCTCCCAGTACAGGCAGAGAGTTCTTTCTTCCTAGATATCCAGGAGTTTGAACAAGTATGTGACCAGACAAAACAAGCAGAGCAAGCTCATGACATGACCGCGTTGCGGCAAGCTCTGGAGCAGGCGCTGCATCTGTATCATGGGGAATTGCTGTCTGGTTGCTACGAGGAGTGGATCGTTCCTGAACGGGACCGTTTGCGTCAGATGTTTCTCCAGGCAGCGGAAAGCTTGAGCATACTCCTGGAAGAAGAGGGTGCGTATCCTGCTGCGATCTCCGCCGCCCAAGCACTCCTACGCCAGGACCCTTTGCGCGAGGCGACCTATCGGCAACTCATGCGCTTACATGCCCTGCGTGGAGACCGAGCCGCCGCGCTGCGTGCGTACCATACCTGCGCCAAGGTCCTGGAGCGTGAACTGGGGACCGAGCCGAGCGCAATGACGCAGACAGTCTACGAATCACTCATGCACTCAAACCGTTCTCACAAGACCCAGACCGACCCACTTCCCAAACAGCGCACGGAGGCGCCATTGCAGGGCCGTAAAGCGGAGTGGCGGCGTCTCCAGAAATCCTGGAGCGCTGCGACAGGCGGGATTTCTGGTCGACAGAGTGGACATCCACATCTTGTGATTCTCAGCCGGGAGGCAGGGATTGGCAAAACGCGATTAGCGCAGGAACTTAACGTATGAGTCAGCCAACTTGGTATGACAGCGGCGAGTGCACGGTGTTATGCCACGCTGGGGCATCTGGCGTATGCGTCGCTCACCTCTTGGCTCCGCAGCGATCCGCTTCAGGCCAACTTCTCGCTGCTCGATCTAACCTCGCTCACGGAGATTGAGCGATTGGTGCCAGAGGTGCTTATCGCGCACCCACACCGGTTGTGTTGCAAGAAGTAAGCTGATCTGCTACAGTGGAGAGAAAAGAGCAAAAGAGGACTCACCGTGACTGAGCAACCCCCGTTCAAATGGTACCACTTCTAAGCCGATATCATTCTCTTGTGCGTACGATGCTACCTCCGTTATGCTTTGAGCTATCGCGATCTTGAGGAAATACTGTTGGAGCGAGGATTGCCTGTCGACCATACAACGATCTATCGCTGGGTTGAGCACTATGCGCCCGAACTCGAACGGCGTTGTCGAGCGCACTTGACGACCACGTCGCACTCCTGGCGGGTCGATGAAACGTACATCAAGGTCAAAAAAGAGTGGGTGTATTTGTATCGAGCGGTTGATTCGCACGGAAAGACGCTCGATTTCTTCTTCAGCTCGACGCGAGAGGCACAAGCCGCCAAGCAGTTCTTTCTGAAAACGCTCGCCGCTTCCCATACCAGGGGACCACGGGTCATCAACGTGGACAAAAACGCTGCCTCTCCCGAAGCGTTCGCGGAATTGAAAGCGGAAGGCTGTCTCCCCGAAGAGTGTGTATTGCGGCAAGTCAAATATCTTCATAACCTCATTGAACAAGATCATCGCTTCATCCAACGGTTGACGAAGCCAGGGATGGGCTTTTTCTCCTTCGAGACGGCCTGGCGAACCCTCCAAGGAGACGAGATGATGAACATCCTGAGGAAAGGGCAAGGACAAGGAGTGGCAAAAGGAGATGTGGGAGAGCAGGTCGCGCCGGTCGCCACACTGTTTGGAGTGATCGCCTAACTGAACGAGGAGGACCTCTTCACATCCATCTCGCCTTCGTCATCGTTTTTGCAACACAACCATAAAAGGTGCTCCGGCTCTTGAAGCCGGTAAGGGCCATGATCTCGGCGACAGAATGCTCTCGGCCCTTGTATAACTCCCTGGCACGTGAGAGGCGCGCAGGCGGGATCGAATCTATGGCGCGTGGCCTGCCGCCCTTTCTCCCACGGGCACGGGCAACCTCTAAGCCGGCCTGAGTCCGCTCGCTGATGATGTCACGCTCGAACTCAGCAAGGGCTGCGATGACGTGGAACATGAGTCGGCCTGTTGGCGTGGTGGTATCGATATTCTCCTTGAGGCTGCGCAATTCCACACCGCGTTCGGCGAGTAGGTTCACCGTCTCAATGAGTTCTTTCAGGCTCCGCCCGAGTCTATCCAGTCGCCACACGACCAGGATATCTCCTGGACGCAGCATTTCTAGCATTTTCAGAAACTCCGGGCGGTCGAAGCGCTTGCCAGTCACTTTATCGGTAAAGGTGCGCGAACATCCCGCCTTCGCCATCGCATCTACCTGAAGCGCTGTCAACTGCTTATTTTTTGAGACCGTGTTTTGCAATGCGCTGCGGTAATGCTGCGTGGCCAAAAGAGCAAGATGGGAGAAGTATTACTCGATCCCACCCTGGTATAGTAACGGAAACGTGAGCATACGACTGCGCATGTTGAGAGCTTTCGCAACCAGAAGCAGAACCATCCTAGGCCGCCTGATCGGTTCTTGATTTCTGTCCTCGATTTTGGTTGCTGAATAAAGAAAGGGTATACCTGATGATGAAGCTCGGCATAGACGCCATACTGCTCTTTGTGCGTGAACTGGACAAATGTACCGCATTTTATCGTGATGTCCTCAAGCTCCCCTTTGTAGGAAGCGATCCCGGCGTTGCCACCTTCAAGGTGCAAGACCGCTACCTGACCCTGCAATCACCAGAAGGAGTCGCAAAACTCTTTGGGATTGAGCCCGACGCAGTTAATATCGAGGGCAACCCGCGTGCCATGATAGCCTCTCGAGTGGAAGATGTTCATGCGACCTATGAAACCCTCAAAGCAGCGGGTGTTCCCTTCCTCCGACCACCCACCGATCATCCCTGGGGGGTACGCACTGCCATATTTGTCGATCCCGAAGGCAACCTCTGGGATATCAACCAAGATCTAGAATAATGGGGGGGGTGGGAACTGGTTCGTAGATGCCTCGCCAAACGGGCGAGGAGCAGCCGAATCATCGCCACCTGGATCAGCATTTCGCTGGTCTGCACTTTTCGTTCGTAATCTTTACTCATTCTCCTGTTGCGAGAAATCCAACTGAACGTGCGCTCCACCACCCAACGGCGCGGCACAACGCTGAAGCCTCGGGTGCCTGGAGCACGCTCCACCACTTCCAGTTCCCACTCACCTGTAGCTTGACACCAGGCCGCCAACTCCTGCCCGCGACTGCTCAGATCTTTTTCAGGCGAGGGACAAAGAACTTGAGTCCTGCGAGTAGACAACGGGCTCCCTTGGTGTCGTGGGTATCAGCAGGGGTGACATAGAGGGAAAAGGGAATCCCCAGCGTATCCACGAGGATGTGCCGTTTCCGTCCCTTGATGTGTTTGTGCGCATCATAGCCACAGATCCTAGCGGATTCCTCGACCGTTTTGATACTTTGAGCGTCCATGATAGCAGCACTCGGATGTGGGTTCCTGCCTTGTCGTATGCGTTCAGCCCGGTGCAGTGCCCGCAACAAGAGCGTCCAGGTGCCTTTGAGGCGCAGGCGCCGAAAATGATAGAAGACGGTCTGCCATAGGGGAAAGTTACATGGCAAGTAGCGCCAGGGGCAGCCGGTGCGCAGGACATAGAAGATGGCGTCAAAGATGGATCGCAACGAGTGCGTGAGCGGCCTCCCACGTTTGGGCTGAGGAGGCAGATGCCGTTGCAGGCATGCCCACTCTGCATCGGTCAGATCGCTTGGATAACTGGTACTCATTCTACCAGTCTACCACATGAGGTTTCCTCTGCACATTCCGGAAATTTGAGAGAAACTGCCTCCCAAGCGGTTTCTCTCAGTTCCAAAACACGGTCTTAGAGGCGGCAGTAACAGTCATGCTTTGGGCTTGACCACTTCGTCTGCTTTCATCCCTTCTGGTCGGGCAAGTCCGAGAATCTGACGCATTCGTCCAACAGCCTGCATGAGCTCTTTTGGCCCTTTCCCAATGTTTGCGAGGATCTCTTCTGTCTGGCTCAGCCCTGCCCGCTGTAGTAGACGCTTTTCGTTGAGGACCCATATGCCTTGTTCTGCTGCGTGTGCATGGGCCATCGCCATTGCTGCTCGGGCAAGGGACCCTGCACAGGCTACCACTTCGCTACGAGTAGCATATCCCTCAGCAAAGAGTAACGAGAAGGCCGCATTTCCTTCCCACCAAGCCGGGGCTTGCTTTCGGAGGGCATCAGGGAATGAGGGGCGTGGAAGGTTTCCAGAAAGCACTTTCCAATGGCGAGTTCACCCATCTGGACATAGGTTGGTAAACCAACAATATGGCCTGCCATATTATCCACCTCAAAGCGCCCACCTTCTGCTTCCTTTATCCAGTATTCAACAACAGTGAGATCCCGGTACAACACGTCTACATGCTGCCCATCAATCAACAGCCAGCCCCCTCCATTGACGAGCCGCCCCCACGTCCCAGGCTCTACCACATGACCGGGAAAGCCGAGTGCTCGAAGATCGGAGGATTGGATGTGCCTGCGATAATACAGGCCAATATCCCAATCGCTATCTGGTCGTGCTTCACCTCTGGCACGAGAGCCGCCAAGAGAGACTGCTACAACTCCCGGAATATGGATCAGTTGCTCGACAAGAGGTTGGAGAAATGGAGATATCTGTTCTTGATTCACAATACATTCCCTCTTTGCTTGTTCTTCGCCTCCCATTCTATCACTTTTAGGGACAGTGTAAATGCAGAGCGTCTCTCGATTGCCATGAGTGTAATACGGCAGAGCGCTGTGGTATCCTCGCCAGGTGCTTGATACAAGAGAAAAGCGTGCTCTAAAAAGATCTGCTCATGTCTCTCTTAACCAGGAGACGCTAATGTGGGCAAATGAAAGGTCCGGCCTCCCAAGACGAAGCTTTCCATCTCCGTTCCTATCCCTAGCCAATCCAACTCGCAACGCACGAATTCGAGACGCGAGAGACCCTGCTTTCTCGCTGTCGATTTGTTTCGTGCCCACTCCATGATCGCTCGGGCAACTCGCTCCTGATCTGCATGCCGATCTGCTTCCTGCTTGGAAAGCACATGCCAGACGATCACAAGGAGCTTACGCGCAATGGCGACAATCGCTTTCTTTTTCCCAATGCGTGTGGCAAGCCGCTCGAACTGCTCTTTCCAGTGGGGGTGATGCTCCACGGCCATCCATGCCAATTCGACAAGGGCCGCTCGCATCTCTTTCCGTCCTTGCTTGGTAATCTGTCCAGTTTGATACGTCTCTCCTGAGGCATGGACGCTTGCCCCCAGGCCAGCATATCCAACGAGATGTTTCGCGACTTCAGAAAGCGCGTAATATCACCAATGGCGGCCAGCAGAACGAGCGCATTGATGACCCCAATCCCAGGTAACTGAAGCAGAAAGGGCACCTGACTTCTCCAGCGTTCGGTTGCACTCAGATGGACGAGCTCTGTGTCTACTTCCTCGATTAGAGGCTCCAGACTCTCAAGCACAGACAGATCTTGACGAATGCGTAGCTTCTCTGAAGCCGAAAGAGGAAGCGTTTCTCACCAGGGACGTTGGGCTGGAGTGAACAGTCCTCCAGGTGGAGGCACAATATTGTATCGATGGAGGGTGCTACGCAGCCGATTCTTGGCCTGGGTTCGTTGGCGAATCAGGCGAGTGCGGTGGGCAATGAGGGCCCGCAACTCACGTACATCCTGAGGGGGAATCCAGACGGCAGGGATGAGACCGGCGGCCAAGAGTTGGGCCAAATGCAAGGTATCACGAACATCGGTCTTCACGCGAGCAGTCGTAATCAGTTTCACGAGCAACGGATGCGCGACTGTGACCGAGGCGACCAAGGAGCGGAGTTGATCGCAGAGTGTGATTTGACACTGGTTTCGTCCTCGATATCGAATCATATCCTGTCCTACGACCTGCCTGAGAAGCGGCTTGAGAGAAACTGCTTGAGCAGGAAATGCTGATCTTTTGACGCATATACGTAACATTGGTCCAATTTAGGAACCATAAAGTGTCCTGTGGTTTGCCAGCCAGTTTGTCCCCACAGGACAGGATATGGGTCAATGACGAGTCAGATGGTTTATCGGTCAAAACCGTGTTGTAGTTCATCTGCCAGAAAAGCCTGTGTATGCGGCTGAGCAAAGAGGGACTTTTCCAGCAGAAGCACTTCGTTATGAAGAAAACAGATGATATGAGTCGTAATCAAGAGACGATACGTACAGCTCCTGAGATAATTTGCCAGCGCTCATCCTGAAACAGCCATACACGCAGATAGCGGCAGAAAGCCTCAAGAGGTTTTCCCTGTAATCGCACCTTTACATGAGCTTTTACTGCAACAATTGCGCTTTCTCCATAGAATTGCATAACTGGTTCTTCGGCAAACTCCACTGCTGTCTGAACAACAGCACCAGATGCATGACTTTCGATATCATCGCGTTTTCCCTGTACATTTCCCTCGACATCAATAAACACCAGATCATCATGTAGTAATTGTTCAAGGGCTTGCACATCATTGTTCACCATTGCCTGTTGAAGCTGCTTCTCAGCATGCACAATTTCCTCAAGGGAGTGGTTCACTTCTCTCTCCTTTCATTCGTGCTAACAACACTTGTCAGTCAGTCAGTCAGTCAGTCAGTCTGTCTTCTTCCTCAAGGATAGATACTCAAAGTAAAGAAGTAAAGAGGAAACCCATGCTCATAGCATACTTTTTACCCATAAGATGTCCCGTTTGACGCATATCTGAGAACGCGAGTCCAAAAAAACAAGAGCATTTCGTCCTCTCATAAAGGGAGACTATCTGCAATGGACTAAAGGACATGTGATTTGACAATCAATTTGTCCGAACTCTTGACGGATATCCTGTCCAGCACTTGGCTTGACAGGACGGTTGAGAGCTATGTCCCAAAGTGGTATTGTTCAGCTTTTGACGCATAAACATGACTGTAGCGCAATTTTTGACAGATATGCTGTCCATTGGTCCATTCTCGTAGAAAGCGACTGTTCTGCTTACAAAAGCATGGACTCAGAGGTCGGGATATGGTTCAAACCGGACACAAAATGGTTCAAACCCGTGAAAAAGCCATACAGAACCCGGCAAAGTGAAATCAGGCCGCTTGTGCTGTCAAGAACGCTCTGACGAGTCCACTTTGTGAAACAGTTTCCTGAGCTAGTGGACTACATTATCATTTTGAACCATAAACCGTCCAGCACGGCCCATAAAGTGTCAAAAAAGGACAAACTGATTGGCAAACCACACAAGCTCTTGTGAGGACGGATTGAGTTATAAAACTGCACCCAGTCCTTAGCGGCATGCAAAAATTCTCCCAACATCTGATACAAGCAGGGTTCAGACACAGTAAGCTTGAATAAGCCCACGAACTGATTGCTTGTTATCTTACCGTTCGCTTAAATCTGGACGCAATAACTGGCGGTCCTGATCGCCCGCTCTTCTGGCTTGCAGTCTCACGAAAATGCTTCTGCTAATCGGTGCGTGGTTGTTATTTGACAGGATTGTCATCGCCTCTGACAAATAAAAGATCGTATCATCCGTGCTTACCCTTTTTCGATTTCCGCCATATAACCTGACGATCTATCATTTCCCAGTCTTTTTTCATTCGCGAGGTTGCTTTTTCCCTTTTTTACTGGCTGTGTGACGCGATATTTGGCAGGAACGCCAGAAATTGCGGCAAAAAAGGTTCGATTTTATCGAGATCTCCTGGTATACTTGCTGATGAGATGTTTGTCCTCCGCGCTAACTTTTCAGAGGAAATAAGGGAGATGCTGTGTGAGTAACATTGCAATCTATGGTTTTGGACGTATTGGACGTTCTATGCTCAAATCGGCATTGAAGCGGAATCTGTTCATACCCGTTGCGATTGCCGACATTAGAGATCTTGAGACGACAGCCGCCGTCTTTCAAGTTGATAGCAACTATGGCCGCTGGCATGAAGATGTCAGCACCAGAGAAAATAGTTTTCTGATTGGTGGGCGTGATATCCCCTATATCGATTCGTCCAAAGAAGTGCCCGATTGGGGAGCGATGGGCATCGATCTGGTTGTTGACTGCACAGGCCGCGCCGTCACTCGCGCCGGAGCGCAGGTTCATCTTGACCGTGGCGCGAAGCGGGTGCTCATCAGCGCCGCGAGCAAAACCCTTCAGGATTGCGACGCCGTTCTGCTGCCTGGCATTAACATGGATAGTTTTGATCCGCAGGCCCACAAAATCGTGAGCATGGCAAGCTGCACCACCAACGCCCTTGCTGCCGTAGTGAAAGTGATGCTGGAGCAATTTGGCATCCAGTACGGCTTATTCACAACGGTTCACGCGTATACCAACACCCAATCTTTAACCGACCAGCCCATGCGCGACCGGCGCGATTCGTGGGCGGCAGCCGAAAATATCATTCCTTCCTCCTCCGGCGCGGCGAAAGCTCTCAAGTTTATCTGGCCGGACCTGAAAATCACAGGCAAGGCGTATCGTGTCCCCGTCAAGACCGGCAGCATCGCTGAACTCAATCTCATCACCGAACGCGCGGTCACAGCGCAAGAAGTGAACGCCGCCTTTATCCAGGCAGCCAGCGAGGGGCCGCTGAAAGGGATTATGGATGTGCTGAAAGAGGAATGGGCATCAGCGCGTATTGTCGGAGACTACCATTCTTCGATTATTGATCTCCCTCTGACCCAGGTGCAGGAGGGAAATTTTGTCTCGGTTGCGGCCTGGTACGACAATGAATGGGGATACGCTTCGCGCCTCGCCGAGACCGCAGCAAAACTTGGGGGCTAAAGGGGCGCGCCGACACGTGGGCATCAGCAGGGATATAGTACCTTCGCTGATGTCCCGAGTTTTGCTCCATTCCTTAGGGAGAAACGGTCCGCTTTCCTCCTCATGATCCACGGAAGACAAGAACGTCCAATCGTGAAGCTCGTTGGGTAAAACGTGAGTGAGCATGGAAACTGGCTGGAGAGTCAAACATCACATAGCTTATTGCGGCACCTTCAGGTACGTAACGACTCCAATACGACAGCTTATGTGGCAGAAAGAAGTGTTGTTTTTGCCTAAATGACAGCTATGGATATCATTGGAAGACACGGCATATTATGTGGCAGAGATCAACACAATACTTTTGTCGTAAAGCCAGGCTGGTAGAACCTTCAAAGCATCTTTACGGATATTTTATCTGGGCTCTAGGACATATTCGGTGTGTCTACCTGACTCTGGGAAACTACTGATCAGGCGTCGGGGATGTAGGGAATCAACCCTTTGCGGAATGCAGCCTTCTGGATCTCCCTGGGTGCTTGGCGCACATCGATGATGAGTCCATTCACCTCAAGCATCCAGATCAAAGGGTTCTTGTCCACCATGGAGGGGAGCGACCAATCCGGGTCCATGGGATACATGCCCAACAGGTCACGGATCTGTTTGGATTTCGCCTGCATCGTGCTCGAACTGAGATCGAAATACTCCCAGATCTGGCTTGCTGCAATGTGGGGAGTCTGGGAGGCATCAAAGAGAAAGTTGACCATGCCTAGAGAACCGGTCGAGTAAATGCTCGTGTCCAATTTGCCAGGGAGAGAACGTGCTTCTCTAGCGTTGCATCATGGTTTCGAGTCGTGCTTTGACAGCAGGCCACTCGCTCTGAATAATGCTGTAGTAGACCGAATGGTGATAGGAGCCATCAGACATAATGAGATGATTACGCAAGACGCCCTCTCTGACCGCTCCTAAAGCGTCGGTAGAGAAATAGAGATGACGATGCGACGTTACTCAGACAATACATCGGAAACCAAATGTTCTACCCCCTCCATAAGCATCAGCAGAAGATCCTGGGCTACCTGTTCTGAGGGCCTGGTGGCTGGCTCTCTGCTCCACTGGAGGGCCTCTCCCACAATAGCCCAACTCATGGCTCTTGCCATGGTTGCCTTTGGGATAGCCCCTCGAATTTCTTCTCTCTTCCGCTCGTTTAGCCATCTCAGGAGGAGTTCAGCCAATTCCTCCTGGATGACCCGTTCGATTGTTGGGCTCTTCTCCCTTAGTATTTTAGACGACGGGTGCGAGATCGCGCAACCGCGATGAGAGGCACCCTACTATTGAGGCTGTACAAAGACAGGAGAACACATGCTGACTTCCATCAATACCACCATGAAAGCCATACGCATTCATCGCTCGGGAGGGCCTGAAGTCTTAGAATATGAGGAGGTGCCCCGCCCCATCGCCGGACCAGGTGAGGTGCTGCTTCGTGTCTGTGCAGCGGGCGTCAACCCCGCTGATTGGCGAGGGCGAGCTGGCTTTCCAGACCTCCCAGAACACCTCCGACCAACCCTTCCACGGCCCAGCACGCCGGGTTTTGATGCTTCAGGTATCGTCGAGGCCGTCGGACCAGGAGTCACCGAGTTTCAAGAAGGGGACGCCGTCTATGGCATGATCCGCTTCCTGTCGAGAAGTTCAACCTATGCGGAATACACCACCGCTCCGGTCACAGATCTCGCCTTCAAGCCAGCGACGATCGATCATCTCCAGGCCGCAGCGGTTCCGATGGCAGCACTGACAGCCTGGCAGTTTCTCTATCAAGATCTAGAGCCTGGTCAGACAGTCCTGATCAATGGTGCCGCCGGTGGCGTGGGACACTTTGCGGTGCAACTGGCGAAGATCAAGGGAGCGCACGTCATCGCGGTAGCATCGAGCCGCCACGAGGTATTCTTGCGCGAACTGGGCGTCGGTGAGTATATCGATTACACCGCCACTCCTGTAGAGCAGGCGGCTCGCAACGTCGATCTCGTCTATGACACCGTAGGCGGCGCGAACGGAGATCGCCTGCTCTCCGTTCTCAAGCGCGGCGGCAGGCTGGTAGGAATCAATATTGGCAATTATTCAGCCGAACGCGCCGCCTGGCTCGGCATCACCATTGGCACGAAGCATCCGAGCCTCCATCCCGATACAGCACAACTCGCAGAGATAGGTCACCTGATCGACACCGGACAGGTACGCGTTGCTATCGATGCCGTCGTGCCACTGTCCGAGGCATACAAGGCGCACGTACGCGGCGAAGCGGGCCATATGCGCGGAAAGATCGTTTTGCACGTCGGAGAGTAGGGTCGCTCGCGCTCCCGCTTCTTGGATTCGCGTGGCCATCTGAACTGTGGTGATGACACTGCTTCATTGCGCGGTCTTTTGCACCTCGATCAGGAGAGGGAGACGCAAAGACCGCGCAATGAAGCAGTGTCGTTCCCCAGATGCCAAGCACGAGAAATGGCAAGATCGCCTTGCCTCATACGTGGGAGCGAAACGCAGCAAACCAGGAGAAGAAAATGCAACCATTGTATCTGTTAGTGCGAACCTTTGTGCCTGAGGGTGCCCCAATTGTCGTGGGCATTGATGAGACGATTGAACGGCGTCGGGGAGCAAAAACGCCGCGAAAGGAATCTATCGCGATCCGGTGCGTTCGAGTAAAGAGTTTTTTGTCAAAACGAGTGGTCTGCGTTGGGTTTCGATGATGCTGCTTGCGCCAATCCCCTGGGCCCGATGGGTCTGGGCTTTGCCGTTTCTCAACGTGCTTGCTCCCTCTGAACGATACTATGAGCAGCGTGGGTGGCGACACAAGAAGATCACCGATTGGGGAAGGCAAATGATTCGCCAACTCCGTCGCTGGCTGCCTGATCGGTATCTGGTCGTCGTCGCCGATAGCAGTTATGCGGTCTTAGAATTGCCGGCTTGTGCGGCTGGTTTGCTCGCACCAGTCACGGTAATTACGCGTTTGTGGCTGGATGCCGCTTTATACGACCCTGCTCCTGTTCGTAAACCCGGGACCAACGGGCGTCCGCGCAAGAAAGGGGCTTGCCAACCGACACTGCAAGCCAGACTGGTAGATCCTAAGACGAACTGGGAGGCACTCCCGGTGGCCTGGTATGGCGGGCAGCAACGCTTGGTGGAAGTGGCGAGCGGCACGGCCATTTGGTATCACAACGGCTTGCCGCCCGTTCCCATCTGTTGGGTTTTGCTCCGTGATCCGCAGTCCCATTTTTCTCCCCAGGCACTGCTCCGTACCGATCAGGCGATCAGCCCCACCCAAATCATCGAGTGGTTTGTCTTGCGGTGGCAGGTGGAGCTGACCTTCCATGAAGTGCGGACGCATTTGGGGGTGGAAACGCAACGACAATGGTCTGATCTGGCGATCTTGCGTACAACACCAGCGCTATTAGGACTCTTCTCCCTGAGAACACTGTTCGCTCAGACATTGTTTGACGGCAAGCCTTTACCAGAGCGTCAATCCGCCTGGTACATCAAAGCTCTCCCCACCTTCGCCGATACGCTCGCGTTCGTTCGCCAACAGCTTTGGCCCGTCACCCTTTTTGGCATGTCGCCTGCAAAACCCGACATGGTGGAAATTCCACGAGCACTGCTTGATCGTTTGACCGACACGCTCGCCCTTGCGGCGTAATATGGAGAAAGTCTAGCTTAGAGCTTATCCAGAAACCAGTACTTTGGCAAAAACGAGTTGAGCGCAGGCCAGATGAAGGGACGCCAGGTAATTTCTCCCTTTTTCTCCCAGCGCACCAGGAGGCGACGCGAGCGGTTGATCCAGGAGTGAGTACGTTCCACTACCCAGCGGCGCGCTCGATAGCCAGGAGTGAAGACCTTTTCTTGCTTTTCAGCACCCCGACTGCGGATGTGAGACACGTACTGATGGTTTTCTATCTCTTGGAGGATCACGGGATAATCGTAGCCTGCATCCAAACACAAGTGTTGCGGCTGCGATTCAGTCGGATCAGGCCGGGCGATGACGCTGCCGTCCAGGGTTGCACAGAGGAGTTTCATATCGTGACGGTTGGCTCCGTCGATGATAATGGCCAAAGGAAGTCCAGCCCCATCAGTCAAGAGACTGCGTTTGACACCTCGTTTGCCGCGATTGGTGGGATTGGCTCCCGTCGAGGCGCAACCGAAAGGGGCTTTCGTCATTGCCCCATCCACTGACTGCCACTCCCACTCGATTCCTTGCACTTCATCATACTCCATGAGTCCGGTTTGCCAGAGCGCTTCACGGATGTGTGGCTCATCGCCACACATCCGTGAAGCGCTCGTAATACGTTTCGTACCCAACTCCATCTCGGGTTATTTTTCCAGAGCGAGCTGGGAAAACGTGTTCTGACGAATCAACTCCTCAGTGATGTTCCAGAGACGTTGGCGTATTATCACATCATAGGAAAGCTTGGAAGAGGAAGTTTGCTTGCAGTCAGAAAAGTACTTCCCACTCACTCTCTCAATCTCAGGTGAGGTTGCCAGGTAGAGCGTCGTCTGCGCTCCTTTCTCGACATTTCTCCCAACAAAGAAGTAGATCACTCCCCCAATGACATGCGCAATACCTTTAAAGCCATCGTTAAAGTTGGAAGCAATTATGCCAGGATGCAGCGCGTTGACAGTAACACCAGTCCCTTCAAGCTGACTCGCCAGTTCATAGGTAAAGTAGATCTGCGCCAGTTTGGACTGGCCATACGCTTTGCCGGAGCTATATCTCTGCGTCCCCTGGAGATCAGCAAAATCTATCTTTCCCTGGGTATGCGCGAGAGAACTGACATTCACGATGCGCGCTGGTGCGCTGGCCTTCAGCACATCCAGCAGGAGATGAGTGAGCAGAAATGGAGCCAGATAATTCGTTGTAAAGGTGTATTCTAACCCATCGGCAGTAATCTTGTGCTCGCTATTAATTCCTCCAGCATTATTGATCAGCACATGAAGCTGTGTATAGTGCTGTTTGAACTCGTCGGCCACGCGACGTACCTGGGAAAGCTCGGAGAGGTCTGCAACGATCAGATCTACCTGAGCGTTTCCGCTCGCCTCTTTGATCTCTGCTTGTGCTCCTTCTCCCTTTACACGATTGCGACAAACCATGACCACCGTCGCGCCCATCCTGGCAAGTTCTCTGGCTGTTACCTTACCAATCCCTGAACTGCTGCCTGTCACCAGGCATACTTTTCCCTGCATGGTGTTATTTGTCATACTCTGTATCTCCAGTCTGATTCTGGCGAATGGTGTCGCGCATCATGGTCACAAGTGCCTCATTACTCAAACCTGAACGCGCTTCCTCAAGCAGTTCGCCCCAGGCCCTCTCAAGATCGATCTGGTAGCTCTTACTGAGCCTGATCAGTTGGATCAATGCATCCGCGATATTCCGGGCAAGATGCGCGTTCTCCAGAGGCATCGCGAGCTTGCCTTCGATGATCATCACATCGTCGGCCAGCCTTCCAACTACGGCGGCCAGGTGCGTCACCAGCAGGCTCCTTTCCCACGGCCCGACCACCTCATGAAAACGCTGTGACAACTCCTGGGCATCGTTCATCATCTTTTCGAGTTTCATCTTGTTGTTGCCTTTCTCCTCAAAAGGGGAGGAATTCCATGTTTTGGTTGATAACTGACTCAGGCGATACATGCTTGAGCAAAGTGGCGGATCGAATCCTGTTGGATAGCATTGGGAAAGGTGACGATGAGTTCCTGCACACCTGCCGCCTCATATGCCTTGAGGCGTGTGCGGACCGTCTCAAGGGTGCCAACCAGCGCCATATCGAGCTGCGCTTGAGATCGAAACATCATAGGTACCAGGGCCATGGCCTGCTCATCGGTATCGGCAATGGCACATAGGGTGCTGACGGTGCGTCGGATACTCTCATAGTCGCGCCCAACGACCTCGCAATGCTCTTTGAGCAGCGCAAATTTGTGTGCCACTGTGGCTGGATTGCCCGCCACGTTACAGGCATCTGCGTATTGGGCCACCAGTTTCAGCGTGACTTTCTCGCCGCTGCCTCCAATCAGGAGAGGGATATGTGGTTTCTGCACGCCCTTGGGCTGATTAATAGCACCGCGAAGGTGGTAGTAGTCACCTTCAAAGGTCGCTTCTTCCTGGGTCCACATCGTGAGAATGACCTGGACCGCTTCGCGCAGTTGACGCAGACGCTTTGGTGCATCAGGATAGTCGTAGCCGTAGGCGCGGTACTCGTGTTCGTACCATCCGGCTCCGATGCCAAAATTGAGCCGTCCGTGTGAGAGCACATCGAGAGTACTCGCCATCTTTGCCAGCAACGCGGGATTGCGATACCCATTGCAGGTGACCATCTGCCCAATGCGTATGCGCGTCGTATCGCGCGCCAGTGCGGCCGCACTGGTCCAGCATTCAAAGGTCACTTCCTGGGATGGCTGGGGAACCGTATGAAAATGGTCGACCAGCCAGATCGACTCATACCCACACTCTTCCGCTGTTTGTGCCATATGGGTCATCGTTTCATAGGCTTCCACGGGATCGATGATCCCTACCAGATCCATCAACCAGCCTTGTGGCAGTTGAACTCCATAGGTGAGAGACATCCTGAACTCCTTCTTTCTTTTCGAGCAGAAAAAAGCTCTCTGTCATTTTGCTCTTGACACTGTGCTGCTCGACGTTTAGAGTGTAAACTATAAAGCATACTTGAAGGTCAAGTCCTTTTGAAGGTCAAGTCCTTTTGAAGGTCAAGTCCTTTTGAAGGCGGAGATTTCCCTCTGAAAACCTGGCACGAGAGACAAAAAATCTCTCCCTCAGATCTGAACCTTCCGTATCAATTGTTCAGATGATGTAAGAGTGCTTAGACAGGGGTTGTCTTGGCTTGAGGCAGCAAGATGACCGTATTACCTAGGCGTTCCAACTAGCGAATAAGCCGTTGTTGAATCTTCTGTTTATTTGCGATGGAAAAGGAGCCAGCACCTCTCTTACAGCTCACCTCCATCGTGGGGACACGACTTCCAGAGATGTTCCTCCTGAAAACTGATCCGACGCTTGCTCGTGAAAGATCACCAACAGGGCGTCTTTCCACATGAGAGTTTCCTCTACGTGCTTCCCAGATGGGAGCGACAATGAGTAGTTCTTCCAGACGCCCGAAGACAGCTTCTTCTTCAAGCTTGGTAGCCTTAGTATTTCCATCGTTTTCAGTATTGGGATCTTTCCTCCATAGTGAGCGTACCAGCTCAGTCCATCGAGTTCTTTTTCATGCTGAATGGTGCACCTACGGTCACTGAGGTGAACTAAATTGAGAATCGAATTGCCAGAAAGAGAAAAAAGAGGATGATCTTTTCATCACACATTGCACGAGAAAGGATCATTCTCCTGTGTCACCTCATAATACAGCTCTGAGAGAAGCCAACCAATGAGCATCTTCTGATGATCAAAGAGGTCCAGGCAGCCGGTTTCACGTTAGCCGAGTTAAAAGAGCTTGATGAAGCCTGTCACGCAGCAAGGGAACTGCGGCAGCGCTACACCACCGGCGCCTGCGACCACTCTCTGCCAGATGAGCGTCCAGAGGAAACCGTAGCGCGGTCCCGACGGCGTGGCAGCGAGCAGGAGATCGAAATCCGCCATGTCTTTTCGTAGTTTGCGAGTGTAGGGTGGCCGAGGCGAGAGCGGTCATCGTGCCGTTGACGTGGTACCTGCAGGCTACCTTTGGTGAGGAGGTGAGCGCGTATACCACACCAGCACTCCCCTCTCAATCGATCTGGACACGCCAGAACCGCATCCAGAAGCGGAGCTTTACGCCGCTCGCGGTGTTGGTCGATGATCAGCCAGCGTTGCCGCGATCCCTCGCTCTGATCGGTCTTCATCCGGATTTTTATTTCGGCAAGGGACAGATGAGGGGGATTGATTGATTACTCGTGCCATGCCTCTGCTCCTCTCGTGTGTGCCAGGTCCAAAGGATGCGAACCTCATACGAAAGCACAGGAATGCGGCTCTGTTTCGCCTTGCGCGGAGCTGCTCCACGAGCCATTCGGCCACGTCTTCTTGCACCGCTGGTCGACGTCCGATCCCCCCCCCTGTGGGCCTGGCGAGCGAGGCTGCTACCACTCATTCTCGCCAGACCCTCGACTCCTGGGCCTTTAGAAGGACCGATAGGACCTGGCTGCCGTCAACTGTTCGGCGGTCGGCGGCTCAGAGATCCAGGTCTTGAAGTGCTCAGCGAACGCCCGATATTCTGGCAAGACCAACAACGGATTGTCTACTCCGTCGTCAGTGACGCTGAGCGTGACAAAGGTCTCCCCGTCTGGAAGCGGACAGACAGCGTACAGAAAGCCCTGGGGCCGTTCTCGTTCCAGCGCCTCCAGCACGCGTTTGCCGGCCGCATCGATGTCGGCGCGTTTGTCGGGCTTCACTTTGGTATGGGAAATCGCTACTTTCATGGGAACTGTTCCTTTCACTTTTCCATCTGGTTCGTTGTGCTTTTCCGATGGCGGTGCACAACACCCTCAAGATGCGTCTTGATGGTGATGAGATCGCCCAGTCGGCGCGGTCAAGAGGAGTGGATCTCCCTCTCACCTCGGCTGGGTTTCCCTCGTCACCCTCCCGACGTATCTCACGGAAAGAATGTGACCGGCTTCTCACCGGCTTGAGGCAAACCCGTGGGCCAGTGCGGGAAACGTCCTGCTCTCTTGCGATGACGCGCCAAGACGGGCTGGCTCCCTGTCACATCAGCCCGGTTTCCTTCGTCGTTCTTATGACGAATGGAGAAAGAAGGAAGAGCATGAATGGATGAACATGACTGGCTGGTTGAGCGCTTCGAGGCAGAACGTCCCCAACTGCAGGCGATGGCCTATCGGATGCTGGGTTCCCTTCCCGAGGCGCAGGATGCCGTCCAGGAGTCCTGGCTGCATCTGGTCCGCACGGACCCAAGCACCGTCTCAAACCTGGGCGCATGGCTGAGCAGGGCGGTCACGCGGATCTGCCTGGATATGCTGCGCGCGCGCAAATCGCGGCGCGAAGAGTCCCTGGAAGCGTCCTTTCCTGGGTCCATCACCAGAGAGCCTGGCAGAAGCGACCCCGAGCAAGAAGTGGAGCTGGCCGATGCGGTGGGTCTGGCGCTGCTCGTGGTGCTCGATCAGCTTGCTCCCGCCGAGCGCCTCGCCTATGTGCTGCACGACATCTTCGCCGTGCCCTTCGACGAGATCGCGCCTCTCGTGGAGCGCTCAGAGGCTGCGGCCAGGCAACTCGCCAGCCGCGCCCGCCGCCGAGTGCGGGGAAGAGCGCACATGCAGGACGCTGATCTCACCACCAGCCGAGAAGTGGTCGAAGCCTTTCTCACCGCCGCACGTACCGGAAACTTCGACGCGCTGCTCGCCGTGCTTGATCCAGATGTGGTGCTCCGACGCGATCCAAGAGCCGTACCTGCGGGCGGAGCAGGAGAGCTTCATGGGGCGGCGGCTGTGGCCAAACAGTTTGTGGGACGTGCTCAGGCAACACAACCAGTGCTGGTCAATGGCTCAGTGGGAGTCGTCGTGGCCCCGTATGGGCGGCTGCTCAGCGTCCTCGATCTCTCAATCAAGGGAGGCAAGATCACCGCGATCACCACGATTTCCGATCCTGCACGCCTGCGCCAGTTGCACCTTGCGGTCCTCGACGACTGACGAACCGCCGCCCGTTCAACGCCGTGCTCACACGACTCGAACGGCGGGAGCACGGGCACGACTCGAACGGTGGCCGCATGCTCGCGTGATGCGTCGCACCATCGGTCGGAACTTGCGGAAAAATAGGGGGAGTCGATGAGATGCGCAACGAGGGAGACCACCATTTTTTTACGACAGATTGCGACTTGGTAAGAGAGGCAATCAGTAGCATGATGGTATCACCATCATTTCATACCTGGAGGAGAAGCGATATGACGAAATGTGCTCTGGTTCTTGGCGGGGGTAGTGTTGCGGGCATTGCCTGGCAAACGGGAGTAATCACGGGTATGGCGGATGCAGGCGTCGATGTCCGAGATGCCGATGTGTTCGTGGGCACATCGGGCGGAGCATGCGTGGCGGCGCAGATTACTAGCGGCCTCACGTTGGAGGAGCTATTTCAGCGGCAGGTTGACCCTGCCTTGCAGGCGAGAGAGCTCGCCGCGCAAATGGACCTGGCACGATGGAGCGCCGATCTTAAACAAGCAATGGAAGGTGCCGGGGATATTACCGAGCTTATGCAACGCCGGGGTGCTATGGCCCTGGCGACGCACACCGTGACGGAGGCCGAGCGGCGCATCTTCAACCATGCCTCCGGCGTTGACCTCGTAGACGCGGTCGCGGCCAGTTGCGCTATTCCGGGTGTCTGGCCCCCGGTGACGATCGATGGGCATCGTTACATCGATGGCGGAACCTATGCCAATGAGAACGCGGACCTGGCGAGCGGCTTCGAGCGAGTGCTTGTGCTGGCGCCCGACGTTCCCGCCCATTCCCCAATCACACTGGACGCTCATAGCCAACAGTTGCGGCGCGAGGGAGCCAGGGTAGATATCGTGCACTTCGACGAGGTCACAAAGAAAGCCCTGGCGGTGGTCGGCGGCAATCTGCTCGACCCTGCTGTGCGAGAGCGCGCCGCCTACGCCGGACGCGCGCAAGGCCGCAGCATCGCAAGCCAGTTGTACGGGTAGGGAACGTGCTATATGTGCCTCATACATATCCGCGTCGACATATGATGGATGCGCTTTGGATTCGTGTACACGTACTAGTAAACGAGACCAAATCCGCACCGATGTTGAGGCGACCGTGAGGGAAGCAGCATGCATTGGAGGATTTGATCTTCTCTCAAGGGACCAATCTGCACCACAAGGGCTGTTATCCACGCGTCTCTTGGAAATGAGTCGTGGGACAGATAGCGATGTTCCGCTCTTTCTGGGTATCAGTCAAAGCGAAACATGTTCCTGTAACCAGGCCGATTCACTAACCTTTTTGGACTCTTTCCTCATGTATGTGTGAAGCAGGACTTCTCTGTATGTGCGAAACAATCCACCTCTGAAGCGGTTTCTGCAGAGGCATCTCTAACACGTATCATGAACTCAAAAGGATGACATCAGCACAGCGGCACGTCAGCCAGAGGCACACCTGCTGCTGTGCTGATGGAGCAGGAGCAGAAGCGGTTGCCAGGATGCGCCGGATGGTGAAGCTCAGCTTCGTCGGGTGGTGCCTATGAAGGGCCTGAATGTTGAGCCGACCACAATACCAGTCCCACATATTGCTCATGTACCCCTCTACTTGCTTCTGACTCATGCCCAGCCGCTCCCGCATCCCCTGGTGCACCTCTTCCTCTGTACATGCACCCACAGACCCTGCTCGCCAGAACGGTTTCATGCGGTGCTCCAGTTCCCCAGCTTGCAGGCACGCTTCCCAGTGCGTGTCCAGGCCATGATCCACTAACTCAATGACATGCAGTTCTAGTACGCCCCAAAGATCAAAGTCTACTGCTCGAAGTGCCATCCCTGTTTTCGTTGCGATCACAAATATATCCGCAATGGATAGACTAAGCTCTGTTTGATGGGCTTGTCAAGGGGCACTACTATCCCCACAACTCGTTGCGCAAGTTGTGGGAATTAGCACGCGAGGTCCAGACGGTTTCAACAGTTTGCTTCGTTTCCTGATCATACGAGGTAAAAACATGTTGCTCCTGATATATGTCGCTTATGCTCATTATGGCGGCGTTGTACATGACCGCTCAGGCCTACATAACGGATGTGTTGGCTGATGGGATCGACCTCAGCATAAATCTGCTGAGGGGATGGGAAAAGCGCATTCATCCGAGTGGCAATATGAGCCTGTTGTTGGCTTCTGGGAAGTGCTAGGAATGTTGTTTCACACGATTGGCAACAAAGAGCAATGCGTACTCCTCCCCCAAAGAGGGCATAGCCCTCAAAGTAATTCATCGGGTCTTGGATACCTCGCTGGCAGACAACACAGGGCTTCCGAGGTTGTGTTGCAAGAATTATGAAGAAATCAAAAGAAGAATGAAGTTCCTTCCTGGTGTCGTTTAAGCGACCACTCCAAAGAACCTGGTAATGAAGGCATTCTGGCCTCGCACATCTCCTTTGTTCGCGCCTTGTAGTTGCCCTTTCCCAATCATGTTTATCACCTCGAAGCCTTGTACGGTTCTCCAAGCTGTCTCGAAGGAAAAGAAGCCCATCCCCGGCTTCGTCAACCGCTTGATGAAGCGATGATCTTGTTCGATGAGATTATTGAGCTATTTTACCTGTCTCAACTCCATGTGCTGAGGCAGCGCTCCAGCGGATTTGAGCTCACCAATGGCTTTGGGAGAGGCTGCGTTCTTGTCGACATTGATCACACGAGGGGCTGACGTGATGGTTGTGACGTCAGTCAGAGCGCTGGATATGGTCGTTTCGTCAACGATCCCTGGTGGGGCACACAGATCGCAGAACTCTCTCGGATCAGTCCGGCATTTCGGGAACTATGGGCCCGTCACGATGTATTCAACAGGCCGGAAGGATGGAAATCCATACGCCATCCGCTTGTAGGAGAACTGACCCTTGATTTTTTCTTGCTCCAGGCGGTCGATTCGGAGCATCTGCGACTCCTGATTTACTCGCCCCGTAGCAATTCCGGGACCGCCAAGAAAATCGAGCGGCTTCTCGCCTTTGAGGAATAGAGGAAGCATACCGTCTCAAAGGCCATTTATAGACATAGGCGCGAGTCAGGCAACCTGGGGAAGGTATTCCTTGCCATGACAGCGACCATTCCCCAGGAGCGCCGTGAACTTCTCCAGCAGCGACAGACGGTGATTGCCGTTAACTCAGGACTGCAAGAGCGCGAGTTACTGAAGCAGGCGTCACTGGCTTCCGCCTTAGCCGAAGCGTTGCGGCAACGCGGGATCACCGACCCGAGCGTGCTCTGATCGCTGAGGCAGGAATCGCTGCCTTGAAGGTTGCATCCGTCCGCAGGATCAGTGAAACAGGCCCGCGAAAGCTGTCACAGCTTCTCCGAGAGTCACTTGACGAGCTCAAAGCCGTAATCGGTCCTTGGGAATGAAAAGACCGAAAAACAGCGCGAAGCCGCTAAGCCACTTTCCAGGCTCGTCCCCAGGCCCACAAATCGGCTCACGCGAGGAATCGTGAAGTGCGCGAACGAGTGCGAAGCACTTGGCTAAAGGCAATTGCTATCACCCTTCATCAACTTCTACCCGTTTTACCGCCCACTTAATTATCCCATTTTCTCCCACAGAGTCCAATGATTTACATTTTTCATCATCTCTTTTCGGAAGATGCAAATCTCACCCACAACAGCCGCATCCACATGGGTATAGTTCGACGGTCTCATCTTCCAAAGTGACGTTTTTTGCCCAATTTGAGTGCGCACCCTTTTCAAGCATCATGTGACGAGGTGTCAGGCGAAAATACATTTCGGGGAAAATTGGAGGAGTTTGGGCTGGAGAAGAGCGGGTGAGATAGGGTAGGCTTCTTTCAAGAAGATCGCGGGAGCTGCGGTCAAGAAGAGAGAAAGGAGCTATTCATAGGTATGAAGCGAAGGCAAGTTGATCGATATGTTTTGGGGTGTTGCAGGCGGTGGCGGCTCAGTTTGTGGTGATGCTGGTGCGACACTGGTTGCATTGGTAGGAGGAGCCAGGGATGAAGCTCATTGATGGAATGGAATGGTATAGCAAAGAAGAGCTGTTTGCGGAGGTTCGCGGGCGGGGGCTGGTGATCTATGACAGTCTCTTTGAAGAGTGGCAGAAGTATGGTATGATGCCAGTGAGCCGTCGGGAAGTGCGTGGGAGAAAGAAGGGGGTTTCTGGCTGGTGGTCGCGGGACCACCTGGAATTGTTATGTACGCTGTGTCGTATCAAGCAAGAACAAAAGCTATCTTCGCTGGTGTCGCAGTGCAATGTCCCGGTCTGGGTTTGGATGTATTGGGGGAGGGCTATGGGGTGAGCTTGGAGCAGGTGAAGCGTGCGATGAAGACGTGGGTTGAGCGGCGTTATCCAGCTCGAGTCAAAGAGGTCAAGGCGAGTGCGCGGCAGTTGGTGCGTCTGGTCGCCAATGACGCAGGGTATGGGACGCGCGACAAGCCGACGTGGGGCAATTTCTGGCGTCGTGGTCCGTGGCTTGGTTCGCGTCCTGGCTGCCGTTACCTGCACGCAGCAGCCTTTCTCGGTTGAGGGGCTCTAGCCCAGCAATTATCAGCGCTGACGCGATCTCCGGCGACAGTTACAGCAGCGGGGCTTTCGGAAAAATCCTGCCGCCTATCTGGCTGCTATTGAGGATCGCTTGCTTTAGTGACGCTTTCTGCCACTCCCAAGCTTCCATCTTCCATTTCAGGGGCGTATTCCACCTGGTATTTTGGGCCAAGACATCGCTTCAATTCTGCTTCGAGAGCACGACCCTTTGCATTGAAAGCAGTGACATCCAATGGATGACCGGGATTTTCTAATGGAGAGGTATATTCTGTGATCCACTCATCAAAATGGCAGGCTAATTCGGGTGGCAATCCGAAAGCGTGATGCTCGATCATACCCTGTCGATCCCAAATACCTGAGCTCCCATATTCCGCCATCACTCTCAGCTTCCGTGGGCTGTTTACTTTTTTTGCCATCGCTACTCTCTTCTGCCTTTCCTCTCCGTTTCACACGAGTTTCCTTCATGGAGTGTGCGTCAAAACAAGTTTGGCATACTTATCCATTTGGTGTCAAGGAAGGTTTTCCGTTGCGACCGCTCTTTTTTTGTGGATTGCAATGCCAATGGGCGTGCTCCAGGGGAGGTGCTGGCGGGAATGAAGTGCGTCTAGAAAGAAGAGGAGCAGCAGCAGCAGCTGTTGCTATAGAGGGGTGAGAGCTCCCAAGAGGGTGAACTGCTTGCAGCGCCTGGTGGTTTCCTGCGGCGGCGTGTATTGCGTATAGTCATAGTGGGGAAAAGTGGCAACTGGTTGCTAGTGGGTGTCCTTCAGGTGGAGGGTGTGGGAACGGGGTTTTCCAGTGCTCCAGAGAGGAAGGCGCCAGGAGGTAGTGTGTGGTGATGTGGGTGGCCGAGGTTGGCCGTTGTGGAGGGTGTGTCTGTGTGAGTAAACATGCGATATCGTATAGGTTTCTGTGGAATGGGGCAGGCAGCGGGTTGTGCCTGGACCCCGTTTGCATGCGCAGGAATATCGTGTTCTTTTACAGAGCCGATTCCAGGCGTGGAATGAGGTAACCGGAATCACACAAGCGGCCTAACCACCACTCGCCCTGTCTCTCATTGACTCCTCCCGCACGCTTTCTTCGTTATAACTCAGCAATACATTGCGTTTCTACAAACAAGTTGACAATACCCTTCACGATCTTCTTATGGATATCCAACCCAGCGCAGTTGGTGTAGAGGATTTCCATTTCAGTGCTCCTGTGCATTTCTTTCAAACGACGCAAGCGACGCTCCGGCTTGAGTGGGCAAAAACGAAGATTCTCTTCTGCGTGCTGCTGACGAAACTCCTCTCACCAGCGCAACAAGGGGTGGTTCCTGCACCCACCCGAATCAGTCTCGTGGTCTGGCTCATCGGCACAATATGCGCGCGATCTCTCTGCCAGAACATCTCCTCCTCATTCTACTCTTTTTCATGAGGGGTGGTGTAGTCATACATGAGCGTCTCGTGGGGAGTTCCATGTTAATGACATTTACAAGGGATGATCTATTGTGCCTTGACATCGACCTTTCCAGGACGGCACACCGTAAGCACTGTCGCCAGGGTAGCTATGCCGAACGCGGCGATGGTCAGAGCCATTGGAACAGCGGTCTCACTCCCACTGAGACCAACCAGTGGTGCCGCGACCACCCCAATGATGATCTGCAACACGCCCAGGAAGGCCGATGCGCTCCCAGCTACCCTAGCATTGTCCAACGCGAGCGCCGTCGCATTCGGCGCGATGAGGCCCACACTGGCGATGAGGACAAAGAGTGAGGGAAGCACTCCAACGAGGCCAACTCCCGTGATCACGGCACCGATCAAGGCGATACCACCAACGGCGAGAACCACAGTTCCTCCAATCAGCAGCTTTTGCGGTGACACCCGACCGATAAGCCTTGCGTTGACCTGGGCCATTACCGGAACGCCCAGAGCATTGATCCCGAATACAACACTGGCGCGTTGAGGCAAAAGGCCATAAATGTTCTCTAAGATGAAAGGGGAGTTTGAAATGTAGACAAAAATGGCAGCGAAGGTGAAGCCCAACGAGAGAGCAAAACCGACGAACCGACCATCGAAGAGCAAATGACGGAAATCCGAAAGCGAGGCAGAGACCCCACCTCCCTGACGATGTGCAGGCGTGAGCGTCTCGCCGAGTCCAAAAGCGACTATCAGCACGATCACTGTGCCAATAAGAGCGAGCGCGATAAAGACCCCTCGCCAGGAGGCAAAGCTGAGTAGCAGACCACCAATTACAGGCGCAATCATTGGTGAGAGGTAGTTCACCACCATCAGTAGAGAGATACAATGAGCCAGGGCGCGATCGGTATAGAGATCGCGGGCAATAGCAAGCGAAATCACAATCCCAGCCGCCGCAGCAACCCCCTGCGCAAAACGCAACCAATGAGGAGCCCAACCGAAGGAGCGACAATACATAGTAGAGACGTGAGTACATAGGCAGCCATCCCAACAAGCAGAGGCCCACGCCGCCCACGCGCGTCACTGGTCGGTCCGATGATCATCTGACCCAGTGCCACGCCGAAGAGACTGGCAGTCAGGGTGATCTGGGTCTGCGTCATTGTCGCGCCCAGTTCGTGGCTGATCGTTGGGAGAGAGGGCAAGTACATATCGGTAGATAATGGTCCAATTGCCGCCATGATACCTAGGAGAAACACATGACGCACCCGGACCCGGGTCGGTGTCTCCTTGGTTGCTAAAACGTGTTGCTTGGGCGCCTTCTCAGTGGAGATCCGTCCAGCGTTCTGGTGTTTTTGCTGCTTCAACGAGTTGATATTCATTTTTTCCTGGCGTTTTTCCCGCTAAGCAGGAAGTAATTCATGCATAAATGAGAAAGAAGTATGGCAATGGATATTCTGGCGCACCACAGCGCACGGCTGACGTAAACCCTTCCTTTTGCATCGCAAACCCTTTTGCCGACTTTTTGCGTCGCTCAAAGAGGTTCTCAATCGTCCCGTTCTTCTCTCAAACGCTTCTGAACTACGCTCTTTCTCTTTTTGTTTAGCGGAAAAATGCCAGAGAAAAATGTTGGGATTCCAAATTGACAGGTGCTGTAAAGCGAAAGCCCTGATCTAGTCAGCGAAGACATGGTAGTCACCAATCTCGTGCAGTTCGCTGATGATAGGAGCTCCTCCGTCGAACCGATCGAACTTACCCTCTTGTATCTGTCGATATGCCTTGAGCTGACCCAGAGGGCCAAGGCCGCCTTCGGTTTCGGTTACAACTAGATTGACGAATGTCACGCCGTCATCTAGGCGGAATGTCGAGTAACGGATACCGTCGGGCTGGGTGATTTGCAATTCCTCAAAGACAGCACGGATGAGCTGTTCATTATTGGCTGCTTGGTCAGGTTTGACCTTGTAGCGAACCATGAAGATGCGTCTCATAGGGAAACCTCCTGAGTTGTGTTCTCGGTATTGGGAACCAGTGTCGTCATGAAGATATCCTTGCTTTCCGGACCGCCCACAGGAGCACGCAGCGTCTTCAAGGCCCCCCCCAGGCGAGAAGCTGGTCGAGCATGGTATGAACGGACTGTTCCTGATGGGGGCGCGGTCGAAAGTTGGTGTAGTCCTCAAAATCACTATATAAGTTGAGACTGACCTGCTGCCCCACATCGGCAACCTGGATTTCCCCCATGACCAGCCGCAGATGCTCGACAGCACGAACGCCATCATTGGCGCCATAGCTCACAAAACCAGCTGCCTTATTGTGCCACTCGTAGTACAGGTAGTCGATGGCGTTTTTGAGCACTGCCGATGGTGCGCGATTATATTCGGGTGTTACGAAAATAAACGCATCAAAGGGACGGATCTTTGCGGACCACTCCTTGGTATGTTGATGCTGATATTGATTCAGTAATGGCGAGAAGGGCTCATCAAACAATGGTAGATTAATCTCCTTAAGATCCAGCAGTTCAACTTCAGCATCTCCGCGCTTCTGTGCGATATCGTAGACCCAGTGCGCCACAGCTTCACTATTCCGATTTGGGCGTGTACTCCCGACGACGATAGCTACTTTCAACATGATGTCCTTTCCTCCTTGCGTTATGTCATTTGAGACAGGAATGAATGGCTTTTCCGTTCCTCGCGACAAAAGGTTATTCAATCAGGGAACTGCTCAATGCACGCTGTCGCAGTTCGGCAACCACTTGTGAGAGCTTGGCTTTCGCTTGATCAAGGATCGCCATCTTCTGCTCAATCTCCATCAGCTTCTGCTCATAGAACGGAAGAGCGACAGGGAGACAGGTACCGATCGATTCCACGAAATTGTGAGCTGACCCGAGGAGGGTATGAAGACCATTCTGGTAGATCTGGTCAGTTGTTAATCCCATGCTCAGAAACTGCTGAATTAAATGCACGCGGTCAACATCTTCCTCTTGATAAGAGCGGTAGCCGTTTTCCAATCTTTGCGTAGAAAGCAGTCCTTTTGCCTCATAGTAACGTAATGAGCGAAGGCTCACTCCTGTTCTCCGTGCCAGCTCGCTGATCTGCATCCTCTCTCAATCCTTTCTGTCTCATGCTCTGACCAGAGTCTAAACCATGACACCATGTCAAGGTCAAGCCCCTAAGAATGTGTTTGCTAAGGGAAGTCTAGCCAGTCAATTTGGAAAGCCGAGCCAGCATGAGCCTACTGAGAGCCACATGGATGAATGCCTCGCTGGTATCGCTGCGACCCTCAAAGTCGCGTGAGAGGCGTCGACAGCGAGCGATCTAGGAGACGTTCGCTCCACGACCCAGCGCCTGGGCAGGACAACAAAGCCTTTCTGATCATTACAGCGCAGCACTGGCTGGAGAAGAAAGTGAAAATGCGGTATTGTCAACTTAGGAAAGTAGCTGAACAATGTGCGAGAAGAGCTGTATGAAAACAAACACCCCTGCTCCAAGCGACAAAGGCTTTCGCTTCCCACCTGAAATCATCAGTCACGCAGTGTGGCTCTCTTTCCGCTTCTCCCTCAGTTTTCGCGATGTGGAAGAGCTTCTGGAACAGCGCGGAATCGTCGTGAGCTATGAAACCGTGCGGCAGTGGTGCTTGAAGTTTGGGCAGACCTACGCCAACGAACTGCGCCGTCGCCATCCGAAAACGGGAGACACATGGCATATGGACGAGGTGTACCTGAAAATCAATGGTAAAACCCATTATGTGTGGAGAGCTGTTGATCAGTACGGCAACATGCTGGACATCCTGGTGCAGAGCCGAGGCAACAAGCAGGCGGCCAAAACGTTCTTTCGCAAGCTCCTCAAAGGGTTGCACTACGTCCCGCGCGTGATCATTCCCGATACATTGAAGAGCTATGGAGCAGCCAAACGCGAGATCCTGCCTGGCGTGGAGCATCGGCAACACAAAGGCTTCTGCCAATCGAGCGGAAAACTCACATCAACCGACGCGACGACGAGAGAAGAACATGCGGCGGTTGAAATCGGCCAAACACGCACAACGCTTTCTTTCGGCCTTTGGACCCATCGCTGGACATTTCCAACCACGAAGGCATCGGTTACCTGCCGGGGAGTACCGTGCCCTTTTGCAGGGCCGATTCCAGCAATGGCATGAGGTCACGAGAGTCAAGCCGGTCGTCTACCTACCTCTCCCTCCCCACTTCTCATGACCCTTTTATTGCTTTTCTCCTTATCGCTCACCAGTATATTTCGTTTTTATAAATAAGTTGACAATGCCATCCCATCCGTCTGGTTGAGCAATCCTGGCAAAAGGATGATCCTGACCCTAAAGCACTTGCTTGTTATAGGGTCCTCTGGCAAAAAGGAAGCCATGATGATCCTCTCCGAGAGGAGATGTGGCTCCGTTTTGTCACCGGGCGACCAGTGAGCGACATCACCATCCAGTTTCTGGACTGGTGTTGCCAGCACTAGGCAGCCCAGGGAAAACGGCATTGGCTCCTCATTTGGGACAACGCCTCTTGGCATATCGGCAAGATGGTGCGGACTTGGATCAGAGATCACAACCTCACCGTCAAGCAATCCCATGAGGGCGTTCGGATTTTGCCGTTTCAGTTGCCAACTCAAAGCCCTTGGCTCAATTCGATTGAACCAAAGTGGGTCCATGGCAAGCGCAACGTGGTCGAGCGCGATGGCGTGCTTTCGGCACATCAATTGGCCAGCCGGGTCTGCGCATATTATGGGTGCTCGTATGAACCACATTTAACCCTTTCCGAAAAGGTTTCGTAATCCTACACTAGGAGTTGGTTGATGCTGGCGACCAGGAGGAAAGCCGCATTTTATTGTTGAAGATGCAGAAAGCGGTGACGTCGTGGAACTACTCTGGATCGGTTGCTCCTGATCTGTGTCGTGTTGGCACGTTGATTGCCCAACTTGGGCAATGGAACTGGGCAGAAACAATTGCTTTGTCGCTGACGCAAGAGGAGCAAAAATATGTGTTGGTGCAACACATTGCCCAGAAGATTCACGCTCCCGCCCCCCACGACGCTTCTCCTGTGGGGGGCGCGGTATTTCCTTTCCACACATGCAGTGCTTCATAAGTGCCCCGCTTTGGCTCTCTCGTGAGGCAAATGTGACGGTCACGTTTGTGGTTTTGTGGTTGGGTGCGCCACAACTTTTTGCACACAGTGGAATGAGGGAAAAATCAGCATGAAAGTTGTCACACATCAGCCCTGTCAACTTTCATAAAAAAGAACACATGCTGCTCCTTCTGCTACAAGAATTCGCGTGCCGATAGTGAGATACCAGTGGCTCATCGATATTTACGCGACTATCAAGCAATGTGAGACATTGTATATTCAGGTTGAGAAAGAAACGTATATACTCTCTCATATACACATCCTTACAGATGCCGTTCAAAGAAGTGAATAACAAGGGTAAATCCATCTATGCGTATTTCACACAACACGTTGCCACAGGGGATCTCTCGGCAGGCAGCCATGCATCAGTTAGGAAAGGTTCGCGGGGTCTACGAGCCACGCCACACCCATCCTCTAGCGATGATAAGTACGTTGCTGGGCAACATGATCGTTGCTCTCATTATGGTAGTGGCTATCCTCATCTTCCCCTTCCCCCCTTCCACACCATTATATGTTGTCTTACCTTTATATATTCTATTCCGTCTCTCGGGAGCCCTCTTATTTGCTATTCCGATTGTTCTTATTCTTATATGTTGCACGATACTTCCGCACAGGAACACGCGGGTGTATGCCTTCAGCAACGGTTTAATATACAGCAAAAGTGATCAGATGATCCCTCTCCGTTGGGAGGGCATCCAATCACTTTATCACAAGAGCATCCTTGGAAAGGGAGGAACTATACATACCTATACCATCCAGCTCTCCAACGGCCAGAAGATACTCCTGCCAAACGAACTCAAAAAAATTACTCATTTGGGGGACATGATTGAGGATAAGATTGCGCGCATCTGGCTACCGCAGGTGATAGGCGCCTACCAGAATGGTGATCCCATTCACTTTGGCCCTTTGACGGTGAATCAGAGCGGACTCGACAGTGGGAAGGCACATATTCCCTGGGCGCAAATTCCTCGTCTGGTGGACGCTCGTACGTGTGTTGTTGCCGATCAGCAAGGCATCTTCCGTAGGCTTTTGGTTAGAGAGGAGGATGTTCCGAATGCGGTTTTACTGCAACGTCTGGTGAATCAGATTGCCACGGCGAACAATTCCACGAGAAGATCTCCCCATAAAGGCTCGTCTTCTCACTGCTAACTCATGTGTTTTTTCTTTGCAAAAACGTGTGGGACACCCTTTGCGGTTTGGCATGTTTATGATAGCCCTGGTGGACAAACTCATGGAGGCTGTTTCTCTTGTGGCTGTCGATCAGTCGATAGCCGCCCAGCTCGCCCTTGAGGCCTTCCCATTCTCTTAGGACTACTAGCGAGGGATCGTCGAGGATGGCTTGCGCACGCTCTACAGTTGACATGGTACTCCTTCCTTTTGTTCCTCTTCTTTGATATTGCCCCCAGGCGCTTTCTTGACCCGCAGGCGCTGTGACCAGGGTGTTTTTTGCCGCGGGCCAAAGTGATCTGTTGGGGTGGGTAGTGTTTGTCTGGAGGTAAGTGACCTGTAGCGGCACAACCCCGCGTGCCCTCGGCTCACGAGCCCCAGGGTGTTAATCCAGGAGCAGGGGGGAAAGCGCCAGAGGAATCGCTCATTCTGTGCAAGCACGTGCCTCATCTGGGAAGGTTCGCCAATGATGAGCAGGGGCATCATAGAGCCTGTTTGGAAGATGGAGACAAGGAGCTCGAACTGCTCTCCACTGTTGGCAAGGTGGTGGATATCGGCAATCACGACCAGTTCGATCTGGCGTTTGAGGAGGCGCTTCACGCGTCTTTCTTTGCTATAGGCCGCTTCTCTCTTGTTCCAATCTGGGTCATCCAAGGCCTGAAGGAGCACTTTTACGAGCCAGGCGGCACCCGTGGGGCGCTGTTCAGGTGGTGGAATCGCGGCGTAAAAGACGGCGCTGTGGGCGTGGGGGTAGGTTCTCTCGATATGCCTGGAGAAGGGGCTTGCCAGGGGGATCGGTGAGATAAAGAAAAGGAGGCTCCCCATTGGGGTCGAGTGGGCTTGTTGGCAGCGTGTGTAAGGCGTGACTGAGTCTGCGTAGCTGGTCTGTATCAACATGCTCCATATGAGCATCCTCCTCGTGCGTAGCGTAGCTGGTAATTACCCCGATCGCTCGTCGCAACTCCCCCCGGTAATCTCCGTTGCCAGGGCCTCCAAACGTGCCGAGCAGCTGATGCGTATGTGCCTGAAGCACAACTGTCCGGGTCCTCACCACCTCTCCTCGTTTCCTGCCGTGATAGCCCGGCGCGCAGACCTGGTCAAACCGCCGATGAGGAGCAGGCAACGGGTCGGTCTGCGGCAACAGCACAGCGACAAAATCAATGAGATCGTACTGACCAAAGCGTGCACGGGCGAAGCGCACCTGCTCCTGAAGCGCTTTCAGGATTCCCGTGTGTGAAAGCACCTGAGCAAAGGCTGCCACTTCTCCCATCCAGGAAGGGGTCGAGGGCAAGGGTTCCGGCGTAATCTGGATGGTTACCGAAGAACGCGTCATACTACGAGCGTATCCTCCTTAGTGTCAATTTGGGCAATCTGTGAGATATATGTGTGGTTGGTTTGCTCCCAAGGCGCGCCAGAAGCCTCACGCGTGCCGTGAACATCTCTCCTTATGAGACAAAGAGATCCCTGCCAGATTTCCTTCGCAGGGATCCCTCGGCTTCCCGTGCTTTCTTGTCGAATCTGCGCGTTCCCTTAAGGAGCTCCAATCGCCTCTGTGAGAGAGGCAGTGCAAGAAGAAGAGTGAGATCGCCTCCTCTCGGTACAGAGACCGACAGAAGTCAGCCATCTTCGCTCGTTTGCTATCGTACCTGCAACAGCAATTTGCCAATATGGGAGCGGGCTTCGATGCGTCGATGCGCCTCTGCTGCTTGCTCCAGGGGGAGTGTCTCGGAAATGGTAAGTTTGAGAGCACCCTCTGCCATGAGCTGAAGAGTTTGCCCGGCCATTGTAGCGAGGAGATGCGGTGTGGTCTGACTCAGCGTGGTGATGCTGTAGCCAACCACAGCCTTGTTCGAGCGCCACAGTTCGTTGGGGGAAATCGGCTTTTCGGGATTTCCGCTGGCATCCCCAAAGACAACGAGACGACCAAGGGGAGCAAGCACGCTCAGACTTTGACTGCGTGTCGGCTCTCCGCGTGCATCGAGCACGATGCCGATTCCCTTGCCATCCGTCGCTTCCATTACGGCCTGCTCGAACCCATTGACCGGGAAGATCTGGTCGTATCCAAATGAGCGCGCAGAGGCGGCATGCTTTTCGTTACCGACAGTGCCCAGCACGAGCTGCGCTCCCAAGGCTCGCGCAATTTGCCCTGCTGCCATGCCCACCCCACCTGAAGCCGAATGAATCAGTACGCTCTCTCCCTTACGCATCCTGGCCGCTTGAGTAAGCATCCCATAGGCCGTGAGGGCTACGGTCGGGAAGACAGCGGCCTGTTGCAAATCGATCTTGCTTGCGAACGTATCCAGAGGAAAGGTGAGGGCGGCCTGTGCGAGCACAAACTCCGCGTAGCCACCGCCGACGGTGAGAGCTGAAATGTCCTGCCCCACACGAAATCCTTCCACCCCCTCTCCCAATGCTCGAATCGTCCCGGCAACCTCATAACCAGGAATAAAGGGCAAGACTGGGCGATGACGTCCCTGGCGAGACCACAGATCGGTATTGTTCACCCCTGCATAGGCCACCTGGATCAAGATCTGTCCCGATCCTGGCTCTTGAATGGGCATATCACGAGTTTCAAGCACCTCTGGCCCGCCGAAGCGAGGTACCACTACAGCTTTCATAAATGTCTCTCTCCTTTTCTTTCTCTTTCTTTGCCAGGCTCTTCAGCGAATTGCTGTTCAGAGCTAACGGGTCAGCACCTTCAAGGCAACTTGATCGCGTCCCTTGCCCTGGAGAAGTGCAAGAGTCACCCAGAGCCGTAAGACATCGTCTACCACTTCGACCTGATCCACATCACCCAGTCGCACCGGGCACAGACCGACCTCGGTAATGAGCTGCTCAACTACAGTCTGTGCCTCACCTTCAGGACCGCAGTAGAACAAATCCGCCTGCACGCCCTGATAGAATGGATCGGCAAACGGCTCCCACCCGTAGGAGTTGAAGGCCCGGTAGACCTGAGCATGAGGAGCATGAGCTTGAAGGGTGCTCAGACTGGTCAGCGGCTCATGATCAGCCCATTTTTTGGTGGACAACGTTTTTTGAATGTGTGGGAGTTTATTCGCTGCTTCAATGACAATTTTATGATCTAACAGGTGAGCATGGGTGATAATAAGTTCCTCGACCACCTCCCCTGGCACTGCAAGCACGGCAATATCACTCATTGCCAGAGCATCTGCTGGGGAGCCGATCAGCACATGCTCTCCTAAATGCGCTCGCAAGCTTTGTGCTCGCTCCGATGACGGATCTTTGACTCCAAAGGCAACGGTATGTCCAGCTCTGGCCCATTTGTGGCCCAGAGTACTCCCCACAGGTCCTGCGCCCAGGATAGCAATACGTCGTTCCGGCATAGTTCTCTTTTCTTTCTTCTCGCTCTTCTCCATCGCCTCAGACGTAGAAGAGCACCACTCTTTTCTCAAAGCTCTCCCCCATTGGAGAGAGCTGTTGCCCTCCAATGGTACAAAAAAGACTTTCTTCTTGTAAGGAGGAACAAAAAAGTGATATAGTCACCCTATGGTAACCAAAAAACAGAGAGTGGAACCAATTCCAACGGACTGCCGAACACGGCGTGGGCTTGAGTTAATCGCCGACCACTGGACATTGCTGGTCATTGTGGCGCTGCAACAGGGCACAAAACGGTTTAGTCAGATACATGCCCAAATTGAGGATATCTCGAAGAAGATGTTGACACAGACGTTACGTGCATTGGAACGCGATGGCCTGGTCAAACGCGTGGTTTACCCTGTCGTGCCCCCTATGGTAGAGTATTCTCTCACCACACTTGGCCAGACGCTCATCGAACCAATCTGGGCGCTACGGGATTGGTCGGAGAAATATATCGAAGAGGTTGAGCGGATACGTGTTGAGTATGATCAGACAGGGAAGAATTCCCTCCAGGAGGAAATTCTAGCACTGGTTCAAAAACGAGCAAATGGAGCAGATTCCTCGGCAAAACCAGAGAAAGAATAGCAGCGGAGAACTCATTTTTCGACGGCTTTTTTCTTCGCTTGTAGGTAAGCGATCTCTTCCTTTTGCATAGCGTTTGGCTTGGTCGCGTCTTTCGACGTACGCATCAAGCTCTTGCAAAACTCTGCCATTACAGACACCGAAATGCTATCGCAAGCCATCTACAATTGTAGGACTAGCCAGAAGCCCACTCACCGAATTATTCGAAATTTCGCCCGACATCATGCCTAAATTTACACTTCCTTGTCTCGAAATAGATCTCTTGACATATTCTCTCGGAAGCGAGACACGGTTTCCGCTCATGTGCCCGCCTCTTATTGTTCAGTTATGGTTCTCGTTGCACAACCCGTGGGATTGGCATCTCCAAGGTGGTAAAACCAGGCCGTTTCAGGATCAAATGACTCAGGGATTAAATTGGTTGCTTCGGAGGCGGAGATCTGCACAGTTGAGGCGTGCTGCCTCAGATGGCTTCTACTCACGGTCATTGTTCATGGTTGGTTACGCTGTTGCTCCCTTGGCTGGGTTAGGGTGCGAGGCAGGAATGCCAGCACCCCTTGACGCAGGGTCTCGAGCATTGTGGCATGTTGCTCTGTCGCGCTCGCCAGCGTTTCTTGATAGGCAGTAAGAATATCATCGCTGAAGAGCCGTAACGGTGGATCGAATTGGATGCTTTCCTCGTCATAACGTTCTTGTGGTGGGTAACGGGAAGAGATGTCAACACAATGCCGTTCTCACAGCTTCACGGTCGCCTGGTACTGAAGGTCGTACCGATCTTCATGACGCAAGAAGACCTTGCACTGCTCAAGGTCAAGATGCTCGGCAAGCACACTGCAAATGTGTAGTGGATTGTGGAACGAGGCGAGTAGGTTGTGGACCCACAGTCGCTGTTCAGCGAGGCACACCTGCTGCTCACGCATACTGCGCAAGGCTGCCTGGCAAAAGGGGCGCAGGATGCTGATGAAGCCAACGAGGTACTGCATACGTTGAGGGTCAATGTGGGCTGAAGGGCGCGTCACAGGGGAGTGCTGCTCGGTCTGAGTGAGCGAGAAACGTATGACTTCGGTGATTCCCAGGCCAGTTCGCTCCATGAGTCGCCATAAACGAAGTTTATCCTCTTTCCTCGGACGGAAGTTGACCTGTGGACCAATGGCTCCTTCGGCGAGTTCCTGTTCTGTGGGTTCCCTCTCTGCAAGGTTTGGCTCTCCTTCACTCACGGTGTGCCTCTCTCTCTTTTGCGCTACAAGGAAGGGCATCTATGGCATTTGCTCTGCATAAAGAGACTCTCGTGCATGAATGAGCAAGTTTCAAGAGGGGAGAGGTTGAAGAAGCCAGGCTCTATGAGCATTGGCGGAAGGGATGTGCTGGAGATGCTGGATTGATTCTGGTGCGCTATACAAGTGTAAGGCGCCCGCCCATCACCGCCTCGTCAGAAATGGCAAGGTGGAGATGGCGGGCACTTTGGATGTGGTATATGCTCGAGTACCTGGTGAGAGTGTGGGAGTGTGGGAGTGCAGAAGAGAGGTGGTGGAGATGGGGAGGAGGGGAGTGAGAGGTGAGAAGAATGAAGGGATGACAGGGAAAAGAGGGCAGTGGCGCCCCCAGAGTGAGCGTGAACATGCTCATATTCTTGCAATCGCGATTTTGCCCTTCTTCCACCAGCTCCTTTTTCATGAGCCAGGTCTCTCTGGAAGAAGCGAGGCAGGGCCTGTTCTCTTGCCCAGGCCCTGATGGTGGCTCCAGGTGTCTTCCCTCTTGGATCGTGTGTGGCCGCGGCCGAGCCTGGCCCAGGGCCAGAGACACGGGCGCGCCGGTAGCAACGGCGAACGTGTGGGATCGTTTTGGAGCACAAGACCGGCGCGCCCAGCAATGCTCTCTGCACTGGCATCAATGAGGATCTTTCTTGAGGCTTGTCCCTGCCGCTGCCAGCATGAAGGAGCGTGTGTTGGCCTGGGAGGCGCCAGGACGATGGATGTTGGTTTTCTTTTTCCCATGTTTTTCCCATGGTTGTTCTACGCAGCGCCTGCCCTCCACGTGTGCTGCTCCCGTGTTTTTCCTCCAACGTTGTGCCAAATGACGATTGCCCAAAATTGCGTTTTTTGAGCACGAAAAGGGCGTGTTACACCCCTGTTTTGATACATTTTTGGGGAACGGTTGCGTTCCTTCCGATACCGGTGAGGGAGATCGTCAGGCATTGGCAGGTGAGAGGGTGTGGAGAATGGTCTGGGGATGAATGAGAGCGGTGGAGATGGCGACCTGGAGGAGAGCGAGGGCTTCCGCGATCTCCTCGGGACGGGGAACCAGGCGGTAGTGCCCTGGTTGAATGGTGATGGCCTGCAGGTGCTGGCGATGCCGGTAGGCTGTCATGCGCGAAACCTCCAACATTGCCGCGAGTTCCGTGTCGCTGAACCCATCGGGGTGCGCGTCGTACAGGCGGCGGGCACGCTGTTGTTTCTCATAGATATGGGCCGGAAGTGGCCTGCGTTCTGAGGTGGGGAAGAGGAGAGGGCGCGCATGGTGCTCGATAAAGGCGAGGAACTCTGGCCCTGGCCGGAACCACTCGGAAAAGCGCCTGAGGTGATCGAACTGATGGTGAAGGCGGTGCTCTGTTTCGCGCGTGCCGTCCATAATGCCGAGGAGCTCCAACTGTTCTGCGTACTCTTCGCGCAATTGGGCAAGCCTGGTCCGGAGATGGACAGCGCGTGCCAATCTTGATGGAGTGAGCGTCGAGATGGTGCAAGAAAGAGACCATAGCCTCGATATATACGGTTGGCGACATGCTCTCGGGAAGCCTACGATGATGGGTATCTCATCGTCTTCTCGATGATCTGGCTTCAAGTGTACCATATGCTGTGACAGGAGAAAGCATTTTTCGGAGTGTGACAGGCTCCAGGAGGCTGCTAGAGCCTGTTTCTTTTCACAGGATCACTGCTATCTGCCCGTAATATGTTTTTCTTCTCCAGGTTCGCGCGCTGGTCAGTGCGTGGTAGATTTTCGTTCTCCTGGTTCTCTTTTTCCCATGTTTCCCCTGTGTCTGCGCGGAGCCCGGGTCTGTGATCTTCCTGCGTTTTTTTGGCAAAATCGTGATTGCAAAGAAAGGTGCGCTTTTCTGCTCAAAAAGAGGTGCCACTGCTTCCTTTTGGTGGCTGCGTTTCTGTGTGTGGTCCCGCCCTCATCTTCCTCTCCTGCTCTTCTTCAAAAAGCAGATTCCCAGATAGCGGTTTTGCGGACCTGCATGGTCGCCATCTTTTTTCTCTCCCGCCGGCGCGCGGAGTTTCTCATATGGAAGCCGATGTTCACCTCATCTTTTTCCGTGTTCTTATTCTTCTTATAGTCGTAAAATGGCGTGATGTGGCCTTTGAGTATTAACGGATACTGTTGCTCAATTCATTGACCATGTTGAAGCAGGCAAAACACATATGTTCAGGTTGAGCGCCGAGCAGCAATTTAGCAACAGTATATTCTGAAAATGCCGGGAAAAGAAGACAGAAACCCTCCCCTTCCCCACTCTCCGGTCGTGGTTAGTGTGCTTGCACTTCATGCTTGCTCTTCGTGCTTCAGGCTACTGGCTGCGATGGTCGTGTGAGTTGATACCCCATATGCTCTAGACGACGAACCAGCAGGTGCTCAACCTTGCTACGATCCTTTTGCTGGAAAAACTCCACTCCTTTCTCCTGATATTCCTGCCCGGTTTTCATCATCCGGCAGTAGATGACGAGAATATCGTGTCCAATGGCCAGCGCCGCTCGTTTGCTCCCTCGGCGCTTTTTGAGGCGGCGATACCGCTCCCCTAAGTACGTGCGAGACCGCCGTACCCCATGAGCCGCTTGCACCAGCACCTCCCGTACATACCGATTGCCTTTCTTACACTTTCCACTCAGTCGCTTCCCTGCGCTTTCCTTCTGGCCGGGACAGACACCGGCCCAGGAACTGAGATGCTCGGCATCCGGGAAGCGCTGGAGATCGGTTCCCACCTCTGCCATCAACACATACAAGACATGTCGACTCACTCCATTGATCTGTTCACAACGCATGATCTGTTCTTCAAAAGGGTGAAGATGGTGCTCGATCTCCTCTTCCAGGTGTTCGATAGCACGATCCTGAACCGCAATGAGGGACAACAATTCTCGTAATAAAAAGCGATGATGCTCCCGCATTTCTCCTGTCAGAGCCGTCACAATCTGCTCCTGACTCGCCTGCACACCTGGATGTACCCGCTTGGCCAGTCGCTCTGGATCGCTTTCTCCTTCACAAAGCGCTTGGAGAATGGCTCGTCCAGACAAGCCCATGATATCGCTGAGGACGGTCGCTAACTTTATCCCGGCCTCTTCAAGGGCTTTATGTACCCGATTGACTAGGCGAGCGCGTTCCCGGACGAGGCTCACCCGGAGCCGGGTCAGATCCCGCAGGTCTTGTTGTTCCTGGCTGGGCACGAAACTGGGGTTGACGAGTCCATGTTGAAGCAAACTGGCGATCCATTCGGCATCCTGCACATCCGTTTTTCGCCCTGGCACGGCTTTGATATGCTGCGCATTGGCCACAATCAGCTTGAAGAAGCCCTCCAGGCGTCGATACACCGGCATCCAGTACACTCCCGTGCTTTCCATGCCCACATGGGTGCATCCTTCTTGCAATAACCAGGTGCGCAATGCCAGGAGACCTGCTGTTTCATGACGGAACGTGTGGATCTCTTGGTGCCGTTTTCCTCCTTCCGCCACAATCAGACACACCACCACAAAGCGTTGATGCACGTCTATCCCTGCACACCGTTCATACATCACTTCCAGGCTCATGTTTCCCACTCCTTTCTCTTCCTATCCCATCTGTCTGCGGCAACGTCCTAGGGAGTGTCTGCTCTTGTACAGTGTATTCTTCGTGCTCTTGCGTTCGGCTCTCGCCGTTTAGGCAACATGGAGTGGTTCGTCCAGACACCTCGGTACAGTTTCAAAAACACGTTCTGGCACGGTATACTGTTGCTCGTCTTTTCTCTGGAACGCTGCCACTTCAATTCTACCCATTTTCATACGGAGTGGTGCGCCAACACGGCGCATGACGTTTCCATTAATACTCAGAGGCCTATATTTTAGCGATCCCTATTGCGCTTGTCAGCGAGGCAGCAATGAAAACGCCAATGGGCTCTTACGGGAATCTCTCCCAAAAGGGATTGATCTTGGATCAGTTTCTCAATCAGGTCTTTCACATCTTGTACGCTTGATCAATGATCGGCCTCGGAAATGCCTTGGGTGGCATTCTGCTTACACTTCATTCTTGGCCGAAATTGGGACCATGTCGCACTTTACTTGACAATCCATTATTTTTCTCTTGACGCTCACACTACTAAGTGTTACAATATAGTGGTACTAAGTAGTACTTCATATCGGTGACACTGATTAGTAAGGAGGTGTCGACACGGATAAATTAACTGAAATGCTCAAAGGTGTCCTGGAAGGGTGTGTCCTTGAAATTATCAACCGAGGAGAGACCTACGGTTATGAAATCACACGAAAGCTCAACGCTTTGGGCTTTACAGACGTGGTGGAGGGAACGGTTTATACCATCCTTATCAGGCTTGAAAAAAATAAGCTGGTGGAGATTACGAAAAAGTCGTCCGACATGGGGCCGCCCCGAAAGTTTTTTACGTTAAACGACGCGGGCCGTGAGGAACTGTGCCAGTACTGGAAAAGGTGGGAGTTCCTATCATCAAAAATCAAAGAGTTAAAGGAGAAAAACCATGAATTCTTGGGATAAAATCACAGGCAACGACATGACGAGAGAATTGAAGACTTTTGAGGCGCGCGCAAAAAAACTTCCCACTGATTATCAAGCGGCATGGGGAGAAATTCAGGCCAATCTTTGGCCTCATACAGATTTCACCGGACGTAACCTCATGCCGATTCTTGATCGTGTGCTTGGCCTGCTCGAAGAAGCGGTGGCGGATGGCCAGAGCGCCCGGGAGGTTCTGGGCGACGATATCGCGGGCTTCAGTTCGGCGTTGGCGGGCTCGGAGGGGGCAAAGTCTTATCGCGACAAGTGGCGCGAGCAACTCAACAATACTATCGCTAGAAAATTAGGCAAGTAGGAGAATAACAATGAGCATACGAGATCTCATCGAAGGCAAAAAAGCGTGGCGGGCGCATATGGCGCGTGTCAAGGCGCTCCCACAAGAGTATCAGATTGTTTACAAAGAGATTCAAAAATATCTCTTTAAGGTCGGGCCTGTCGAGCTAACCGAGGGGACTGATTTGCTCTCGGGGATTGTCGATCTTTTTGAGGAGGGCGCAGCCGTTGGGAAAGGCGTACTCGAAGTGACAGGCAGAGATGTGGCAACTTTCTGTGATGATCTCATCGAGGGTTCAAAAACATATGCCGATGTCTTTAAGGAATCAATTGGCCAAGAAGTCGCCAAGACCATGAAAAAAGGTACGGATAAAGATCATTGAGGGGGGATCGGTATGGAAAATACGATTGAAGTGACGAGCCTGCGAAAATCTTTCGCAGGCGCGAAAGGCGCGAAAACCAGAGTCCTGAGAGGCGTAGATTTCAACGTCCGCAAAGGCGAGATATTCGCCCTGCTCGGCTCAAACGGCGCTGGCAAGACGACGACCATAAACATCCTTTCGACACTGCTGAAATTCGACGAAGGAACCGCGGCAGTGAACGGTTTTGACCTGGTTTCGCAACCTGAGAAGGTACGGCGATCCATCAGCTTAACCGGGCAGTTTGCCGCCGTGGACGAGATACTGACTGGGCGGGAAAATATTATTCTTATCGCTAAACTGCGCAATATTCCCAAACCCACCCAATTTGCCGACAGATTGCTTAAACGCTTCGGGCTTACCGACGCAGCCAACAAACCGGCAGGCACGTATTCCGGAGGGATGAAGCGCAGACTCGACATCGCTATGAGCCTTGTGGGTGAGCCCGCCGTCATCTTCCTTGACGAGCCGACGACGGGACTTGATCCGGAAGGGCGACTTGAAGTCTGGAAAATAGTCAAGGAACTTGCTGATGGCGGCACGACGATTTTACTGACGACACAGCATCTGGAGGAGGCGGAACAGCTTGCAGGGAGGATCGCGATTCTGCATGACGGCAAAATAATCGCCAATGGGACGCTTGAGGAACTTAAAAAGCTGTTCCCGTCCGCGAAAGTTGAATATATCGAAAAACAGCCGACATTGGAAGATATTTTCCTCGCTATCATCGGCAAAAAGGAGGACAAATAAAATGAAGCATACAGGCGTACTGACCGGTCGCTTAATGAAGCACATTCTGCGCAGCCCAGACACAATCATCACGGTTGCGATAACGCCGATCGCGATGATGCTGATGTTTGTCTATGTGTTTGGTGGCGCGGTAAAAACGAGCATGCCCGCCGATGTGAATTATGTGAATTACCAGTTGCCAGGCATACTGCTGATGGCTATTGCCAGCGGTATAGCCTATACGGCTTACCGATTATTCATGGATGTACAGAAAGGGATGTTCCCGCGTTTTAACTCCATGCCCATCGGACGCTCATCGATGCTGTGGAGCCATGTGCTGACCTCTCTTGTATCCAACATGATTACCGTCGTTATTATTATCATCGTCGCGCTTATTATGGGCTTTCGCTCAAGCGCGGGAATTCTTAACTGGCTCGCGGCGGTGGGAATTCTCGTGCTCTACACACTTGCGCTGACATGGGTTGCGGTCATTCCTGGAATCACGGCAAAATCAATGGAGGGTGCGAGCGCGTTTTCTTATCCGCTGTTATTCCTGCCATTTCTTAGTTCAGCTTTTGTTCCAACAGAAACAATGCCAACCGTCCTCCGTGTGTTTGCGGAAAACCAGCCGGTAACGTCCATTGTAAACTCTATCCGGGCGCTCTTGTCCAATGAGCCGGTGGGCAATGAGATTTGGGTCGCTCTCGCATGGTGTGCCGGCATCATCGCCGTGGCTTGGTTCTTCGCTATGAGGGCTTATAAAAGCCGGATATGATCCAGAACAGAGATTGCCACAACTATCCTCAAAGGCGTGGATATAAAGCTGGAAAAAGGGCAAATCGGCGTCATATTGGGGCCTTCCGGGTCGGGTAAATCCATATCGATTAACATGCTGATACCCATGATTTTGAACCCGCTATATGTCCTGATAAGCTTCGTATTGATCTTTGTGGTGTATAAGATAACTAAGTGGTTTTGCGGCAGGAAGCTCACGAAAATATCCATGAGCGAGGCGTTGAAATCGGGTTTGGAGTGATATTGGTCACTGTATGACAGACAGGTTCAGGGCGTTCATGCAATCCTGAGCCTGTCCGTTTTATCTCCATAGGTGGGGCAGCACTACGTAAGTGTCACCAGGGGCAGAGTGATCGGGCAATTCGGTGAACATAGTCCTCTACTCTACAAGGAGTCTCCCATCGTGATGGAGTAAGACACACTCTCAGAAGATTTGCCAGACCTCTCCAGTATACGGATGTGCTCTAGAATACCCGATGGCTAATTGGAAACCTATGGGCGATCAGGAGAGACCATAGATGGTATCCCCCAGTCTCTGTTTGCAGATCGCATAGGGCCGACGTCCAGAAACGCGGATGGTATTGTCAACTTATCTGTAAAAATGGGAATATTGATGAGCTGTAAGGAAGAGAGCCCCAGAAGAACAATGAGAGGTGAGGAAGTCTGTGTGGTTATGCAATCCGCTTGACTCCAATTACCTCATTCCAGGTCTGAAATCGGTCCTGCAAAAGAGCATGGTACTCCCCTGCACACAAACGATGTCTTCGTGGTTGGAAATGTCCAGTGATGGGGCCAAAAGCTGAAAGAAAGCGTTGCGCGTGTTTGGCCGATTTGAAGCGCCGTATCTTCCTTTCTCGCAATCGTGTCGGTTGGTGGGAGTTTTCCGCTCGATTGTTTCATCCTTTGTGCTGCCGATGTTCCACCCCAGGTAGGATCTCGTGTTTGGCTGCTCCATAGCTCTTCAGCGTATCGGTGATGATCACGCGTGGCACGTATTGGAGCCCTTTGAGGAGCTTGCGGAAGAAGCGTTTCGCCGCTTGTTTATTCCGTCGGCTCTGTACCAGGATATCCAGCATGTTGCCATTCTGATCCACTGCTCTCCAGAGATAGCGCGTCTTCCCGTTGATCTTCAGGTACATTTCATCCATGTGCCTTGTGTCTCCACAACGAGGGTGGCGACGGCGCAATTGATTGGCATACATCTGCCCAAACTTCAGGCACCACTGCCTCACCGTTTCATAGCTCACGACGATCCCGCGCTGGGCCAGAAGCTCCTCCACATCGCGAAAACTCAGAGAGAAGCGGAAATACAGCCAGACTGCATGACTGATAATCTCAGTTGGGAAGCCAAAGCCTTTGTAATCGGGAGTCGTGGCGTTTGTTTTCATGCGACTACTTTAACACAGTGTTCAGTTCCGTTCCCAAGTTGACAATACCATCGTGTCTTCTTCCTGACCGAGGAACATGCGCGGGCTGCCGGGTATCGGCCCTGCGCTGTCTGTCTGCCAATGGCCTATGCGAAATGGAAGGCGCTACAAGACGACGTTCCCGAGAGCCGAGCCAATTCACCTGGGAAAGGTAAACGAGATGAGTAGCGTTTTCACTACCGACAGAATGGCTCAGTGCTCGCCGACGATCATCAAGACGAGGGAGGAACAACTGAACTATGGATAAACAACAACTTCTGAAAAAACTTGAAAAGGAATGGACCGCGTTCAATGCGTCCTACGCAGGCTTCTCAGTTTATGGTCTTATCTCGACGCTGGCTTATGGACGCCAGCTAGCGGCAATGGCCCTCTCGGAGACGTGATGCAGTTGATAACGACATGATTTCTTTACGTATCATGACACGCTCCTTTCAAACTTCTTATTTCACGCGTTCGAGCAGGAAGACGGGGATCTCGCGGTTCGTCTTCTGCTGGTATTCGGCATAAGGAGCAAATACCCTGGCTGCCTCTTCGAAGGCCTTGGCGCGCTCTTCGCCACTCAACTGCCTGGCACGGGCGGGGAACTTCTCGTTGTTAACCTCAACTGTGATATCGGGATGAGCCATGAGATTGTGATACCACTGAGGATGCTTTGGCGCGCCTCCCTTGGAAGCCACTGCCAGATAGCTATCGCCATAAGGAACCGCCATCAGCGGATAGACCCGCTCCTGACCCGTCTTTGCCCCCCTGGTTGTGATAAGGATCAAAGGGGCCCAGCCTGCGACCTTTCCCTTATTAGCACGAAACTCATCGACCACCTTCACGTTATTCTCAATAAAGTCACTATCCTTCATATTCTCTCTCCTTGTCTCTTTAGCGGAAGTTAGATCTTCCTTATTTATCGTACCACTTCACAATAATTTCCTGTGCACAACCCCTATCCCGGAGCGCCGCAGGCGCGAAGGACCTTCAAAGGAGTGATACTGACCTCCCCTCCTGAGAAAGGAATAGCCCTGCGCTAGAGCAATGTACAGAAAGGTTGATTTCTTGCTCCTTCCGACGCTGCTAAAGCACGCGTCTACATATGGAGGTACGGGGCCTCTCGCGCCTTGATATATAGACGCGTGCTTTAGCAGCGTCAGTCCCCACACGGCTCAATGCTACTGCACGGTTCTGTCAGAACTGAGTGCATAAAAGCCCACAGAAAGAGGTGGCAGTCTTTCAACACATCATCCATTGAGCTAAGAGCCTGTTTGAAAAACTGCTGGGCGGCTTCCATATCGCGTTTCTCGCTCAAGCGAGAATCAACCAGGTTGCCCTCAGCATCAATGGCGCGATAGAAGTAGCACCACTTTCCATGGACTTTGATAGACGTCTCATCCTCATACCAGGATCTTCCTGCCTGTCCCCATCGTTTTCTCCGCAGATGGTCTGCCACCAGAGGCGCAAACCGTGCTTCCCAGTCCCGAACGGTTTCATGGGCGAGCACGATGCCCCGCTCCAGAAACATTTCAGCGAGATCCCGTAGGCTCAACTTGTAGCGAAGCCGCCACAGGACAAGCAGCAGAAACACGTCAGTGGGATATTCCAGGAAGTTGAACGGTGTTCCTGTGCGCTCATTGAAGAGGTGCTTGCAAGCTGAGCAACGGAACAGGCGATAGCCGAGCGTGGCCTTCTGGGTTTGTTCTTTGGTGGTAGCTGAGGCGCAATGTGGGCAGGTCATGGATCGCTCCTTCGCAGATGAGTTGGTGTTCTCAGCATACCTTGCAAACGATCGTCACGGCAAGCCTTTCTCTGAATTCTGACAGAGCCCCTTCACTTGCTCCTTGAGCGTAATCTTTGCCGCGATCCCGACTCACATAGGTAATTTCTGGGTGATTGCGCATCCAGTCAGCTGAGGACTGAGACGAATGTTCAGCCAGTACGTCAATCACTTGATGCAAATCCAGGTCAACGAAAATCGTCCCGAACTTGCGTCCCCGTTTGAACGAAAAATCATCGATCTCCAGGGCTGTAACGGCTCCGGGAGCGGGGGTAGGCAGTGCCATGATCCGTCGGAGAATGGTCGTCCATGAGGTCACAATTCCCAGGTGAGCTGCAAGCCGGACTCCCAAGCTTCCCGACGTGGCCAAGCCAATGGCTTGGATGGCTGCGACCAGGCGAATCGTCATCTGCACCCAAGGTTCCACAAAGTCGTGGAGGCGCTCTGTGAAGACCTTGGGCTGGCAATCAGAATTCCGACAAAAGAATTTGCGTACAGCCAGATGGGGACGAACGTTGTGGCCTTCGCAGGGCACATCTCGAACGGTCCTGCTGTAATGACTATGAACTGAGGATGAGGCCTGAGCACAGAGAGGATAATATGAACAAGGGCGAGTGCTTGTCACCGAAATGGTGAGTGCCGTTGCTTCCTCGTGGATCTGCATGATGCACAATCCTTTAGGAAGAGACAAGAGAGGCGACCCTTCCATCATCAGCTCCTCGTGAAAACGAGAAAGCAGTATTTTTACAAAGAGCATATCATTACTTCACAATGCACATCACGCAGCAGAAGTAAGCAAACGGATTCACCAAAGCTGTGTATGACCCCTTCTTTACACCCATTACGGGTTAGTGTCTGGCCTGCGAGCGAGAAAGCAGTGTATATATAGGTATCCCGTTGGCTTTATAATGCTTTGACCACGGTAATATCTAAGGCTCGATATGGCTCCAGCACTTCATCCAGAACGGATTGTTCGGTAATGATTGCTGTAAGCTCACTCAATTGGCCTACAATGTAGGGCGAGGCCGTATTCAACTTCTCTGGCACTGTTAAGGCGATTACCTCTGATGCGCAGGCAATCATGGCACGCTTGAGATACGCTTCTTCTAGATGATTTGTGCTGATACCCACGGAGGGATGCAAGCCGCATACTCCAAGGAAATAGATATCCGCGCGCATCATACGTATTGTTTCTAGCGTGGCGGTCCCAAGTGTGACCATGGCTTCTTTGAGGATGTTCCCTCCCAAGAGTACGATTTCAATATGTGGATGATGCGCTTCTAGCGCTATCGCAACATGAGGATTGTTGGTCACTACTGTCGCGTGCAGGTCTTGGGGGAGGTGCTGGGCTACTTGGATATTAGTCGTGCCTCCATCCAGAAGAATAACTTGCCCGTTACGCACAAATTGGATCGCGGCCCGCGCGATAGTCGCTTTTCCCGCGGGAGCTTGCGTTTGACGCGAAGTGAAGTTCCCATAAACCGGTGGACGTGGTAATGCTCCACCATGAACACGCTGAAGTGCCCCCTCAGCTGCCAATTCACGCAAATCACGCCGAATTGTATCTTCCGAAGTGCCAAGTTCTTCGCTAACACGTTTGGCGACTACTTTCCCATCTTGCGAGAGCACCCGCAAAATATATTGCCTTCGTTCCGCTGTAAGCATCCTCTCACCTTTGCTGGTTTTTACATGTTTTTATCTATAATTGCCTGATTGGAGTTAGAGAGGTACATGAAATTACTTGACATTGCACGAAATTGCATATATCATCTTGGAATATGTATAGTATAGCATACATGGAAAGAAGGTCTGGCAACAATGCAACGCTTTCACTGCGACGCCATTTTGTTCGATCTCGATGGCGTGCTTGTGGACTCAACAGCTTGTGTAGAACGGTTGTGGTATCAGTGGGCCATTCGGCATGGATTAGATGCGCAGGAAGTTATTGCGTGCGCTCATGGTAGGCGTACTGTTGATACTATGCGCGCTGTCGCTCCAACTCTTGCCATTGAAGAAGAGGCTCGACGTATGGAACAAGCGGAAATAGAAGATACGCAAGGACTTGTGAGCATCACAGGAGCCGCTGACCTCTTGACCAGCCTGGCTCCTTCCCAATGGGCGGTAGTCACCTCTGGCTCACGCGCCCTTGCTACCACTCGTTTACGTGCGGTTGGCTTGCCTTTGCCATTGATCTTTATTACCGCCGGGGACGTCGCTCAAGGCAAACCTCATCCCGAGGGATATTTGAAGGCCGCAAGCCTTTTAGGAGTAACACCTCAGCGTTGTGTTGTGATTGAGGATGCGCCAGCGGGGATTCAAGCCGCGCTCAAGGCTAATATGACTGCTATCGCGGTCGCGTCCACGCACCAGCCCTCGGAATTGCAAGCCGCGCGAGTCTGCGTACCGTCACTGGCTGCTCTCCACGTGATCCATCTGAAGGGATCGGATCAGGCCAGGCCATCTTTGACAATTACGATAACTAGAACGATATATGGCCAGCTTCACGCTATCTAATGCTCAGCCATCGAGGACTGGATGGCTGGTTGCCTGGGATCGCAGTCGAGGATGTATGGGGGATCGGCAAACGCCTGGGGAAACGGCTACGTCAGGTGGGGATTGTGAGTGCGCGCGGGCTCAAGGAAGCGGACCTTCTCTGGCTGCGTCATCTGATCAATGTGGGGGCGCAGCAGGTGGCGCTGGAACTGCGAGGGGTGTCATGCTTGCCCCTGGAGGTGAAGCCGCGGCCCAGGGAAGGGATTATGGTGGCGCTCTCCTTTGGGCGAGAGATTGAGGAGCGGAGGAAGTTGGAGGAGGCGGTGGCGACATCGCTGCCCTGCCAGTGCTCATCGCAAAAGCAAAGGACGTTCTGCTTGTTCTGGAGGCCAGACGACACGGCGTCGCCCATTCTGCCATTGCACGATAAGCATCTGATGACCGGACTGAAGACCATTCAGTGCGTTGATGCGGAAAGCACCATAGAGCGTCGTGCAGACAAGTTGGTAGGCAGCAGCGAGTTGGGCTGTATCCTCACAACGACCACTGTCTCGCAGACAGCGCGCACACAAAAGCCCAGCTGCGAAGGCTTGTGCTGCAGGATACGGGGGCTCCCCTCCTGTAACAGCACCATACTTTGTTACAAACCAATCAGCATCAGGCCCTTCATCAGGTTGGGGAGCCGCCGACGCAATCCATTGCGCAGGTCCAAGCAGTCCTTCACGCCGGTTTCCCAGCGGAACAAGCACCTCCTCAACACCTGCTCCAACGAATGCCGCCGCACGCCATGTGTGCTTCAACAAGCTGGGAGCCGCCGCACACTCATCAGCAAAGCTTCCTGCAACGAGCAATATATCTGTATGTGGGACGAGCGATGCGGCTTCGGCTGCATGGCCTGGCTCAAAAGCCACGACCTCTACCTCAAATTTGAGGCTGACCGCGGCGCTTGCGACGCCCATTGCCACATCTTGACCAAAACCACTGGCTGTATGAAAGAGAGAGACAGTAGCTGTACCTGGATCGAATGCACGCACTGCTTCAAGGACTCCTGTAAAATAGGTTGAAGCCGGGGAGAGCACATTAATGACCTGGGGGAACTCCGGGCGAGAAAGCTGAGAGGTTGCACCACTGTGATTCCAGATCACACGTTTGCAGCTCCGTGCCGCTGCAAGCATCATATGACTTCCGTATGGCCCGAAAAGGAGATCAGGCTGCTCATTGAGAGCAGCACGCATACTTGTCCGCACGTCGCTTCCCGTGTCTCGTACGTTGAGCTCCACACCCATCCAAGGCGGAGGTAGGCGCGCGGCATGCTTGGCCCATAAGGAAAGACCGATAGCGCAGGCCTGCCCAAATGGGGCCAGCGGACCAGTCAAAGGGGTGACGAGCGCTGCACGTAGACCGGTCATACTATATACTTCCTGGTTCCTCGGAAAAGCCATTGGTTGCTACAGGTTGCATCCATGCTTGACCTTCAAGACATCCCTAGAGATTTTGACCAGCAATATGCTGAATCTTCATAAAGAGGACCACACGTGGATCACCACTATAGCGAAAAGACATCTCATAATGTTTCGCCAGGGTATCATAGAAGGTACCTGTTGGGTCTTCTTCAATCCGCTCCACGATACCGCGGAACTCGGCACAGGTATAGGGATCATCCACATCAGTGATAGACACAGCAACACGTGGATCCCGCTGAATATTCTGAAATTTTTTGCGGTTCGTCGTATGGGTGAACTTGATATATTCTCCATCCCACAAAAAACACATGGGAGATGACTGTGGAGCTCCATCGGGTCCAATGGTCGCGAGATGTGCAAGCTCCTTTGATTGAAGGATTTTCTGAACCTTTGGATTCTTCAGATCTGCCATAAGATAATCCTCTCTAAACCCTCTTTTCTGGAAAGGCTAGATAGTGCATGCTTTTCAAGCATTGCTCATAGCATTTCGAATGCTTCCATTCCTCACTCAAAATGAGTGACCTGAAAATTATTATATAGCACAAAGCCATTGAGACCAAACAGATCGTTTTCTAACTTTACCCCCTCGCGGGTCAAAGCCTGCGGCGAGCGATTCGGTTCTGTCAGAACTAGATAACAGAAGCCTACACGATAAACTTATAGAGGTCCTGCTTATCGTGTTGCTCCTGCTTGATGTTCGGCGGGCCCGCAGGCTTCCTGCCTGACTCCCTCTGCTGACCTGGAAACGCTGGTAGGCTCCATCTTGTAAATCCCTGTTTTCTGTGGCTCTCCCTCACCTTGTGTGATTCTGAACTGCTTCCGGCAAACAGCCAAAAAGGAAAGCCTGTTGCGCGCATCTCTCTATGACCAAAGTTGCTTTCCGTATGCGAGAGCTTTCACACAAAGTGAGGGAGAGAAGCCATAAGATTTGTCAAGCCCTGCGCAAGGAGAGTCTGGGGGCTCTTCTCATTACAGATGATGCTTCTGAGCAAAGAAAAGGGAACGGTTTTATGTCCTATCTTCCGAGTCTTCTTACGCTTGTTGGGGTCACACTTGTTGGGGCTATGAGCCCAGGTCCAGACTTTGCCACTACGGTCTACTACTCGACCCGCTCCCGTCGCGAAGGGACCTTTGTCGCTCTAGGGATCACGAGCGCTCTCTCTGTCTGGATCATCGGAAGCATGGCGGGGTTAGAGGTGGCGTTAGCACAAGTCAATTGGTTGGTCCAGATCATACGCATGCTTGGGGCTCTGTATCTCATCTCCTTAGGCATTCGAGCGATCCTTCATGCCCACGATCCTGCTCCCTCTTCCTCCGTTTCACCAATCACTGCTTCAGAGCTTGCTGCCTGGAGAGTTGGTTTTCTCTCGAATATGGGAAATCCAAAGGTGCTTGCCTTCTTTAGCAGTGTCTTTGTCGTACTTTTCCCTGCCCATCCCCCGTTCTGGGTTGAGGCTGCGAGTGTCGTGCTGATGTTGAGCGTCAATATTGTCTGGTATGGCTTGGTCGTCTTTGTCTTCTCTTTGAAACCAGTGATGCGTGTCTATCAGAAAGCAAAGCGATGGATTGGCTATCTCACTGGGGCGATATTTGTTGCGTTGGGTGTGCGCCTGGCTCTCGAAAGATAACCTCAAACTGCTTCTCTACCCGGACGAGATAGGTTCACACTTGCTCATCTTTTAGAGATGGAATCGCCAGGCAAATGAATGGGATACAGCTTCTGCCCCTGCTGCTGCCCAGACAAGCGGATTGATCCAAGTGGCTCATGAGTATATTGAGCCGCTTGGCGATGCAGATCCCACGGGATGTGCAACGAGAGTTCAGCAGGCTACTCATCAGTTTAGCGAGGGAAAGGAATGCCCATAGCTTGAAAAAGTCCAGAGGAAATAAAGGTGGTACACCAAAGCGCCATCTGCTGGGGGGGATAGGGCATGCCGTTTTCGAGCCACCAACGGATCATACTGATGAACCAGTTCGCCAGCGAGGCAACGGCTAGCCCCTCTGGCATCCCTTCAACTGCGTTCTGCGAGCTTCTGGGAGGCAGAGAGAGACGCTTACCCAGAAGTTCCCCCAGGGTGTCATGCATCTTTGCAGTGAACCAGGCATTGCTCACCATCACACGATACAATCTCGAATATTCAGCAATATGTGCGAAAGAGGTGGACAGCAGGGTGACCACCCCCTCTACTTCAGAGGCAGAAGGGGGCTTGAGTGGGGAACTTAGATCGCAAGCGAGTTGCTCAATCGCTTCTTGAAACAGGCTATTGCCTAACTCATACTTGTCCTGATAATGGCGATAGAAGGTGGCTCGATTCACCATCGCTCGCTCGGCAATTTCTCCTACGGTGATGACCTCAAAACGTTTTTCGGCCAATAAAGCAATTAACGTGTCCTGGAGGAGTTTGCGTGTGAGTCTGGCTCGGATATCCTGGTGTTTGCGCATCAAATTCCCCTTTGTGTTGTGAAATGCGACAGGGTTCCACCTTTGATTCTTGTTTTTGTCCGGCTGCCGCGCTATGCTCAATTCAGCAACAGTATATCGCATTTTTCGACACTATGTTGCATACGTCGTTTCCATTCCATTTGTTGTTGAGGAGAAAGGTATGTTTTTCGAAACGACTCCGTTTTGGGTCAATCTGCTTGGCATTGTCCTTGGTCTGTTCTTCTTATTTGCAGGGGCAAGAAAACTGTATGGATGGGAATGGGGGAAAAACAGTTATCTCAAACATTCCCCCCTTTGGGTCTATTACGTTTCTGCGGTCGTGGAGGTCGTTTCCGGAATCGGGCTCACCTTACCCCCTTTGAGATTCGCCGCCGCGCTTTTGCAGCTCCTGCTGATTCTCTGGATCTCTATTCGTTCCTGGCGTCATATCAAGGTCAAAAGTGTTCTTCTTCCGGTGACTACGGTTCTCTTGCTTCTCTTGTTGTTGTGGCTCACCCGTCCTTGAGCGGCGCGTGAAGCATGGTTCTGGCATCGCAGACAAGGAGAAGCTCTCATCCATATGACGCCATCAAAAGTCACCATTCAGATTACTCCGGAATCTATGCCCTCAGTCCCATCCTGGATGGGAGAAGTGGCAGCCTTTGCTCAGGTTCTCACCCATAAGGGTCTCCTGAAAAGGATCCAGGAGCAGGTGCGCTTCGCATGCGCCTGTTTTGGTCAATACGACCTCATCGATTTTGTTGCGGCGCTGATCGGCTATGTGATTTCAGGAGAGCCGACTCTGCAGGCCTTTTACGAACAGCTCGCTCCTTGGGCCGAGCCGTTCATGGCTTTGTTTGGGCGAAATCGGTTGCCCCATCGCTCGACCTTGTCCCGGTTTCTTGCTGACCTTGATCAGCCGACCGTGGAAGCCTTGAGGATGCTTTTTCAAAAAGATCTGCTTGCGCGCAAACCGTTTCCCTCTCCTGGGGGCCTGTTCGACCGGGCAAGCGGGCAGTGGCTTGTCGTCGATGTGGATGGAACACGACAAGCGGCCCGCCAACGGGCGCTGCCGCAGACCGATGCCTTGCCTGCTCCTCATCGTCGGTTTGATCAGGTGTGTGCACCGGGCTATCACGGAAGGAAGCGAGGAGAAGTTATTCGTACCCGGACAGTGATTCTCCTGGCTCATACACATCAGTTTCTTGGCACGTTTGGTGGACCTGGTAACGGGGATTACCGTGGGGAGTGTGCGACACGAAAGTCGCTCTTTTGGCTGTCTCGACGGTTCTTCCGTCATGAGACCTCCTGCTTCACCAGGAGTATCCTACCCAGACATGCGGTGTGGTAACGCAACCGTGTGAAGCTCTGGGGACAATGAAGCCGCAGCCGAAAGGCTGGCATCGGAATCGCGAGAAGACGATGCAACTGCAAGCATCAATGCTGTAAGGAGCTAGGATTGAGTGGAATGGTTAGCGCATGCAAACACCTGCTTAAACGTCGTAACGGTAAACAAGCCAAAGATGCTGACAGGCTTGACCCAAAATGGGAACGGAGGTGGTAGGGGAGCTGTTCGCTCTCCCCTCGTGAACACACAAACCTCCCGGCGGAAAGGGTGAACCTTCCCCACTCTGGCAAAAGAACGAAACGTGGTAAGCCCATATTTCTCCTGGCAACAGGAAAGCGACCCGCGAGGGAAGCCGATGGGAATGTGGGTACAAGAGGATGGAGAAAGCAAAGGCCACTCGGTAATCGAGCGGATAGGGGTTGAGTGATAAGCAAGATCACCCCACGCGAAAGCGGGCAGACTTCCATCTGGTCCTCTCTCACAAGAACACTGACAAACCGATCAAGGAGGCAAAGCAGATCACGGTTGCACAAACTGGTGCGGCCTCCCACGACCTCGTGGCAGGATGGCACGACCTTGACTGGAAGGCTATCACCCACAACGTGCGTCGGCTTCAGGCGAGGATTGTGAAGGCGACAAAGAAAGGCAGGTGGGGCAAAGTGAAAGCTTTGCAACGCTTGTTAACCCACTCGTTTAGCGGCAAAGCCTTTGCTGTTCGACGAGTGACAGACAACGATGGGAGCACGACTCCTGGAGTCGATCAGGTAATCTGGGACACTCCAGAAAAGAAATCACAGGCGGTAGTCGCGCTCAAGCAACGAGGATACAATCCTCAACCGCTCAGGCGCGTCTACATACCTAAGCGAAATGGCAAGAAACGCCCATTAGGCATCCCTTGCATGCAGTGTCGTGCTATGCAGGCTCTCTACCTCCTGGCTCTTGACCCGGTGGCGCAGACGCAAGCAGATCACGGCTCCTATGGGTTTCGCAAAGAACGATCAATCGCAGACGCGATCGCGCACTGTTTCAATATCTTTGCACAACAAACCTCAGCGCAATGGGTGCTGGAAGGCGACCTCAAAGGCTGCTTCGACGCGATTTCTCATACGTGGCTCTACACCCATATTCCAATGGAAAAAGCGATGGTACAGAAATGGCTCAAAGCTGGATTCATGGAAAAACACATTCTCTACCCTACAAATGCAGGAACTCCTCAAGGAGGGAGTTGCTCACCCGTACTCGCAAATAGGACGCTCGATGGCCTGGAGCGTGCGTTGAAGGAAGCTATTCCTCCAACAACGCGGAAAGGGAAATTAGCGAAAATTCATCTTGTACGATATGCCGATGACTTCATCATTTCAGGAGAATCAAAAGAGATCCTGGAACAAAAGGTGAAGCCATTATGTTGTTGTCCCGCTTTAAGTGATCAGATGAAGTGAAAGATCAACTTTTTCTCAACTCAAACTGAATGGGGCTGAGATAGCCCAGGGTGGAATGTTTGCGCACCCGGTTGTAATACACCTCTATGTAGGCAAAGAGGGCAGTGCGAGCCTCTTCGTGGGTTGCAAAGTGTGTTCGTGATGTACATTCTCGCTTCAGCGTTCCAAAGAAGCGCTCCATCACCGAGTTATCCCAGCAGTTGCCTTTACGACTCATGCTCACACGAATCCCGTGGTCCTGCAGAAACCTCTGATAGGCGTGGCTGGTATACTGACAGCCGCGATCTGAATGGTGAAGCAATCCCGCCTCTGGCTTGCGATGCCTGATCGCCATGGCCATCGCTTGCTCGACCAAAGCCTCATCTTGTTTGGCTGCCATGGCCCAGCCAACAATGCGCCGCGAGTAGAGATCCAAGACCGCTGCCAAGTACATCCAGCCGTTTGCTGTCGCAATATATGTCACATCTGTGACCCATTTTTCGTTCGGGCGCTCGGCCTCAAAAGCACGATCAAGTACATTTTCGGCTGGCGTTGCAGCAGGATCGGCATGGGTCGTCAGCACACGATGGGTCGTGTGATGGGCAGCGAGCTGGGCCTGCTTCATGAGACGCACCACGCGTTTGCGGCCCACACGAACGCCTTCATCGCGCAGTTGCACATGAATGCGCGGACTGCCATAGCGTCCCCGGTGCTGATGAGAGATTTTCACGATCTCTTTGCTGATTTCGCCATCTTCTCGCTCCCTCTGCGAGGGAGGGCGCTTTATCCAGGCATAGAACCCGCCGACCGAAACCGAGAGCACGCGGCACATGATCCGAACCTCAAACTGCCCTCGGTGGTGCTCAATAAAGCCGAAACGGTCTTCTACGGATGCGAGAAGATGGTCAGCGCCTTTTTTAGGATGTCACGCTCCTGTCGCAACACGTCATTTTCCCGCCGTAAGCGGCGCAGCTCCTCAGCTTCTGGCTGGAGATTTCCACTGCCAACAAACGCTCGTTCTCCGTTGGCCGCCAGCTCAGAGCACCAGCGACTCAGTGTGCTCATCGCAATCCCTAAGTCTTCTGCTACCTGCCTCTGCGATTTTCCGCTTGTGTGGACTAAATTCACAGCTTCTCGCTTAAAGGTCTTATCGTATGTTTGTCCCGTTGCCATGCTTTCCTCACTTCTTCTACGACCGTCCACTTCCAGTTTACTGTTTCATCCAAACCGGGACAACTACAATCTTGAGCCATCTCGATGCCTTTGCAGCGCGGGTGAAGGACGGTTTGCAAGAGGCGGACTGGCAGACACGTCGGGACATCATTCGGGCTCTGGTCAAGCGGGTAGATGTGGATCAGGAGCAGGTTCGTGTGGTGTTTCGCGTCAACCCGCCACCGCCCTCACCCCATCCGCCTCTCCACAACGAAACCTCAATTTTGCAACATTGTGGGAGGCGTGGTATCACCAATACTCAGCAATATCTATTTGGACAAATTGGACAAATATGTCGAACAAGTCCTCATTCCAGCTTACACCAAAGGGGACATGAGGAAAACCAATCCTGACTACGACGCGCTCCAAACGCGCTCGTATCGGGCAAGGAAAAAGGGAAACAAACAGCAGGCCAAAACACTGTTCAAACAGATGCAAAAACCGCCACGTCGTGATCCCTACGACCCCGATTACAGGCGACTCCGCTATGTGCGATATGCGGATGACACATTGCTTGGATTTGCTGGACCAAGGGAAGAAGCAGAAGGCATCAAGCGCCAACTCGGAGAGTTCCTACGCGATCATCTCAAATTGGAACTGTCCCAGGAAAAGACCCTCATTACCCATGCACATACAGAGGTAGCGCGTTTTCTTGGGTATGAGATTGCAACGCAGCATGAAAATACCAAACATGATCGATTCGGGCACCGCTCGGTGAACGGACGGATTGTGTTACGCGCTCCCACAACGGTCATCGAGAGGAAATGCAGCATCTACATGAAACACGGGAAGCCCACTCACCGTCCCGAACTCAGAAATGATGATGATTTCACAATCATGAGCCGATACCAGTTGGAATATCGCGGAATTGTGCAGTACTACCTACTGGCCCAGAACATTCCCCAATTCTGGAAACTTCACTGGATCATGAAGGAGTCGCTGCTCAAAACATTGGCGAGCAAGCACAAAAGGAGAGTGACCGACGTAGTGAGAAAATACCAAACCACGACGGAAACCTCACAAGGGACCTTGAAATGCCTAGAAGTCATTGTTCCGCGAGAAGGGAAAAAGCCGCTTGTAGCGCGCTTTGGCGGGATACCATTGCGACGGCAAAACGCAGCCATTCTCATCGATCAGCCCTTCCTGGTGTTTAGAAATCAACGCAATGAATTACTGAAACGACTTCTTGCGGAGAAATGCGAGCTTTGCGGATCAAGAGAGAACACCGAAGTTCATCACATTCGCAAGCTCGCCGATCTGAACATGAAAGGAAAAGCTGAAAAGCCAACCTGGGTAAAGTGTATGGCAGCGAGGCATAGAAAGACGCTTGTCGTCTGCCAAGACTGTCACAGAGCTATCCATGCCGGAAGACCTGTTGGACAGAATATCAGGACATAAATCACTGGCGAGCCGGATGATGCTAACGTATCAAGTCCGGTTCTGAGGGAGGCCGAGGGAAAAGGATTGGTGAACAATACCTCGCCAGCGGCCTACCCTACCTATCAAGCCTCCCTTCGTGGCGATGAACACGTCGTTCACAGCTTACAACGTCTCCTGATGAAATCGGAGGCCGCCCGTACCCTCGCGGTACGTCGGGTGACGCAAGACAACCAAGGCAAACGAACAGCGGGAGTAGACGGCGGCTCTCCCCAACTTTTGATGAGCCGGGTATTGTAGCGTTAAGAAGGAACGGTGAAGAAGTGCAAGGAAAGAGCGAAAAAAGGTGAAAGGGCTTCCAACTGTTTCTTGGGGATGTGCGGGGATGTTCTCTTCCTCCTGTCATTGCAGAAGTTGTGCGGGTAGTGGCGGGTAGTGCCCCCCATCACTCTCACAGAAGACCATCAGGTTTCCTGTGAGGCGGAAAGCAACACAAGCCGACCGATGCAGAGCCAAGCCTGATCCCATCGGTTCCATTGAAATTGCGCTCAATCAACATGCAAGACGCGCAAGCGGAGCAAGTCAATGTTGGCTCGCCCATACATCTGTCGTTTGAGCAGTTTGAGCCGGGTGATGTGTCCTTCCACTGGCCCCGTACTCTATGGCTCCGTCAGGGCGGCGAGAGCCGCATCAGCTTCGTTTTCTAGACCCAGAGCAAAGCGACGTATTTCCTCGCAAGGACTCGCTTTCGCCCTCTTTAGCCAAGGAAAGAACATCTGGTCGTCACGCTTCTTGATCATCTGGAGAAACTCTTTCCCCAAGGTAGAGAGGTTCTCCAGAGATGGAGCCAAACGAAAGAGATGTCCGTGTCTATTATGGTGGATTGAACACGCTGAGTGAAGATGGGTTGGATGGAGAGGACCACTACCAAGTAGTTCTCTGGCCTGAAAAGTACCGATCTGTCGAGATCTTGAAAAAACGGCCATCCCTTTGATCATTATGTAACAGGCGAGTGTCCACATAACTTGAGAACTTTTCGAGAATGCTGCTTGCTTCTGCTATCTCAGAAAGGCAGGACACTGCTGCCTTTCTCCGGGTACTCGCCAAAGCCTTGCGCAATTACGGCACTCCAGAGGCCATCGTTACGGATAGCGGTGGAGTCTTCTATTCAAAACGTGCAATGGCGATATATGAAGCTTTGGACATTCGTAAAGAGCGAATTGACCCCAGGCAGAGCTGGCAAAATTACGTGCGCCGCGTCGGTGGCTATTGGAATTCCTGCGCAATGCAGGAGAGGTCGAGAGCGAAATGACCTCTAGGATAATGACTTACTTGGAAGGGAAACCTGAAGAGGAAAACAGCATGTCATTAAAGTGGAGAAAGGTTGAAGGTATGTAAATCTTGGCTCTGCAAATCCTGTGTGTATGGTGAGTGAATAACGAACCTAAGTTCTTGGTGGTGATATGCCACACCCGTCATAGCATACCTGAAATGACGACACTGGAATACGCATGTGATGTAATTAGTGCGAAACCGCTCTCTCCAGTGAACCGCAAGCAATGAGCTTGGTGTGAATAACACAGAACATGGCACCTAACCACACTCAACGTTCCATAGACGCAAACGTGGGACGGCCTACAGGCGGCGACGCCCAGGGCTGCGGACCCCCCATAGTAGTCAGAGACGGTAACGCCGTTCACAAGGCGAAGGGGCAACCTACGAAAGTAGGCCAGAGCGCTCCCTTGATAAAAGAGCGCAGGGGAGGTATCGTGCAGTTTCACCAAACAGAGGTATGCGTAATGCAGGACGCCAACGTTTACCTGGAACTGGTTCGTGAGCGAGGCAAAAAGGGGTTGCCTCTTGAGCGGGTCTACAGACAACTCTTCAACAGAAATCTTTATCTCAAAGCCTATGGCAAAATCTATCGCAATGCGGGCGTTCTCACCAAAGGCGTCAATGAGGACACCATTGATGGAATGTCGCTGGAGAAAATTGATGCGATCATTGAAGCGCTGCGACATGAACGCTACCGATGGAAACCAGCGCGCCGAACCTACATCCCCAAAAAGGATGGAAAACAACGCCCACTGGGTTTGCCGGTGTGGTCGGATAAACTGCTTGGAGAAGTGGTCAGAATGATCCTCTCCGCTTACTTCGAGCCGACATTTAGCGACCACTCACACGGTTTCCGAGAAGAACGTGGATGCCATACAGCACTGAGAGAGATTTACTACGGATGGAGTGGAACCACCTGGTTCATAGAGGGCGACATTTCAGGTTGCTTTAATAACCTCGACCATGAATTGCTCATCTCAGCGCTGAGTGAACATATCCATGATGGACGGTTCATCAACCTCATCCGACAACTGCTCAAAGCTGGCTACCTGGAGGAGTGGAAATTTCACCGGACACTCAGTGGTGTTCCGCAGGGTTCCGTTGTCAGCCCGGTGCTTTCCAATATCCTACTGGACAAGCTGGACAAGTTTGTAGAAACAGTCCTCATCCCAGAATATACCAGAGGAGAGAAAAGAAAACGGAACAAGACGTACCAACACCTGATGGGACAAACTGAGAAGCATTACCGGAAAGGAGAAAAAGGTCAAGCCGCCATGTACCGCAAACAGGCGCAAAAGCTCCCATCAGTGGATACGCACGATCCCGATTTTCGCCGCCTGAGATACTGTCGCTACGCCGACGATTGGCTCATCGGCTTTATCGGTCCCAAATCAAAAGCGGAAGAAATCAAGCATCAACTCGAAATCTTCCTGCGCGACGAGCTCCACTTGGAACTCTCCAAAGCAAAGACGCTCATCACGCACGCAAGAAGCCAAGCAGCACGCTTCCTGGGGTACGATATTACCACCATCCAGAAAAATGCCAAGCGCATAAAGAACGTCGCACGTGGAACCAAAGGCAGAAGTGTCAATGGACGGATTGGATTACGCGTACCGCCAGAGGTGCTCAAGGAGAAATGTGACCGATACAAAAAGAACCAAAAGGTCATGCATCGACCTGAATTGGAAAACGATAGCGACTTTACGATCATGGGCCTCTATCAACTAGAGTACCGAGGAATTGTCGAATATTACCGCCTGGCCTACAATCTGCACACCCTCGACCTGTTGAGATGGGTCATGGAAGTGTCGCTCACAAAGACGTTAGCACACAAACACAAAACATCAGTGCAGAAAATGTGCGATAAGTACAAGGCCGAATGGGAAGAAAACGGCACGACCCATCGAGGACTTCGCGTGGTCATTCCACGTGAAGGAAAGAAACCCCTGATAGCGACCTGGGGCGGCATCTCACTGCAATGGGATGTCAAAGCAATCCTAAATGATCAACCGCCACACCAAACGATGGGGCGCTCTGAATTGGAGAAGAGGCTTCTGGCCCAGGTATGCGAACAATGCGGCGCAACGAGCCAGACCATCCCCATCGAAGTACACCACATTCGGGCACTCAAGGACCTGGAGAAATATCCAGGCCGTGAGAAACCCAGATGGGTGCAAATCATGGCGGCCAGACGCCGCAAGACGTTGATCCTATGCCGAACGTGTCACCAGGACGTCCAATATGGACGCCCAATGAGACGACAGCAACCAAGCTCATGAAGGGAATACACCAACGATACTGGAAAGCCGGATGCTAGGAAACCAGCACGTCCGGTTTGGGGGAGGGGAGTCGAAAAAGTACCACAGTAATGAGGCAACTCGTCGGCTTCCTATCCTACATAGAGGCGCACTTATACGTTATTTGGAATTTGAGCGAGAGGGAAAATTGCTAAATAACGTGTATTATGTGGACTTGGGACGACCAAGGGAAGGGCCAATTCCACATAATCGGGATAATGCGGCGTCTCACGGATTATTATCTAAATAAAGCCCCTACACTGGATGAGATGAAAAAGGCCCATCGTAAGTTTATTCGGGATAATAACACGCAAATCCACTTCGCGCATCGAGAACGTCAGGATAATCGTCACAGTCCCCAGGATGTCCTACGTGGTGTCTTAGCGCGGACCCTCCCAGCTCCCACCCTGGCCCGTATTTTCTTTGCAACTGAGTTTACCCGCCACTTAGATCGATCAGGATATATTCGTTTTCGTCGATGGCGCTTCTATGCGGAAGCCAGGTTAGCGAAACAAGAAGTTGAGGTAAGCTTTTACACCAGCACACTCAAAATTGAGTATCAGGAGACGGAGCTAGCTTTCTATACGGTAGAATGGGAGGATAACAAGCACATCAAAGAGGTGAAGAATCCTCGCCTGATCGAGACAGGTTATCGGTCGCCACAGCTTACGTTGTGGACGCTCGGACCTGATGAATGGCTGCTTTTCCTGAAACTGCCCGACTACGCAGCGCGAAAAAAGCCACCCAAGAAGCTGGATGTCATTCAACTCCAGCTTCCCGATGTGGCGGAACACAGGCCATTTGAAACGGATCAGGCACAAAGCAGGAAAATTAGGCCCCCTTCTTCAACTCGACAATTTGAAGAAGATTGCCATTGGTATCGTCAAAGACGGCCGTCGTCGGTCCGCCCTGGCTGAACGGCTCCTGGGTAAATGTCACCCCCAACTTCTGCAGGCGCTCATACTCAGCCTGGACATCATCGACCGCAAACGAGGTGATGGGAATCCCATCTTCCACTAATGCTTCGCGCAAGGCTTTCATGGCAGGGTAGTCTGCATTTGGCTCCAGCAGGATCTCTGGGCCATCAGGATCTTCTGGAGAAACCACGGTAATCCAGCGCGCGCCTCCGCCTAATTCGATGTCCCTCTTCTTTTGAAATCCCAGTATTTCCGTGTAGAAGGTCAGGGCCTGGTTGTAATCAGCTATAGGAATGCTCGTGATGTAAATCCTCATGAATCCTCCTTCTTTTTCTCTCCCCAGCGCTGTTGAATAGCGCTTAAGGGCTTTGTGTTGATGTAATGGAACTTATATCGCCCCTGGCGTTTGACCGTCACCAAATTGGCGGCCTCCAGGATCTCCAGGTGCTGCGATATCGCTTGCCTTGTCGATGCTATCTGGTGTCGCAGAAGCAAGCGCGAACATAGTTCGAACAATGTCTGTCCATCGTGCTCAGAAAGCTCATCGAGAATCGTTCTTCTGGTCGGGTCGGCAAGTGCCTTAAAGAGTAAGTCCATGTCCATAGCAAGAGCATACGCAAGTGAATACTTGCATGTCAAGAGGATACGACTGGGAAAAGAAAAAAACTTCTCGAATCTTGCTCACTTCTCGAAGCGAGATCCGATCAGGCATGACGTTTTATGCCCAATTTGAGTGCGACACCTCGCCGTATGATGCTTGAAAGGGTGCGCACTCAAATTGGGCATAAAAGTTGGTGTCATCGCCGAGGTTGATAGAGGACTTCTCACCTTTTCTGGGAATGGGTGCTGATTGTAGGCAGAGAAGAGCAAGATGGGAGAAGTTTTTCCTGATCGACTTCTGGTAGACTATCCGTACGTCGCGAACACTTGCAAATTGCAAGTACATTACGGTGACATTCCTTTTAAGGAGAAAAATGTGAGAAAAATAGTTGCTTCGATGCTCATGGCTCTGGATGGTGTTGTTGAAAATCCAGAGTGGACTGTTCAATTTAGGCGTGAAGACTCACAAAAATATAAATCCGATGAGCTTTTTGCCAGCGATGCACTCCTTCTGGGGCGTAGAACATATCAGGAATTTGCAGCCGGCTGGCCGAGCATGCAGGGAACTGGGAAGTATGGGGAGCGCATGAACAGCCTGCCGAAGTTTGTGGTCTCCACCACGCTCTCAGAAATGGAGTGGAACGCCAGCTTGCTCACGGGCAATCTCGCGGAGGAAGTCTCCCGGATCAAGCAGCAACCGGGGCAGGATGTGTTGATTTTCGGGAGTGGAGAGCTGGTCCACAGCCTGATGTCCCTGGACCTGATCGATGAATATCGGCTCATGGTCTTCCCGGTCGTGGTGGGCGGCGGCAAGCGTCTCTTCCGAGAGGGAAGCGAGAAGAAGGTGCTGAAGCTGATCGAGACCAGGACCTTCAGTTCCGGCGTCATCGTCCTCACCTACCGACCAGATCGGCCTTAGCCGGAGCGGAGCTAGACCAAACGCTGGCAACTCTCATCGAGACGTTTGGAGGTGCATCTCGTTGCGCAACCCGTGGGTATTAGAAGCGATATTTTTACTGCCCTGGCTGAGATCTATGCTTTGCAAGGGGAGAAGCAACAAACCTATACAGCGATTGGACAGGCAAAAGATGCGTATCCTAATCATCCAAGAAGCGACTCGTCCTATTTTTATGCTGACTCTCCTGTGAACTTGCTCCATCAAGCTGAGGCCGAGGCATTCCTGCATTTACATCAGCCCAGACGAGCGTTAGAAGCTTTACAGGCAAGTAATAAAGAGCCACTCACTGGTCGAGGACGCTGCGAGCATTTCATCCGCCAAGCAGAAGCCGGGCGGCAATGTCATGATCTTGAACTTTTTAGGAGCAGTTTGATCGAGGGTTCATTGCTTGCGACAGCGTTAGGGAGTAGCCATCGTTTGCAGTCGGCATTACAGGTCTATAACCAGGCTCCTCGTGATTGGAAAGAGAATGCTCAAGTAAAATGGCTTAGCGCAACTATATTGAGCTTTCCAGAAAGGACTGGCAAATATTGAGTGAGAGAGGCAAAAGAGACGAGATATCAAGTTCTCTCCTCGCTCCATTCCCTCTAGAAGCCGCATAAGGGTTGCCTTCTTTCGGAAGAGAGTGGGTTCGTCTTCCAGTTCGACATCACTCATGACACCCATGAACGAGACATTTTGGAGTGTGCAGCAGTGATGACAAAAGAAAAAGCCCTGGAGTGGTGCGTCCAGGGCTTAGAGGTTGGTTGGATGAGGTGTGCTGTGGTGATGGATTGCGCACTTCAATCAACGCGATGATGTGCCGTTTTCATGTGCCGCTTTCACGGGATTTTACACGCGATGTACTGGTGGGGGTCCAACAGCAAAAATGGGTAGGCTAAACAATTGTGTGAGACGTACCATTGTGGGCCGATAAGAAAGGTACCGATGACAATGCCCCCTATCCCGCTGCATAGGGCAATGAAGGCCAAAATAGCATAGTCAGTCAGGTCAAAGCGATTTCTCATAACACCTCCAGAAGAAGAAATGGAGCGAGGAGAGAACTTGATATCTCATCTCTTTTGCCTCTCTCACTCAATATTTGCCAGTCCTTTCTGGAAAGCTCAATATAGTTGCGCTAAGCCATTTTACTTGAGCATTCTCTTTCCAATCACGAGGAGCCTGGTTATAGACCTTTAATGCTGACTGCAAAGAGTATGAGGGAATGAGAACCTGGTGCCTGGTGCTGCTCTCTCTGATGAGTGCCGTTGTCTCATTGTCTCTTCTCCTTGCTTTTTGCGCTCCCGGAGGAGGTCTTGACCGGGCAAGGGGGTGCATGCCTTTTCTTCTATCTATCGCTATCGCGATTGCAGAGAAAGACACGTTTCTCTGCTCAACTGGAGGCGCCACTGCTCCTTTTTGGTGGCTGCCCTTCTCCCTGTGAACACACGATGCGCAGAAAAGGATGGTGTCCACGGACACAACAGGATGCGAGCGTAGGCGTGGGTGAGGATGTGTTTTCTGGAAGAGCCTACGATAGAAGGTGGATATGTCTCAGACCTGTCTCAGACAGGAAAAGACACGTTTGAGACGGCTTGCGGAGCGAGTGTGAAGCGTAGGGGCGTGTGTTGTGTCTCTGAAACGCGAGGGGGCAGCAGGGAACTTCCCCCAGAGAAGCCAGGAATCGCCTGGAGCAGGTGACGGCGCAAGGAGCTGAGATGACCCCAAAGCATCAAGAGATCATTGATACGACATTGCAGGCGATCCAGGTGGCTGCGTCTGCAACCACGGCTGAGTGATTGTCTTCAGGCTCGTCCTCCCGTTGGAGATGACTTGCGAGAGCACTTCGGCAGAAGGCGAGGCCTTGCCGTACGAGCGCTTGAGGCGCGCGGTACCAGAAGGATCAGGGAAGGCGAGGATGCAAAGAACACGCAAACGAGAGAGGCAATGTGTCTCCATGACGCGTCGAAAAGCTGCCTGAATCCTGCGGCTCGTGACGAGCGAAGGTGTCCGCAGGAAACAGGTCCGTGATGGCGGCGCGCATCCGTGCGCATCCGTGTCGACACGGCTTCTGCCGCCATCATCGTCTCACATGATGTGCATGTGGAGGTCGTTCCCGGGTCAGCCATCCCTCTTCTTGGGCAGGGTTACCTGGAAGGTGGAGCCTTTGCCGACGTCGCTGTCCACCGTGATGGTTCCCCCATGACCGTTGACGATCTCCCCGACAATGTATAACCCCATGCCCAGGCCAGGGATCCCTCTCTTCCTGGAATCAGTGACCCGATAGAACCGGTCAAAAATCTTGTCGCGCTGCTCTCGCGGGATACCCAGCCCATGATCGCGGACCCGAATGGTCGCCTCCTCAGGGGAGGCGGAGAGATCCATCTCGACGGTCTGAGCATCGGGAGAATACTTGATAGCATTACTGAGCAGGTTGGTGAAGACCTGTCCCAGCCGGTCTCGATCCCCCAGCAGGATGGCTTGCACGGTACCCCGCACCAGGATGGTATGGCTGGGATGTGTTTGCTGCATGGTGTCGACGATCTCCCGCAGCAACGCATCGAGATCCACCGCTTCCTGCCGATACTCGAGCTTGCCCGCCTGGATTTTGGAGACATCCAGCAAGTCTTCCACCAGTCGGGTGAGTTTGTTGATCTGGGTTTGCATGCTGGAAAGCGCCGAAGCCTGCAGGCCTTGTTTGGTCAGTTGCCGGTGCAGCAAGGTGGTCTGCAGTTTCAAGGCGGTAAGTGGGTTCCTCAGTTCATGGCTGGCCATGCTGATAAAGTCATCCTTGCGTTGTTCCAGTTCCTTGCGCGCCGAGTTATCGAGCACAAAGGTGATCACCTGGAATGGGTGATGCTGTAAGAGGGCCCCGCCCACGAGCACGGGAAGGCGACTGCCATCTTTGCACACGTATTCTTTCTCATAGGGCGTCAGCGACTGCTGGGCATCAAGTTCCTGTTGGGCCTGCTGGGTCCGAGCCAGATACTCTGGAGGGGTCATCTGCATCCAGTTTATACACCCCACGCGGAGGTCTTCTCGTGTATAGCCGGTCATGCGTAGAAAGGTGTCGTTGGCATCCACAATCTGGTCGCCTTCGCCGACAAAGATTCCGATAATGCTGGAATTCATCAGGACGTTCGCTCGTTCCTGACTCTGGCGCAAGGCTTCCTCCGTCCGCTTCTGGTCCTCGATGTCGGTGCAAGTTCCAAACCATTTCAGGATGTGTCCCTGCTCATCTCTGAAAGGGATGCCTCGTACCAGAAACCAGCGGTAGTTCCCCGTCTTGCCCTCGCGCAGGCGATATTCGACCTCATGAGATTGGCCGGTGCGGAGCTGCGTCTGCCAGACCGTCCACGTCTTTTGTCGATCATCGGGATGGACGAAATGCAACCACTGGTCTCCATTGACCCCTTCAACGGGAACGTTCAGATAGGTAAGGAGGTGCTGATTGCCATATTCCAGAAAGCCATCCGGTCGCGTCGTCCACACAAGCTGAGGCATCGTCTCCAGCAAAACGCGAAGCTCTTCCCGGCTTTCTTTGAGCTGCTGCTCGACCCGTTTCTTCTCCTCAATGTCGGTGCTGGTGCCAAACCATTTGATGATCTGGCCTCTTTCATCACGTACCGGCATGGCGCGGGCTAAGAACCAGCGATACTCCCCAGTCTGGCCATTTCTGAGACGCTGTTCGTGCTCATACATGTCTCCCGTGTCCAGGGCATGCTGCCAGAGAACTCGGCTACCTTCCCGATCATCGGGATGGAAGAACTGGAGATACGCCCATGGGTCGCTTTGTATCTGCTCAAGCATCAACCCGGTGTAGTCACGGTAGCGCTGGTTCACATACTCAAGCAGGCCGTCGGATCGTCTCACCCACACCAGTTGCGGCACCGTTTCGGTCAGCACACGCAAGCTCTCCCGGCTTTCTTTGAGCTGCTGCTCCGCCCGTTTCTTCTCCTCAATGTCGGTGCTGGTGCCAAACCATTTGATGATCTGGCTGGTTTCATCACGCACGGGCATGGCGCGGGCTAAGAACCAGCGATACTCCCCGATCGTGTTCTGGCGCAGGCGCAGTTCCGTTTCATACCCCCCGCCGGTCTGGACGGCGCGCTGCCACGCGGTGCGGACGCGTGGCCGGTCTTCAGGATGCAGACACTGCATCCATCCCTCCCCCTGGGCCTCTTCGGTACTCAGGCCGGTATAGTCGCACCAGCGTTGGTTAAACGAGTCATGAGAGCCGTCTGGTTGCGAGGTCCAGACCATCTGGGGGATGGCATCGATGAGGGCATGGAGTTCCGCTTCGGCGCGCTTGCGCTCGGTGATGTCGATGCTGGCGATGACGAGGTACGCGATGTGGTGCTCCGCATCCCTGTGGGGAGTGATCGCGACCTCCAGGTGACGGTCCAGGCCTTCTCTGAGGTGAACCACCGCCTCGAACCGCACGGTTTCTCCCCTGCTGGCTCGCGCGATGGCGGCACACAACTGCTCTTGACTGGTCGGAGAACAGGACCACCACCGGGTTTCGACGAGCGGGTAACCAATGACCTCCTCGCGTCGGACGCGCGCTTCCGCCAAGGGAACCTCATTGATCTCCAGGACGATCCCCTCGGGGGTCAGCACGCCGACCCTGCTATACAAGCCATTCAGGTCCTCGATGGAGAGACGCTCGTCCTGGGGAACCGGCGCCTCTCGTCGGGCTGCGGCTCTGCCCTGGTGGACCTGCACCATCAGCCCTCCCATCGTGGGAGCGAGCTGCACGTGCAGCCAGGTCTGGGTCACGGGAGAAAGATACTCCACTTCGCTTGGTACTCGGGTCTGGGTGGTCTTCTGGACGGCCTGGTAGAGCGCGGTGCTCACGAGCTGTGGAGCGCAGCGCCACAATGGCTTGCCACATACTTCCTCTCGTGTGGCTCCGAGCATGGTCTGCGCGCTGGCATTGGCATACACAATCGTGGTGGCGTCATCGACGACAAACAACGCATCAGGAAGCGTCTCAAGCGTGATGAGGAGCATTTCACGCGATGTGAGCATGCTTGACTCGCTGCTTTGTGGGTTGAACATCATACTGTCTCTCTCCCTTTCATATGGCCCATGTCTCGGTGAAGAGGTTTTTCGCCTCTGACATCGAGCTATATTGTTGTATGGTGGTTGTCGACCTACCTTCTCTTTGTGGGCAGAATTATCGAGTACAAGGGATCATCGAGCAGGGCCGTGCGAGTTCCTCATGTGCCTGCTCGGTATAGGCTTTGTATTCTGGAGGGGTCATCTGCATCCAATTGATCTTTCGTTGACAGAGATCTTCCCGGGGATAGCTGGTCTGCGTAAAAAGGCATATTGGCCTCCACAATCACATCATCTTCGCCAATGGTGATCTCGATACTCGTTGAGTTTATCAGTGCGCGCACCCGTTCCTGGCTCTGGCGCAGGGCCTCTTCAGTCTGTTCGGCCCGCTTCAAACATCGATGTCTGCACATGTAAAATCCAGTGCAGCATCGTCCCCTGCGCATCTTTGTAGGGAATCCTTCGAGCATGATGCACACTGCCAGAACAGCTTGCCAGGCAGTTCGTGCTTGCTTGTCCCAAGCATGGTGGCGGCTCTTGTATTCACCTACTGGATCATGGCTCTCTGATCGAGAAAGATCGGCGCATCAGGAGGCGTATCCAGCAGAGCAATGCGTTTCAGGTCGAGCGCAGACGAATTGCCCGAGGGTCCATCCTCATCTCTGAAGCGTGAGGTAGTCAACTGCTCTCCTTCTTGTGTGCTTGTTTGGCTGCTTCCATCGCTATGATGCTCACGGTGGCAGCAGCCAGCACGACATCCTTTAAGAGAAATTCACCATACAGGGTGAGCGCGGGAAATCCGGTCACTGCTGGCGCAATCACAAAAATGGTCAGTGTTCCAGTACACAAGACCAGGCAAAGCAGGCCGACGTAACGCAGCCATGCACCTGCAATGAGGGGAATGGCGGCAACGATCACCATCTCTTACCAGAAAGGGATGAATACGATCACCATCTCTTTCTGGTAAAAAACTCTTGTCCTTCTCATGCAAGAAGATGTGCGATCAATTGCAGCAGCGTCTCCAGATCAAAGGGTTTCTGGAGCGTTCTGAGATGCTCCAAGGCACCGCTTTCTTGTGGCAAATCGGCACTCATGAGGAGGATGGGGGTTTGCTCACCTCCTTCTCTACGCTGCAACTGGTCGGCGAGTTCCAGCCCATTCATCCCAGGGAGATGATAATCGAGGAGAAACAAATCAGGCGTGATCGTTTGCAGCATATTTAGCGCCATCTCGCCGCTCGGGGCAAGATGCCCTTGATAGATTGCCTCCTCCTGGAGCACTTCCAGCAGGAGATTGCCAAGGATGGGATCATCTTCGACAATGAGAATACGCTTGACAACTAGAACATCACTACATGCTTGTGGCTGGGACGCATACATGGGCGCTCCTTATGTTCTTTTCAGGGGAAGCGTCACCTGAAAAGTCGATCCTTTTCCCATTTCGCTCTCCATCGTGATGGATCCTCCATGGTATTTCACAATCTCCGCGACAATATACAAGCCCATTCCGAGGCCTGGAAAGGCGCGCTGATGTGGAGCAACCGCCCGATAGAAGCGCTCAAAGATTTTCTCGCGCTGCTCTTGTGGAATGCCGATACCCTGATCATGCACGCTGAGCGTCACGGCCTCTTCGGATGCCTTGCTATCCACCTCTATCGTGTTGGCTCCTGGGGAATATTTGATCGCGTTGCTGATCAGGTTCAGCACCATTTGCTCGAGCCGGTCCTTATCCCCGACCAGAAGAGGGGGGGACGCGGCACGATGCACGACGATGGTATGGGTCGTCTGCATCTGTTGCACGATCTCAACGACCTCCTGGAGCACGTCGTCCAGATTCACCGTTTCTTGGGCATACTCCAGGGTGCCAGCCTGAATTTTGGAGAGGTCGAGCAACTCTCCGACCAATCGGGTAACCATGTTGAGTTGTGCCTCCATCCGGGAAAGAACGGTATCCGCGTTGTAGATGCCTTGCTTTCCCAGTTGCTTTCGTAATAGTTGCGTTTGCAGCTTCAAGGACGTGAGCGGTGTCTTGAGTTCATGGCTGACCATCCCTAGAAAGTGATCTTTGCGCTGCTCCAGCTCCTTGCGGGCTGAGTTGTCCAACACAAAGCCGATGCCCTGGAGTACCTCACCATGAAAGGCCACTCCTCCCATGAGCACGTCCAGGCGGCTACCATCCTTACACATGAGTTCGGCTTCAAAGGGCGTGGTATCTTGCTGCACGACCAGTTCCTGGTGCGCCCGCTGGAACAGCGATGGCTTCGAGGCTGGCAGGGTGAAATCGCTCCAGTTGATACACCGCTGGCACAGCTCGTCCTGGTTATAGCCCGTCATCCTCAGGAAGGTGTTGTTCCCTTTCACCACCACGTCGCCTTCGGCGAAAAAGATCCCGATCACGCTGGAACTCATGAGATGGTTCACGCGTTCCTGGCTCTGGCGTAAGGCGTCCTCGGTTTGTTTCTGCCTCTGGATATCGGTGCAGGTACCAAACCATTGGACGATCTGCCCCTCCTCGTTCCGCAGAGGCACACCCCGTGCTAAAAACCAGCGATAGGTGCCCGGCTGTCTCTCCCTGAGGCGATATTCAAACTCATAGGGTTCCCCTGTCTCGAATGCCTGGCACTGAAGAGCCAGGACCCGTTCTCGATCCTCAGGATGTACAAACTGAAGCGAGGCCGCTTCATCATGCGTGATATCCGTTCGGAGGGCTGTATGCCACATACCCTGCCACATGCCCTGGATGCACTGCCGGTCAGCGGGAGGCAGGTGCTGGAGCCATTCATCCTCTGTGCATTGCTCGGCCATCATATGGGCATAGTCGAGCTTGCGTCGATTATAGTAGGCGATGGAACCATCAGGCCGCCTGACCCAGACAAATTGGGGCATGGTATCGAGCACAGTACGAAGTTCCTCTTCCACGTGCTTGTACTGGGTAATATCGAATCCCGTACAGAGCAGATACTCGACCTGCTGATTCGCCGCACAGTGGGGCGTCAGCGTCACGGCAAGGTCGAGATACCTTCCTGGGTGTGGACAGACGCGGGCTTCAAAGCGCACCGTCACTCCCTGTCTGGCCTGTTCGATCGCCGCACCTAATTGCCTTTGGGCATGTGGGACAGACGACCACCAGGAAACAGCGGTGAGCGGTTTGCCAAGCACCTCCTCGAGCTGGACCTGCGCGTCCGTCAAGGGACGCTGACTGATCTCCAGGATCAGTCCCTCCGGTGTCAACATCGCGACCCGCTCAGCACTGTGCTCCAGGAGATCCCGATACCGCTGTTCACTTTGGCGAAGGGCGTCCTGGCACTGCGTTGGTTCCGTGTTTTCCTGGAACAAGACCGCGAGGCCCACTCCGGTGGGCGAGATCTGTGCATGGAACCAGGTCTGGGTCACCGGAGAACGATATTCCACGTCGGTCAGCTTCTGCGTCTGTCTGGCCTTGAGCACCGCCTGGTAGAGCGCTGTGCTCACCAGGTGAGGAGCGAGGCACCAGAAGCTGTTTCCAACCAGCGCCTCTTGTGTGGTGCCGAGCATGGTCTGCGCGCTGGCATTGGCATACACAATCGTGGTGGCGTCATCGACGACAAACAACGCATCAGGAAGCGTCTCAAGCGTGCTGAGGAGCGTTTCACGCGATGTAAGCATGCTTGACTCGCTGCTTTGTGGATTGAATGTCATATTGTCTCTCTCCCTTTCACGTATCCCCATCCCTGGTGACAAAGATGTTTTCCCGCTTTGAACCGCAAGACATATCATGCCATGGAGATGATCCCTCTTCTGTCACATCGGTTGTCACAAGCGATAAAAAAGTGTGTGTATGCAATACGTGCTTTTCCCGGAGAGGCCAGGAGCAATGAGCATCTGCCCCGGGCCCTTTCAGGGGCGGCTTTTATGGCTATCCGTTGCAGCGCTTATGTACAACGGAAAACCGTCTCTCCAAGAGAACACATGGTGAAGGATGGTTCTGTCGGCAGGATGGTATCTCCCTTCGATGCTCTCGAGCAGAGCCAGGACACCGCGTAGAGCCTTGTCCATCTGCTGTGGATCTTGTAACGCTCGTGCCAAGACATATCTTCGTTGCACGATGGCGACGAGCGTTGTCGCCACATCGATCGTGTCGATGGTCTCGCTGAGCGCTCCCGCACGTTGGGCCTGCTCAAGGGCTGCGCTGATTTCCTGTTCGGTAGAGAGAAAGGAGGAGGAGAGAGGATGGCGTCATGCTTCTTGGCTGAGGACCTCTTCCTGAGTCATTCTCCCCAGGCGACAACCGCGGGTATTGTCAACTTCCATTTTTCTCTTGATGAGCTTTTACCACTGAACCTTCATTTGAGGTCTTTCAGATCTGCAATGCAGCGTTCGTGCTCTTGTCTTGTACTGACACCAAGAAGTATACTCAGATAAAGGGCCTGTTAAAAGGGCCATTTTCAGGTAGACGAAAGGGGCCATTTAAGAAAGATTTTGATTCATACAGGGGCTTTAAGGAGAGTAGATACCGTCTATCTAAAAGAGCACTACCTGGCAAAAGGCCAGGAATCGCTCTTGACCAGTGTTGTCGCTAAGGTGGTAAGGTCGCCAATTGGCAGGAAATGCTAAAGTGGGAGGGAGAAGACGGACCCCTCATCCAGGGTCTGGATGAGGCGAGCGCTCAGTTGTGGATTGATCGCTCCCTGGGCATTCCCGGACAGTTCCAGTTTTTTGCGAGCACGCTCTCCGCTAGCGGAGCCGTAAGGACAAGGTATCCCATACCACTATTCATATCTGATAGCGTCCCGTCAGGCATAATGCCAGGTGTTCCGTACGTCGACATCCAACGAGTATTGCCTGAAACTTCAATGCTATCACTAACGGGAGTGATCCTTGCTGTCACGCCTGTTTCATTCATGTTGCTCATAATGCGTCCAGCTTTTTCAGCGTGAGAACAACTGAAAAAGCTGGACGCATCGTTTCTCTATTTCCGGCAAGGCTTTTACACCAGGCTCCTAGGCTGAGGAGCTCTTCACTCTAACGACTGCACATTCACTCGCGTGGAAGACTTTTGTCTTCTTCGCTCTCTTGTGTCGATACACGGATTTTTCTGCATGTACGCTGCCCTGCTTTCAAGAGGTGGATCGAATGGATGTACGTTTTAAAGACGACATCCATTCGATCCACACTTTTATTTTTCTATGGCTCTCTGTTGGCTCTGGCTTTCTTACGCTTTTGCCGCAATGACCTCGAGTTCAACGAGAATTTCCGGGTAAATCAATTCGGTAACCACAGAAAACATGCCTGCTGGAGCTGGAGAAACATCACCCAGGTAACGGCCTCGAACTTGAATATAGGCCGATTTATCCTCCGCGTGAATCAGATACTGATTGACCTTCACGATATCAGCTACCCCCATGCCAGCAGATTCCAGGGTTGCCAGAATATGCTTCCAGGCCAGGTCGGCCTGCTCCTCAATCGTCTTTGGCACGGTCCCATCAAGCTTGATGCCGGGCGTTCCAGACGCATACAACCAGCGAACATTGCCTGGGACCTCCACCCCATCACTGTAGCGATCAGGGCCGTGACCACCAATCAGTGCTGACACCCCTATATTGTGGATGTTCATTCTTCGTCTCCTTGGTTATCTTTATCTCGATTTGAGAGCACATGCGAGAATGCTCAACATTTCTTTCAAAGGACATCTTCTCTCAAACAACATCGGTATGCGAGTCATCTTCTTATCAGTCCAATAGATCCTATTCCTCTTCTAGAAGAAGTGTCCATCTTCGAGATCCTGGATCAGCGTGGGGTGTACTGGCTGCCACCCCAGCAGCTCGCGGGTCAGCGCGCTCGACGTCGGGTTGTCTACTGAGGAGAAGGGTCCGAGCCAGCGAAAGTGCTTGCCCGCGTCCTCTGGAGCGATGGAGACCACCGGGAGATCGAGATGCCGACCGATCACCTCGGCGATGGTGCGGGTCGGCACGCCCTCTTCCCCGACTCCGTGCAGCACCGATCCCGCTGGGGCCTTCTCCAGCGCCAGACGGAACAGGCGAGCGGCATCGAGCCGGTGCAGAGCGGGCCAGCGGTTAGAACCATCGCCGACGTAGCCGGAGACGCCCTTCTCACGGGCGAGACCGATCAGGATCTCCGTGAAGCCGCCTCTTCTTTTGTCGTGAACCGAGGGAGCCAGTCGCACGATCGATGAGCGCACGCCGCGCCGGGAGAGATCGAGCGCCACGTTCTCCGATACGAGCCGGGGCGCGACCAACCCGGCGTCGGCCACGTCCTTTTCCGTCCCGAGACGCCCCTGCGGGAGAAAGAATGTGAGCATCACTGTTCCCGAGGTGATCACGAATGGCTTGCCGGAGCCTTCGAGCGCTGCTCCGATTGTCTGGACGGCGTTCAGATCCGTGCGCACAGCGCTCTCGTAGTCCGTGAAGATCCCCTGGTTGTCCGCGATGAAGTCGTGGACAAACGCGAGGTGGATGACGCCGTCAGATGCAGCCGCTGCGCTGCGCAGGCTGTCAAGATCATCGAGGGAACCACGATGCACCTGTGCGCCGGCGGCAGCAAGCGAGGCAGCGGCGGCATCTGAGCGTGCCAGTCCGAGGACCTGATGGCCCGCCTCGATCAGTTCGGGGACGACGACGGAGCCGAGACTGCCAGTCGCGCCGGTAACAAAAACTTTCATAGGAAAATCCTCCATTAATAAGCGTAAGGTTAGGGTTTCGGTCGTGTGGCCACACACATCAAGTCAGGTGATACAGCATGATTGATTGTGTCGTCACACATGCGTGTGCCGGTTTGGCAAGCAATGCAGCCAGCATCTCTCCCGACGACAAGCGTTCCTTGACTGACATCAGAAGTATATACTGATAAAGGACTTGTCAAAAGGGCCATTTTTAGATAGACGAAAGGGGCCATTGAAGAAAGATTTCGATCTATGCAGAGGCTTGAGGGAAAGCAGATATAGTATGCCGAAAAGAGCACTACCTGGCAAAAGCCGGAAATCACCCTCGACCAGAACGGTATTGTCAACTTGACGGTGTGGCGAAACATGGTGCTAAAATAACCTCATGAAAACAAACATCGTTGCCCCCACATAGAAAGGCTTTCGTTACCCTCCGGAAATCATTAGCCACGCCATCTGGCTGTATTTTCACTTTTCGCTCAGTTTTCGTGATGTCGAAGAACTGCTGGCACAGCGAGGGATCGTCGTGACCTATGAAACCGTGCGGCAGTGGTGCTTGACGTTTGGGCAGACCTATGCCAATGAGTTACGTCGTCGCCGCCCTCGTTGTGGCGACACATGATACCTGGATGCGCGTCTATCTGAAGATGAACGGGAAAACGCACTCTCTCTGGAGGGCTGTAGATCAGGATGGCAACGTGCTCGACATCCTGGTGCAAAGCCGACGCAACAAGAAGGCTGCGAAACGATTTTCCGCAAGCTTCTCAAAGGGTTACACTACGTTCCACGCGTGATCATTACCGATACGCTGAAGAGTTATGGGGCGGCGAAACGCGAAACCTTGCCTGGCGTGGAGCATCGTCAGCACTCGCAATGATAATGCCAGATTTACCAGCCCACTATCGTCACATTCTCTATTTGAAGGAGGTAGAGCATTATTCTCACGATGCTCTCGCGACACATCTTCATATGAAGAAAAACCGTGTGAAGGTCCTTCTTTATCGTGCAAGAGCGTGTCGCCAGCGGCTTTTGGAGGAAGCTCAACAGCAGCAAGTCGCAGCGTCGGCGTCGCGTCGGCGCACCATCAGCGAAACTGCTCTTCGTAAACTTCAACATGTTCCTCTTCATTATCGCGAGGTTATTGAGCTGGCCTATCTTCAGCATCTCTCAGATCAAGAAATCGCGGCCCACCTCCGACTTCCACTCGGAACGGTCAAAACACGGCTCGCCCGCGGAGTGTATTATCTGCTGACGATGTCATCTCACAGTAACAAGGGATCTGAGACCAACTGGAACAAGGAAGAATGCATGGAAGAGTGACAACCAGAGCAGTGCCAGGGCCAGAGCTGGGATGCTGTGACGGTTTTACGGGAAAACCGTAAGGCCGTATTTTTGAGGGGTCCCTGGCTATTTTTTCGGTGTGCTCCAGGTATGTGCTCTGAAGGAAAGGAAGCGCGAGGTTGGCGAGGTTGGATGAGGGAAGGATTTCCTGTGCGCCGACGAAGGCGGCAATACAATTCGGCCAGGTGGAAGACTTTGTCGCGATCCGTTGCGGGATAGGGCAGGAGAGCATGTTAATCCTCGGAAGGAATGAGGATTAAGAGATAGAAGTGGCCGTGGGCTTGCGAAAGATATACACCTGGTTCGCCATTTCTTTGTTCTCTCTATTGTACCTGGCCACGATTTGTTATCAGCTCGATGTCTTCCCTGATGCGGTAGGGGGCATGGCCTTCTCTCTGCCTGCTGCCGCCAAACGCCCTCTTCTGCTAACGGATATGCTAAATAGCCAGCACACTGTACTTTTGTTTTGGCGTTAGCATTTTTGCAGAGCTATGGAGCGACTTTAGCCGCCCCATCACAACAATGTCACACACGAGACGTGCTTGCCTGGTGCACTATTTCACGCATTTGATCCAGATGAGATGCATCGTGGTATAAACCCAGGATAAAGCGGCCAATGGCATTGAGTTCGCCAGCTTGCGGGAAGAATGAATATGTCATTATAGTATCCAGGTGAGGCTCGTCAGGCCACGCGTCGAGCATAGCTTTACGCATACGACGGCTCTCCTCAAGACGCTGGCGCACCTGAGCGATACTTGTCACGCTCTCCCAGGGAGTCTCGTAACGCGAACGACCCTCAACCTGCAGACCACGGGCCAGCACGAGAGCCAGGGCGGCGGCCTCTTCGGATGAAGCGGTGGCGTGAACCACCACGTGGCCCAGGGTCCACGCCAGGGCGGCCTCTTCAGAATTCCCAAAGGTATCGTTCGCCTGGGGATCTAGCGGCACGAATGTCACGTCCGCATCAACTGTATCAGTAATGATCTCTTGCATTACATTGATCGTTTCATCGGTAAGCTGATAAAGATCGGTCTTTGTCAGACCAGCGGCTATGTCTGCCAGGGTCTGAGAGCCGCTTGTCACTGCACTAAAATCGAGCATAGGGGTCTCCATCAATGAATTTTTGTTAGAAAGTAAAAGGATCTCAGGTTTTTTCAGCGCCTGTTTTCCTTAAGCAAGGCTTGGTATATAAGGTGACGAGTGATCAGGTTTTAGGGCGAAGAGTGATCAAGCGGCGCGAAGAGTGATCAGCTCAACTATTGGCGACGAGGGAAGCCGCTTGAGATGCGGATCGTTCTCAATCGTTTCTGTCAATTCGCGTGCGAATTTTCCTGTTTTTGCCTGTTATGAGTGGGCTATAGTAGCATGAACCCCAGCGAGACGCGCCTGCTTCAGCCCAAAAAAGGCCGGAACAGGGCAGCAGAAGCTCACAATCCAAGCAATTTTTGCTCATGAATTTACACTATTGAAAGTGGTACATCTGCTTGTAGAGCCATGTTGCTCATCAGCAATAGATGAGCTGATCACTCTTCGCGCCGCTTGATCACTCTTCGCCCTAAAATCGGGTCTTGGTTACTTTCGGTGTTTAAGCTCATCAACAGACACGAGGGAAAAGGCTTCCGGGCTTTCTGGAGCAATCTCTTGCTGTGTTTAAACACCGAAAGTGACCAAGACCCCTAAAATCTGTCAACTCTTCGCACTTACTCCCATCTCGATGGCAGCAGTATACTACGACAATGGAACTGTTAAAAGAGCCATTCATAGCTATAATAAGGGGGCCATTTACGAGCAAGCGAGGTCTTCAAAACGTTTCAATAAGAAGAACAGACAGGAGCGTATGTCTACAACCCCCAAAAATGCTGATCTTTCATGGAGAACAAAAAAGCAGAATTTAGTTTCAACTCAACTTCTTCGCTATAAATACAGATTATATGAATAGAACTATCTGTCTTTCTGCCACCCTGCGACCTCGTAGAGCGTTTGTGCATCGCTATTATTGACGGCAGTTTTTAAGGTTAAGCCTCTGGCCTGGGTTTCTACGGCAAATTCTCTTGCACGATCTAAGAGGGCCTTGCCAACACCAGAACGTCTTGCTCCCTGTATGACAAAAAGGTCGTTTAATATCCACAGAGGTTTCAGTGAGACCGAGGAGAAGGAGGGGTATAGCTGCGTAAATCCATACGCCTGCCGTACTCCATTTTCGTCACTTTTGAGTGACAGAGCGAGGAAGATCACTGAACTGTTTTCCTGCAGTCGCGCGGTAAGGAAGTTTTGCGCGGCTACTATGTCTGTTGCTTGCTGATAGAACTGGCGATGTGCGTCGAAGAGTGGTGCAATGAGTGCTACATGTTCTATCGTTGCCATGGTAATCTCAAAGGTAGATTTATGCATATTCAAAACTTGTCTCTCCAGCCTTTCCAATGCCAGTCGTGGAACTGACAGTCGATGGTAAATGGCATTAAGCAGTTACGCTCTTACCATTTGTCCAGCTATCGTAGTCGGAAAATGGTCTGCTTACGAGGACCACTTCGAGGCATATTGAACATACCACTTGAGACGCAAAAAAACTTGCCGTACCCAACTGGCCAGGCTGTGACGATTGCTTCGGCTTTCTCCACAATTCGTGCACACCCTCTGAGGATAAGTTCGTGGAAAAATGGGTTGTGCGCACCCCTCTGATTCAGGTATGCTTCGTAAGAGCAAGCGCTTTCTCCTCTGCCCTGCCCCCTCTCAGCAGGCTCCTCTATTTCTGATGTGCTTTTGTTGTGCTTCTCAATCAAAGGAGGGAATCGTTATGCCTGCAATCATCGAGGGAGAGGAGCCTCGTCTGGCTCCACGCAGCCTTGTTGTGCGTCGCTGCCCGAGGACCGAGCCCGCGAAAGCGCCAGCGGTCCAGACGGCGCGCGCGTCACAATTCGCCAAACCACGAGCGCAGCGCCCTGTAACGACTGAAGAGGTGCAGGAATTTTCGCGACTGTCAGCTCCACAGTCGAAAACGTTCCGAGGTGGGAGTTGGCTCCTGCCCCTTGGGCTGGGGATGTTTTGCGCCCTGCTCCTCGCCCTCGCTGGGTCTGTGGTGTTCACCTGGAGTAGCACGCTCATTGACGGGGTACGCTATGGCTATCCAAGGACGACGCACGTAGAACACATTGTGGGCCATAAGCGAGATCCACGAGTCCCAACGCACTTTACCGCTCTCAATCTCAAGGGGCAAGTACTGATCTTTGAGGTGCCCGGCGGCGATCCCGGGCATGCGCGACTCCTGCAAGGCCCTCACCTGGTTGGAACTGGCGCGGATCTGGCCCCGGTCATGCTGACCTTCTCAGGCGATGTGAAGCATCCTGATCTGGTGGTGACGGTCAATGGGCTGCAGGTGCTGTTTCACAACAGAGGAACGAGCTATGCGCCAATGCGGTAAAGGCCAAAGGGGCAATTATCATCGCGGCCACCACTATCACTCACGGGTGCGGCAAGTTTTTTTGCGTCGAGCTCATCCAGGGCAACGGAGAGGTGGTACGATGTGAGAGAACAACGTGATTGAGGCGTAGCGGAACGATTTTGCAAATATGGAGTGGAAGATCATGAGAAAACATCCTGATGAAGTGTATCTGTCCAAGCGCAACAAGATTGAACACTGGCCGGTAGAACTGGCCGAGAAGGTACTTGCCAGCCCACTCCCATGGGGGCCACCAACCTATGCCTTCGGCGGATATATCGACGACCCAACACAACCTGACCAGAGCGATGATGTTCATGCCCTCGCTTTTTGTGTCGATGGTGCCTATGAACACCACGGAGGGGACATCGGTGAAGCCTGGAAATGGGCTCGCCCTCTTCTCCATCACCTGAAATCTGGTGGTTCCTGCGAGCAATATGCAACACAGGATTTGTTGGATCTTGTGTTTCTCAATGTTCGTCTCGAACGCTTCTCAGATGGGCACATCCGTTCCGAGGAAGCGCTCCTGCGTGACATCGTGCGAGAAGTGGTCCGACGGGTCCAATCTTCTCATCCGCCTGTCTTTTTGGTGCAAAAATAGAGACACACGTGCTTGACGACACGAGGAGAAGGAGTCGCAGCGATAGATATAGGAAGGCCGAGCAAAGTTTGATCTGCTCCGCCTTCTTGTGCTCTCTCATGCCCAAACGAAACAGAGCTCTCAAAAAAAGAGCGAAAGCGAACGTCTTATGACTGCATAGGAGGAAGAACCATGCCCATTCAAGCCTTTATAGTTGATTTTTACGACGTCCTCTACTGTGAAAAAGACTCCGTTTCATTGCAAGTCTTTGAACAACGTCACAATCTGCCAGAAGGGGGCTTGCGGCAAGCCATGTCGCGATCAAAGTATTTCCGCGATGCTCGACTAGGCAGAGTGGATGGGGAAACGCTCTGGCGCGATGTCGCCCAACACATCGGGACTTCCCCAGAAGAATGGCGGACACTTGTCTCCCTCTCTGAGTCCGCTTTTGGACTCAATGAAGACCTGGTCGCTTTCTTTGAGAGGCTGCACCCTTACTATAAAATGGCTTTGCTCAGTAATGCGACTCCACACGTGCGCCATCTCGTCACGCAACAGTTTCACCTCAGCCATCTATTCGATGTGATGGTGATTTCGGCTGAGGAGGGGGTGAAAAAACCAGACCCAGAAAGTTATGAACGAACCTTACAGCGGCTCCAGGTACCTGCGGCAGAGACAATCTTCGTGGACGATGATCAAGACTATGTGGCGACAGCACAAGCATTAGGGATGTATGGGGTCGCGTTTCACACAACCAAGCAAGCGATGACCGATATTGACAAGCTTCTGCAGTCAAACGAAAGAGAGATCTCTCCCCAGAACACTTGAGCCTAGCTGGTTTGTCAAGAAGGGGTTGATCAGCAAATGAGTATGGATTCCTCTGGAGCGGCACAAGGGTCTCTGCTATTGGTGCGCGAAGTTTTTTCCTGGACGCTGCCTCACGCAAAAAAGCTTGCCACACCCAGCGCTGACCAGGTCATGACGATTGCAAAGAGCGTAGGACAACTCTTGAAGTGTCTGAGCAGGCCGACTCAAAGGTTCATGGATCTTCCGCAAAGTTGATGATCCGGGGACGCGTCTTCCCTGAGCGGCTTTTTTAGCTACACCGTAGCACTCGCTTACGCAGCATCTGGAAGCTCGCTCGCCCATACGCCTGGCGCTTGAGGAGCTTCAAGCGATGTACATGCCCCTCGACCGGCCCTTGAGACCAAGGAAGCGTCAGCCCGGCTTTCACCGCTTCATAATCTTTCTTGAGCGATTGCGCAAAGCCGCATAGTTCGGGGATACCCTGCTGTTCCGTCTTTTCCAGCCACGCATCAAAGCGGTCCCCTTTCCGCTCCCGCAGCATCGTTGTAAATTCTTGGATCAGTTCATTGGCATCTCGGATCTCCTGATCTGCTTCGCAGAGTTGGGTGAGATACTTCTTTTGCCATTCCAAGCGCTGCTCTTCTTTAAACGTGATCCAGTGGGCAACTTGCGAGGCGGTCGGAGGACGCTTTGGTGGCGCTTTGACAGGCGTTTGAGTAGCAGGATCAACTTGCTTGAATTTCCGCGCATCTTTCTGGGTGCGAAATTGGGCAAAGTAGCGCACAATGGGCTGATCCGAGCCGGTGTAGCCCTGCTCTTTGATTTCACGATAGACTTGTTGAGCATTGCGACATCCTTCGTTCCAGCGTTTGACCAGATACTCCTTGTACGGCTCTATGAGCGGTTTGCGCGGCTGATTGATCCGCGTGCGTTCTGGGGGCTGCTTCATCTTGAGGAAGTTGTACACCCCCTGCCGAGAGAGTCCCACTTGGTGAGCAATGCTGGCAACATCGACTTTGTTGGCATACAACTCATGGATCTTGTGGTAGCGTTCTACTCGTTCCTGATGGAGGAACACGCTTTTTTCTTCTTGCCGCTTTGTCCGGCCTGCGTACCAGGGCGGAAGCTGCCTGGCTTCCTCCCCAGAAATGCTCTCTGATGGCTTTGGCTCTAAGGCGTCCAGTTGGGCCTGCTTGTTCTGGAAGAAACTCTTCAACGCTTCCGAAAGATTCGATAACAGATGCCACCGGTCGGCAACTTGTTGCGCGTTGGGGGCTTCTTGCCTGGCTCCGTCCGCATACGAGCCACCGCGATCTCGGCTGATGATCTCGACACCTGGATGGTCCTCTAACCACTTTTTGAACGTTGTAGCCTCCCGATCGGGCAGCAAGTCAATCGGAACACGCCGTTCGAGATCGATCAAGATCGTTCCGTAGGTCTTGCGTTTGCAGAACGAAAAATCATCCACACCCAGCACCCGAGGTGTGGGAGCCTGCTCTTCTGGCTGGGCACGAATGAGCCTGAGCAAGGTATCGGGACTGGTCGAGAGACCCATTCCTTCCACCAAGCGCTTTCCGGCTTCCCCACCAAGGGCAAAGCCGATGAGAGTGAAGACATCCGTGAGTCGCGTGGTGCGTCGAGCGTAGGGAGCAACAACGGTTGGGAGTCGTTCGGTGAAAATCCAGCGTGCACATTCCGAATGGGAGCAGAAAAAGCGACGTACATGCAGTTCCAGGCGCACAGCACAGCCCATCCAGGGCAGATCGGCAACTTCTCGCACATAGCGCGAGTGAATCCGTGCCGAACGCCGATGACAGAGAGGGCACTCCGCGTCTTCAGAAGTGGTTGTCACCACGGCAGTAATCACTGTCTCAGAAGCCTCAAGGAGCTTCAAATGTAAGCAGGTTGGATCGGGAAGCAGCGTCTGCTTTGCCATCGAGCGTCAGGTTTCCTTCCATTCCTTTTCTTCAGGCATGAGGGAAGCATACCAACCTCTGCTTCCGCTGGCAAGAAACGCTGCAGAACGGCTCATCTCTGAGCAAGAACAAATATTCTTCATCAACTTCGCGGGAGAGCCAGGTTCATTGACACATATTCATCGCTTCCGTTGCAGCGAAAAGCGATGTTTTGAACGAGCGATCTGCTTCTGAAGCCATTAGGCCTATCAGTGTCATTTTGACGAAAAAGTACAACGTACCAGATAACTACGCATGGTTTTCCTATGGAATGGCTTGAGAGGCCCTGCTGTGTATCTTGATAGTCTTCAGTTACCATGAGCGTTTTGTATCTCAATCAGAGGCATCCCCAGCAGAATATGGCATTGAAGAGTCAGGAAATACCTACTGAATGTGCAGAAAAGAAGAACAGGAGCAAGCTCAGCCTCAGTTATATGGAACGTCGTACTTTTTCGTCAAAATGGCACTTACAGGCCAATAGCAAGGACAGGAGAAACAAGCAACGGAAAGGGCTGAAAGCGACCGATGAAAGGACTGACGTTTCGTGCCTGGCGGGATGATACCCCAGTTTGGCTCGGTGACCTGTTGCAGGCTCTTGGGCCTGAGAAGGTAGAGCAGACGAAGTGGGAGATGAAACAGCTTGAGTGTGCTGGTGCCCCCCTCTCCGCACGGTCTCTGGAGGAAGCGTGTGACCAGGGAACTATCCTGACTGGGACGCTTCTCCTCGATATCGCCAAGCAAGGATATGGCGTTCAGGTCATCAATGGAGAACTGAGGGGATATCAGCAGGATCGTCCCGATCCTTGGATCGTGTTGCGCGCCGTTGATAGCAGCTGGTGGGATGTAGAATGCGAGGTCAATGACGTTCTTGAAACCCTGCGCTCTCACTATCCAGATGCCACTGCACTGCCTGAGGCATGAAGGGCTTTTCTTTCGTTGTCACCCCGGGCAGGCCATTTTGCTCCTCACACAGCATGTAGCACCCGCTTGCGCAGGAGCGCAAAGCCTGCTCTCCCATAGCCCTGTCTTTTGATGAGTTTGAGCTTGGTTACATGGCCTTCCACCTGTAAATCCCAGGATTAAACGGCTCATGGCCGCTCTTGGTGCATACTGCTTGTTTGCTTTTATGCATTGGCAAATAGTGATATAGTTCCTTCTAAAAGAGCATTTCATCATCAAGAATGAGGTCGTGATGGAAAGGATGCCCCTGCTTCCCCTGCCTGAAGGGATGTTGATTGATGAGATCCAGATCACCGAAAACGGTTTGGGCATTGCGGTCGTTGCGACACATCCTACATCGTGTTGTCCATTGTGTTCTGACCTGTCATCCTCGATCCAAAGCCACTATCGCCGGGTCTTGCGTGATGTGCCCTGTGCAGGACGCCGGGTTCAGTTGTTCCTCACCGTTCGGAAATTCTACTGCCGCAATCCTCTCTGTCAGCGGAAAATCTTTACCGAACGTCTCCCAGCCTTTGTGGAACCCTGGGCCAGGATGACGATCCGGCACTGCCAGCAGATCACCTCTATCGGATTGGGCACCTGTGGCAAAGGGGGCGCCAGGCTCGCCGCTCGTTTGGGCATCCAGACCACTCGCCAGACGATTCTGCGCCGCATTATGGATCTCCCCGATCTCCTTCGCGGATCGATTCTCTTTCTTGGGATAGACGATTTTTCGTTTCGGCGTGGCCTCCGCTTCGGGACGATCCTGGTGAACCTGGAAAGCAGGCGAGTGGTAGACCTCTTACCTGACCGAAAAGCGGACACCTCGGCAGGCTGGATGCGCCAGCACCCCGATCTGATGGCGATCAGCCGGGACCGGGGAGGGGAATATGCCTCTGCTGCTGCGGCTGGCGCGCCCCAGGCCATTCAATATGCGGACAGGTTCCATTTGCTCAAGAATCTTAGAGAGGCTTTGGAGGGGCTGCTGGCGCGCCATTTGGCAACTCAGTGCAAACGTGAGGCACAAGCTATCCTTGATGAGCAACCACCAGCGTGGCAATCCAAACGAGCGGTCAGGTCTTCTCCAAAGCTGGAGAGCCTTCAACACAACCGACGCGAGGAGCGTCTAGCCCGTTATGAGCAAGTGATCGCTTTGCACAAGCTCGGCATGAGTCAAGCCGCTCTTGCCCGCCAGGTCGGCATGGGTGCCAGCACTGTGCAGAGCTGGTTGGCTGCTGGGATGTTTCCTGAGCGCAAACCGCGTGAACAGAGCAACCAACTTGATCGCTATCTTCCCTATCTTTTTCAGCGCTGGGAAGAAGGCTGCCACAATATTGCGTGCCTTTTTCGAGAACTGGTGGAGCAAAACTACAAAGGATCCTATGAGAGTGTGCGTGACAATCTTGTCCGCCTGCTTCCGACGGGGCGGAAGAACCTGGCTAACTCCTCGTCGAAGGCACCTGTTCTCCCCACGTCACGGCAAGCTGCCTTCCTCTTTCTTCATCGCTCAGAAGAACTGCGCGTCGAGGAACAGGAGACACTCGTCAAGCTTCGCCAGATCAACCCAGAAGTCGATCTGGCCTATGACTTGGTTCAGCAATTTGCCCAGATGCTGCGCACACGCACTGGAGATCTCCTCGATGCCTGGCTCGCCCAGGTGGAACAAAGCAACCTTCCCGAACTCCAGTCCTTTGCTGCTGGCGTTGAGAAAGACAAAGACGCGGTGAGAAATGGCTTAACCTGGCCGATCAATAACGGCATGGTCGAAGGCCACGTGACCAAGCTGAAATTGATCAAAAGACAGGGGTATGGCAGAGCAGGTTTTCCTCTCCTCCGCCAGCGGGTACTCCACGCAATCTGAGAAAAGCCCTCTTTCCACTATCTCGCTTCTTTCAGAGGCGAAACGCGCGTAGCAAAAATGACCAGGTAGCCAGGGACTAACCAATAGCGTTCAGCACCGTGCAACTCGGCAACCGTTTTCTCTAGTTGAGGCTCAATCACCCTTTGGAGTATGCAGCCCGCTTGAATCACACTGTTTAGATACGTACTGAGTGGGCGATGGATGAAGTATCCTCCATAGGTTTGTTTGATGGTTCGTTCCTCAAAATAGTCCCGGACCTCGACATAGCCTTTTTCCTTCCATGCTGATCCTGTTTCTTCAAAACACGGATGGAGGATGGAAAAAAGGAGTCCTCCACCGCTCTTGAGTGCCGCAACACAGTTCTTGAGTGCAGGTTCATAGTCGGGGATATCCATCAAGACCATGTTCGCAATCACAAAATCAAAGGTATTCAAGGGTGGCGTCCAGGTCGAGAGATCAGCTTGCGCATAGCGAATCCCTAATGGTTCCTCCTGTTCTCGGCTCCGCGCATACGTGTAGAAAGCTTCGGATGGCTCGACACCTGTGATGCTTGCTCCCTTTTTGGCAAGGAGCCGACAGAGATATCCTTGGCCACATCCTGCATCCAGAATGCTTTTGCCTCTCACATCTCCAAGCAGGGCAAAAATGGCTGGGTTCAGAAGATGTTTGCGCGTGAAATCCCCTTCCTCACCAAACCCTTCGATGAGATCCTGAGGATATTCAGCATAGGCCTTAATCACGTCTGCATTGGTTATTTCTGTCATGACTTCCTCCTGGCATCTTTTTCCTTTGGACATATTGGCAAGAAAGTATATCACATGAGTACCAAACAAGCAGTATGCACCAAGAGCGGCCATGAGCCGAATAATGTTGGGATTTACAGTTGCCTCTCGCTCTGAGGGAGGGGTGGCGAAAGCGTGTGGCATCGATTGGAAGCGATGCTGGTCTTGCATTCGCCGAAGCATTTACACGGCTTTATCTTGATTGAATGAGACAGATGAGGAAACAGAGTGAACCCATCTTTTTAATAAAGAGTATCACTTGTTTCCTCGCTATTATAGATCAAACTATTTCTGTGTGCCCCACCTCTGGTGGTTCCGCTTCGGCTCACTTCGCCTGCCAGACCTGAACTGTATGATCCAGACTTCCTGATGCGATCATCTTCCCATTGGGTGACCACGCGACACATAACACCGCATCATCTGGAGAATGGCCACGGTAGACAAAGACGTTGCCTCCGGTCTTTGCATCCCAAAGCTGAACAGTTGAATCGGGATACGCACCTGCTGAGGCAATCCGTTTGCCATCGGGTGACCAGGCTACACCCCATACTCCGCTGGAATGCTTGCTGTAAGTAAGATGCGTCTGGCCTGTAGCCACATCCCAGACACGAGCTGTGTAATTATCGCTTCCTGAAACAATCTGCTTTCCATCGGGCGACCAGGCAACGCTTTTGACAATATCATGCTCACCATAACCTGTATGAATCAGATGTTTGTTTCCACTCGCCGCATTCCATATCTGCACCTGCTTATTATTGTCACTAGAAACAATCCACTTGTCATCGGGCGACCACGCCAGGGCATTGATGTCCCTGTTATGCCCATGATATGTCAGCAACGTTTTCCCTGTCCGGGCATTCCAGACGCGTATCACTTGCTGATTATTGTCACTCCCTACTGAAGCAATACGAGACCCATCATGCGACCAGGCTAGAGAAGAAACAAATCCGTCACTTGAAGGGGCATACGTAAATGTATGATGTGCAGTGGCCGCATTCACAATTTGCACTGTTTCCCCGTCTCCGAATGCAATACGAGATCCATCGGGTGACCAGGCAACCGAATCTACATAAGGTGAAAGCTTAGCTTTGGCCTGAGAGATCACAATGTTTTTACCCGTGATCGCGTCCCAGGTCTGGGCGGTACCGTCGCTACTGCCAGAGACGATCCGCTTGCCATTCGGGGACCATGCTACCCCATTGACAGAACTCGTATGTCCCCGATAGACCACGAAGACGGTCGTGCCATTCTTGTTGGAAACCGAGGCATTGATAACCGGGACATCGGAGTCTGAGGCAGTTGGGTCACTGCATGAGGTCCAGACTACCCCTCCTCCAGTCAGGGCCAGGCCTGTCAATCCCAGCTTTATCAAGGCGCTCCGCCGGGAAATATGTCCTCTCCCGGCTCTCTGTTCTGCTGCTTTGTTCCCATCTTCGTGTGAGTGTAAGTCCACTGATCGGGTCCTTTCATCTGTGTAATTCCCTACTTTTTGATGTTGTGCCAGTTCTTGTGCGGGACTGGATTGAGAACACCATGCTGTATTGTTTAGCTCTTGTTCTAGTTTAGCCGTTCTCTGGGGAGAATCAGATAGCAATACGGTATCATTTATGTATCAAAAAAGCTGAGGGAAGAACGTAGAAAATCGTGTTCACTTTTCGAGATGTAGTGAAGAGGGTGGTATGATTGTGTGATTTGCCATTGTTCCTGTCCTCATTGGACACATTATGATTCAAAAAGTGTGTAGACAAGTTATGATTCCATCTCATAAGTAGTCCACACTAGACGCTCCGATTACGCAAGCGTCCAGATGGTCCCTTGCCTGACCCATCTGGGAATGGTTGAAGATCTCGCTCTCTGGGGAGGCTGGTGAGGCGGAAATGAGACGATCTCTCCTCGGATGCGGGCGGTCCAAATGGCCCCACAAAGAGGACAATGACATTTTGCCACCCCTGCCTGTGTCAACTGCGCTGGAGAGAGGACAATGGTCTGATTGGAGAACAAGCATTTTTCTGCCCGATCTTCCTTTTTGTACTCTCCTACCTCGTATCGTTGCGGTTTCGGTTCGCCCATATGCCGCCCTTGAGGCGAGTGTCCGTGTTGTGGGGGAGTGGTTGGAGGAGTGGGTTCGGCTTGGTGTCTTCTGTTTCCGTACCCATTCCCAACAGTCGCCAGAGGTGTTGACGTCGGCTGGCTGTGTACCGTAATTCTTGCTCGCCAGAGGCCGCCTCCATTGCCATGCTTTCACATTGTGCCAGTGGAAGAGCACACTCGGCAATACGCTCAAAAAGCAGTTTGGATTGATTCTCTGCCAGGGTTGCCGCGACGGCTCGAACAAGCCAGTCTTTCAGGACACCGATACAGCCAATGCTTCGCTCATAGAAATACGGCCAATGCTTGACGAGAAGGGCCTCGGTATCCACTTCCAGGGGAATCTGTTGAAGGAGAGTGAGCAAGACGCGTTGGAAGGCCACTTGATCCGGCTGGTGCTGAAATTGGTAGCGAGGAAAATGGATCTCCAAGCCGCGCCGGGCGGTCTGCCCGTTCAAGTTGCGTAGTGTGAGGAGTTCATAGGTGCCTGTCAATATGTGCAAGACGCCAGTTGTGTTTGCCATGCTTTTCAGCCAATCAAGCTGATCAACGAGCTTGATCCCTCTCGCCAGCTTTAAGAGATGCTGGGCTTCATCTACAATAATGGTTCGGACCCCTCGGCGGAGAAGGGCTGCTTCATAGACATGGCGCAGCTCTGCTGAGCCATTGAATTGCGCGGCTTTGCCCCTCACTTTTTTCGGCTCCCGTTCCCAAACATGTCCCTCATCAATGGTGAAGACCATACGGCGCTCGTACGTCTGCTCTCCGAGTTGCTTTAAGGCAATGCGATAGTAGTCAGACCGATTGAACGTTGAGCCATCTGGAGGACGCGCCTCCAGCAAGAGTAGTGGCATCGACTGAGGTTTGGAGCCGCGTAGAGGTGTGCCAGCCAGGATGGATGGCAAGGAGTCCTGGAGTTCCCGGCTACTTTGTTCCATCTGACGAATCAAGGTGGTTTTTCCCACCCCACTCGGCCTGTACAAGAGTACATAAGCGAACCCCGCTGGCTCTTCAATGGCGAGAGACAGGTGTCGATCAACTTCCTGGAGCAGGGTATGAGAGGTCGCATAGGCTTTGAAGGTATTGTCAACTTAAGGAATGAAAGGAAGAGCTTTTCTGAGAAGAATGACGAGAGGACGAAAAGAGATGAAAGACCGGGGAGGTTGGCACGGTGCTACGCTGCGGTTTGTGCGCCGGTGATGCGCATTCCATATCTGGAATCGGTCTTGCATGAGGGCACGATAATCTGAGGCATGAAGACGATGCCGTTTGGGACGAAAGTGATTGGAAATAGGACCGAAGGCCGAAAGAAAGCGTTGAGCATGTCCCGGGGTTTTAAACCGACGCATGGTGCGCTCCCGTTGTCTCGTCGGTTGGTGCGAGTTTTCTGCTCGATTATTCAAGCCTTTGTGTTGTCGATGCTCTACGCTAGCTAACAGTTCTCGTTTCGCTGCTCCGTAACTGGCCAGTTTGTCAGTAATGATGACGCGTGGGACATATTGCAGCCCTTTAAGCAGCTTACGGAAGAATTTCTTGGCTGCCTGCTTATTTCGCCTACTCTGAACCAAAATATCGAGAATATTTCCATACTGATCGATGGCTCGCCATAAGTAATGCGTTTTCCCATTGATTTTGAGAAAGACCTCATCCAGATGCCATTTGTCTCCCGTTCGAGGACGAGAACGTTTCACCTCATTGGCATACTGTTGGCCGAATGTGAGACACCATTGCCGGATCGTTTCGTATGTGAGCATCACTCCACGCTCGGCCATGATCTCTTCCACGTCGCGGAAACTGAGCGAGAAGCGAAAATACAGCCACACGCAGTGACTGATAATCTCAGCTGGGAAGCGATACCCTTTATAGAGAGAGGCTGATTCTTGCGTTTTCATAGCCCTCAGTTTAGCAGAGATTTCCAGCCCTCAGCAACTTGACAATACCTTCTACCTTGCAATTCTTGCTCGCCTATCCGACCCCACAGGAGGCGATGAATGCTTCGTGTGAAGAGATTGCTGAGCTGTTGAAAAGCGCTGGGCATCCAACGCCAAAGAAGACCGCGGCCTCGATTGTGCACCAGTTGCATCAGCCCCAGTTGACCGCCGATGAAGTAACGACCAGAACGAAATCGCGCTTGTTGATCGCTCTGATCCGTCAATTGCAGCCCGTGATGGAAGAGATTGCCGCCTATGATCAGGAGATTGAGCGCCTTTTTTTGATGCATGCTGACAGTCATCTCTTTCGCACGCTGCCTCGTGCAGGCAAACGGATTGCCCCACGACTGTTGGCAGAAATTGGGGATGATCGCTCGCGCTATCAGGATGCTGCCAGTTTGCAAGCCTTGGCTGGCACCGAGCCCGTGCCCTATGAAAGTGGCAAGTATACCAAACCGCATCGACGCTATGCCTGCATCAAGCCGTTGCGCAACGTGCTGCAGCAGTTCGCCTGGCAAAGCATCCAGACCGAAGCCTGGGCCAGCGAGTACTATGAGCGCAAACGTCGGGAAGGCAAAAGCCACAGCGTCGCTGTCCGTGCACTGGCCAATGTCTGGGGACGCATTCTCTTTGCGCTGTGGCTCAAACGAGAAGCCTACCAGCCTGCGATCTTTGAACAAGCCAGACGCCTGCATGCGCCTCGTGCGGCGTGAGTGCTGAACTGACCAGAGCTGAGCAAAGCGCTCTTCCTCCCAGGCAAAACAGACGCCTGTTTTTTTGCCTTTCAACTCGGCATGTCTTTTTTTGACCACGCAAGCTCAGGCGTGTCAAGGAAAGCGGAGCGGCTTGACACGCCTGAGCGGCGTGGTACACTCCTTCATGCCGTGTTGAAAGCATCGTTCTTCCTCCTGCCTTCTTCATGTTTGCCTGGTTTTACATTGGTCATTTTAGGGCTTGACATAGAGAGTCTTCCTTCTTCCCTGACCAACGCTCATTCAGGAATTTCGATTGCCATTTCTTATCAAAGAGCGTCGAGGAGTGTTTGTAATGCAGGAACAAGCCCTACTCCTGGGGCGATTTGCTGGTAATGAATACCAAATCGTCGGATCACCTGCCCAAACTCTTCGTCTCCGTCGTCTAATAAAAGACTCTCGCCGTGCTCGACATGATGCTTCCGTAAGTATTCTGCAAAGAACAGGCTGCTTCCATCGTGATTCCTATCTGCTTTTAGACTTCTAAGATCCGATGAACAGAGAATCGCATCAAACAGGGTATCAAGCTGTAAGTTAGGAACCGTCCAGCGCTGAAACGTATCCATATTATCAGTCGCAATAACTACTTGTATGCCCTTGGCTCGCAGGTTTGAAACGTAATGAGGGACCTCCTGGGAAACGAACTGCATCCGCTGGCAACTCACCATGAGTTCGTGCAGGACAATACCTGGATCCAGTTTCTGCTCCTGACAAAGGATATGTACGATATCTTCACTTGTGAGCTCTCCACGCATCCATGGCTCAAGAATGGTGCTCACTCTGCCAGAACTTTGAAAGAGGTATGAAGTGATGAGCCCCATCATCTGATGAGAAATATGTGATGGATCGCTCAGGTGGCCCCAGAAGAGCGATGTCGATAACGTATTATGCCAATCGAGAAAAAGACATTTGAGATGCTTCATTCCTGATTCCCTTGCCTTTGTTACTTTGTTTTTCGTACGTGTGCCAAGTTGTCTTGGTCATTTAGGTTGCTACATAATACACGCTAAATGTTCCACACTCCTGAAAGCCGATGCGGTGATAGAGAGGCTGACCCATTGGAGAAGCCGCTAATACACCGATATGATATCCGCAGTCCTGCGCCTCGCGTAGGGCTGCAAGCGTCATTGTGGCTCCGATCCCCTGGCCGCGATACTGAGGTAGCGTGAAGATGCGCCCAAGTGAAGCTGCTTGTGCGCCTAAGAACAACAGAGAGGTTGATACTGGTTCGCCATCTATGGTGCCAAGAAAGAGGCGCATAGGATTCTGAAGGTCGAGGTGCAAACCAGAATAAAGGGCGAAACACTGCTGAAGAATCTCTTCTGGACACCCCAGCAGACAGATAGAGAGCCATTGCCTTAATTGTTTATCAGTGGTCACAGGATGAATGGCTAATCGAGACGAGACAGAAATCTTCCTGTTCATGCTCAGCAGATCCACAGCCATGATGGGTTCTGTTTCGGCATGCAGAAGCCCATGATCTTCTAATATTTGTCTCAGGTTGGCTGGATGCGAGGAGGGTCCCACGAACCACAGAAAAGGCAGGTGGCGCTGGCGAAAGTAGTCACAGATACGATCAATGGCCGGAGAGAGATCCCCTGGCTCTAATTGTGTCTGTAGCACGCCGTTGAAGCTATCCGCGTCACTGCCAGTTTCATACCACAGGAGCCCAGGTTCTACATGAAGCTTTGCCCAGGGAAGGCGACTAAAGAGCGTGCGTTCGGCAATGTGGTTGGCATCATAGGCGAAGGCAATATTTGTTGGAGAGAGGTCTTGCAAGACAGCTTTCACGGAAAAAAATAAGTCTTTCTTCACTAACAGGTATGATGGTAGAGCTCCCTTAATTGGTGGACGCGCATAAGACCCCCTTTCGCAGACGAAGCAAAGGGCGAGATCGTGCTGGAGAAGGCGAAGAGGCAAGCTGTCCAGCCCTCTTTGGGCGACCTCGCCGCTTTGGGGCGACCCAAGGTGGTGGAGTGACCCGATAGGTGAGTCCCTCGTGCATGCTCCACATGTGATCCGTCAGCTCAGAGGCCATTGCAGGAGTGATCAAGGCTTTACCCTTGTGCCCCTGAGCGCGGGCTCGCTGTCGGCTCAATTCATGATGCGGCCAGCAAAAGTTGTAGGTGCAGCCAACCAACCACATCCCCGCTTCGAGCCTGTCTACTCGGCGAGCTGCATGCCGACAACGCCGGGTCAAGCTGGCAAGACGCTCTCTCATGGTCCCATTGAAGCGTTCGATAAACGCTGTGTTCAGCTCTTTTCCCCCAAGCGTTTGAAGCAACACCTCGTTGGCGCGCTCCATGGTGCCTTGCGCCATCCGCCGGATCACTTCAACCACGCGCTTTTTGACCGTTTTATTGATCACCGTTCCAATGAAGATCTCCGGCCACTCCTGCAACGCACACCGCCCGCGTCCTCCTGCTTTTGGGATCTTTTCCCGAAACGCGCGTCGGATGCTGCCCGGATACGCTGACCATCCGTCTGTCAAGATCAGAAGTGCGCGCACAGGGCTTTCCAATTCTAATAAACCACACATTGTCCAGTAAGAACGAGATCAAGAGCTTGATCAATATGGGCATCAAAGTAGCGCATCTGGCGAGCGACATTGCGGACCCCCACGCGATCCATGAGACTCAAGACGGTGCTATTGAGCTGGGCCAGCAGACTGGGAACCACTCCTGTACGCGTTTGACAACCATCTTCGCCTAAGGTCACATCACGTCGATGATGGAGGCAATTTTCAACGGCCCAATGGGCTCTGATAAGTTCAAGCATGCATGTGGGAGGCGCTTGGTATATCGAGAGACTGCTCAACCCATAGACCACCTCGTGACGGATCTTTCCCGACTTGAGAATGCGCGTGGTTCTTTCCAGCCGAAAGACTTGCTCGATGCCCTCCCAATCTTTGCTAAACCAGTCGTTAAGATCAGGGCTACAAAGAATTTGGCGATGTTCCAAGCGCCCATGCCCTTTGTTCCAGGTTTCTGCCTGCTTCCAGCGCCGTCGATCAGGAGAAGGATCCTCAAAGAAGGCAACAATATCCTCTCGCAGCGTTGGCTGATTGTCCTTGGCAATCAAGATGTAGTCTCCACTCAAACGAAGGACCTGCGCGCACAGTTGCCGTTGAGTATGCATAGCATCAAGGGTGAGAATGCGCCCACGCACCCATGAAGGTGCAAATAAGGGCTTGAGGGCACTGATCTCATTTTCCTTGTCTTGCACATTGCAATGCCAAAGCACGGTGCCAGTCTGCACCTCATAGCAACTGAGTTGATGAACCGGGTGAGCCTCTTTGCTTGTGGCCCGCAGGGCTTTGCCATCAACAGCGACCTGAGCATGTTTGGCTTGGATGCCTGGCGTCAGCAGGCGACTGGGTTCCTCTCCACACCGGGCCTGGGCTTCCCAACGGGTGAAAAAGGCAGAAAGAAGCTCATCGAGATGCTTGCTGTCTACTCTGGCAAGGACATTGCAATAGGTCATCTGGCATGGCATCTGCTGGCGGGAGAGCCCAAAGCGCTGTGCTAAAGGCACTCGATGATGACGAACCCACTCGGTTGCTGCACTCAGGGTCTTTTGCCCTGCTAGTTTGGCAAGCACAAGCAGAGAAAGAACCAAGGCCAATTCGTATCGTTTTCCTTGTTTTCGTCTCGTATCTGAGAGGGCTCGCAAGCTCTGGTACAACGAATTGACGGGAAGCGTTTCTGGGTCGTGTTCGGCTCGTTTTGCGAGCATGAATGTGGTATAGTCCATGCAGAGTTTTCCTTGAGATGTGATTTGGTTTTGTATTCTACAAGGAAAACTCTTCTTTTTCACCTCCTTTGTGAGAATTGGAAAGCCCTGGTGCGCGCAAAGGCAGGCAACAGGCTTTCACCATTTGTAGCAACTGATCAGCGAGCGTTCGATCACGCCTCAGACTGATCACCCCTCCCAACCATAAGCGCGTCGAAACCATCATCGCCATCGCGATCCACGGGATCATCTTACAGCCTTTCCCTCGGATCTCATCAGCCTGAATGTGTTGCAGATCCAGTCGGGCTTGCACAACTTGATCGAGGTGAACCCTTTGGCAATGGGCTCCTGCCCGCTCTTGCCATCTGGCCACCGTTCGTTCGTCTAGGTGGAAGGCATGTACAATCGCTTGAGGTGGACAACCATAGGCGAGCAAGGTCACAACGATCACAATCAGTTCCTCTGGCTTGCACAGACCTTCAAACATTGTCCTTTGGTGGGCACTGAACGTCTTTTTGCACATCCTGCATTTGTAGCGCTCGCGCTCCTTTCCATGACTGACAAGGTTGCTTGCTCCCATCTTCCCTCTTGCAGGGCAGTCCAAGTTCGGGCAAAATAACTGGGATGCATCTTTCAGCGTTTTTGTGCTTTTCATACATCACAGAATGCTGATTGATGCTCTTTTTCAAAGCTCAACCATCTTTCGCCCACCGGTTAAGGGCGTCCTACCAAAAATTCATCTTCAAAAATTTATGCCAATGCACGTTAAACCTATAAGTAACATTGAGTATCTCCAATATCTTCTAAAATGTCTCCAGTCTCTTATGAAAGAGGAGTCGTTTGATGGCCTTGCATACATAAGAGCTACGGCTCCTGCAATAACGATTGCAGCGGGTAGAGATCACGTTGAGAAGGTGCAGCATGGAATTACAAGGCTTTCCGTTTTTTAATCAATTAGATCTGTGGGATACGACTGATGGCAGGCCCAGCGAAGACCGGCTCTTCCTATGCGTACCGACCTCTATCGCGGCTGGTGTGCAGTACCTGACCGGGAAACACCTTTCCCCCGATGCCATGAAGGACGCGGAATATGGTGAAGCCTGGGTCAACCAAGGCACCGCTGCCAGTGCCTTTGTCGGCATTTGCGACCGCAACGGCGTCAAGCTGTATCCCCGCGAGGACGACTGCGTTGCCATAGCTCACGAAGAAATAGCGCGTGGCCACCCGGTAGTGTTTACTCAACAGGATGACTACGCGCCTGACCATCCTGACTGGACCCACGTTTGCGTCTGGTACAAGGACGGTCCCGGCTGGTTGTCAGCCATGGACCCCTTTGGCGGGAAAGAGCTGTGCTATGACGATCAGACCTGGCGCACCAGGATGCGCGCACATGAGGTCTGGGTCATGGCGCTCAAGCAGGAACCGCAGCAGCAAGGAGAAGAGATGATCACGCTTCAGGATCCCTGGGTTGCAAGCTACTTTCAAGATGTAGGCAACGGACAGTGGAAATGTAAACACAATGGGTACGTCATCGGCGGAAATATTCTCAAATACTGGCGTGTGATGCAGGGTGGTCCCCGCCTGCCCCTCTCAAATGAGCTCAAGAATATCGCGGGCGTCGCCTACCAGCATTTTGAGAGCGGCATCATCGTGTTTGATCCCGAGAAAAAACTCGATGGTCCACAGATGCCCGGTGGCTATCAATGCTACTTACTCAAGCTCAATGCCGCGCTCAGGCTCAAGCTTCTGGGATAACCAGCACCGGGCGCTGCCCCTGGCGGAATCTCAACAGCCAGGAATGGCAAGCGCAATTTCTGCTCCTGAGCAGACCCTGCTCTCACTCTCTATCACGCTTGACACACTTTTTCTCGTCGTGCAGTTCCGCTGCACAAATGTACATTCAAATGGAGGTACTATGGGTGTTACAGCCATCAAACGGATCGTCAATAACTATTCTTCGGGGATCACCGTTGGCGTCAAGGACCACGAGAATAACAGCCTTCCAGTTATCGCGCTTGGTGCCGGCATCGCCGACTGCGACATGTGGATTCCCTGGTGTACCTCGCAGGCAGACTTTGATGCGGGACACTATATCAGCATCACCGGGGGGGAGACCAACCTCTACCTCTGGCAGGAGGCGCGCGCCGATGGCGATTTCGTGCGTTTCTCGACCAGCGGTTACACCTCCTGCGCGCCAGTCTTACACTACGCGAACGTCAATGGCGATCGCGTCCTCATTCTCGATGAGCGTGGTCCCGCGCTCTGGCTCTTCGGCAGTAGCGTCGAGATCCCCTGGTTCCCCTCGGATCTGCTGAACGAGCATGCCAACTGGCATATGCAGCATATGGTTCCCTTCAAGACGGGTGAAGGCGTCGAGTTCCTGCGTTTCCACTGCCAGTTTGTCGACAAGGTGCACGCCTGGTATGACAGCCAGTCATTCGCCAACCAGGCCCTTGTCGCACCCTGGAGCCAGTTGCCTTCCTTCTTTAGACAGATAGCCTCAACGCCTGATTCGGCCGCTGGCTCAACATACATCCAGGACGAGCAAAACTTCCTCGCTAATCCCGCGCGCTGGGGCCACATGGATGACGACCTGGGGCAGTACATTGGCGATGGTATTCACGGCTGGGGTCATGTAGTGGCTGCGCCCAAAATCTTCAATGATCCTTTTATGTCCGACTTTTCGGTCTCGCCAAAGAGCGTCTACTTCTACCAGTGGCACGGCCTCATTAACGGCTGGTGGCGCTACTGGCAGCACCACATGGCTCCCGCGGGCTGGACGGAAATTCACTGTCAGCCGCTACCCGCCCTGGCGGCCCGCTTTGTCTCACAGTCTATTCCCGCGACCCTCAATCCAGGTCAGAGCTTTACCGCGACCATCACCATGCAGAATACAGGACGAAGACTTGGGCTTCGGGCGGTACGAACCCGTTCCGCCTGGGATCTCAATCGCCCCAGGATTCGACCACGTGGGGCACTAGCCGCTGCGAGCTGCCTACGTCGCCAGTCCTCCCGGGTCAGCAGGCCACGTTTACCTTGCACCTGCAAGCCCCCGCAAGAGCGGGCTACTACATGTGCCAGTGGCGCATGGTCCAGGAACAGGTCTCCTGGTTCGGCGATTACAGTCCCGCGGTTACCATTACGGTGGGCACTCCCAAGGACAAGGAGCGTAAGGAGAAGGATCGCGACAAAACGGCCATGATTGAGCGCACGCTTGTCCCGCCTGGAGGCGAGCCTGAAGCAAGCGAAGAGGAGATTTTCACACTCTCTAGCAACGAAGCGCCAGCCCATGGTTCCACCTTCATCACGACAGAGGAACGCCCTGCCGTGGGCGAACATGCCCTCAGTGAGGCACAGGAGGAATAGGGGAGTGCTGCTTATCGTCGCCCACCGGTGGGATACCAGCGCCCGAAGGCTGGCGCAACGCTGGACGGACGCAGGTCACCGCGCTGGCCTTTTGACCAGCGCCGACCTGCTCACCCCGCATTGGCAGTTCGTCACGGGGCAAGCCCTGACCTCTACCGCGTGCATCGCTGGCGAGCGCGTGGCCGGGGAAGAGATCAGCGGGGTACTTATGCGCCTGGCAAGCATTTCAGCGCGCGAACTGCCAGAACTGGCCGAGCAGGATCGCGCCTACGCGGCAGATGAGATGACGGCGTTTTTACGCAGCTGGCTGACGGAACTTTCTTGTCCTCTCCTCAACCGCCCTACCGCCGTCAGCCTTGCTGGACCAGCCTGGCGCCACGAGCGCTGGCTAGCCGCCGCCGCGCGCATCGGCATCCCTGTCGTGCCGTTGTACAAACAGGCTGTTGCCCTGGGTACGCGCACCAGTGAACCAGCAACAGATCTGGAGCCAGGTGCGCAACCTGCGGAAGGCACAGCTCAAATCACCGTGATTGGCGAGCAGTGCTTGAGCGATGGAGACCCTTCCCTCCAGAGCCAGGCCCGGCTCCTGGCACGTGTTGCCGGAGTGGAGCTCGTCACGCTTCATTTCAGTGGGGCCGAACGTGGAGCGGCCTTCGTCGCGGCCGATACCTGGCCCGATATCAGTGCCAACCCGCGGCTAGAGCCGGCGGTTCTCGCCTACTTTCGCCGGCTAGGAAGGCAGAGGGGAGAGCAAGCATGATTCTGCTCTGGGGATTACCGGGTGACGGACCACTGCGCGCTGTTTACGAGGTGCTACGACGTCGTAACTGCCGCCCTGCGTTTCTCAACCAGCACGATCTCCGACACACCTCGATCAAACTCACCGTTGCTGATCAAGCCAGCGGAGTCCTGAGCCTTAAGGGCGAAAACATCAGATTGGAGGACATCCAGGCCGTCTACTTACGGCCCTACGAGACGCTCTCGTTGCCGTGTATGCGGGACCTGGATAAGTCACATGCGCTGAGGCAGCACGCTCTCAATGTAGAAGACCTCTTGCTCTCCTGGATAGAGCTCACACCCGCGCTCGTCATCAACCCTTTGGAGGCCATGGCAAGCAACAACTCCAAACCGTACCAGGCAAGCCTTATTCAACAATTCGGTTTTGCCGTTCCCGATACCTTGATTACGACGAATCCGCAGGCCGCGCTGGCCTTCTGGCAGCGCCATGAGAAGGTCATCTACAAATCCATAAGCGGTACGCGTAGCATCGTCTCCTGCCTGACAGAAAAGCAACGCGCACGCCTCGAGCTGGTGCGCTGGTGCCCAACGCAATTTCAGCAATATATACCAGGGGATGACTACCGCGTGCATGTCGTCGATCAACAGCTCTTCGCCTGTCACATTTACTCGCCCGCCGCTGATTATCGCTATGCCTCACAACAGGGTGCAAGCGCTACTATCAAGGCCTGTCTTCTGCCAGAGCTCATTCAAGAGCGATGCCGTCTCCTCGCCCGCGGGCTCGGACTGCTTGTGGCTGGCATTGATCTACGTTGCACACCTGAGGGAGAGTGGTACTGCTTTGAAGTCAATCCCTCGCCCGCCTTTACCTACTTCGAGCAAGAGACCAAGCAGCCTATCAGCCAGGCAATATCCAGTTTACTCGTAGAGGGGAGAGAAAGCGAAATATACCCCTTCTTTTCCTCTCTTTCCTATGGGGAAACATGCAGCCATGAAAACCTCTCAACTTGCGGGGATGAAGGCCCCCGAAGCAGGGAATGAGCGCTATCGCCGTGCCGTACACACGCTCATGCAGTGGAACGAAACACGCCGTCCGTTAGAGCGCTGGTACATTACCACCCTCGCCATTCAGAAGTTAGTGGGTGGCCGCAAGGAAGCGATTAATGCCTATCTCGAGACGCATGAGGATGAGATCAAGGCCCATCATGATCGCCTGGAGATCAAACCTTCTTTCAATCGAAAGCCCGAACCAATAACCGAGATGATCCACATTGCCGAAGAGCCGACGGTATTCCCCTGGGGCAAACCGGCAGACGATGCTCAACCTGAACAAGAATAGAAGGTGCAGAAGAGAGGATACGAACCAGGAGCAGGTTCTCTCTGGTTCGTATCCTCTCTCAAATTCCTATAGTCTTGAAAAGTGTCATTTGCCTGAATTCTTGGCGGCTTTGCAAGATAAAATGCTGATGGTTTTAGCGGCTGTAAGCAGACAAGCAGTGACACATAATCTGGCGAAACATCGCTGGAGAATAAAATTAGGCATCATACCTGTTGTTTCCTAAGCGTTTCTCGTTATCGCGCCAAGTTAGACTGATGCCCACTTCGGGGGCTTATTGGTCGCTTGCTTGATCTCTTGAGCAGAAGAATCCTCTTGGTCATGGGCTCTTTATGCAGAGCAAGCAGACAGTAAGCCCCTAATCTGGATTAGCCCAAGTTATCTGGCAATTTGGCACTTTATCTGGCAGAAGATATGGTAAACCTAGAAGGGAGTGAGCACCTCGCAATAGGATGCTTGAAAGAGACGCGCAGTCAAATTGAGCAAAAAACGGGACCAAAATGCTTCCAGTTTTAGATGAGATACAATGAAGAGTAATCAATTGATGAACTGGAGGTTATTTTGAATCAAACTGCTCTCCTCAAACGGGGATTACTGCTGGAATATCTCACCCTGGGATGGAATGTGGTTGGGGTCATTCTCGTCATTCTGGCGGCGTATACCGCCCATTCCGTTGCTCTGGCAGGCTTTGGCCTGGACTCACTCATCGAAATCTTTGCGTCCGTCGTGGTCGTCTGGCAACTCAGGGGGATCAACTTGAATCGTGAACGCCTGGCGCTTCGTCTCATCGGCATCGCCTTCATTACGCTCGTCATCTACATTGTGGCCCAACTGCTCTACACGCTTCTCACGGGAACGCACCCTGCCACCTCCGTTGGCGGGATTGCCTGGATTGCGGCGACATTCATTGTCATGTTGCTGCTCGCCTTCGGTAAAAGGGTGACGGGACAGCAACTTCAGAATGAAGTGCTGCTCACCGAAGGACGTGTGACGCTGGTAGATGCGTATCTGGCCGGAGCTGTTTTGCTGGGACTCCTGCTCAATGCTCTCTTTGGCTGGTGGTGGGCCGATCCGCTTGCATCGCTCGTCATTGTCTACTATGGCATTCGGGAAGCCATCCATGCACTCCATGAGAGCCAACAGGCTGGGAAGGGAAGTGAAGCCCTGCCCACCACGCGAGCCTGAAACCGAGCGTTGGCCCACGACGCGGCTGTCACCATCCCAGAGATTGGCGCGTCTCTTGTTTTGCCTCATCAAGATCAGGAAGAGGAAGTTGGATCACCTCCGGCTTCCTCTTTGGAAAATGAACGGCACCTCCTTTGAATTTTTTCCTCATTGCATTGTGCTCATTACCTGCTCTCACTCTCCTCAACCGTGAGTAGCTAGTGCCGACTCCATCGCTTCACGGGACGAGGTTTCTGCTAAAGTACATGTTTTACCTGTGACACATTCTCCCTTGTGACTGGAAGCAGCGAGCGCGAGCGCCACCCCGAGAACGGCTTGACACTTCTTGCCTCACACGTTATCATGTCACCAAGTAATGACTTATCAATGTCTGAGGAAGAACAACCATGCCAACACTTCAAGCACAGGCCATCGCGCTGAAAGCCAAACTCTATCGCGGGTTTGCTGATTCCTCGCGGCTCTCTATTTTAGAAGCCTTGCGCGAGGGCGCACTCACCGTGAGTGCCATTGTGGAGAAAACTGGGTTGTCGCGCACCAATGTCTCGAACCATTTGCGTTGTTTATCGGACTGCGATCTCGTGACTTCTGAAGCACAAGGCCGCTACACGCTCTACCAATTAAGTCATCCTCAAATTGCGGCCTTGTTGACACTCACTGAGGAAATTCTCCGAGATATTGCAAGAGGGATGTATGAATGCACCAATTACACGGAAGAACACCCCTCGTTTCAAGAGAAAGAGAGTACTGATGAGTAGTGAGCATGCAGGACATGATCATACACATGGCATGGCCAGACAGACGCTACGCCTTGCCTTCTTCCTCTCTCTCCTTATTGTGGCGGCAGAAGTTGGTGGCGGTCTGCTCGCTCACTCGCTAGCGCTTCTTTCCGATGCAGGTCATGCGCTCACCGACATCTTTGCTCTCGGCCTGGCCTGGTTTGCCACGGCTCAGGCGGAACGACCTGCTAATGCACGTAAAACCTTTGGCTATCATCGCGTGGGTATTCTGGCCGCTCTTCTCAATGCCATCACGCTGATCCTCGTGACGATTTGGATTCTCTACGAGGCGGTGCAGCGCTTTCAACATCCCGAACCCATCGAGCCGGTGTTCATGTTTGCCTCAGCAGGAGTCGGAATTGCTGTCAACCTCTTCATTGGCTTTGGGCTGAACAAAGAGCAAGAGAATCTCAATGCGAAAGCAGCAGCGCTCCATGTCTTTGGAGATGTTGGGGCAAGCGCAGGCGTTATTGTTGCAGGCCTCGTCATTCTCCTGACTGGCTGGACTCCAATGGACCCGATCCTCTCCGTGGGGATTGCGGTGCTGATTGCTCTTGGCGCCTGGCGGATTGTGCGGGAAACGACCGATATCTTGCTGGAGGCAACCCCCATAGACGTCAACCTTCCGGCTCTCGTTGCGGATATGAATCGGGTTCCAGAAGTGGCTGATGTTCATGATGTACATGTGTGGAGTATCACCAGCGGAATGTATGCTCTCTCTGCCCATGTCCAGACCGCGAACTTGCCCTTGAATGAATGTGCCCCAATTCTCCTTCAGTTGGAGTCCATGCTACACGAGAAGTATCGCATTGGACATTCCACATTGCAATTTGAATGTGACGGGCATCAGGGAAAGTGTAGCGAGCTTGATGGATTGTACTGTCAGATGCAAGGGACTCACGATCATGAGCACGCATAGGATGAGGCGACACATACCAGCACGCGCGAAAGGATAACTGAAGTGAATGATCTTCTCCCTCCTGAGTCCTGTCAACTGATGGAGTTTTCTGTACGGGGCATGGATTGCACCGAGTGTACACAGCATGTTCAACACGCCCTCAGCGCGCTTCCAGGTGTGCAGGAAGCTCAGGTGTATCTCTCGTCGGAGAAAGCGGTCGTCCGCTACGACCCTACCGTCGTGAATACAAGTGCGTTTTGCAAAGCGGTAGAAGGGGCGGGGTATACACTTGAGCTTCCGCTACGCACCGTCGAGATGAAGATTGCGGGAATGGACTGTACTGAATGCACTGAGCATGTCCAACATGCCCTGGCGGCTCACCCAGGCGTTGTGTCTGCCCAGGTGTATCTCTCGTCGGAGAAAGCAGTCGTCCAGTACGATCCTACGCAAGTGACGCTTCCAGCGTTTCATCAGGCGATCGAGGGGGCAGGGTACTCCATTGTCTCAGAGGGAGCCGTTCAAGAGGGGACTTCAGCTTCTTCCACGCTTGGCTCCTTTACCCGTCCCATCCTCACGCTTTTTGCCCTGGTTTTTGGCGTCGTCCTTCTGGTAGTGATCGCTGGAGAATGGCTGGGTTGGATGGAACGCATCACCGACCTGGTACCATGGTACGTTGGATGGGCACTCGTCCTGCTTGCGGGAGCCCCCATTTTTTGGAACGTGATCAAAGCTGCCTTGCGTCGCCAGGTGATCTCTCACACGCTCATGAGCCTTGGAGTACTGGCTGCGCTCGTCGTTGGGCAATGGACAACCGCCGCAGTTGTCGTCTTCTTCATGCATATTGGTAATTTTGCAGAGAACTTTACGACGGAACGTTCTCGCCTCGCGCTCAAACATCTCACCTCAATGGCTCCCAAGACGGCTCGTCTTGAGCGTGAGGGAGGTGAAATGGAGCTGCCTTTGAGCGAGGTGCAGCAGGGGGATATCGTGATCGTTCGACCTGGCGAAGCCATTCCCGTTGACGGAGTGGTGATGTCGGGACAAGCCACGGTCAATCAGGCTGCGATTACGGGTGAGTCGATGCCGATTGAGGTGGAGCAAGGCCATCACGTCTTTGCAGCGACCATCGCGACCCTGGGAAGTCTGCGCATCCAAACGAGGCAGGTTGGAACGGAGACGACGTTTGGGCGTGTCATCAAAATGGTCGAAGAGGCGGAAGCTCACCGCGCCGATGTACAGCGCCTGGCTGACCGTTTTTCGGCCTACTTTCTGCCTCTTGTGGCAACCATTGCGGCTCTGACGTTTCTCATAAGCCGCAATCCCCTCGCGACAGCTTCTGTACTCGTTGTCGCTTGTTCCTGTTCGCTGGCGCTCGCAACGCCTGTCGCCATGCTGGCGTCGATTGGGGCAGCGGCCAAATGCGGGCTGCTGATCAAGGGGGGCAAGTATCTGGAAGTGCTGGCGCGAGCGGATGTCCTGCTCCTGGATAAAACAGGAACCGTGACGATAGGCCAGCCACAGATTACGGATATCGTCGCCGTCGGCCCGCTCACTGCTTCAGAAGTCCTTCAGCTTGCGGCAAGCGCAGAGCGCTACTCAGAACACCCCCTGGCCGAAGCGGTTCGGGCAAAAGCGGCGGAAGAGCAGATCATTCTTCTCCCAACAGAGCACTTTGAGGCCATTCCAGGACAGGGGATACGTGCTCGCGTGAGTGGCAGTGCGTTAAGTGTCGGCAATGCACGCCTCATTCCCTCTGGTCTTGATTTCGCTGAGGCCACCCGGCTAGAAGCACAAGGCAAGACCCTTCTGTTTCTTGAGCAAAACGGGGTGCTCGTTGGTCTGCTGGGAGCCTCTGATACGGTACGCCCCGAAGTGCCAGAAGCACTGGCAGAGGTCAAGCGTCAGGGGGTAAAGCGGATCGAACTACTGACCGGGGATAACGAGCGAGTTGCATCTGCCCTGGCACACCAGTTGGGTATTGGGTACCAGGCAAATCTTCTCCCAGAAGACAAGATTCGTCTGGTGAAGGAGTATCAGGCCAAAGGGCATACCGTCGTCATGGTTGGTGATGGCGTCAATGATGCTCCAGCCCTGGCGCAAGCGGATATTGGCATGGCAATGGGAGTCGCTGGAACCGATGTGGCGATGGATGCGGCCCACATGGCGCTGATGCGCAATGACTGGCGACTGGTGCCGGAAGCCTTCGCCATTGCGCACCGAACGATGCGGGTGGTCAAAATGAACATTGGCTTTACGGCCCTCTACAACCTGGTGGGTCTCTCCCTTGCCGCCTTCGGTATCCTGCCGCCGATCCTGGCTGCCGCCGCACAGTCGCTGCCAGATCTGGGTATCCTTGCCAACTCTTCGCGCTTGCTTCGTCAGAAATCGCTGGCTCGCGTTCCCACACAAGGAGCAGCGAAATCGGCACGGCCTCAAGCGGAGCGATCAGCCCGATGAGCCATCTCACCAATCGAGCGAGAGAAATCCACCTGGGGGTCCGGGTGGAAATCGTCACTGTGCTGTGGATGATCATCGAAGCAGCCATCTCCATTGGCGCAGGCGTGAGCGCGAGCAGTGCGCTGCTGATCGCCTTTGGCCTGGATAGCGTCATTGAACTGATCAGTGGGGCGGTCTTACTGTGGCGGCTCTCCCTTGAGGCACGAGGCGGGGACACCGAGCAGGTGGAACGGGCCGAGCGCCAGGCGGCCTGGGTGGTTGCCATTGCTCTCTCGCTCCTGTGTCTCTATGTCCTTGCCACAGCCATCTGGGGATTGGTCTCACGTGCTCATCCAGAGGAAGCGGTGGTTGGCATCGGCATGGCAGCGGCAGCCGTCCTCGTCATGCCGGTGCTGGGGATCAGCAAACGCCGCATTGCGGCCCGCATCGAGAGTGGCGCTTTGAGGGGAGATGCTGCCAGTTCGTTCACCTGTGGCTACATGGCTGGGGCTGTGCTGCTTGGTGTCGGTTTGAACGCTCTCTTGCATTGGTGGTGGGCAGAAGACGTGGCTTCCCTGCTTTTTCTCTTCTGGCTTGTTGGTGAAACCCGTGAAGCCTTTGAGGAGGCAGGAGATAGGCGCAGAAAAGAGAGCGGAGGCAACGACAATTGAGGGAGGAGTCCAGCCGTCGGAGGTTGAGATGGTTTATCAGTTCTTCAAAATCTTGTTCATGGCTGGGATCGTGGTCCAAGAAGTGATCCGCTTTCCTCATCGCAGAAGATACTGGCGAGAGAAAACGCAACAGGGGACCAAGGCATCTCACGTCAGCCAGCAGGAATGGATCGTGAGCATCCTGGGATTTCTCGGCATGCAGATCATCCCACTGGTGTCCATCCTGACCCCAGCACTCGACGCTCTCACTTATCAGGTTCCTCTTTGGATGGGATGGCTCGGAATCCCTCTGGAGCGCGTCACGCATTGTGGCTGATGTGGAGAGCCCACACGGATCTGGGACACAACTGGTCGCCAACGGTAGAGATCAGTCACGAGCAGGTCTTGGTGACCCAGGGCATCTACCAGGTGATTCGACATCCCATCTATGCGGCGCTCTGGCTCATGGGGATCGCGCAAGTGCTCTTGCTCCAGAACTGGGTCGCCGGGCTTTCTGGGTTAATCGCCTCGTCTCTCGTCCAGTTCCTGCGTGTGCCACAAGAGGAGCAGATGATGCTGGATCAATTTGGGGATGCCTATCGAGAGTACATGCAATGGACGGGAGGCATTTTCCCAAAGCTGTGAACCCTCCTGTTCGGCCTGAGTCGCGAGCACCGAGTGGTGAAATTGCTAGGATCGCGCGTCTCCCCTCAAGTTTCCTCTCGCCATGCCACTGGCACCATTCGCGCTTTGCTCCTTTGCGGCTGGTGGTAGTATTTACCAGCTGGTGACAACAATCTTAACTCCATCCCTTCAAGGCACAGTGTCAAAAAGCGCTGTGGATTACAGAAAAGTTTGGCCGCAAACTACTGAAAGGTTGGCCACACAAGAAAAACTAGCGAGTCCACTCTACAAGCTGGTTCACATGACTTGATATAGGCAAGGCTGCTACCGACGAAATCACGCCGTTTTTGTTGCTCGTCTGGCTCTACGAGCTAATTTAGACTATGCGGCCAAACATTCGGTTGGCTATGGCCAAACTTTTCTGTAATCCGCAAGCGCCGCATCAGAGAGGTGACAATTGCGCCAAGATATGTGGCAGAAATTACTTCTGTTGTGGAAGGAGTGCGAGCTGCTTCGGAAGGAGCAGGTTGAGTCTGATCGATTGAAGAAGAGCCGCACGAATGCGACGATACGCGAGAAGCTGTTCATTCTGTGAGAGGTCTTCCTTTGGAAGATCTTCGATGGACCACAAGTGACGCCGACCGGCGTTCGGAATGAAGGGTCACTGATCAGTAGCGCCACTACAGAGCACAACACCTTCATCCCACGAACGATCAAAAGATGGCTCTGCTGTCTGAGGAGAGGTGAGCAAGGGAACATGAACTTCGTCAAGCACCTGGCGGACCAAAGCGACCTCATCGGAAGGAAAAGGGGCAGGGGCGATCCAAATATCCCATCCGTTCTGTTTCTGTGCGGCAAGCAGACTTGCGGCCAGCAATTCACGAACAGAGCGATGGGCACACAGAAAAAGGATGCGTTTCTGTTTCTCGCTTCTCATCGCAACTCCTGTTGTATCAAGAAAGCCGTGAGATTCTGCGTGTGGAATCTCTCTGCCTCTCAGTATATCCTCACAAAGCTCAATGTTCCACTCTCTGCCATATATCTTGGCGGTTCTGCCAAATATCGTGTCTCAAGGAAGAGGATTCTTGTGAAAACTGTCCCATCCTTATCAGCCAGGAAGAGAGCATGAAACCCCGCCAATTTATGCGGCAGAGGTTGGTTGTTATGAAGCCAGTAAAACCATGGCATATTATCTGGCAATCACGCCAATAATTCGGTCAGATGACAGCATGGTCGAGTCGTTGCAGATGGATTGGCAGCTTTCTGATCCGAAAGAGGCGATCTGTTGTTGGTGCGCCAGGCACGAGATCGGGAAAGGCAAGAAGCCCCCCTCCTGACCCTCTTGGAAGAATTGGAATGCAGTGGAGCTGTTGATCCCGTGGCGTATCTTCATCAGTTGGTGCGTCAAGATCGCTTGCAGCACGGCATGTCTGAGGCCCTGATTGCCTATGAGCGACTGCCATACTCTCATCTGGTAGGCATTCAAACCCCTGCGGCGAGAAGAGAACGCTGGCGTCGCGCGGTGTGGACCATCATGATGCATAATCGGGCCTGTGTTCGGAGTGAGGATCGCTGGTTTGTGAATCCCTGGGCGGTTTTGACGCTCGCTGGTGGAGATGTCCGTTCCGTAGGTCGATATCTTGAAGAGCGGTCAGAAGGATTACGACGCCATCATGACCTCTATGAGGTTCATCCCAACATGAATCAGAAGGCCGTGTCCATCATCGATGATCTTTCTCTTCCAGAAGATCCTCTTCCTCCTGATGGAGAGGCATTTTGGGCGCAGATTGATGAGCAGCGAGACCTTTGAGTTAACCGTGTTGTCGCTAAAGTGGTAAGGTGGCCAATTGGTAGGCGCGCTAAAAGAAACCTTGCCAATTGTCACCTAGCCACATGAGCGTTTGGAGATCAATGTTGTTTGTCGAAATTCTTTTCCGTATCTCGACATTAACTTTTCGCGGCATGTCTTTATTTAGGAGGTAGAACGGGCACGCTCTGACGCAATTCTTTTCGCTGCCGTAAATGCACGTTTGGTTTTCGCATCAGAACCGCTGCCCTTTGCCAGAATGATTTGCTGTTTTGTGCCATAAAGTTTGCCGCTTATAAGAGATTGAAGAGAAGGAAGTTCAAGTTGTTTTGTATCGCTCTTGAGCCTCCTGGATCACGACTCGCAATTCATCTGCTGGCACATCCAAATGCTTATGATCATGTGCTGTCTGGCAGATGAGGATAAGAAGAGAGAAGCCCTTTAAGAGATGGACGCGCAGGGAGGAAGCAGGTCGAGATGCAAAGTCCGCTCACACCACCGGGCAACCGCTAAGAGACGCTCTTCCTGCCATGCGGCCCCCACCAACTGCACTCCCAAAGGGAGCTGGTTGGTATTCAAGCCCGATGGTAAGGAGAGCGACGGAAAGCCACAGAGGGTCCAGGGAATCTGGAAAACAGGTGACCCAGTCGTGCTTCGGTCGGCGGGAGCAGCTGAAGGAGCGGCGGGCGTCAAGAGGACGTCTACGTGCCGAAAGAGGTCCTGGAAGGCGAAACTCCACCGACTGCGCAACCGTTGCGCTTGCAAATAGGACACCGCCGGAGTGAGCATCCCTCCCTGGATAAATTGCCGGATTTTGGGCCCGTATTGCTCTGGATGAGCGGAAAACAGTTCTTGATGGTAGGCCGCGCATTCAGCGCTCACAATAATGCGATGGGCCGCATGCAAGAGGGAAAGATCTTCTGGCAGCGTGATCTCTTCGACCTGAGCCCCGGCCCTGTGCAGAGTCTCTGCCACCTGGTCGGTATGCGCACAAACCTCTGGATCTGCCTGTGCATAGAAATACTGTCGTATGAGTCCCAGGCGAGGAACCATGGGCTGAGAGGTCAGTGTTGCCGCGTAATTAGGGACGGGGACGGAAGCAGAAGAGGTATCATGGGAATCGTGCCCGGCCAACACTTGAAGTAAGAACGCCGTATCTTCGACACTGCGTGTCGTCACACCCATCGTATCCAGACTCCAAGCCACAGGAAGCACGCCGGCGCGGCTGATACGCCCATAAGTTGGTTTCAAGCCTATGACCCCGTTGTAGGCGGCTGGTCGGAGGATATCCCCAGCCGTTTGGGTGTCGATAGTGGCAAAACACATCCGCGTGGCGACCGCGACCGCCGAACCACTCGAAGATCCCCCTGGAGTATGAGCGGGCTGCCACGCATGCACGGTTGGAGCAGGATCGTTGACGGCAAATTCGGTACACATGGTTTTCCCGAGGATGATTGCGCCTGCTTGTTTGAGACGGCTGACGACCGTGGCATCAGAGGCTGGGACAAAATCCGCATAGAGGGGAGAGCAGGCCGTCGTTTTTATGCCGCTGGTATAGAGGAGATCTTTACAGCCAACAGGAATCCCGTGCAAGGCTCCTCGTGGTCCCGCTGTAGCTAACTCCTCATCCAGTTGTTGTGCTTGTGCAAGCGCTCCTTGTTGATCAACCGTGATCCAGGCATGGAAAGTCGGATCAAGTTCATCAATACGTTGGAGGAGATCCTGAACTATTTGGACACAGGACACTTGACCGCTCTGCAGGAGTGTGGCAGCTTGCTGGATGTTCAAAGAGGAGATCCTGGCCATTTACTCCTCTCTCATGTTGTGTGTGATGGAGCAGAGAAAATCTGGCTCTTGTTCTTGATTGGGCAAGTGCTGGGAGAGGAGCCAGAGATGTGCTGCTCGTTCCTCAAGCTGAGCGCGCAAGTCACGAGCTTGCTCTTCTCCAAACCAGATGATGGCTTGTTGCGTAAGGACTTGCATCAACTGCTTTCGGGTGATCTCCAGAGGCATGATCGCTCCTTCGTCTCAAACCAACGGTCATGAGTAAGGCTTACACCTGTATCGTAGCATAGATCCTGAGAAATGGCAAAAAGTCTTCTTCACGCACGAGCCGCGCGGAAGAGGCAGACCTTGCTTCCGTACCCGTTGGGAGTCATGACCTGCTCGGCAAGGAGAGAGGATGCGAGCCATGCTCCTGATTCGTATTCTCTCTCAAATTCCTATAGTCTTGAAAAGCTCTTCGAGGTCTCACGATGTCTCCTTCTCTTTTTTTTGTCGCCGTATTGGCTAATGTCCGCATGACATGACGGCCTACAGTGTAAATGCACGAATTAAATGACGCATTGTTGGACGAATGCTTTGTCGTAGGGAACGCTGATGAATTTCTGTTGTCTCTGCTGCTTGGGTGCCTCTGCAAGCCCGTTCTCAGTTTCTTTTTCCACGAGAAAACACCGTTTGCTGCGCCAAAAAGCGTGAAAAAAAAGGCCGCCATTTTTTTGTGCGCATTGACTATGCGTGGCTGGTCTGCTCCCTTGCTTGTTTTTCCTCTCGCGCGTTGTGTCTTGGGAGGGCGTTGTGGTATTTCTCCCGTTATCGTCTCCGCATGTTGTGATCGGTATCTCCTGTAGCTGCGTGTCGTCTGCCTGTGCTGGTGTGCCGGCGAGCGCTGGAGACGTCAGGGCAGGATGCCATTCTGCTTCTTGTATAGCTTTTTTTTAGTTGTGTTGAAAAATGCTCTATTGAGCATTTTTAATGGTCTTTTTATAGACAACTTCTGTGTTCTTCTCTCTAGTTTTTGGCACGATGCCATGGTGTTATCGGGTGTTATCGTGGGAGATTGTGTGTTGTGGAGAAGAGGAGGGAGCGATCGAATGGGAGGTACAGGGGGACCCAGAGAGGAGTCACCTAGTGCAGGCGGTTTGGTGTTCGAGCGTTTGGCGATCATCCGTCCCTATCTGGAGGAAGGCGTGTGGCAAACGGAGATGGTGCGTCGAGGGGGAGTGGGTGCAGGTGAGCGGCAGGTTTCACTCCGGACGGTGCAGCGCTGGATTCAGGCGTATCGAGAGGGAGGGCTGGCGGGCTTAGGCAAGAAGGTGCGTTCGGATCGGGGGCACAGTCGTGGGTTGCCGGAGGAAGAGGTGTTGTTGGTAGAAGGTCTGGCGTTGCAGGGGCTGCGGCGACCGCTCACGAGCATTCATGCCGTGGTGAGTCAGGTGGCCGACGAGCAGGGCTGGCCACGCCCCAGTTATGCGCAGGTGTCGCGGATTGTGGGGCGTCTGCCCAAGGATTGGGTCGTGTTGGGTCAGGAGGGGGAGGAGAAGTATGGGGAGACGTTTGATCTGCTGTATCATCGAGAGGCGAGGTGCGCCAACGCGATCTGGCAGGCGGATCATTGTCGATTGCGCTGCTATGTGCTCAATGAGCATGGTCATGCGCAGATGCCGTTGTGAACAGCGATCGAGGATGATTATAGTCGAAGTATTTGTGGATATCGCTTGAGTTGGGGAGCTCCGTCGTCGGCCTTGACGGCCTTGACCTTGCGGGATGCTATCCGTGTGAAAGAGGATCCGCGTTGGCCGATGCATGGAGTGCCGGAGTGTTTGTCTACCGATCACGGCAGAGAATTAAGACGCAGAGGGGCTGGCACCCCTCTGCACTCCCCACCTTTCCAATTAACTCTGACAGAGTATCGTTAATTCTTCCTGGCAGTGAAGATGCCATACGCTACGTTGGTACTACCGTCGCCAACCACTGCTCTATTTCAGGAGCCTGGTAGTGTTCCATGCCTTGGAGAAGAACGAGACTGGCCTGTCCTAATTGGTGGGCCTTTTGCATATCTCCCTGGATGTGGGCAACACGAGCCTGTCCATACAGGGCAAGCGCCTCGCATTCCTGGGAGTTCTGGGCACTCAGTTGATACATTTCGATAAAGGCTGCGGCAGCATCTGCGACTTTTCCCTGTTCCAGACAGAGTTTTCCCCACTCATTGAGTGTGCCTGCAAGCGCCCATGGGTTCCCCAGTATACGCGCGATGCGTAATCCCTCCGCCAGATATGCCTCTGCCTGGATGTAATCGCTCTGTTTCAGGAAAAGAAGCCCCAAATTCGCCAGCGTTGAGACCTGATATTCGCGATTCTCAAGACGGCGGGCCAGCGCAAGTGACTGTTCAAATGGCTCGCGGGCCAGCCCATATTTTCCCTGTTCCATGGCCGCTATCCCCAGGTGTTGCTGGAACAGGCACATTCCAGCGCGAAAACCAATCTGTATGGCGAGGTCCAGGCCTTCTTTAATTATCTTTTCTGCCTGTGCATAATGGGCTCGTGTGAGTGCTATCTGCCCGAGGTTGATGAGCAGCGCACAGGTGTGATCTGGTTTTCCTACCCGACGTGCCAGGACAAGCCCTTCTTGCAAATACTCCTCGGCCTGGGCGAACTTTCCCTGCTCATTGGCAATTCCGCCCATACTTCTGAGTACGAGGCTCATGAGTTCGTCGTCCTTTTCTTGCCGCGCAAGAGCTAAAGCTTCCTGAAGGTGAGACTCAGCTTGGGCATAATTGCCTTGAGAGGAGGCACAGATACCGAGAACACGTAAGAAGCGGCTTCGAAGTGCGGGGGCGTCGAGTTCAGACGTCAGCTCGAGGCCGCGTTGCAGGTAGTTATATGCCCGGGCATATTCTCCCATGTTGATGACAATGTCCCCCAGTTGGTAGAGGGCAGTTGCTAAGCTTTGCTGGTTCTGCATAGCGGTTGCAGCCTGACAGACACGCTCTAACAGGTCTACTGCCTCGGTGTACGATCCACGGATAAAGAGAAACTGGGCAAAGGCGTTACCTGCGACGATCAGGGCTCCCGGGTGATTGTGTTCGCTGGCCAGACGCAAGGCCGCTTGGATATTGCTGCTTTCCTGTTCCAGACGCTGATAGTCCTTCTCAGAGAGGCTCACATACTCTGCCATAAAGCTCGCGAAACGTTCGACAGAGGCAGCATCCCTTCTCTGGAGACTGGCATAATCGGCGATGGTCTGATGGAGCGCGTAGCGGTCGGGCGCATAGCTCTCCAGCAATCCCGCGTCACATAGCGTATCGAGCACTTCGGCAGGTCTCTGGCATACAGCCAGGGCGGCAGCTTCGCTGAACGTATTTGGTTTGGCTGGAAAGACTGAGAGGGTGTAGAGCGCCTCGCGGGCCTCTTGCTCTACTTGCTGATCGCTGATCGCGATCAGGGTATGCAGTGAGATCGCAGGGGTATCTGTCATGCTGGGGGAGCGTTCAGCGAAAGCCTGGGGTTCCTGAAGGTGCAGACGCATTTCTACTGAGCGCAGGCGCTCGATGGCCTGGCGCATGCGACGCTGTTGCCCATTGTATGTTTGCACGCGCAGAAAATTGCCCGTGAGCAGGAGCGCCAGCGGCAGCCCACCAACCAGGCGCGCAATTTCCGCCGCCGCAGCCGGCTCTTGCTGAATAGCCAGAGGCGCCAGGCGTTCCAGGAGAGTGATACTGTGAGATGTATCCAATTCGCTGACGGGGAAAGCGTTGTTGCCCGCAGCGTGCCAGGCGAGCTGGGGAAAGCGGGTGGTAACCAGGTAAACACAGGAATTCCCGCCTACTTTGAGGGAGGCGAACGCTTCAAGGGTCCAGATATCATCCATGATCAGCAATATCCGACCTGAACCTATGGAGGTGCGGACCGCCTGCGCCCATGCTTCGCGTGTGGTGAGCCTGGAGGCTTCGGTGGCTGAAATACCAAGCAGCGTGCCCCAGCGCCGCAAAATCCCTATGACATCTGGGTTCTTGCCTGCTCCAGCCCAGAGAATTCCGTCGTGGAAGTAGGCTCGCATCTCTGTATCGTGAGCCAATGCAATCGCCAGAGCCGTCTTTCCCACGCCCGGTAGCCCATAGAGCGCAAGAACCATTGAGGGTGTATTCGAGCACAAGCGGCTTTTCAGGAGAGAAAGGAGCGTTTGGCGCCCAATCAGTGCACGAGATTCATCCGGTGGAGGTGGAATGGCAGGATCGTCACTACTTCCATGAGCAATGCTCTCAGGCTCCGGCGTATCCATTTCCAGCGGCGCTTCCTGGGAAAGGAGGCCCAGTTCCCTGGCGTTTTTGCCAAAAAGCGCACAGAGCTTCTCTCGGTAGTAGGGGCTGGGCAGCATCTTGCCATTTTCCCATCTGCTGAGGTAGTAGCGGTCGGCTCCAAGTTGCTCGGCAACGTACTGTTGGGACCAGCCGCGCATCTCCCGCTCTTCTCTGAGATGCTGTCCGGCGCTCTTTTTGGTGGACGAGGGCGTCTTCTGCTTGTCGCTCATGGTGATACTACTTCTTTTTTTATTCCTATTGGCAATGAACCTGGTAAAATCTTTCTACTATTCTAACACAATCTCTTGCGTTTTTTGAAGATATGTAAGCGAAGCGTTTTTCTGGCGGCGAATCTGGTTTTTGCTCGTTGTTCAGAGAGTGATACCTCTTTGCCCCTCTTATGATACCTCTCTGCTATCTCATCATGGCCTCTTTCTCAGGCATACTATGGGCATCACAACAGAATGGTGGCGTTGGCGGAGAGGCGATCCTTTCCAGGATGTAGGATGCCCACCATTGCGATAGGTGAAAGAAATCGATGGATACACGAACTTTCTTCCTGTTGCAGTATGACGTGGCGCTCACAATGAGTGACGAGTTGATTCTGGCTGCGCAAAGCGACGAGCAATTGCGCTATGCCCCCAGTGAGAATCAACATTCGCTGGCCTGGCTGCTCTGGCATAGTGCACGCTGGGAAGATATTGCAGCGACCATGCTGCAACAAAATACATACCAGGTGTTTGAACAGGATGGCTGGTTTGACCGCCTGGGGGTTGAGCGACATGACATTGGCATGTTCATGGGCGCGGAAGCATGTCGCGCCTTCAACCTTCGCATCAACCTGCCCGCTCTGCGTTTGTATCGGACGGATGTTGAGCAGCGTACCCGGCTGACTGTTGACGCGTTGCGAGACGAGGATTTAGACGAGTGGGTATCAGCACAACACTTTCGTCAGGTTTTGGAGACAGGGGTAATAGGAGAACAGAGTGCCCCCTGGCTGGAGCGCTTCCTGGCGAACCGGCCGAAAGCCTGGTGGCTCTCCTCGATCATTTGGCACCAGACAGCCTATGTCTTAGGAGAGGCGGCGTCCCTTCGCCGACAGGCTGGGCAACCCCAGCATGTTTTGCCTGAATGGCCCTTTTAAGGACGAAAAGAAGAGGCGTTGTTGCCGTAAGAACAGCATTATGAAAGGATAGTTGTATGTATCAAGTCGACAGGCACGTCTGTTCTGCATGTGGGACAGCCCTCGCAGCCCATGAAGCATTCTGCAACCATTGTGGAAAACCCTATACCGCGGCATATGCTCCGCCACCTTCTCCTGTGGGGAGCCCGCAGCTATATGACAACCGCCAAAATCTTCAGGCACCGCAACGTCGGTCTCCCTGGCTTATTGGAAGTATAAGCGCGCTTGTCCTGCTGGCTCTTATTGGAGGGGGTTTCTTTTTCCTGGTCTTGCCGCGTCTTGGGACGCACGCTGGTAATGTTACCCAGGCTCCTATTCCGACTATTGAGCCACTCCATATCAATCCCTATAGCTACACAGGACATTCATCCGTGGTCTGGCAAGTTGCCTGGTCCCATGATGGCAAACACATCGTCTCCTCAGGCGGACTTGGCGACGATTCGGCGCAGGTTTGGGATGCTGTGACCGGGAAAAACCAGATGACCTATACCGGTTATACCGTCATGAATGCGGTTGCCTGGTCGCCTGACGGGAAATATATCGCAGCCGGCGGAAATAGCCATGAGGTGGATGTCATTCAAGTCGCTGGCAAGCAGAGAATCACCACCTATAAAGGGCATCAGGATGTGATTCTTTCCCTTGCCTGGTCGCCTGACGGGAAATACATTGCTTCTGCCAGCTATGACAAGACCGTACAGATCTGGAATGCTATGACCGGCGCGCATGTGCTCACCTATCAGGGACATCATGACACGGTGAGTAGCGTTGCCTGGTCGCCCGATGGAAAGAAAATAGTCTCCGGGAGCTTTGATGATACCGTACAGGTCTGGGATGCCGCAAGCGGCCAAACGCTCCTTACCTATAAGGGACATACCGACAAGGTCTACACGGTTGCCTGGTCGCCTGATGGGAAACGCCTTGCTTCGGGCGGTGTTGATCAGACCGCTCAGGTCTGGGATGCCATAAGCGGCAAAATGATCTTTACCTATCAGGGGCACAAGGCGAGTGTGAGCAGTGTTGCCTGGTCTCCCGATGGCAAGCGCATTGCCTCTGCCAGCTATGACAAAACCGTACACATCTGGGACGCGACCACTGGGGGCAATGTATTCACATATAGCGGCCACCACGACTATGTGTACTCGCTGAGCTGGTCGCCTGATGGCCAGTATATTGCTTCAGCCAGCGCCGATCATACCGTGCAGGTCTGGCTAGCTCATTAATGGAGGCATCATGGCAGAAGCTGGAGAGTGTGTTTCATACCGTGTAGTGGACGCTTCTCGTATCATCCCTGATAGTCACGCTCTCGCTTCTGCCAGAGCCGTTTTCTATGGTCCACATCTCACACCAGGAGAACATCACGATGAAAAAACAGCTTCGCTGGCAGCCTCGTCCCCTGAGCTTGAGCTTGCTCGCTCTTCTCGCCGCCTGTTGTCTGTTCTTTGCGGTCTCGCTCCCTGTACAGGCTGATACCGTGCGCATCAGCGATCCGGTAGAAGTACTGAATGTCCAGCAGGTGATGAGTGAGGGCTCAAGACTGGCCTACCCGCTCGATGTCTATACGACCAGCACGTTCAGCGGAACCGCGTCTGATTTTGTGCAGCGCACGATCAGCGCTCACCTGGCCAGTAAACGGTTGATCGTGATTGCCATCGATGTCGTGCATCGCTACTTCACCATAGTGGGGGGGTCCCAGGTTCCGTTGACCAAGGCGCAATATACCACTGCTGGACAGGCTTTCAAAAACGCGGCTGCTGGCAATCATTTCACTTCAGCGACGCTCGCGGCCATTCAATCACTGGAAAGTTCGCTCAAAAACTACACTTCTAGCACGAGTTCCGGGAGCGGGGGAGCGGTGCTGATCCTGCTAGGTATCGTCGTGGCTCTCGTCATTCTCGGGTCCATTGTCGGTTTCATCAGGCGACTCCTCGGATTGGGGGGACGGCAGGCAGTCCCTCAGCTTTCATCGGGAGATCAGCAGATACGCTATGGAGACGGGCGAGACAATTTTGGCGGCGGGTCAGCAGGGAATTTTTAACCGGCTTCAAGGAGAGGGTAGTACTGCAAAGATTGTAGGCTCATCAAAGTGCTGTTTAGTAATATACAAGCGTATGCGGCTGGAAAAGTAGAAGCGGCCCTGTCCATAAAGGAATCTCTGATGATAACAAGCACGAAGGATTTCTTATGATTGAAAATCAGCACCCATTGTCATCTCCCACTCATGGCTTCCCAACAGAAGGGAAACAGACGGGATCGCACCACCCACGTCTCTCTCGGCGCGCTGTTCTTGGAGGGATTGCCGGAGGAGCAGCCTTGGCTGCTCTTGGAGGAGGGATCGCATGGTGGGTCTCCTCACCTCATCCTCGCCTCATCTATCGAGGACATCATGGTTTTGTTCATGGAGTCGCCTGGTCCCCTGATGGAACGCGCATCGCCTCCGCCAGCGCGGATCGCACCATCCAGGTCTGGAAGGCCTCGTCTGGCGAAGCAGTCCTGGTCTACCGGGGCCACAAGTCAGAGGTTCGGGCAATCGCCTGGTCTCCCGATGGGACGCGTATCGCCTCGATCTCCGAAGATCAGACGGTCCAGATCTGGGATGCAAGGAATGGCCATATGCGCTCTCGCTTTCCAGTCCTGGCTGGTGTGATGCCCACGGTTGCCTGGTCTCCCGATGGCAGCAAGATCGCTTTTGCTTCAGAGGATACGACCATCCAGATCTGGGACGCGACGAATGGAGAACGCCTTGCCACGATTGGGCGGACAATTGCCTTTTCCCTGGCCTGGTCCCCTGATGGGAAACGCCTTGCCTCAGGCGGAGACGAATTGGTTCAGATATGGGATGTGATGACGCGGAGCCAGATTGCTGCCTATAAAGGGCCTGCTGCCTCAGTCTCTAGCGTCGCCTGGTCCCCCGATGGAACACAACTCGCCGCTAGCTCAGTGGGAGGAGTGCATATCTGGAACGTCAGCACAGGGAAGCAGGTTCTGACCTATCGCCGCCAAACAGATATGGTGTCTCAAGTTGCCTGGTCTCCCAATGGGAAACGTCTTGCTTCAAGCTGTTGGGATAAAACGGTCCAGGTCTGGAATGCTCTTGATGGGGGAGATGTCTTCACCTACCGTGGACATTCCGATTTTGTCTTTGCTGTCGCCTGGTCGCCTGATGGCTCAACGCTCGCCTCTGGGAGCCGCGATACCACTGTCCAGATATGGTCAGCGGAGTGAGCTATCCCAGTTCGCCTGCTCAAAAAGCGGGGCTGGGGACGACATCCGTTCCCAACGGAGGCTATGTGAGCCTCTTTGTGGAGATTTTGAGGGGCTGATTACTGGTGAGTTTTGAGGAGGACCTTACTCCCTCTTTCCTGTATTCCTCTTTGTCCCACACGCATATACACAATACATGCTTTATACACATTGTTATGTGTATCAGGTACCAGGAGCCGGGATAGAAAAAGATCGTTCAACAAGAAGGGATATTGAATATGCAAAGAACAGTATGGCAGAAGTTCCTGCTGGCCATTGTTCTGGTGTCTGGCTTTGTTCTCGTCGCCGGATGTGGCACAACCACTTCCTCATCCTCACATGCTCCCTCTCCTACTATCAGCTTGTTCTCATTTCCTACATCCTCTCAATCTCCTCAAAGGTTGCTCTCCGGGCCAGATGGCAATCTCTGGTTTCTGGAAGTTGACACCCATAAAATTGCTCGCCTGACACCTTCTGGAAAGATCAGCGAGTTCAGCCTGGCGAATGCAGATCTTTCCCTGAGCACGCTTGTGGTGGGTCCTGACCATAATCTCTGGCTCAATGAGGGCTTGCAGGGCAAAATCGCCCGTATCACTCCTGCCGGTGAAATCAAAGAGTTCGCCTTGAGTAATAGGTTCGATGGTCCCCGCTTCCCAACAGCCGGGCCAGATGGCAATCTCTGGTTCCCGGTGTCTCCACATAAAATTGCTCGCGTTACCTCCGCCGGAGTCATCAGCGAATTTCTGCTCCCTGGAAAGAACATGGGAGATGAGCCGAGTTCCCTGGTTGTCGGGCCAGATGGCAATCTCTGGGGTCTTGAATTAGAGGGAAACAGCGTTGACCGTATCTCCATGAACGGTTCTATCAGCGTCTTCCCCATTCCAAGCATTGGTGCTGGCCCTGACAATCTGCTCGTAGGCTCGGATGGTAATCTCTGGTTCACCGAAACCAACACGGGCAAAATTGGACGGATGACACCTGGCGGCTCTCTCAGTGAATTTGCAACCTCTAACGAGGATGGTGAACCTGATCATCTGCTGGTTGGGCCAGACCATAATCTCTGGTTCATCGAAATGGAGCTTAAGAAATTCGAGCGCATCACGCCAGCAGGGCAAATTCGCGAATTTGTCGATGAAGACGCCGCAAGTGTTCTAGAACCTCCCATTGCCGGGTCAGATGGCAATCTCTGGTTTATCCAGTCCGACAGCCATCAGCGCGGGCAAATCGGGCGCCTGACTCCCACCGGGAAATTCAGCGTCTTTTCCATGCCAACAGCTAATGGCCAGCCCTCCGATTTACTGCTCGGGCCAGACGGCAATCTCTGGTTCGCCGAAAACGGAACCGGGAAGATCGGGCGTATCACCCCCGGCGGTTCTATTACCGAGTTTGGGATCGCCTCCACAGGAAGTTCTTTCACATCCCTGCTGTTTGCTCCCAATCACACGCTCTGGTTCTTCCAGAAAGGAGCGTCTAAAATCGGCAGCCTGACGCTCCCTTCCTGAGAGACGCATGAGTTATCCCTCACGTCTGATACGCCTGAAAAACGCATGGTGATCGACAGAAACTGCCTGCCCCGAGAGCGCCGCTTCAGCGAGTTCTGCCCGGATGAAACTGGGATGCCGGGCGCGCCTGCGACCTCGCACTAGCAACGCCAGGCTGGCGGGGGTTCACAGAAAGCGGAGCGAATAAGATCGGACGCATTACCACGACAGGGGCCATTACCGAGTATGCTGTTCCCACGGCTGGAAGCGTGCCTTACGATATTGCTGCAGGTCCGAACGGGACAATCTGGTTTACTGAATACCGAAGCGGCAAAATTGGGCGCCTCGCCTTTCCCTAAAAAGCCGTAACGGAAAGAAAGGAATCCCTGATGACAACAAGTACGAAACGCTCTTTGCATCTATCGAAACGTGCCCTGCTCTTTGAGAGACAGCTAGATCTTATAATGGAGTGCTCATAGATTTACTGCTGAAAGGAGTTTGAGTCTAGGTATCCTTGCCGAAGAAAGAGCGGCTATGCCGAGACTCACCAGCTTGATTATGTTTAAAACGTTTTCTCAGATTATTCAGCGATTTTCCCTATTGCTCAGCCTGTTTTTTTTTGCTTGGGCTTGTAGCTTGTGGCAACCTGCCTGTGAGTCTCTCTTCTTCTCAGCTTCTCAACAAAAACCTTATCACCAATAGTGATGCCGAAAGTGGACAAGGGTCTTCTGATAGAAACACTTTGGTTGCTATTCCAGGTTGGACGCAACACAGTCAAAGCAATGTCTTGCGGTACTCAAACGATAAAGAGACAAACATGATGAGCGCTCATGAAGCTGGTCCGGCCAGTCGTGGAAACAACTACTTTTCTGGTGGCCCTAGCGATAATATGCTTTCTGCACTGGAACAGGTGATTGATCTTTCTGCTATCTCCGATCAGATTAAGAGCGGTACCATTCGATTTACGCTCAGCGCGTATCTGGGAGGCTATGCAAATAGACCTGACTACGCTTCGGTCACTATGGGCTTTCTGGATGCGAAAGGCCATATGATCAGAGGCGTTGCGATTGGTCCAGTCTCTGCTGCTGATCGACACAATCAAACAAGCATGATGTTTCGCAATCGGACCGGGCTACTACCCGCAAATACGCAAAAAATTGATATTACCTTGGCATTTATCAAAGCCACGAACCTTGAAGGTCCTGGCAACACTGCGTGTGCCGATAACCTCTCGATGGTACTCACCTCACAATAAGGTATTCCAGTCCTGTCTGGTGTGATGCCCACGGTTGCCTGGTCTCCCGATGGCAGCAAGATCGCTTTTGTTTCAGAGGATGCGACTAAAACTATGAATTTAAAAGGAGGCACCAAATGGTTCAGACTCAGTCCTCAGCATTGGCCCCACAAAAAGTCTATAAGCAGAACAGCATATTGCTAGTTGCGCATCTGCTTATTCTTGCCCTTGGTCTTGGTTTGGGCGTGCCTTTCATTCAACTGTCTAGCATAGCTCTTGATATAGCGTCACGCATAGTGGTGCTTATTCTGGCGGCTATTCCGCCTGCTCTTGGCATTCTGGTCTTTCTTGGCTTTCGACGCATGCGTCTGATAACCTCTCCACAGGGTGTGATACTGAATGGCCTTGGCTATAAGGTCTACACTCCCTGGGACAACATCAAAGAGCTAAGCAAAGACTGGTATGGTGGAAACAGCGCGTACTCTACGCGTTTGTATCAGCCCGCTAAGCGGGTTGAGGGTTTCATTTTTTATCGGCCTGCTGTGTTCGGGCTTTCCGTTGAGGACGGTCTTAGACAACAGGTCCCTGTTATTCAAGGGTGGGCCTTGCTGGCTGTCCAGATGAGCCGCTTTTCCCATATGCTGCCGCTGGATGGGTTTTTGAATGAGCAAACGCGTCAGGAATTGATCAAGGATGCAAAAAAGTATGCACCTCAAACGTTTCAGGTGATAAAACAGGGGTAAAGTGAGCGCGCGTTAGGGAGTCATTAATGGAACCATATGAATTCATGAAGCCTCCTTTTCCGGAGGAGGTATTCCAATTGGGGAAGACGTATCAACTTGGCGAGCCGCAGGAGCAATATGGGACCAAATTCAATACCTTTGCAGGCTGTGCCGTACTGGTGCTTATAGCTCTGATTGGACCGGTCATTGCCGCTGGTGGACTCCGTTCACCACAGGGCATTCTTGCTATTGTGATTGTCCTTGTTGTTTTTTCGTTCGCCCTTCTTATGGCATTTTTCCAACGAAAATGGCGTGTGTACGTCTATACGGACGGTTTTGTGTACATAAAGGGGAAGTTGGTGCAGGCATTGCACTGGAATGAAATCGAATTGGTGAGACGGTTTCGCTTTCGTGGATACGGCCATTCAGGTTCGAATAGGAGGAGCATATGGATTATTCACTCAAAACAAAGGAAAGCCCCCATCACATTTGGAGATGAGATATACGGTGTAGAAGAGCTTATGAAAACTATTGGAGCACATGTAGAGAAAGTGGAGTAAGCCGACCCCAACAGAAGGGAAACAGGCGGGATCGCGCCACCCACGTTTCTCTCGGCGCGCTGTTCTTGGAGGGATTGCCGGAGGAGCAGGAATCGCATGGTGGGCCCTCGCCTCATCTATCGAGGGCATCATGGTTTTGTTCATGGAGTCGCCTGGTCCCCTGATGGAACGCGCATCGCCTCCGCCAGCGCGGATCGCACCATCCAGGTCTGGAAGGCCTCATCTGGAGAAGCGGTCCTGGTCTACCGGGGCCACAAATCAGCGGTTTGGGCAATCGCCTGGTCCCCCGATGGGACGCGTATCGTCTCGATCTCCGAAGATCAGACGGTCCAGATCTGGGAGGCAAGGAATGGTATTGTCAACTTATTGATCAGAGCAAAACGTTTTTCTGAAAAAAGGCCCATGAAGAGAAAAAGAAGTGCAAGGTAAGGGGAATTGCGTTTGCTACGCAGCTTGCTGCATGCTGGTGATGTCGTTCCATGTCTGAAATTGCTCCCGCATGAGCGCACGAGATGCTGACGCATGAAGCCGATGTCGTCGTGGTCGAAAGTGGTCTGAGATGGGTCCAAAGGCAGAGAGAAAGCGTTGAGCATGACCAGGGGATTTGAAGCGGCGCATGCTGCGTTCTCGTTGTCGTGTCGGTTGATGGGAATTCTCAGCTCGATTGTTGAGGCCTTTGTGCTGCCGGTGCTCGCGACTTTCCATGATCTCCTTCTTGGCTGCAGCGTAACTGGCCAGTTTGTCGGTGATGATCACACTGGCACATATTGAAGACCTTTGAGCAGTTTGCGAAAGAACTTCTTGGCAGCTTTTTTATTTCTCTTGCTTTGAACCAGGATATCAAGCACGGTGCCATATTGATCGACCGCTCGCCAAAGAGAGCTTCGCTTCCCATTGATGGTCAGAAACACCTCATCAAGATGCCACTTGTCTCCAGTGTGACTACATCGATGTTTGAGCTCATTGGCGTAGATCTGGCCAAATGTGAGGCACACCTGGTTGGCAAAGAGCGAGAGAAGGAGCAAGTGTAAATTTGTATGTAAAAAGAAGGGACTATGTGCGACGTATTTGGGCGGACCATTTCTTATAGTCGTTAAAGGGGAGAGGCAGATCAGGGAGTGAAGGAGGAGGGTAGGGGAGGGAAAGACAGAGAGCATCGAGCAAAAAGCGTGCAAAAAAGAGAAGCAAAGAAAACGCATCGTGAGAGAGGGGAAGGTAGCTCCCCACTAAGATATTGTTGGCGAATTGATATGGAGCAAAATATGAGATACTAAAGGAGCACAAAAAAGACAAGCATTCAGGAGAGAACCCATGTCACTACATCCACAAGCGATCCCGCCAATCCCAGAAGAAACCGTACAGATAGCACGCGCCATTTTGCCCAAGGGAAATACATGTATTCATATGCGAGATGCATTAGGAACGTTTTTTCAGGATGAAGATTTCTTGGACCTGTTTCCAGCAAAAGGACAACCAGCGGAATCCCCTTGGCGGCTCGCTTTGGCGATGGTGATGCAATACGCAGAGGGGTTAACGGATCGGCAAGCAGCGGATGCAGTGAAAACGCGCATTGATTGGAAATACGCGCTTCCGCTTGGAAATCAAGGATCCAGGATTTGATTTTTCCGTGTTGAGTGAATTTCGTGGTCGTCTCCTGGCTAATCAAGCTGAGCGCCGTCTTTTTGATCTCATGTTATCTCAATTCCGAGAACGAGGCTGGATCAAAGCGCGAGGCAAACAACGCACGGATTCAACGCATGTTCTGGCAGCTATTCGAGCTGTGAACCGTCTTGAAGGTGTTGGAGAAGCCATGCGCCATGTCCTCAATATCCTGGCAGAAGTAGCTCCCGATTGGCTTCTTGAGCGTGTTCAACCTGAATGGGAAAAACGATACAGATCGCGCTTTAGCGACTTTCGTTTACCAAAGGACGAGAAAGCGCGTCAAGAGCTCGCAGAGCAGATTGGAGCTGACGGCCGAATGCTCCTGGAGAGCATCTGGGGCAGCACAACCCATGCCTGGTTACAAGAACTCCCAGCAGTAGAGATTCTGCGAAGGATTTGGATCCAGCAGTATCACGCGAGTGAGCAGGGAACGCCTTGGAGAAAAGATCAGGAGCTTCCCCCAGCAGCGCTCTTGATCCAATCGCCATATGATGTGGAGGCGCGATACAGCAAGAAGAAGCAGACAGGATGGGTTGGCTACAAAGTGCATTTTACCGAAGGATGTGACGCTGATCAGCCTCATTTTGTGCTCGAAGTTACCACGACAGCATCCACGCTCCCAGATGGAGACGTCATGGAAAATCTTCATGAACGCTTGGCTGGCAAGCAACTTCTCCCCAGCCAGCACCTGGTCGATAAAGGCTATGTGGACGCCGAACTGCTTGCCACGAGTCAGCATCGCCACCAGGTTGATCTGGTTGGGCCGGTTCTTCCTGATACCAGTTGGGCCTCAAAAGAAGCTGGGCGTTTTGATCATAGCCACTTCCACATTGATTGGAAGGCCAAACAGGTCCTGTGTCCGGCTGGGCAGACAAGCCGAGATTGGGGACATATCCCTGATCGACATGGAAAGCCAAGTCTGCGTATCCGGTTTCCCCTTCCCCTTTGTCGGGTTTGCACACTTCATGAGAAGTGCTCGTCAACCGCAGCCAAAGTGCTCATTTTGCGACCAGATGAAGCCAGCTATGTGGCACTTCAGCAGGCTCGAAAACGTCAGAAAACCGCTGAATTCCGGGCGTTGTATGCAGCGCGAGCAGGCATTGAAGGAACCGTTGCTCAAAGTGTACGTACCTGTGAGATACGCAGATCCCGATACATTGGCATGAAAAAACTCAATCTCCAGGCGTTTCTAACAGCGACCTCCATCAACATGCTTCGGGCTTGTCATTGGATTGCAGAAGCGAAGCTGGCAACCACGCCAACCTCTCGTTTTGCAGAGCTGCTCGCTTCTGTCAAGCAAGTAGCTGTTGCATAGCTTCTGCTCATTCGCCAACAATATCATGAAGTCCTACCGAGGGGAAGATATGGTATGAGATTTGCGAAATAATTGAATGAATTTTTTGCGAGGGAGATGCTAGGAAGTCCTAGAGCCATTGACAGGAATGGCTCTTTTTTTTTATCTTGTGCCAGCACCCAGGAGAGAAAGGAAAGGGAAAGGAAGCCGATGAGAACTCAGGCGAAGACGAGTGCGCAGTTGAGTGAAAGGCAACGGGAGCCGCGCATTGGAGCGGTTTGCGAAGATTCGGCCATGCGTGGAAGAAGGGGTGTCGCAAGCGGAGGTGGCGCGAGCGCATGGAGTGTCGTCCTCGACGGTGCAGCGGTGGATCAAGCGCTACCGAGAGCAGGGATTGGTGGGCCTGGCGCGAGAGGAACGAGCAGATCGTGGGCACAGTCGTGATTTGTCAAAGGAGGAGATCGAGCTGATCGAGGGGTTATATCTGAGCCGACCACGTCCGCAGCTGACGAGTGTGTATCGAAAGGTGTGTCGTGTGGCCAGGGAGCAGGGATGGAAGGAGCCGAGCTATGATCCGCGTGTATCGAATCGTGAGGAGGTTGTCGCCAGCCTTGGAGACGCTGGCACATGAGGGAGCGAAGGCGTATCGAGAGCAGTTTGAGGTGCTGGTTCGTTTTGCGCGCGAGTCGAGCCAATGAGCTGTGGCAGGTGGATCATTGTCGATTGCCTATCTGGCTGGTGAACGAGCGTGGAAGAGCGTGCAAACCGTATCTGACGATCGTGCTTGACGACTAGAGTCGTTGTATTACCGGATATCGGCTCTCGTTGGGGAGGGTTATCAGCCGCGCAAACGGCGTTGGCGTTACGGGGAGCGATTTGGTCGCGCGTGTGATGAGCGTTGGCCCATCTGCGGGATCCCCGAGAGCCTGTAGAGTGATCATGGCAGTGACTTTACGTCGAATCATGTGCAAGCCCTGGCGGTTGATCTGAAGATTGAGTTGCTTTATTCCCAGCAGGGGCGACCCCGAGGGCGAGGAAAAATCGAGCGTTTTTTTCGGACGGTGGAACAAGAGTTGTTAGTGGATCTGCCCGGATATGCACGCGAGGGGTGGATTGGCGGTTGCAGGCGGAGAGTGACAGGCAGAGCAGACCAGGGGCGTGTCTGACGCTAGAGGAATTTGACGCGATATTTCGGACCTGGTTGCGCTCTGCGCTATCACACGCAGGTGCAGGAGGGGATAGGAGAGGCCCCGATGCGGCGCTGGGAGGCAGGAGGGGTGGTGCCAGTGATGCCCCCGTCGTTAGAACACCTTGATGTCTTGTGTTATTGTCCCACTTTGAATGATCATCTAAAGTGAAAAGTCAACTTTTGATTAGTTCAAATAAAGTGAAAAGTCAACTTTTGATTAGTTCAAACTGAATGGGGCTGAGATAGCCCAGGGTGGAATGTTTGCGCACCCGATTGTAGTATGCCTCAATGTATTCAAAGAGGGCAGTACGGGCCTCTTCATGGGTTGCAAAGTGTGCTCGTGATGTACATTCTCGCTTGAGCGTTCCGAAGAACCGTTCCATCACGGCGTTATCCCAGCAGTTGCCTTTGCGACTCATGCTCACACGAATCCCGTGGTCTTGCAGAAACGTCTGATAGGCATGGCTGGTATACTGACAGCCACGATCTGAATGGTGAAGCAATCCGGCCTCTGGCTTGCGATGAGTGATCGCCATTACCATGGCTTGCTCTACCAAGGCTTCATCTTGCTTGGCTGCCATGGCCCAGCCAACAATGCGCCGCGAGTAGAGATCCAAGACGGCTGCCAAATACATCCAGCCCAATGTACGTCACATCGGCGACCCATTTTTCGTTCGGGCGCTCCGCCTCAAAGACACGCTCAAGCACATTTTCGGCTGGCGTGGCAGCAGGATCAGCACGCGTGGTCAACACCCGATGGGTCGTGTGATGGGCAGCAAGCTGGGCTTGCTTCATGAGACGCACAACCCGTTTGCGGCCCACATGGATGCCTTCATCGCGCAGTTGCTCATGAATGCGTGGACTGCCGTAGCGCCCCTGATGCTGAAAATAGATTTTCACGATCTCTTTGGTGATTTCGCCATCTTCTCGCTCCCTCTGCGAGGGAGGGCGCTTCATCCAGGCGTAGAACCCGCCGACCGAAACCGCGAGCACTCGACACATGATCCGAACCTCAAATTGCTCCCGGTGATGCTCGATAAAGCGAAAACGGTCTTCTACGGATGCGAGAAGATGGTTAGAGCCTTTTTTAGGATGTCACGCTCCTGCCGCAACACGTCATTTTCCCGTCGTAAGCGACGCATCTCCTCAGCTTCTGGCTGGAGATTTCCACTACCCACAAAGGCTCGTTCTCCGTTCGCCGCCAGTTCAGAGCACCAGCGGCTCAGTGTACTCATCGCTATTCCCAAGTCTTCGGCTACTTGTCTCTGCGATTTTTCGCTTGTACGCACCAAATTCACTGCTTCTTGCTTAAACGTCTTATCGTATGTTTGTCCCGTTGCCATGCTTTCCTCACTTCTTCTACGACCCTCCACTTCCAGTTTACTGATTCATCCAAACTGGGACAACTACACTTGTTGCTGACGTTTTCCACGCGTCGAAGAGTCCAGCAAGATGGGATAGCGTTCCAGGGTCAGCGGTATTTCGATGTGGCATTAGCCGAGTATGTTGGGGAAGACGTGGTGGTGCGTTATGATCCGTCCAATCGTGAGGAGATTGCGGTGTATGTGCCAGATCTCCCTCTGGCGAATGCATTGGAAGATGTACGAGAGCGGTTTGTGTGCCGAGCGAGGTGCTGGGAGGTGGGAAGAGAGGGGAGAGTTGTTGGGGAGGTGGTGGAAGTGCGTGCGAGGCGCCGTGAGGTGTTACGAAGAGAATGACGAGAGCATCGAGCGAGTGTGGAACGCTATGTGTCAACGGAAGGAGAGCGCGCGCGGTGGAAGGCAGTGGCGCATCAAGCGGTCGCACGTGGTGAGGACAAAGCGGGCAAGGTCGTGGTGGAAGAGGTGAGAGAGGAACCATTTGAGCAGGAGGAAGAGGAACCACAGTGGAAGAGATATGAGCATGAGTGAGAGCAGGAGAGAGAAGGAGTATCCATTGGAGAAGAGGAACGAGCTCGTTGCGGGAGAACATCTGGAGGTTGGAGGTGGAAGTGATGGTGCTGTTGCTGTGTTCGAGCGTTTTCTTGTGACGAAGGCGTATCAGATGTTTGTGGATGTGTGTGAATAGAGTCGGCAAACGAGGACGATCGGGATCTGTTCTGGGGTGACAGGAGTCGGGAAAACGCAGGCGGCCCGTCGGTACAGCCAGTGGGATGTGATTGAACCGAGATTAGCCCGTCATGTGCTGTCTCCGGATGATCTGAATGAGGCAGAAGTGGTGCCAAGAACGGCATTCTATACGCCGGAGGTGACCGCGACGCCGAAGCGGACGGAGCAGGATGTGGCGTTATTGCGGTGGGAAATCCAGCAAATGGCTGATATGGCTGTCGCCAGGGACATGGGCAAGGATGGGGAGGATGTGCCAACAAGTGGATATATTCGTCCAGGGCAGGTCGATTTGCTGATGGTGGATGAAGCGAATCGCCTGTGTCCGGTGAGCTTAGAGATGTTGCGAGATGTGTTTGACCGGGGGCAGATGGGACTGGTGTTGGTGGGGCGACCAGGACTGGAGAGGATGGTGAGGAGTATTGCGCCACTGGCATCGCGAGTGGGGATGCGTCTGGAGTTTGCCGGGCTGAACGCTCAGGAATTGGACGTGTTGTTGCAGCGGTATATCCAGGGGGCTGGAGTCGAGATAGATGAGGAGGCTGGCGAGTGTTATTTTTCAGCGGACGAAAGGAAATTTTCGATCGGTGCGTCAAGTATTGCTTCAAATTGAGTATTTGTTGCGCATCAATAAGCGGAGGAGGGTGACGATGAAGCTGGTCGATGTGGCATGTGCGCAATTGTTGCGGTAAGGGAGCAGGGGGCTGAGAAAGGGAACAGGTATGGCGTTGAAGTGGCTCGAAGAGCGATGGAGGACGTTGATTCCGGAGTTAGAGAGATGGAGCACGCAAGAAGAGGAGATTCGTGTCATCTGTGAAGCGGAGGTTGCGGCATGGCGAGGGAGAAGCGGTCTGAGGAAGGCAAACTCCTTACGGGTTCCGCTGACCCAAACCCGGCAGCGTGTGCGGCAATTGCCGTTAACAGCGGAGAATCGGTGGTTCAATCCACGAACGGGTGAGTGGGAGCATATTGCCCTGAAGTATCTCAATTTTTCTCAGGAGGAGTGGTTGCACATGAATCTGCCCAGCCAGGAGGATGTGCAGAGGAAGGTGGCTCATCCGCTGCGCTTACGAGATCCTGAGGCGATCGTGGCATGTGGAGAACGGCTGTTGCGGGCAAGGTCGTGGCCAGAGGTGGTGCTTGGGGTGGTGATCAATACAGGCGCGAAGCGTGGCAGAAATCGTGAAGACAGGGCAATTTCACGTAAAGACGAAATATTCCGTGTGGTATGAAGGGGCGCCGAATCGATCAGATTTTCGAGAGAGCCACTTTGAGATCCCGACGTTCGCACCCGCGTCCCTGGTGGTGGAGGCTGTGGAGCGTGTGCGTCGGATTGTGGAGTGCGAGGGACTGACGAGGCGTGATGTGAGCCTGAGGTATGGACGAGCGGTGCGGGAGGCGGCCTATCGCCATGTCCTCCGATGGGTGCCCCTCTTTCCAGGGGAGCACGATGTCTACACGGTGCTCTATCGCTCGGTGTATGGGAGCCTGGCGCTGTATTGGTATTGTCCGGCAACCGTCTCAACGAGCATCTATCTCGCAACGATCGAAGGGCATCGATATATCAGAGAAGCACCTTCTGCGGAGAGGCGGGATCAGTTGGCGAGGGCCGCCCATTATTTTGATTATGTGATTGCGGATGGTGCCGGGAAGATTGACCAGAGGCGTGGGATTCGATTGGGTGAACCGGATGTGGAAGTGCTTTCGGTGTTCAAGGAGAGGATGCGCTCTGAGGAGAGCAAAGATGGGGTGGTGGGAGGAGGCCGTAGTGCTTTGGTACAGGAAGAAGTGGAAGCGCTGACTGATGTGTCTCCCCTGTCCAGTAAAAAGGATCAAGAAGCAAGAGGGTGTGGGTGCCATGATGCCATGGTCGCCGGTGAGCAACAAGGAGGGGGCCTCCTGCCAGAAGGAAGGCCGATGCTGTCGTTGGAGCAGCTTCATTTGTCAGCGGAGACACAAGCGGTGCTGCAGGAAGCGATAGCGTTGACCGGTGCTCCCGATCTGTTCTCGTATCTGCTGGAGGTCGGAGTGCGGGATGCGAGGCAGCTGTGCCGCCAGGCGAGGCGAGGGGAACGTGAGCGCTACGGGGCGCTCCCCACGTCCAAACTGGTCGGGATGAAAGTGCCGGAGGCAGGCCATGAACGGTATCGACGAGCGGTATATACGCTGATGCAGTGGAACAAGACCCACGGTCCGTTGGAGCAGTGGTCTATTACCACGCTCTCGATCCAGAAGTTGGTCGGTGGCCGGAAGGAGGCAATCAATACCTATCTGGAGGCCTATCATGAAGAAGAGATCGCGGAGCATCATCGCAAACTGGACATCAAGCCATCCTACAATAGGAAGGCCGAACCGATTACGGAGATGATCACGATCGCGGAGGAGCCGACGGCTTTTCCCTGGGGAAAAGCTGTTGCGCTGCAAGAGGACCGGGTGAGCATGGCCGGAGATGATGTGCACGCAACGTGAGACGTCCCAGAGGTGTGTATTTCGATGTCCACATGGAGAAGAGTGTTGCTAGGATGATGGATGGGATCACAATGAGATGTGCTGTGAGGAAGAGGGCACAAAAAAAGAGAGACCCACATGGTCTCTCAAAAAAGCTTACCTATAAAGTATACCTGAGTATCGCGAAAAAATCAAGGGGGCGGTGAAACTCGGGTGTGATTCATTTTTTTGCATTTTGCCAAGAAGGTGCTTTGTGAGAAAAGGTCATGCGCCCCCAACGCCTTTGGCCTTCGGTGCGACCTTTGCGGGGAGCCGATTGAGCCTTGATCTTGGGGCACACGGACAGGAGTAAGAGATGGATGACTTGTTCTTCCAGCGCATGCTCTAACTGAGCTCGTCTCTGTTGGCTGCGCTGCTCTCGGCGAGCAAGACGATCTTCTTTTTGCCGCTGTTGCTGCTGGTGCCAGACTTCTGCCCAGCGCTGATTACAGAGGGCATCACGCAGGGCGAGCATGGGATTGACGTTGCTTGGCTCCCAATGCATCCCCGCTCGTTTGAGCCGAGCCTGCATGACCACCTTGTTCGCGCTTTCCACCATTCCTGACCCAATGGGCCACCCTTGGGCCTGAAACTGAGGATAGTGCATCTGAGGGAGGCGTTTGCCAAAATACCGTAGCGCATCTGTGATGGCTGGGATATCCCTGCGCTGGCTGAGCCAGTGCAAGTGCTCCAGCATGCGCACTGGACCGTGATATTTCAGCTGATGGAGCAGCACGCTCACCCAGCGTGCTGGCAAGCGCTGCCCTGTTTGCTGGGCCTGCTCGTGGATCTTGCCTACATACTCAGCAGCATGCGCAAAGTCGAGAATGCGAATGGCATCATGGCGATGGCTTTGCACAAAGCCTTGAAGCCATTCGGCTCCATCTTGCACTGCACAGACCTGCTCCGCGCTCTCGATACCTCGTCGCGCGATCTCCACTGAAGCCAGATCCGCAAACATCGTCGCATCAGCCAGTCGCGAAAAGTACGAATGGTTGGTGGTCCGTCGGCTGGCCTGCTCTGTGCTCTCTGGCTGCGAAGGAAGCACCTCTGCAATGACCACGGTTTTGACTTCTGCCCAGGTTCCTCCACGCAAGGGAACCATCGCTCCGTCTCCGCTCATGGCCAGGCGTGAGGGGAGAGGTTGGGGAGAGGAAGACCCACACGAAGAGGCATGCGAGATGTTGGCTTGCTCGGTTTGAATGGCTTGAACGCTTGCCCCCACTTGTAACGTCTGCCGGCGTACGCGTGAGTCACTCACCTCGATGCCCAGCAGGGCGTGCAGTTCGCTGGCTGCTTCCTCAAAAGAGAGGCGTGCTCCCAGACGGACCAGGCTTTGGTGAGCATGAGGCATCAACCCGCTTGCAGGCAGATCCAACTGCTCATCGAGGGGGAAAAAAGCTGTAGCCGCACTGCGGACAGCTCTGATACTCACGCGTGAGGGTGACCTCTTGCCCCCCTTGGGTTTGCAATCGCCGTTGCCGCTTGCCACGCCCTTGCATGCGGTTTCCACATTGAGGACATTTCACCGGCTGGCGCTGACCCGCTGCCTGCTCAGGTGGGCTCGTGTGAGCCACTTCCTCGATCATTCTGGCTCGCAGCTGGTTCATCTGCTCATCAACGGCACGCTCAATCTCAGCTAAGGTGGCTTGGGGATGCGTTCGCCGCCATTCTTGCATCGCCTGGTCAACGTCCTGACTTCTTTGCTGCCACGACGGAGGTCTCTCTTCCTGGCTCATATCCTCTCCTCTCGTTTTTCTTGCTTTTCTCCTCCTTAGTCTACCATCTTTGTCTCATTGCAAAAAAATGAATCACACCCGTGAAACTCTAGAGCCGTCGAATTTCACGCAGCATGGAGGGACGGGGGCAGAACGCTTGCTGTGTTCTCTGGTGCTTTTGGGGGCAAGGCGCGGATCCGGGGAAAGGGCAAAAGGGATGCTCGACATGATCAAGTGCTGGCCTGATCAGCCGTGTCTGGTACAGGGCTGACGAGAGAATGCTTCTGCCTCTCTCGTCAGCTCCATGTCTGTTTGCGGGTATATATCTGTCCCCTTGGAAAATGGCGCCTGCTTCCTTTGACGCCTGGGGCAGGCATTCACACCATGGACGAATGCCTCTTTTCATCTTGAACTGTAGCATGAATTACAGCAATTTGCAATGCCCTAGATGCGCAAGAGGTACATGTATGAGAGAGCTGTCTCTGCATGCGGTTGGGAGTGAGACAGGATGAGTCGATATTCATCCTTTTCTGTTGATGTCCTGACTGCTGTTGTCTCCAACGTTGGCGAAGCTATGCACAATTCGTGCACACCCCCCTGGAAAACTTCGTGGAAAAATGGGTTGTGCGTTTGCCTCTGGCTCAGGTATGCTTGGTGTGAACGACTGCTGTTCCCCCCTCCTTGCGATGGCTCAGGCCTCTCTATTTCTTCTTCGTCCTTGTTGTGCTTTGCTTGTCAAAGGAGGGAACCATCATGCCTGCAACCATCGGGGGAGAGGAGCCTCGTCTGGCTCCACGCAGTCTTGTTGTCCGTCGCCGTCCGAGGCCCTCGCCCGCCAAAGCGCCAGCGGTTCAGACGGCGCGCGCCTCTCAGTTCGCCAAAGCGCGAGCGCGGCGTCCCACGACACCCGAAGAGGTGCCAGAATTCGTGCGGGAGGCCGCGGCAGAGCCGAAAACGTCGCGAGGAGGGAGCTGGCTCCTGCCCCTTGGGCTAGGCATGTTCTGTGCGTTGCTTCTGGCGCTTGTCGGATCGGCGGCGATGAATGGGAGTAGCACGCTCATGGACAACGTTCGCTATGGCTATCCGCGAACGACGCAGGTCGATCACATCGTGGGCCATGAGGTGGATCCCCATGTGCCAACCCATTTTACCGCTCTCAATCTCAAGGGGCAGGTGTTGATCTTTGAGGTGCCCGGCGGCGATGGCGCACAGGCTCGTCTTCTGCAAGGGCCTCACCTTGTTGGGACTGGCGCGGATCTGGCACCAATCACGCTCACCTTCTCAGGCGATGTCCACCATCCGGATCTCGTGGTGACGGTGAATGGGCTTGAGGTGATGTTTCACAACACAGGAACGAGTTATGCGCCAATGCGGTAGAAGACAAAGGGGCGACCGTCATAGCAACCTTCACTCACGTGGCTATGACGGTCGCCCCTTTGTCTTTGGCAGAGTCATGGAAACGTGGCAACCGGTTGCCACGTTTTGTAAGAGCAACCTGTTTATGAGAAGCAATGAGGAGCAGCAGCTGAGAAAGGAGCTGTCTTTTTCTTTGCGTTCTGGTGGCGGTATCGGCTCATCTGCTTCTCTGCTCGCGAGGGGTGTCATGGCGGGAGTGCTCACGCGACACGCGCCTATGGGATGCGCAGAGAGGATGGGTGGGATCCTTCTCTCCTCTGAGAAGAGAAAATCTGGTCACTAAGAGTGTATTGTGTAATATAGCTTTTTAAGCTCGATTATGGTATACTAGAGAGGAGAAAAGAGGTTATGATGTGACCAAATAGTGGTCACATCACGAGAATGATACAACGCTGCACTTCAGAGTGTGAAGGAGTGGGTCAATGCCAAAGATTACCGGGTGGGAGCGAGACTACTGGCAGGGGATGTTGCCCCAGGTGGAGCGCCTGGCGCACGAACGCAATGAGCCTGCTTTGGCTCAGTTAGCGAAAGAGGTCTTTGCGTATTGGCGTGAGGAGCGTCACCTCTCGGAGAGTAGCATTCGTAATCCGTTGACGAATCTGCGCAACCAAATTAAGCAACTGCCGCTCACTGAGCAGAATAGTTATCTCACGGATTCGGGCAGCGGGAGCATCTGGCGCTCAAATATGTTCGCCTCACGCAGCAGGAGTGGGTGCAGTTGAATGCTCCTGCCCGTCAGAAACTGGATGAACGCCTTGGGGATTCTCTGCCTCTCAAGGAGGTTGACGTGCTGGTGGAGCGAGGCACCCGTTTGTTGTCGTCACACAATCCGGCAGAGCTCGCCGTGGGGCTGGCGCTGTGTTGCGGTCGCCGTTTCATTGAGGTGATGAAAACGGCTGTCTTTGAACCCAAGACGGCGTACACGCTCTGGTTTCGTGGGCAGGTGAAAGGGCGTTCGCGTGAGCAGGCCTATGAGATTCCGACGTTGGCGCCGGCTGCTTTGGTTCTCGAGGGCATCGCGCGACTGAGGCAGCTGGTGGATGCGCACGAAGAGGAACAGAGCATTCGTGCCCGCTATGGGCAAGCAGTGCGCGAGGCTGCTGATCGCCATTTTCACGACCTGGTGCCTGTCCGTGATGAGGAGCGGGACGCCTTGTATACCCACCTACTCAGAAGCGTCTATGCCACCATCGCGGTGTACTGGTATGCTCCCGAGCAGGTGAAAGCCATTGCCTATATTGCCGAAATCCAGGGACATCGCTTGGTGACCACGCCAGAGCGTCACCCGGGAGCGGGGAAGGTGGGTGAGGAGGATGTGGAACAGCAGCAGCGTAATTATGCTTCCGCCCTGCACTACTTTGATTATGTGGTCGTTGCTTCTGATGGGACCATTGATCGACGTCAGGGGCGAAAGGTAGGGGAGCCTGGCGTCGAGGTGCTTGAGATCTTTCAACCAAAGGAGAAGGGCGTGAGGAAAGAACCGAAGCCGGAGGGACGGCCCCTCAAGAAGAAGAAAGGCAAAAGGAAAGAGGGGGCTGCTTTTTCTTTGATCCGCTTAGCGATCCCCACGCGCGATCGCTTTGACGATCTCTCCGAGAGGATGGTTCCTTACCCTCAAGATCAGGATGAAGTGGTACGCAACCTGATGGATGCCTATGAAGCGGCTACGAAAGCGGCGACCCCACTGCCTCAGCCAACGGAACCTCTTGCCTGGACGATTGAGGCCCTCGATGTTTCTGCTCAGCAGTTGCAAGAGATTCGTGCCTATCTGCTCAGTCAGCAGGTGACCGATCTGCGACCCGTGGTGACCTCCTGGCTCCTGCATGAAGTGGAGAAGATGAAACAGGAGGGACCACACTTTGCCGTTATGCCCACGTCTCAGCTTTCGCGCTATCGGCAGGAAGGGGCGACCAAGGAACGTCTGCGCCGCGCGATCTATGCCATCATGCAGTGGAATCGTGCTAACGAACCCAGGCGACGGTGGTTTCTCAATGTCAGCTTAGTGAAAGCCCTGGCTGGTGGTCGCAAGGATTTGATTGGTGCCGTGTTGAAGGAGCATCAGGCTGAAGTCGATCAGCATCATCAAGAGCTCAATATTCCACGCGGGTATAACAAACATACCGAGCTGGTACAGGAGGATATTCAGTTGCCCGAGGAGCCAGAGGCCTATCCCTGGAATCGGCAAAACTAGTCCACTGCGGCGTAGAGTTAAGGGTTCAAGAATCGAGGCAAGCCTCTCTGTTTAGAGCGCTTGCAAATGCCTTGTGACCACCATCGAGCGTTCCCAAGGAATGCCTCGCCGTGTAAAATCGAGCAGGGAATAGTTCAATGCCCGGTGCAAAAGCATGGGCGTTGTCGCGTGTTCAAACGCCTCCAGCAAACGATCCATTGGCGCATAGGCGGTCCAGGGTTCCAAATAAGCCGTGCGCAAACGCTGGATGAGATGGGGATGCTGTTCCTTGAGTGAGGTTGGCAAGAAATAGGAGAGCAGGCGGAGCGCACTGAAGAATGGATGAGTGAGGCTCGCGTCAGTCCAGTCCAGGTAGGTAATCTGCTCATCCTGTACGAGGATATTCATGGGATTGAAGTCGCCATGTTCCAGGGTTTCTGGGACGCCACATTCCGCGAGACAGTGGCAGGTCGCCTGGAGTTCGGGCACGCGAGTGCGCAGCTGTATTACTTGCTCGCGGCTGAGTCCGTCAGATTGATCGACGCGCAAAGCTGCTTGATCGTCCAACAGTGGCTCAAGTTGGGCGCTGATGACAGAGAGACGCAGGTCTGGACAGCCAATCGCAAGCAGTTCCTCTTTCCGGCTCACGCAGGCGATTTGCAGCTCTGCAAAGGTACAGAGTGCACGCTCCCAAGCGCTCATATCGGTCAGATCAGACAATAACCTTCCTGGCGCTTGCTGCATAAGGAGCCAGTTGCGCGTCTCGTTGATGGCAAGAATCGGAGGAACCAGGCGCGGAAAATGCCGAGCCAAGTAGGCCACCAGCTGTGGTTCGCGCGCGAAAGAGGGTGGCAGCGCTTTCAAGTAGACGTTACCGTCTGTGGTGCTGCCGCGTAGCATACACGCTCCGTACTTGGTGTACAACTGTTCGACTGGTGTGGGCAAGGCCAGTCCTTGCAACTCCAATTGACGGGCCATCCAGGAGGCCGTTTCTGTAAACCATCCACGTCTCTGCCAGGGCATACGTTCACCTTGTACTATCTGTTCTTCTTCTGCAAGCCATGCTTCGAGGAGAGGGCGGTGGCTTGGGTCGACGGATGGCAAGGATACGAGCCCTTCAGCACTGACCCAGTGTCCTGCGAGAAGTGGCCCGCTCGGGAGACGTAGTGTCTCGAAGATGGCTAGACGCTCGGCATTCCGCGACGTGACAAGGAGAACGACTGTAGTGAGGCCGAATTGCTCATGCACTGCTTGATTCAGCAGTAAAGCCCGCTCATGTTCCTGCGTTGGTCGACCTGCCCAGGTCTCTGGCAGGGTCCAGCTCGGCAGGCTGTAGCCCGAAGGCGATGAAGCGAGCAGGATCTGTCGCTCAGATGGATGCGGAATGAGGAATAAGCACTGCATAATACTTCCCATCTTTCTTGCTTACGCAGTCAAGGCAAGGCCTTGATAGGTCCATTTGAACGGCTTGGCCATAATAGGCAATGAAAGCCAGCACCCTGGTCTCCAGATCCTGGACCGACGGAAAGGAGCCACGTTTGAGGTTCTATTATACTACGGATTTATTTTGGTTCCTCTGTACTAACAGAGCGCTCTCTCTTTGTTTTATCTTGCCGGTCACTTCTCCTTTGTTCCCTCTTTTGTTAGATAAGTGGTCACATCAAAAAGAAGAGAGTTTTATCGGTCACTTCACTAATGTGTCCGTATATTTGTAGTCACATCACCGATGTTTCCCAAAATAAGACCCAGAACGTCTGTTGGCGGGGAGAGTGCCCCTGTTTCTGGGCTCAAAACGCCTCTATTTGTAGTCACATCACCGATGTTTCCCAAAATAAGAGGGGATAACACCCATTTCTGCCTCATTATTTAAGTCACATCATAGAGGTGCCCAGAAATTTGGCGACTTTCTCCCCGCTATTTTTGGTCACATAGACGAAGTTCCCACAAAAGAGACACATCACGAGTGAGTATTATCAGATAATACTCACTCGTGATGTGTCTCTTTTGTGGGAACTTCGTCTATGTGACCAAAAATAGCGGGGAGAAAGTCGCCAAATTTCTGGGCACCTCTATGATGTGACTTAAATAATGAGGCAGAAATGGGTGTTATCCCCTCTTATTTTGGGAAACATCGGTGATGTGACTACAAATAGAGGCGTTTTGAGCCCAGAAACAGGGGCACTCTCCCCGCCAACAGACGTTCTGGGGTCTTATTTTGGGAAACATCGGTGATGTGACTACAAATATACGGACACATTAGTGAAGTGACCGATAAAACTCTCTTCTTTTTGATGTGACCACTTATCTAACAAAAGAGGGAACAAAGGAGAAGTGACCGGCAAGATAAAACAAAGAGAGAGCGCTCTGTTAGTACAGAGGAACCAAAATAAATCCGTAGTATAATAGAACCTCAAACGTGGCTCCTTTCCGTCGGTCCAGGATCTGGAGACCAGGGTGCTGGCTTTCATTGCCTATTATGGCCAAGCCGTTCAAATGGACCTATCAAGGCCTTGCCTTGACTGCGTAAGCAAGAAAGATGGGAAGTATTATGCAGTGCTTATTCCTCATTCCGCATCCATCTGAGCGACAGATCCTGCTCGCTTCATCGCCTTCGGGCTACAGCCTGCCGAGCTGGACCCTGCCAGAGACCTGGGCAGGTCGACCAACGCAGGAACATGAGCGGGCTTTACTGCTGAATCAAGCAGTGCATGAGCAATTCGGCCTCACTACAGTCGTTCTCCTTGTCACGTCGCGGAATGCCGAGCGTCTAGCCATCTTCGAGACACTACGTCTCCCGAGCGGGCCACTTCTCGCAGGACACTGGGTCAGTGCTGAAGGGCTCGTATCCTTGCCATCCGTCGACCCAAGCCACCGCCCTCTCCTCGAAGCATGGCTTGCAGAAGAAGAACAGATAGTACAAGGTGAACGTATGCCCTGGCAGAGACGTGGATGGTTTACAGAAACGGCCTCCTGGATGGCCCGTCAATTGGAGTTGCAAGGACTGGCCTTGCCCACACCAGTCGAACAGTTGTACACCAAGTACGGAGCGTGTATGCTACGCGGCAGCACCACAGACGGTAACGTCTACTTGAAAGCGCTGCCACCCTCTTTCGCGCGCGAACCACAGCTGGTGGCCTACTTGGCTCGGCATTTTCCGCGCCTGGTTCCTCCGATTCTTGCCATCAACGAGACGCGCAACTGGCTCCTTATGCAGCAAGCGCCAGGAAGGTTATTGTCTGATCTGACCGATATGAGCGCTTGGGAGCGTGCACTCTGTACCTTTGCAGAGCTGCAAATCGCCTGCGTGAGCCGGAAAGAGGAACTGCTTGCGATTGGCTGTCCAGACCTGCGTCTCTCTGTCATCAGCGCCCAACTTGAGCCACTGTTGGACGATCAAGCAGCTTTGCGCGTCGATCAATCTGACGGACTCAGCCGCGAGCAAGTAATACAGCTGCGCACTCGCGTGCCCGAACTCCAGGCGACCTGCCACTGTCTCGCGGAATGTGGCGTCCCAGAAACCCTGGAACATGGCGACTTCAATCCCATGAATATCCTCGTACAGGATGAGCAGATTACCTACCTGGACTGGACTGACGCGAGCCTCACTCATCCATTCTTCAGTGCGCTCCGCCTGCTCTCCTATTTCTTGCCAACCTCACTCAAGGAACAGCATCCCCATCTCATCCAGCGTTTGCGCACGGCTTATTTGGAACCCTGGACCGCCTATGCGCCAATGGATCGTTTGCTGGAGGCGTTTGAACACGCGACAACGCCCATGCTTTTGCACCGGGCATTGAACTATTCCCTGCTCGATTTTACACGGCGAGGCATTCCTTGGGAACGCTCGATGGTGGTCACAAGGCATTTGCAAGCGCTCTAAACAGAGAGGCTTGCCTCGATTCTTGAACCCTTAACTCTACGCCGCAGTGGACTAGTTTTGCCGATTCCAGGGATAGGCCTCTGGCTCCTCGGGCAACTGAATATCCTCCTGTACCAGCTCGGTATGTTTGTTATACCCGCGTGGAATATTGAGCTCTTGATGATGCTGATCGACTTCAGCCTGATGCTCCTTCAACACGGCACCAATCAAATCCTTGCGACCACCAGCCAGGGCTTTCACTAAGCTGACATTGAGAAACCACCGTCGCCTGGGTTCGTTAGCACGATTCCACTGCATGATGGCATAGATCGCGCGGCGCAGACGTTCCTTGGTCGCCCCTTCCTGCCGATAGCGCGAAAGCTGAGACGTGGGCATAACGGCAAAGTGTGGTCCCTCCTGTTTCATCTTCTCCACTTCATGCAGGAGCCAGGAGGTCACCACGGGTCGCAGATCGGTCACCTGCTGACTGAGCAGATAGGCACGAATCTCTTGCAACTGCTGAGCAGAAACATCGAGGGCCTCAATCGTCCAGGCAAGAGGTTCCGTTGGCTGAGGCAGTGGGGTCGCCGCTTTCGTAGCCGCTTCATAGGCATCCATCAGGTTGCGTACCACTTCATCCTGATCTTGAGGGTAAGGAACCATCCTCTCGGAGAGATCGTCAAAGCGATCGCGCGTGGGGATCGCTAAGCGGATCAAAGAAAAAGCAGCCCCCTCTTTCCTTTTGCCTTTCTTCTTCTTGAGGGGCCGTCCCTCCGGCTTCGGTTCTTTCCTCACGCCCTTCTCCTTTGGTTGAAAGATCTCAAGCACCTCGACGCCAGGCTCCCCTACCTTTCGCCCCTGACGTCGATCAATGGTCCCATCAGAAGCAACGACCACATAATCAAAGTAGTGCAGGGCGGAAGCATAATTACGCTGCTGCTGTTCCACATCCTCCTCACCCACCTTCCCCGCTCCCGGGTGACGCTCTGGCGTGGTCACCAAGCGATGTCCCTGGATTTCGGCAATATAGGCAATGGCTTTCACCTGCTCGGGAGCATACCAGTACACCGCGATGGTGGCATAGACGCTTCTGAGTAGGTGGGTATACAAGGCGTCCCGCTCCTCATCACGGACAGGCACCAGGTCGTGAAAATGGCGATCAGCAGCCTCGCGCACTGCTTGCCCATAGCGGGCACGAATGCTCTGTTCCTCTTCGTGCGCATCCACCAGCTGCCTCAGTCGCGCGATGCCCTCGAGAACCAAAGCAGCCGGCGCCAACGTCGGAATCTCATAGGCCTGCTCACGCGAACGCCCTTTCACCTGCCCACGAAACCAGAGCGTGTACGCCGTCTTGGGTTCAAAGACAGCCGTTTTCATCACCTCAATGAAACGGCGACCGCAACACAGCGCCAGCCCACGGCGAGCTCTGCCGGATTGTGTGACGACAACAAACGGGTGCCTCGCTCCACCAGCACGTCAACCTCCTTGAGAGGCAGAGAATCCCCAAGGCGTTCATCCAGTTTCTGACGGGCAGGAGCATTCAACTGCACCCACTCCTGCTGCGTGAGGCGAACATATTTGAGCGCCAGATGCTCCCGCTGCCCCGAATCCGTGAGATAACTATTCTGCTCAGTGAGCGGCAGTTGCTTAATTTGGTTGCGCAGATTCGTCAACGGATTACGAATGCTACTCTCCGAGAGGTGACGCTCCTCACGCCAATACGCAAAGACCTCTTTCGCTAACTGAGCCAAAGCAGGCTCATTGCGTTCGTGCGCCAGGCGCTCCACCTGGGGCAACATCCCCTGCCAGTAGTCTCGCTCCCACCCGGTAATCTTTGGCATTGACCCACTCCTTCACACTCTGAAGTGCAGCGTTGTATCATTCTCGTGATGTGACCACTATTTGGTCACATCATAACCTCTTTTCTCCTCTCTAGTATACCATAATCGAGCTTAAAAAGCTATATTACACAATACACTCTTAGTGACCAGATTTTCTCTTCTCAGAGGAGAGAAGGATCCCACCCATCCTCTCTGCGCATCCCATAGGCGCGTGTCGCGTGAGCACTCCCGCCATGACACCCCTCGCGAGCAGAGAAGCAGATGAGCCGATACCGCCACCAGAACGCAAAGAAAAAGACAGCTCCTTTCTCAGCTGCTGCTCCTCATTGCTTCTCATAAACAGGTTGCTCTTACAAAACGTGGCAACCGGTTGCCACGTTTCCATGACTCTGCCAAAGACAAAGGGGCGACCGTCATAGCCACGTGAGTGAAGGTTGCTATGACGGTCGCCCCTTTGTCTTCTACCGCATTGGCGCATAACTCGTTCCTGTGTTGTGAAACATCACCTCAAGCCCATTCACCGTCACCACGAGATCCGGATGGTGGACATCGCCTGAGAAGGTGAGCGTGATTGGTGCCAGATCCGCGCCAGTCCCAACAAGGTGAGGCCCTTGCAGAAGACGAGCCTGTGCGCCATCGCCGCCGGGCACCTCAAAGATCAACACCTGCCCCTTGAGATTGAGAGCGGTAAAATGGGTTGGCACATGGGGATCCACCTCATGGCCCACGATGTGATCGACCTGCGTCGTTCGCGGATAGCCATAGCGAACGTTGTCCATGAGCGTGCTACTCCCATTCATCGCCGCCGATCCGACAAGCGCCAGAAGCAACGCACAGAACATGCCTAGCCCAAGGGCAGGAGCCAGCTCCCTCCTCGCGACGTTTTCGGCTCTGCCGCGGCCTCCCGCACGAATTCTGGCACCTCTTCGGGTGTCGTGGGACGCCGCGCTCGCGCTTTGGCGAACTGAGAGGCGCGCGCCGTCTGAACCGCTGGCGCTTTGGCGGGCGAGGGCCTCGGACGGCGACGGACAACAAGACTGCGTGGAGCCAGACGAGGCTCCTCTCCCCCGATGGTTGCAGGCATGATGGTTCCCTCCTTTGACAAGCAAAGCACAACAAGGACGAAGAAGAAATAGAGAGGCCTGAGCCATCGCAAGGAGGGGGGAACAGCAGTCGTTCACACCAAGCATACCTGAGCCAGAGGCAAACGCACAACCCATTTTTCCACGAAGTTTTCCAGGGGGGTGTGCACGAATTGTGCATAGCTTCGCCAACGTTGGAGACAACAGCAGTCAGGACATCAACAGAAAAGGATGAATATCGACTCATCCTGTCTCACTCCCAACCGCATGCAGAGACAGCTCTCTCATACATGTACCTCTTGCGCATCTAGGGCATTGCAAATTGCTGTAATTCATGCTACAGTTCAAGATGAAAAGAGGCATTCGTCCATGGTGTGAATGCCTGCCCAGGCGTCAAAGGAAGCAGGCGCCATTTTCCAAGGGGACAGATATATACCCGCAAACAGACATGGAGCTGACGAGAGAGGCAGAAGCATTCTCTCGTCAGCCCTGTACCAGACACGGCTGATCAGGCCAGCACTTGATCATGTCGAGCATCCCTTTTGCCCTTTCCCCGGATCCGCGCCTTGCCCCCAAAAGCACCAGAGAACACAGCAAGCGTTCTGCCCCCGTCCCTCCATGCTGCGTGAAATTCGACGGCTCTAGAGTTTCACGGGTGTGATTCATTTTTTTGCAATGAGACAAAGATGGTAGACTAAGGAGGAGAAAAGCAAGAAAAACGAGAGGAGAGGATATGAGCCAGGAAGAGAGACCTCCGTCGTGGCAGCAAAGAAGTCAGGACGTTGACCAGGCGATGCAAGAATGGCGGCGAACGCATCCCCAAGCCACCTTAGCTGAGATTGAGCGTGCCGTTGATGAGCAGATGAACCAGCTGCGAGCCAGAATGATCGAGGAAGTGGCTCACACGAGCCCACCTGAGCAGGCAGCGGGTCAGCGCCAGCCGGTGAAATGTCCTCAATGTGGAAACCGCATGCAAGGGCGTGGCAAGCGGCAACGGCGATTGCAAACCCAAGGGGGGCAAGAGGTCACCCTCACGCGTGAGTATCAGAGCTGTCCGCAGTGCGGCTACAGCTTTTTTCCCCCTCGATGAGCAGTTGGATCTGCCTGCAAGCGGGTTGATGCCTCATGCTCACCAAAGCCTGGTCCGTCTGGGAGCACGCCTCTCTTTTGAGGAAGCAGCCAGCGAACTGCACGCCCTGCTGGGCATCGAGGTGAGTGACTCACGCGTACGCCGGCAGACGTTACAAGTGGGGGCAAGCGTTCAAGCCATTCAAACCGAGCAAGCCAACATCTCGCATGCCTCTTCGTGTGGGTCTTCCTCTCCCAACCTCTCCCCTCACGCCTGGCCATGAGCGGAGACGGAGCGATGGTTCCCTTGCGTGGAGGAACCTGGGCAGAAGTCAAAACCGTGGTCATTGCAGAGGTGCTTCCTTCGCAGCCAGAGAGCACAGAGCAGGCCAGCCGACGGACCACCAACCATTCGTACTTTTCGCGACTGGCTGATGCGACGATGTTTGCGGATCTGGCTTCAGTGGAGATCGCGCGACGAGGTATCGAGAGCGCGGAGCAGGTCTGTGCAGTGCAAGATGGAGCCGAATGGCTTCAAGGCTTTGTGCAAAGCCATCGCCATGATGCCATTCGCATTCTCGACTTTGCGCATGCTGCTGAGTATGTAGGCAAGATCCACGAGCAGGCCCAGCAAACAGGGCAGCGCTTGCCAGCACGCTGGGTGAGCGTGCTGCTCCATCAGCTGAAATATCACGGTCCAGTGCGCATGCTGGAGCACTTGCACTGGCTCAGCCAGCGCAGGGATATCCCAGCCATCACAGATGCGCTACGGTATTTTGGCAAACGCCTCCCTCAGATGCACTATCCTCAGTTTCAGGCCCAAGGGTGGCCCATTGGGTCAGGAATGGTGGAAAGCGCGAACAAGGTGGTCATGCAGGCTCGGCTCAAACGAGCGGGGATGCATTGGGAGCCAAGCAACGTCAATCCCATGCTCGCCCTGCGTGATGCCCTCTGTAATCAGCGCTGGGCAGAAGTCTGGCACCAGCAGCAACAGCGGCAAAAAGAAGATCGTCTTGCTCGCCGAGAGCAGCGCAGCCAACAGAGACGAGCTCAGTTAGAGCATGCGCTGGAAGAACAAGTCATCCATCTCTTACTCCTGTCCGTGTGCCCCAAGATCAAGGCTCAATCGGCTCCCCGCAAAGGTCGCACCGAAGGCCAAAGGCGTTGGGGCGCATGACCTTTTCTCACAAAGCACCTTCTTGGCAAAATGCAAAAAAATGAATCACACCCGAGTTTCACCGCCCCCTTGATTTTTTCGCGATACTCAGGTATACTTTATAGGTAAGCTTTTTTGAGAGACCATGTGGGTCTCTCTTTTTTTTCCTCTCCCTGCGCGAGAACACCCCCTCCCATGCTCTTTTTGCGCGACGCACGGCTTTTCGCCCTCCTCGCGTGAACCGGCGCGCAGCAGGACCAGCAACAGCCGGGACACCCGATTCCAGGGTCATCACCTCCGCGCACACCCTCCCCTCCTCCAGCAGCACAACCCTCGCGCGCGCTGCTGTTCGCAGAGAACCTCCCTCACACTCGTCTCACCGGGCCTACGGCCTTACTCGTGAGGTCTCTGACGCGTCACTTGTGGGGGATCACCTGCCCTCAATTCAGAGGACGCCATGGTCTCAAACGGTTGCTGCAGTTTCAATCCCTCCAGCATTTCCTCCCGTAAGCACACCGTGACAAATTCCGCCACACTGCCGCGAAGATGCTTCAAGCCACGCCGGATAAACTCATACAAAACTGGCGAGAGTCCTTGATTGCGCAGGCACATGGAGAGATGCAGCGTGCCTGCAGCTCCCCCTGGTGCAGCATCACCTTCGTTTTCACCTCGATCCGTCATCCTAACGGCGGCAAAACCAAATCCCATCTGCTGCCGAATCTCATCGAGAGCAGCGATCTCCTCCTCATCGAACTCCACCTCAATAACCGCGTGACCAGCAGCCCCCTCCCTTTCTCTTGCCACCCAACCAGGCTCAATGATTGGGACTCCTGGCCGCTCAAGCCAGATTCCTTTGCGCTCATCCTCCAGTCGGTATTCCATATAGTTACAAACAGCAGCACAGGCAAAACGTGCTCCTGGTGAAGAATCTGCTAGCAACACAGGATCATGACAAATCGTTGCCAGATAGTCGACGCTCTCCACAGAAGGTGGACAGTAGTAGTGCGTTGCAAGACAGGGATAGACACTGCCATGAAGCGCGGGAAAGAGCTCTCTCTCTCCGGCAGGCAACGGAACCAGGTCACGAAAAGACTCCGTTGCGCTTGCACACACGCGGGGGCCATACTGCTCACGCAGTACTTGCTCATCGACCTGGGTACCATCGACACGTTCTCTCACCCGCTCCCAGGCTTCTACGACGAGGTCCGCTCGCACGAGCGTCGGGATGCGCAAAGGGACCAGGAAAAAAAGGATTGTCATGGACTGCATCTCGGAACAGGAGGGAATACGCCGTCTTCTGTGAGAAACTCCCATTCTTCAGAATGGCCATCAGCCCTTGACCGGTCAGCACAGCAATCCCTACCACCAAGTCAGGCCACGCCTCTGCCTCCATCACCCCCCTCGAGAGCAATCCTTTCGCCCTCGCGACGATCAATTCGGGATCAGGCAGAAGCACACGACGATCCTGCCAGTCCTGCCTCATCTGCTCCCACTCGTCTTCTCGACATCTCAAATATTTGAGGCCGATATGCTCCCACTCACCTGCCTCCTCGTTCCACCGCTCATTCCAGGGAGCAGGCAGACACGTCCGCAAGACGAGCCGTGTGCGCATCATCATCTCTTGATACGACATGCTCTGGTTTCTGCCGACAATACGCCCTCCATTGCGCCATCTCAGCCTCACAGATCGCCCAAATCTCTTCTTCCTCGTCGCCCCCACCCTCATCCACCACATACTCTGCCATCTCAGCAATTAACCAGTGCCAACGCGCTTCGAGCCATTGCAAAGCCAGCGTTTTTCCTTCTTTCTCTCCGGCTCGCACCTGCGACCTCCTCTCTCGATCTCTCTGCGCTCTGCCTTTCCCATCCTCACGCTCCTGTCCATCATCACGTTGCATCTCTTCCTGTGCGCGGGCTCGCTTCTCCTGCGGCACTCCATGCACACGCCCATCTGTCTGTTTGAACACCTCCAACACTTCCACTCCTGGCTCTCCAAGCCGAATGCCTCGACGCTCGTCAATGCTCCCGTGCTCGTCAAGCACCACGTACTCGTCGTACAATGCCATCTGAGCCAGCGTGGAGCGTTCCTCTGCCGACGTTGCCTCCAGAAACTTCTGATGATGCTGAATAGTCGCAGCGTAATACCAGGTGTCAACGGTGAGCGGACAATAGAGCCAGGCTGCCAATCGAGGATAGACACCATGAGCCAGGGACGTGTACATGTTGCGTGCCAGCGGGCGCAGGGGTACCAGGTTCCCGACCTGCTTATAGGCGGCTTCCTGAATGTGGCTCAGACATTGTTGGCTGACATCACGCCGTCGCAATCCTTGAAAATGATTCCCAAAGAACTGGCGCACCCGATGCACTGCCGCAAGCACCTGCGACGCCTCCACCAGGGTCGGCACCTCAAACGGGTCACTCATGACTTCATAGACCGTCATTGGCGCGGGCAACCAGCAGGGAGTAGGCGCTTTTCTTCGTAAAGTGTCCGGTGTGCAGAATCTCGACGAGGCCTCGACCAGTCGCCAATCCGATTCCGACCACCAGCTGCGGCCACACATTGCTCTGCAACAGGTGCTCCACTTTTCCAATCAGTTCCCAGGGACGCGCAAGCGGCAGAGGATGCTCTCGCCGCTCCTGCACCTCCCTCTCGCTCGCTGCGGCCATCTGTCTCCATTCCTGCGTCGAAAAGTTCAGATATTTGAGCGACAGATGCTCCTTTTGGCCTGATTTGGGATTGCAACCAACAATTCTCCTGAGTGAGGGGAAAGGTTTCCCGAATACGATGACGCGTTTCTGTTAATGGTTTCTGCAACGAACTTGCACGCTTGAGGCTGGGTCGGCGCCGCCACAACTCCAGTTCCGCTTCGCAGATGCGCTTGATCTCCTCCTCCTGCGCACACACCCAGAGGCGCGAGCATCGGCAACAACCGCTCCCAGCGCTCTTGCAACCACTTGCGCGACCTGGGCCCTCACACGCCTTTCCTCTCCGCCACCAAAACAGACCTGGTGGAATCGCTAGCGCTTCTCAACGCAACCGCTGCACGTTTCTTTGGGTGAAGAGGCGATCCATCGCTTCTCCCACCACATCCTTCGTCACCGTAAACACCCCATAACGACTGAGCAAATAGTCAAGATGACAGCACACCAGGAACATCACCTGCAAATTCCCCTGCGTCTTCTGCACAACCATCTCGACAGCCTCATCCTCAACTGGCAAACCCAACCGCTGCACCTGCTGTTCGAGGAGGGTACGGGTATCCTGTTTCCCAAGGGCTGCAAATGCGTGCAACACACCCGCCCGAGAGGACAAAAGCCGACAGCTTCACTAACCGTTCTGCGCTCCGTGGACGACCCAACAAAACCAGCCCCAGACGACTGCGATCAGAGAGATCCCGCAACACCTCCAGGCTCTCCCACAACAGGCCATCAACCTCATCCACAATCAGCAGGTCCACCACCTCTGGGCGGATCGCGACGGGCATCGCCCTGGTCTCTTGCGCCACGGTACTCGCATGATCGGCAAGCATTTGCAGGCCCCACAACAACAAGGCCAGATCTTGCTCGATGCTCTTTGGCGTTGCCGTCGTTTGGATGTATAGAAGGCCGTTCGCGGCATCGGACCCTCCGCTGAAAAGGTCACGCCCATGAGCCGACAACAACGGTTTCAAAAGACCTCCCGACTTTCGCATATTCACGCGCTGCACGTGTCTTCCCACCCCCCTCTCCCCACACACACCACGATGTAGCGATAACGCCGACTCGCCTCACACACCTGGACAAAACGGCGATATTCCTTTGTCTGCACAAACGAGGAGAACGGGAGCTCAAGCTGGCTCTGTTCCCTCTCCCTCATCGATCGCTGCTCAGTTGGAGACAAGGAGCGGTTCTCCTGCAGCTGTCTCTCACGCTGTTTCTCGCTCGTCACTCATCGTGCATGACCACCGTATCTTGGACGGCTTCTTTGGGTCGTCCACTCAATGCCGACACGTTCTCAGCTTCATCTGCGCTGCCTCCCTCGTCGCTGTGCGCAGGAACCAGCGTCGCAGCTCCCTCTGAGAGCGCACGCATCTTCCGGTGCTCCGGCGATGCATAGCGAGCCACCACCCCTTGCGCTCACGCAAGGCGTTTCCAACCACCTTGGCGTCGTTTTGTTCGGGAAGCTTGAATCGCCTGCAGACTCACCGCCGGTCCCCCACGTTCCACACAGGAAGCCTGACAGAGAAATCGCTCCTCTTTTTCTCCTCGTACACCCGTATGCTGTGCCAGATCCATCGGATCATAGCGAATGATCACCGCTCTTTCACATGGCCCGCAAGCAATTCGTGCATGTACCACGCCCCTTTGAAGGTGATCCCTTCCTGATGCACGAGACATCGCCGCCGCGGTTGCAGCAGGAGCAGATCCAACTGCGCATCATCTTCTGGCAAATCCGGTATCACCCCCGAGTCGAGCCAGCGCTCAGAGGGCGCAGCATTCGTCTCTGTGTGTATTCTGCGGTGATACGTCTTCAAGAGCCAGTCGCGAAAAATTCCCTCAAACTCCGAGAGGGACAGGCACGCAATGTCCCTCGCTTCGGCTTCTAGCTCGCGCTGGCGCCTCAGATCATCCTTCACCTTGGGCGCATACCCTGGAAGACGCGCTAAGACCTCCTCTCTCACGGTGCGAAAAAAACGCTCGACCTTCCCTCGTCCACGCGGTCGCCCAACCTGGGAAAAGATCAACGACATTTTGAGGTCGACGCCGACAGCCTCCATATGCTCTAAGTAAAATCGCTTCCGTGATCCGTATACAAACACTCAGGCACCCCATGAATGGGCCAGCATGGATCCTCTTTAACCCGGATGGCCCCTCGCAACGTTAAGGCCGTTTGCAGGGCCGAAGGAGCGCTCCAACTGAGCCGATACCCGGCAAGACAGCGGCTATAATCGTCCTCGATCGCCGTCAACAGCGGCATCTGCGCTTTCCCCTGCTCATTTCTCGCCGAAGATGCGCAACTGGCAGTGATCGGCTTGCCAGATGGCATTGGCACATCTGGCCTCGCGACGCAACAGGAGATCAAAGGCTTCCCGATACGCCGCCGCTCCGCGCCTCGTCCCAGCGTCACGAGATCATCGGGCAACTGCCCGACAATCCGATACACCTGGGCATAGCTGGGAAGGGGCCAGTTGTGCTCCTGGGCCACCTGGCTCACCAACATATGAATGCTCGTCAATGGCCGTCGAAGCGACTGCAGCGCCAGGCCCTCAACCAGCAGCACCAGGTCCTGCGGAAGCCCACGAGGCTGACCGGCATCCGAGCGGACCTTCCTTGCCAATCCACTCAACCCAGCCCCACGATACGAACGAATCCAACGTTGCACTGTTTTCAGCGGGATACCAGACACCCGCGCGATCTCGGTTTGACACACCCCTTCCTCAACATGAGGACGAATGATCTCAAAACGTTGTAATGCCTGTAGGCGCTGGTCCTCCATGCTCGCCATCCGCTTACTCCCTCCTCCACAAAGACGATGTTCTCCATCAGGGTTTCCATCCATAGATACAACTATACTGTGCAAAAGAAGAAAAATCCATATAAACAAGAGAAATTTTACTTTATCTCATTTTAGATAGAAATAAACGAATATACCAGGAAAAGCGGGAGGTGCCAGTCGCCTGCCACCGCTCTTTCTACGCAGCCGCCCTCCGCACCGCATGGGCTGGAACCTACCCAGCGCCACGCTTCTCTGACCAGGTGGGTGCGTGCGCCCAGTGGGATGAAGAGGCCGCTCCCCCGCTTTCCCCCTCCTCTGCACACATGCGTGGGCCAACCAGACCATCATGGCATATGGCTATAAGAATAACAGGGCAAGAAAGAACATTCTTCCCCGCTCCCTGCCAGCAACCTTACAAGCAGAAGAAAGGCGCACTCTCAATTTCAGCGCTTTTGGCGCTCTTTTTTCTCCAATCAATGAGGAAACAAGCTGTGCTTGACCATCAAGACCAAGCACGGTG
>NZ_BNJH01000004.1:0-105000 GCF_016587395.1 Ktedonobacter sp. SOSP1-52
CCGAGTGTCGAAACCCTCTTGACGTCTGCATGGAGGCATGTTATTCTCAAGTATATGACGAGACAGCATATGCGCCAGGTCACCGCGCGCGCCAGCGCCGGGCGACTGGCCCATCATCACCTCATTCCATCAATCCTCGGCCATGTGGTGGCCGCATAAGCCTGGCGTAGCGCTTATGCGGCGAGAAGTAGCGCCGAGCCTCCACTCTCAGGACATCTCTGTTCTGCGGTAGATTCTGCTGCCTTTGGCATGGCTACTTTTTCGTCCTCTGTTTCTTAGCCCTTTTTCCACCCTTCCATGGGACATCGCGTGTGGGCTATGTGCTGCCCTTGCCCGTGTAGCCATCCACGCCAGGTACTCTCTCAACTTGCTTCCAACAGAAGCGCTCACTATCGTACGCTTTACCTACTTCTCATGAGAGGGAGTATCCAGAATCCATGAATGACTCTGTTATGGAATCCTCAGCGGAGGAAAACACTTTAGCTACCAGTGTGCTTGAGCCGCGTCCCTGGCGGCGCTGGCTGGCCGCATTCTTTGGCTATACCGCGTCTTCGCGTGTGCTTCTGACCAGCGCCATCTGGATGATCTACCTGGCGGCGCAGGGATATAGCCCCTTTGTGATCGGCTTGTTTGAGATGGTCTTTCATATTGCCAAGTTCGTCGCAGAGGTGCCAACCGGGATCTTCGCGGACTTGCTGGGACGCCGCAAAAGCCTGATTCTCTATTGTCTGATTAGCGCGCTTGATAGTTTGCTCTATCTCCATCCCACGGCACCATTTATGCTCCTGGCATTCGCGCTCTCGGGCATCTCTTTCGCCTTCCTGGGCGGGGCCAATGACGCGCTGCTCTGGACGCTGACTGGCTATGCCGATGCGCAGCGCCAATCGCAGCTCTATAGTAAGCTCATGAGCTGGACACTGATGGTCAGCCTGGTAAGTGAGATGGTGGGTACCACACTTGGGGGCTATCTTGGCAGCATCATGCAGACTCTGCCATTCATCTGTCGCGCGCTTATCTGCCTGGTCTCCATCCTGCCTCTCTGTCTGCTGCCAGAGGGTATTGAAGAGCGCCAGCCGGAGGAGCGCATCAATATCCTGGCGCATCTGGGTGCTGGCCTGCGCATCGTCTGGAACACACCTGCGATTCTGGGGTTGATCCTGATCTCAGGGCTGACCGAGAGTTGTGGTACCACGATCTACTTCTACGTTCAGCTTCAGTTACATGGCCTGGGCTTCGCCTTGAGTGCGGTCGGTTTTATCATTGCTCTAAGCAATCTTAGCCAGTTTCTCTTTACGGCCATGGTGCCCGTGATGATGCGTAAGATTCCAGAACGCTGGCTGCTGCCCCTGGCTGTCCTCACCCAGGCAGCAGGCCTGCTTTTAATGATGCAGCCACAGATGCTCCCAAGCTTACTGGGCTTCCTGATCTTCTTTCAGGCCGCGACTGCCGTGCTCTATCCCGCACTCAGCACCTATATCAACCAGCGTTGTCCCGAGGCTCAGCGCGCCACTGTCCTCTCGTTTCAAACGGGACTCTTTAGCCTGGCTATGATCGTGCTCTTCCCGCTATTTGGGCTGGGTATCACTCACTCCTCGTACAGCGTAGTCTATGGCTGGACTGTGCTCGCACTGCTCCTGGGAGGGCTGGGGACAGTCTTCCTGGTACGCCTACGCCAATGGCATGTGAAAATGAAGTAGCGTAAATAAATGTGGTGCAGGCAAAGCCTGCACCACATTTATTTACGCTACTTCATAAAAAAACTACACCTCGACAGAGAGCGCGACCGCGCCGCCGCCACCCAGGCAGAGCGTTGCCAGACCGCGACCGCCACCTCGGCGCTTCAACTCATGGATCAGGGTAATCAAGACACGTGAGCCACTGGAGCCGATGGGGTGGCCAAGGGCAATGGCGCCACCATTGACATTCACGCGCTCCCAATCCCAATCTAGCTCTTTGCCATTGGCAAGCGCCTGGGCCGCAAAGGCCTCGTTGACCTCGATCAGGTCGAAGTCGCTCAACTGCATGCCAGTGCGCTCCAGCAGGCGACGAACGGCACGCGTGGGGGCCGCAAAGATATAGCGTGGTATGATGGCCGCCGAGGCATAGCCCGTAATTCGGGCCAGGACAGGCAGACCTTGCGCCTGCGCAAAGGCCTGGCCAACAACGACCGTCGCCGAGGCTCCATCGCTTAGACCAGGGGCATTGCCCGCTGTCACCGTACCATCCTCTAGAAAAGCTGGCGAGAGACGCGCCAGCGCCTCTCGTGAGGTGTCGCTGCGAATAGGCTCGTCGTTTTCCACCAGCAAAGAACCCTTCTTCTGGCGCACCTCAACTGGCACGATCTCCTCTTTAAAGCGGCCCTCGGCTGTGGCTGCCGCCGCGCGCTGGTGGCTGCGCAGCGCCAGTTGATCCTGCTCCTCGCGCGTGACGCTAAACTTCTCGGCGATGATCTCTGCCTCATTGCCCATATGGATATCTTCAAAGGCGCACCAGAGGCCATCACGGACCACCGAGTCAATGATTTTGCCATCACCCATACGGTAGCCAGTACGCGCTTTGGGCAAGAGATAGGGGGCATTGCTCATGCTCTCCATGCCGCCCGCGATATAGGCCTGGCCATCGCCCGCGCGAATGGCCTGCGCCGCCAGCATGACGGCTTTGAGGCCCGAGCCACAGACTTTGTTGATTGTGAAAGCTGGAATATCATCGGGAAGGCCCGCGTGGATGGCGGCCTGGCGGCCCGGCGCCTGCCCAATGCCCGCGCTTACGACATTGCCCATGATGACCTCATCCAGGTTGCTGGGGTCGATGCCTGCGCGCTTTACGGCTTCTTTTATAGCGATAGCTCCCAACTGGGGAGCTGTAAAACTGGCGAGACTACCAAGGAACTTGCCTGTCGGCGTCCTTGCCGCGCCTACGATTACCGGAATATGTTCTTCGGTCATGCGAGTTCTCCTCATTCTAAGGCCACGCCGATGTGGCCTTGGGGTTTAGCAAACTTCTATCTTATTCTATCTTTTATGACCGAGAAGGGGCAAATCTGTAGGGGCCTGCTGCGTCATTCGGCTAACCCGCAGCCCATGACGGATCATACATTCCGTAGCCATTCCCCCACGCTCTCCGCATACGCCCGTGGCTGATCATAGCGGATACAGTGCCCTGTATTGGGAATATGCAGCTCGCGGGCGCGGGGCTGTGCGGTCAGGATCTGTGCGGCCTGCTCCGGCGTGATCATGGCACCGCGAGTGGGGTCGCCTGTCACCAGCAGCAGGGGGCAGCGAATGGTGGTCAGGACCTCCATAGGCGAACGCTCGCCGATGACGGGCGCAGGGCCAGCGGACAGGATGGCCATATTGAGCTGGTCTTTCGAGATAGCCCACGGCTCTACTGTGACCTCCGACCAGCCGGTATTCTTCTGACAGGCGGCCTTGCGTTCCTCCAGACTCTGCGTCCGCACCTCAAACAACCAGCCATGGCGTCTCTGTCCCTCCTCCTGTGAACTTGTCGGCTGCTCGCGTGGTATAAACAGCGCAGCATCCTCCAGCGCGACCGCCCGCACCAGTTCAGGCCACTCGCTGGCCACCACTGCTGCCACGCCGCCCCCCATCGAATGCCCGCCCAGCCGCACCGAGCCCAGGTTCAACGCCTGGATGAGCGCTACCACATCCTCCGCCATGGCCCGCTGCCGATAGTTCCCGCTCGCCGAGCCGCTGGAGAGCCCATGCCCGCGTGCATCGGGCAGAATGATATCAAAGTCGCTCGCCCATTCCCGCACCACCTCGCTCCAGCACAGCCCATTATCGCTGAAACCGTGCAACAACACCAGCGGCGGTTTCTCTCCAGCGCCCGTACGGTAATAATGAATACGAACATCATCGAGCTGCATATCGCCTTCGGACCAGATTGACATGAATCTTCTCCCCTCAAAGTTTGATGTTCTCATCATATCACCTTTTGCGCTTCTTTGTGTACATGCAATCGGTCCGTGTCGCACTCGTGTATCGGGCAAATCTAAGGCTTCTGCGGTAACTCGCCCATCTTAAAGCCAGGGGGTACCTGCATGTCCCAGAGACTCTCAGGGACCTGCTGCAGCGTGAGCACTTCAAGGGTATCATACATCGGCTTCTCGCTGGATGAAGGCTTCTGCTCCAGCACATTGACGGGCATATAATGTATATCCAGCAGGAGAATATCGCCATTCTGGTAGCGAATCTGGTAGACCTCTCGTCCCTGGAAGGTTCCCTTGCCGATGTAGCTGGCGCGCCCCGCCGCCATATCCGCCCGTAGTTTTTGCAGGTCAAACATAGAGTCGCTATCGACCCAGTTGGCAGCATCCCATTGCACCACGTGATTCATCATATCTTTGCCCAGGACTCCATGCTGAGCGTTGCCTACCGCTACGACATCCAGTTTATCATCCATGACCGTCTCGACATGGAACATATTATTGGTGAAATCATGGTAGGTCTTGACCTGATAGGATGCACCATCACTTGTCTGCTGAGTCTGGATATGGTAGAGCACATAGCCGTTCCAGCTTACCTGAGATGGAATTTGAAACTCCTGCGCGGAGCGTAGAAAGAAGAGATAAGAAACCAGTAACACTCCCAGAGCCATCAGCGCGGCCGCCACCAGCATTGCAGGGTGCCAGCGTGCTCTCGCGTGCGCACGGCGTCTCTCTGGAAAGGCTACCGGGCGCGACTCGTCACTCGTTTTGCTGCGCTCCTGTGCGCGCGCGGCTATCGCGGCCCGAACCGCGGCATCAACACGCTCGGAGGGCTGTGAAGAAGGGAGGTCGGCGACCAGGCGTGTCGCCTGCTGAACCTGGCGCATCTCCTGTGTACACGACTCGCACCCACGCACATGCAAGGCGACGCTTCGTCGCTGCTCTGGCGTCAGATCATCCCACACAGCCAGGTAAAGGTGGACAATCTCGCAGGCCCGGGAATCGGCTTCATGTCCCGCAGGAAGGGGAGGGAGAAAAATGTCATTCATTTTCGCCGCTCCTGCATACTCGCATTACTCTTATTCAATCGCTTGTACTGTTCCATAAACATCTTTTTGGCTCGGGAAATGCGCGTAGCGGCGGCATTGGGTGAGATCTCCATAATAGCTGCGATCTCCTGGTAGGGGACCCCTTGCGCAGCATGTAACACAAGCGCCGCCGCATACTCTTCAGGCATGTTGGCCAGGGTCAGGCGGATATGCTCACGTTCAGCGATCTCTGGGATACCACCACTATCGGCTAAAAGGAGGGAGGCGTCATCGCTCACGTCCTCGTCATTTTCGCCCTGGCGCGAGCGGCGTGAAAGGGGCCACCAGGAGATACGTTTGCGTCGACGCAGTTGATCAACACATAAATTGGTCGCGATCCGATACAGCCAGGACGACAAATGATCACGCTCATAGAGTCCATCCCAGGCACTGCACGCGCGTATAAATACCTCTTGTGTTATATCATCGGCGTCTTCCATATTTCCAAGCAGGCGATAGACATAGGAATGTATGGGGCGTCGGAACTGTTCATAGAGCTTTTCCAGGGCCAGTTCATCGCTAAACGCTCTATCTCCTGGTCGATCCGCGGATTTTTCCACAGGCATGCTGGCTGCTACTTTCTCTCGTTGCTCAGTCTCTTCCAGACATAGCTCAGGGCGCACCTGTAGTATAGCAGGAACCACCATCGATGGAAACATACCGCTATTTACTCCTTTTTTTCCAGGGATTTGTGAAGCCCCAGGAGGTTTGCTTCACAGGATCGAATTGATATTACCTATCCATACTCACGGTGGAGGGTGGCTACTTTTACGGCTGAGCAGAGAAACCCAGTCCCCAGATAGAAAAAGCCGCGCTCTTCGACGAAGAGCGCGGCTTTTTCTATCTGGGGACTTGAGTTTTTACCAGTTCTGGCCAGAGCCATTCTGCTGCCAGGAGGGCATGGGAGTAGCCTGCCACTGGTTTTGCTGGTCGAACTCCTGTTGGCCTTGCCACTGGCCCTGCGGCATCGCCATCTGTCCGCCCGTTGGCCACTGGTTTTGCTCCTCAGGGGCCACCTCGTTTTGCCACTGGCCCTGCGAGCCATCCATCTGGCCATTTGGCCACTGCATAGGAGCAGGAAGAGCCTGCCAGGGCTGCTGAAGCCCCATGCCCTGCTCGCCTACCTGCGCCTGCATCGACATCTGCGCACGAATCTCCTGGATCGGCAACTGCTCCTGGATCTTCTGCCAACGCCTCGCCATCATTCTCCACCCTACGACGCCTACAAGCAATACAATCAAATAGACGATATTGACGACACCTATACCCTCCAGGAGGAGCAGGGAGATCTTCGAGCGAAAGATAATTCCTACAGCCACATCAACGATTACCAGAGCCGCTGCGTAATTCGGCACCTCACGCTGCATCTTCTCAAGCTCGTGCTCAAGGTCCAATAATTCGCACGTTCGGATGTACTTGATCCGTTTTGACCAGCGCACCAGGGCAATAATTGCGACGATCAAAAATAATAAGAAAATAACACCCATGATCGCAAGATCACGAATACTTGCTAACATGCTTGCAGCTCCTTCGTCGTCCCAAATACAGATATCTGATTCTATCTAAGTCCATACAAGCATAGACCCTACATTACGCACCCTCTCCACTATCAACGTCAACCATCGGCGTCTATGCGCTTTCACTCTATTCCAACGCAGCAGAGCGCCAGGCACAGGAAATGATGACTTTTTACCTACTCGCTATCAGGCATTTAGTCCTGTCTTGACAGAGAAAGCAGAAGTATTTACGCTACAAACGAGCATATTGCTTAATAAACAGATAGGCACTTCTCAATGAAGGACCTTTGGTCGAGAGAAAAGAGGACACACGAACCTATGGCTCAGAGCTATTGCGATTTTGCCCGCGAGCATCCGCTGCACCAGGCATACCATGATCATGAGTATGGTTTTCCCCTCGCCACCGACGCCGCCCTCTTCGAGCGCCTGGCCCTGGAGATCAACCAGGCAGGTCTCTCCTGGCAGACTATTTTAAAGAAGAAGGAGAGCTTTCAGCGCGCCTTTGAAGGTTTTGATCTTGATCGAGTTGCGAGCTATGGGCCTCAGGAGGAAGAGCGGCTCCTCAGTGATGCAGGCATTATTCGCAATCGATTGAAGGTGCGCGCTGTGATTGAGAATGCGCGCCGCCTCGTCGTCCTGCGCGAGCAGCATGGCTCCTTCGCGAACTGGCTCACGCTTCATCATCCTCTAAATAAGGAGCAGTGGGTCAAACTCTTCAAAAAGAACTTTGTTTTTACAGGTGGTGAGATCGTCAATGAATTTCTCATGAGCACAGGCTATCTGCCGGGCGCGCACCAGGACAGTTGCCCCATCTACCACCAGATCCTGACTCTCAATCCCCCCTGGTATCAGCAGTAGCCGCGTACGCCAGGAGCGGGCTCGCTCCTGGCGTACGCGGCTACTCTGTTATTGTTAGCGCACTGGTGGGCGGTAGTTCTCGACTTTGATGGTATCGGCCTCTTCAAGTGGCACATTCTGATTGTACTCAGGCGTTCCACGCTCGACTGTGTCTTCATCGTGGAAACTTGCCGCCGGGAGCGAGGACTGAGCTTGCGTATCACCCGGCTGCAATTGCGCCATGCGCTCGGTCGCGTCATAAGCGCCGTGCTGCTTCAGCACCTGCCGCGCCTCGTCATAGCGCTCATTGCTCTTCACGGTGACAATGGTGCGGCCATGCTCCAGTTCTCCCTGGTAGTAATGTGCCTCGTCTTCGGGTACTCCCATACCAATCAGCATGCCCACAAAGCCACCCGCCATAGCTCCCAGGGCGGCCCCTCCCAGCGCGGCAAAGATGATTCCACCCGCGATGGCGGGTCCCACACCTGGGATGGCTGAGATCGCTGCAGCCGTCAGGAAACTGCTTAAAGCACCACCACCGATGGCACCTGCCGCGGCCCCAATCGCGGACTCGGTCGAGATTTTTTTCTCGCTCTCCTCAGTATCAAGATGACGATAGAGAAAGCCTATTTGCTGATCCGTAAAGCCCGCCCGGCGCAAATCCTCCAATGCCTCCTCGGCCTTTTCCCGCTTCTCAAAGACACCAATCACGATCGGCTGTGCCATACCAGACATTGAGTTATCTATATTCATTTGCACCTTCACTTTCACGCGTAACCATTTTTATATCAACATACATAGATACACGTATGTGAAGAGCAAAACGCTCCTGTCGCCAACAGCCTGATACACCATTATGCAGCTTTCCGCTTTTCTGGCAATTTATTTCATTACATCCGTCAATACAAAAAATTTTCTTCATATACATACACATACATCAATATGACAAACAAGTATTAGCTGAACTGATACTCGTTAAACATATCGAAAGATGCTCCTACAGCCATTGACAGATTAGCTTGATTAGGAATACTATGTTCGGGATAGCATAACTTAATAATCAATGCTATACAACACCTCGTAAAACGTGCCTATGTTTTGGCACCCTGTAGAAGGAACACTTACCATGTCTAACATGCATGAAATGCCTAACCATCGATACAGCGATCATGACTCCACTGAAAGCGATCTAGAAGCTCTCCTCCTGGGTGGAGTAGAGTCACAAGATCAGACCCAGCAACCATTTGTTCATGCAGAGGCGGCATCGCCTGCGCCCTTCGGAGGTGAGGAGGATGAGGAGGACAGGGAGGTATACCCGGACCATGATGTTCAGGGTGCATTAGGGCTTTTCGCGGAGGCCGCACAGGATATGACTACAGCCACACTTGAAATTGGCCTGGGCCGTCATTTTGCCTGCGCCGATTACTGCAACCAGGTGGCGGAAAAGGCTGCGCAAGCTGTAAGCTTGCTCAATATTGGCCGCCGTTCTCCATATAATCATGACTTGCGCGCACTGGGCGCACAGGTTGGAGCACCGGACTCGATTCAAGAGGAGATGGCCCGGCTCTCGCCGTTCCATCCCGAGGCGTTTTACGCCGACACCCCTCCTGAAGAGGCCGATGAGGTCATCAGTGCCGATGAAGCGAGTAGCTATATCAAGAGCGCTCGCACAGTCCTACGCTGGGCACGTAATATTGTTTTGACAACGTAGTCATTGGTCGCGATTTGTAGCGCGACCAGGGTTCTGGCACACAGGAAAAGGTACGCCTTATTCTTGACCTGTCGATGATCTTATTCCGAAACCCAACGCCACTGACGTGTCTAGCGCTTCGCGCTCAGGGTTTTCGGATCAGAAGTAAGTGACAGGAGACAGGCCATGCCAGGGTCCACAAGCACAAGTGGAGGACACATCTTCATGACGCAACAGATCACACACACACAATTGGAGGAGGCTGTCAAACAGTCTCCACGGAAATGGGTCTATCTCTTTAGCGAGGGCAACGCCTCCATGCGTGCCCTCCTTGGTGGTAAGGGTGCTGGCGTGGCCGAGATGACTAATGCTGGTCTGCCTGTTCCTCCCGGCTTTACAATCACAACCGAGGTCTGCAATGCCTACTACGAGGAACAGAAACAGTTCCCCGCTGGTATGTGGGACCAGGCCCTCGCCGCGCTGCAAATTGTCGAAGCCCAGACTGGCAAACAGTTTGGGGGTCGGGAGAATCCACTCCTGGTCTCGGTACGCTCAGGCGCGAAGTTCTCTATGCCCGGTATGATGGATACTGTGCTGAACCTGGGTATCAATGACGAAACCGTACAGGGCCTCATCGCCCTAACACAGGACGAGCGCTTCGCCTATGACGCCTATCGTCGCTTCATTCAGATGTTCAGCAAGATCGTGTTGAATACTAATCCCCAGGACTTTGAACACATCCTGGAGACCTACAAGCAGCGCACGGGCGCAAAGACGGATGCCGAGATTCCCGCTCAGGCCCTTAAAGAGCTGGTCGTCGAATTTAAGCAGGTCGCGGAGCGAGCCTCGGGACAGCCCTTCCCCACAGACGTCTATGAACAGTTGCGCAAGGCAATCGAGGCCGTTTTCGCCTCCTGGAACAATAAACGCGCCATCGACTACCGCAATTTCAACAAAATTCCGCACAATCTGGGAACTGCCGTCAATGTCCAGAGTATGGTCTTCGGCAATATGGGCAGTGATAGCGGCACAGGCGTGGCCTTTACCCGCAACCCCTCAAACGGCGAGCACGAGATGTTTGGCGAGTATTTGCTTAATGCCCAAGGTGAGGATGTGGTCGCCGGTATTCGTACACCATCAAAAATCAGCCGCCTGCACGAAGATCTGCCCGAAGTCTATCGCCAATTCCTGGAGATCGCCAAACGCCTGGAGGCGCATTACCGCGATATGCAGGACCTGGAGTTTACGGTCGAGCATGGTCAGCTCTACATGTTGCAGACACGCTCAGCCAAGCGCAACGCCAGGGCCGCGATCAAGGTCGCCGTGGATATGGTGCGCGAGGGCTTGATCACGCCTGAAGAGGCCCTGCAACGCGTTGAGCCAGCGCATGTCTACCAACTGCTCCTGCCCCGCTTTGATGAGGCGGAGAAGCGAAAGGCCACGGCGGAGGGTCGTCTGCTCGCAAAGGGCCTGAACGCCTCGCCGGGTGCGGCCTACGGTAAAGCTGTCTTCGACGCGGATCGCGCCGAGGAGCTGGGCAAAGCCGGGGTATCCGTCGTACTGGTGCGCCCGGAAACCAGCCCCGATGACGTCCATGGCATGCTCGTTGCCAAGGGTATTCTCACCGCACGTGGTGGTGCGACCAGCCACGCCGCCGTTGTGGCACGCGGGCTGGGTCTCCCCTGTGTCGCTGGCTGTGAAGGCATCCGCGTCAGTGATAGCGAGCGTCTCTTCCGCGTCAACAACTCTAATAGTGTTATTCGCGAGGGCGACGACATCTCGATTGATGGCGCGACGGGCGAGGTCTTCCAGGGTCGTATTCAGACCGTTGATTCCGATTTCGCCAGGGAGGGAGATTTACAGACGCTGCTGGGCTGGGCCGACAAGGTACGCAGACTTGGCGTCTGGGCGAATGCCGACTACCCACGTGATGCACAGCGCGCCGTCGCCTTTGGAGCCGAGGGCATTGGCCTCTGCCGCACCGAGCATATGTTTATGGAGCAGGAGCGCCTCCCCATCGTGCAGAAGATGATTCTCGCACGCAGCCCCCAGGAGCGCCAGGCCGCGCTCGATCAGTTGCTACCCTTCCAGCGCAGCGACTTTAAGGGCATCTTCTCAGCCATGGTCAGCCCCACAACGGGCGAGGGCTACCCGGTCGTTATTCGCCTGATCGATCCACCGCTGCACGAGTTCCTACCCTCCTATGAAGAGCTCCTGGTCGAGGTCACTCGCCTGGAGACCCAGGGCGGACACGAGGCGGAGCTGCAAGAGAAGAAGGCCATGCTCGAAGCCGTCGGCTCTATGCGTGAGATGAATCCCATGCTGGGCTTACGTGGCTGTCGCCTCGGCCTGCTCTTCCCTGAGATCAACATCATGCAGACGCGCGCCATTCTGGAGGCCGCAGCCGAGCTAGCGCGCGAGGGCAAGAAGCTCCAGCCGAAGATTATGATCCCACTGGTCGGCCACGTCAATGAGCTACGCGAGGTCCGGAGGCAGTTGGAGGGTGTCGCCGCGGAGATTGCGCGCGAATCTGGTGGCGCCATCGCGTACAAATTTGGCACCATGATCGAGGTTCCACGCGCCGCCGTGACCGCCGATCAGATCGCACCGGTCTCCGACTTCTTTAGCTTCGGCACCAACGACCTGACACAGACCACCTTCGGCTACAGCCGTGACGACGCCGAGGGCAAGTTCTTGCTCAAGTATGTCGATGGCCTGGATGTTCCCGGTCAGAAGGACAAGGTTAAGATTCTGCCTACCAATCCCTTCCAGACCCTTGATCGTGAGGGCGTGGGCCAGCTGGTCGCCATGGCCGTAGCCAAGGGGCGCCACACCAACAAGGATATTGAGCTGGGCATCTGCGGTGAGCATGGTGGTGATCCTGAAAGCATCGCCTTCTGCCACGAAGTCGGCCTCGACTACGTGAGTTGCTCTCCCTTCCGCGTTCCCGTCGCACGCCTGGCCGCCGCGCAGGCCGCGTTGCACCAGTCCGAGCGCGATAAATAATAGTCTTGAACAAAAAAGGGAAAGTGCAGAGAGGCGTCAGCCCCTCTGCACTTTCCCTTTTTTGTTCAAGACTTACTCTTGCGGCGGTTTGACAGGAAGCTGCCTCCTGCCATGACTGCGCCTACGATGAGCATTACCAGCCCCCACCACAGGTTAATATTGAAGCCATCGCTGCGGTTATACTCGGCACCCGTGCCGAATGCTCCATAGAGGAGGAGCACCAGCCCGATAACACCAATGGTCGCGCCAATGGTTAAGGCGATAGAGAGCCGATGTGTCTCACCCGACTTTTCCATGTTACGCACATCTTGTTGACTCATAATCATTGCGTCCTTTCGCTGGCTAGAAGAAGATGATGTTTAAGACCGCGAAGATCGCCAGGGCGATACCAGCCAGTACCAGAGGTTTCTTATACCAGACCGTCTCCACAACCTCACGCTTCGGCGTCATACTGTAGACCAGGCCCTTCAGCTCACTAGCGGGTTTCGGCTTGGTAACAAGCGAGACAACGATGGTCACCACGAAACAAACCGACCAGGCGATCAGAGCGCGCCACATGCTCGACCCCTGGCTGCTCCCCATAGAGATCATATGGTACTGTCCCATGAGCCAGAGGCTAATCGAAGCCGCCGTTCCCACCACCAGGCCAACAAAACCACCCCAACCAGTCGTGCGGCGCCAGAACATACCCAGCAGGAACGTCGCCAGCAGCGGCGCATTAAAGATGGAGAAGAGCGCCTGGACATAGTCCATGATACTGTTGAAGCTTGCCGCCAGGTAAGCTGTGCCGACGCTCAGCACAATACCAACGACGGTAATAATGCGGCCCATCCACAGATAGTGGCTATCAGGCGCGTCCTTCTTGATATATGAGCGATAGATGTCATACGTCCAGACGGTATTGAATGCGGTCACATTACCGGCCATACCAGACATAAAAGATGCCAGCAATGCCGTTAGCCCAAGGCCCAGCAGGCCACTGGGGAAGAACTGCACCATCGCGTATGGGATTGCCATGTTATAGGAGTTCTGGAAGCCGCCACCCTGGCCCAGGTGCGGCATCAGCGAGAAAATGACCAGTCCAGGAACGATAGCGATAAAGGGGAAGAAGAGCTTGGGGAAGGCCGCGATCAAGGGCGTGCGTTCGGCAGCCGCCTCGTCCTCAGCCGCCAGCGCGCGCTGCACGACCAGGAAGTCGGTACACCAGTAGCCAAAGCTCAGGACAAAACCCAGGCCCAGCACGATGCCAATGAAGTTGACACCAAAGGGGTTGTTGTTCCCGGCCGTCCCCTGCCATAGGTGGAAGAAGGCGGGATTATTCACCTTTGCCTGGAGGCCCGCCCAACCGCCTACATGGTTCAGACCAATCAGGGTGAGCGGCAAAAGGCCCAGGACGATCAGGAAGAATTGCAGGGTCTCGTTATAAATGGAGGACGAGAGACCGCCAAGGAGGATATAGGCCATGATAAAGGCCGCAGAAATCCAGATGCAGATGTTGAGGTCCAGGCCAAACAGGACGTTAAACACCAGCGCGGCGGCATACATATTAATTCCAGAAGTCAGGATCGTCAGCACGCCAAAAGAAATGGCGTTGAAGCCACGGGTGGCTTCGTTAAAGCGCAGCTTGAGGAAGCCTGGAACCGAGTGTGTCTTACTGCCATAGTAGAATGGCATCATAAAGATGGCCACAAACAGCATGGCTGGGATAGCGCCAATCCAGTAGAAGTGAGCCTGCATAAAGCCATACTGCGCGGCATTGGCGCCCATGCCTAGGATTTCGAGCGCGCCCAGGTTCGCGCCCACAAAGGCCAGGCCCGTTACCCAGCTAGGAAGCGAACGACCAGAAAGAAAAAAGTCCTCGGAAGAGCGCATGCGCCTTCGCAGCGCGAAACCAATGCCCAGCGTCACGCAGAAGTAAATACCAATAATCAGGTAATCTACCCAGCCGAGATTCGCTGTTGGCACATTCACTTGCGTGGATGCAAGGGTCAACATAATATATCTCCTTTGAGCGTAGAGGAGACCGCGGATCGCTTCATGGCATGACAAAGCATAGAGGCACCCTCGTGGCGTCTCTCTTATCAGAGCCAGCGTGTAGAATCCAGTGGCATGTCGGTGGCCCCCCTAACAACGCTTCCCCCAGTTTCAAATACATGCCGCACGAGACAGGTGCGCGGAACTCCTCCTCAACCACATACCAACCATCGGGTAAAAACTCAACAAAAAGTCGCGACCTTTTAATTCCTATTTATCGATACACATTTAAAGCTTTCTTGCTAAGAAAGATATAGCAAATCAAAGCTCTACTAGCAAGACTTCAACGCCTTAGGTAAAACACGTTTCACATGCCCCAAAGGTGTACAAGTTCAGGCATTCAAGTTTAAAGTTGATCGGTCAAGGGTCGATCTAATACATAATTTTTGTAGGCAATATATCCTATTCCTTTACTTCTCGCGCCTGCGGCGCTCGCTGGTAGAGGTGGTGTGACGCGTCATGGCAGCCAGAGGCTGCCATGACGCGTCACACCACTGACTCAGTAAGCGTACTGGTTGGTGCTCTACCAGTTTGCTGGCTGGTTGGCCCTCTACCAGTTTGCTGGCTGGTTGGCCCTCTACCAGTTTGCTGGCTGGTTGGTGCTCTACCAGTTTGCGGTTTGGCTCTGATTGAAACCGGGAGCGTGTGCTTAGCGTGCATCTTGTGAAGATTCTATCGCATAGAGGAGGAGATAACAGTGACACTCTCAGGGAAAGTCGCATTAGTAACTGGAGCGGGTTCTGGCATCGGCAAGGCCACTGCGGTGCTCTTCGCCCAACAGGGGGCCAGAGTTGGCGTGCTCAGTCATACCAGCGACGAGATCGAGCAGACTGTTAAGGAGATTACAGCCCAGGGGCATGAAGCCATCGCCATTACCGCCGATGTGGCGCAGGAGCAGGACATGCAGCGCGCCGTACAGCAGCTTATTGAGCGCTGGGGCCGACTGGATATTGTGTTCGCCAACGCGGGCATCAATGGTGTCTGGGCGCCCATTGAAGAGATCTCCGTTAACGAGTGGATGAAGACAATTAATACCAACCTGACGGGCACCTTCCTGACGATTAAGAGCGCAGTCCCCTCTTTGAAAAAGCAGGGTGGCTCGATCATCGTAACTGCCTCGGTCAATGGAACGCGCATCTTCAGCAATACTGGCGCCACGGCCTACTCCAGTACCAAGGCAGCCCAGGTTGCCATGACCAAGATGCTAGCGGTTGAGCTGGGTCGCAGCAAAATACGCGTCAATGTGATCTGCCCGGGAGCGGTCGACACCGAAATCAACGCGAATACGCAACAGCGCGATGTCGAAAAGATAAAAATTCCTGCCGAGTTCCCAGAAGGCTCAACGCCCCTGGCCGATGGGGAGTCCGCCAGTTCAGAGCAGGTGGCGCAACTGGCGCTCTTCCTGGCCTCAGATGTCTCCAGCCATATCAGCGGCACCGAGATCTGGATCGATGGTGCCTCGTCGCTCCTACGCGGCTAATTTTTGCTCGATTGCTCGCACCTGTAGAACTCAGAGAAAAGAGATAGATATTCATTTTGCACTTGATTGCGTGCAAAATGAATATCTATCTCTTTTTAGAGGGGGATCTCTACCAGAACCTTGAGCATACCTTTCTGCTCAGCCTGGCGAAAGGCCTCTTCAGCGTTCTCTAAGGTGTAACGCGCACTGATAAGGGGCAAAACCTCTATGCGCTTCTGGCGCAAGGCTCGCAGGGCTGGCTCGAAGGGTCCACAGCGTGATCCCTGCACGCGTATCTCGTTAACGACGATACGGGAGAGATCCAGAGCGCCTTTCTCCGCGACAGTACTCTTGAGTACAATGGTTCCTCGTGGCCGCACCAGGCGTAAAGCCATGTCCAGGCCTCGTTCCGAGCCAGTACACTCCACCAGCAGATCGAGGCGCTCGCCCTCCTGCACCAGGCGTTCAGCCTCGGCTACTGTAAGCGTCACGATGCCTCGCTTGCGCGCAAGGGCCAGTTTCTCCTCGTGTTTTCCTGCCATCCAGACCTCGCCCCCGCTCAGAGCCAGGACCTGGCCCGCCAATTGCCCCATCTTGCCATCGCCAAGTACCAGCATGCGCATACCGGGCGTGATATGCACTTGCTCCAGCATCTCAAAATTGGCCGCGAGCGGCTCCACAAAGGCAGCCTCCTCGTCGCTGATCTCGTCGGGTACCAGGTGCAGATTCTCAACGGGCAGGGTGAGATAGTCGGCAAAGGCGCCATCCCGGCCCACAATACCGAGCGCCGCTCGTCGAGGGCAGTGGGAATACATTTCCTGGCAACAATACCAGCATTGCGCGCCGCGGCAGGGAATATTGATCTCACCAACTACGCGCTGACCCAGCAGATGGCTATATTGCGGGCGTGTACCAAGCCCCTGGATCGTCTCGACCACCCCAACAAACTCATGCCCCAGCACTCCCTCAAAGCCTTTATACCCTCGCGTAATCTCCAGGTCTGTATTGCAAATGCCCGCCTGCACAACCCGGATCAGCGCCTCGCCCTCTCCAGGCTGCGGCTGTGGGTAGTTATGTTCTAAGGCTAGGCCTCGCGCTCCATACACTAACGCGCGCATGTGATCCTTTCCTCCTGCCAGTTTGTTTGAAGCTTGTAAATTCCACTGTTCCTGATTATACTGTCCCTACATACATGCACTTCTATAGAATATATTTCATTTCCGCTTCGTTTGAAAGGGATTCATACCGCCTGCGGCGGGGGGAAAAAGAACGCAGAGGGGCTGACGCCCCTCTGCACTCCCCTCTTTGCCTTTTCAAAGGGACGTAGGGGGGCTGACGTCTCTCTACACTTCCCTCTTTGCCTTTTCAAAGGGACGTAGGGGGGCTGACGCCTCCTGCACTCCCCTCTTTTCCTTTTCAATTGAGCTGTAACAGAATAGCATCCCACTATAAAAAAAGGGAGTACTCATATGTCCTTTGATCCCAGTGAGCCAACCCTGTCCACTGATATACCTCTACCACTTACAACGCCTGCGCAAGCCACGCCGTCACATATTCCCTCTGGGCAGTATCAGGCCCCACTACCTGCCTACCAGGGCTATCCCTACCCACCACCGGCGGGTCCATTCCCTGCTCCAGGCATGCCACCCTATCCCTACCCGGTTATGCCGCCACCACGTAAGAAGTCCTCTCTCCTCTGGCTCTGGATTACGCTGGGTGTGCTGGGAGGTGTGACCCTCCTGGGATGTGGTATCTGTGGCGTCATTGGCTACCTGGGCGTCAACCTGGTCCAGTCTGACACGGTACAGGCGCCAGCCAGGGTCACCCTCTACTATCAATCATTGCAGACAATGGACTATACTAAGGCCTATACCTATGTATCGCCAGATGCGAGCTTCTCTATCACACACGATGATGGGAGCACAACTCAGATTTCAGACGAAGAGACCTTTACAAGTGATGCGCGAACCGCTGATCAACAACTTGGAAGCATTGAAAGTAGCAGCCCTCGTCTGGTATCATTGAACAATACCGTCGCGAAAATTGCGGTAACGGTCACACGTACCAACAAAGTGTACGTTGTTCACCTCACGCTCAATAAGATAAATGGCAGTTGGAAGATTGTGGAGGCCGATGGCATCTAGCATCTCTCCCCGCCCTAAGATCTTATTCCGAAATCCAACGACCATTCGGGGGCGCGCGTCACTGGCGTGTCTAGCGCTTCCCCCATTCGGGGGCAGGCGCGCTCAAGGTTTTCGGAGAAGAAGTACAAGGGTTTTCACACAATGAATAACTATGACCTGATCGCGCCTTTTTATGATGCCGAACACGCCCAGTTCAGCGAAGATTTCGATATGTATCGCAACTTCGCTGAACTCTGCGGCGGCAAGATTCTGGAGCTGGCCTGCGGCAGTGGCCGCGTCCTGCTTCCCCTGGCAGAAGATGGCTACGAGGTTACGGGCGTCGATACCTCAGCGCAAATGTTGGACCTCGCACGCCAGGCATTAGATGACGCTGGCCTCAGCAAACACTGTACCCTGGTACAGCAAGATGTCTGCACTCTGCGCCTGGAGCAGAAATATCGCCTAGCCTTTATCGCGCTTGGCTCCTTTGCACACATTACATCACGCGTCCAGCAGAAACAGGCCCTGGCCGCCATTCGTGCCCATCTCTCGGTCGGTGGCACTTTCATCCTGGATATTAGCAACGGCGACCTGCGCTATATGGAGGGTATGAGCGGGCAAATGCTACATCAGGGAACCTGGCAATCCGATGACCAAACCTGGCTCTCCCACTTTGTCAGCCCGGCCGCCTCGCATGATCGCCACCTGCTGGAGCTAACACACTTTTATGATCAGCATCACCAAGGCGGACCCATTCAACGTACGGTCGTCACGACACATCATTACCTCTTCGAACGTGGAGAGATTGAACTCCTTTTGGAGCAGGCAGGCTTTCAGGTAAAGGATACCTATGGCGACTATGACCTGGCGCCCTACCAGCTAGAGAGTCCACGCCTGATTTGTATCGCCGAGGCCCGATAACACATAGTATTCACAACGCAGAGAAGGGAAAGGCATATGCAGATACCGCACCCATGGAATCTGAGCCCGGAGGCGGCAATCGCCCTGCAACATGAACTGGCACAGCATATTATTCTGGAGGATCAGGTAGGCGAGGTACGCTACATCGCGGGAGTCGATATGGCCATCCACGAAGAGCATAATATGGCTCAGGCGGCCGTGGTGCTCCTCTCCTTCCCCGACCTGGAGATTGTGGAGCGGCACATCTACGAGGAGCCGATACAAATGCCCTATGTGCCGGGTCTCCTCTCGTTTCGCGAGGCACCTAGCGTCCTGGGCGCCATACGCAAACTACGCCAGAAACCCGACCTGGTCATGGTAGATGGTCAGGGTATCGCTCACCCCAGGCGCATCGGCATTGGCGCGCACCTGGGTCTCTGGCTCAATATCCCCACCATCGGCTGCGCCAAGTCGCTGCTGGTTGGACACTACGATAAAGAGGCTCTCGGCGAAGAGGCTGGCTCCTGGGTTCCTCTCATTTACAAAAAAGAGGTCATTGGTGCCATGGTGCGCACGCGCACACGTGTTAACCCCATGATTATCTCGCCAGGGCACCTCATTAGCCTGGAGACCAGCATCCGCTACGTTCTGGCCTGTAGTAAAGGCTACCGTCTGCCGGAGCCAACGCGCCAGGCCGATAAGCTCTCCAAAGACAAAACCTGGATCGAGCCAGAAGCGTCTGAGCAACCTACCCTGTGGTCATAACACACCGGGCTACTCTCGGCTCGTGGCCTTCTGGCGCTTTGCCCCTTCCAGGATGGGCAGTGTGAAGTAGAAAGACGAACCTTTGCCCACCACTGTATCAAAGCTGATGGTGCCACCATGCTGCTCCACAATCAACCTGGCGATTGAGAGACCCAGGCCATACCCACCCATTTTTGATTGCTGGCTATGGTTGGATTGGTAGAAGCGCTCAAAAATATGTGGGCGATCCTCAACCTGAATACCATAGCCGGTATCGGTGACACTGATCATCTGAAAGTGTGCATCATGCACGCTGGCCGTAATAGTCACCGAGCCACCGGGTGGCGTATATTTAATGGCATTGGAGATCAGGTTATTTAAGACTTGCTTGATACGCTGTGGATCAACATACAAGAGGGGTGCCTCGGGCGCAATCTCCAGGACTAGCGCAACCCCCGCCTTCAGCGCCTGCGGCTGCAAACTCCGCGTCACCAGGCGAACCAGCTCTAGCAACTGTACGCCTTGCTGCTTAGTTTCAAACTGTCCTAGGTCCGAGCGTGTCATAAACAAAATGTCTTCGACGATTGAGATAAGCTGCTGCACCCCCTCTTGAGCGTATCCCAGGTAGAGGCGCTGCTCATCATTCAATTCGCCCATATGCCCCTGCCAGAGAAGCTCAATAAAGCCGTGGACCGAGTTTAAGGGTGTGCGCAACTCATGTGAGACCATTGAGACAAAATTCGAGCGTACCTGGTTCGCCACCTTGAGGGCCGAGAGGTCCCGCAGAGCCAAAACTGCGTACGGCTGTTCAGCTATATGAATAGGCGTCACACTGGTGGAGACCTCGCAAAAAATCTCCTCCTTTGCCCCGACTAGCAGTTCTTCGTTCTGTAGCGACTCATCCTGTTGCAGGACCCGCGTCAGGGGACAGCTCGAAGTTCCACACAGCTCCATACGGTTCAGGTTCTTGCAGCGTAACATTTCGCGACATTTCCACAGCGTCCCCGGCTTGCCTCCAGGTAAGCGCAACATCTCCCTGGCCGCTGGATTGCTGTCGCGCAGGTGAAAGTCTTTATCCAGAACTAGTAGCGCGTCCGGACTATGCGTCATAAAAGACGTAAGCACCAACTCACGCTCCAACGGCACCGTCTCTTCACGCTTGCGGCGCCCCCGGCGAGGCGACACGACCGTCAGGTCATATGTCTCCTCTTCTCGACCTGTTCCTGACCCTTCTTGTGACATATCTTTCCGCACCCTGACCCCCTACATTTCCAAATGTCTTCACGTTCTTGTTTAAGCCAGCTCCCCTTCACTCGAACGCGAAAGAAATGAGCACATCCCTACATCTTTACTTGCCTACTTGTCTACTTGCCTACAAACTTATAGCCAACGCCGCGCACCGAGAGAATGTAGAGCGGCTTGTCTGGATCGTCCTCCAGCTTGACGCGCAAGCGACGGATGTAGACATCGACGATATTGCTGTTGTTCTCGTTATCGTTCCAGACCTCAGCCAATAATTGATCTCTATTCACCACCTGGCCCGCGCTATGCATCAAAACACGCAAAACATGCATCTCGGTGGGAGTCAGGGTAACGGGCTGCTTCCCCGTTACGGCGACTTTCAGCTCGGCCGGGAAGAGCTCTATCTGCCCGCCACGGATACTCTGGTTGCCCGTTTTGCCACTCTTTTTGATCCGGCGCAAAACGGCCTGTACACGCGCGACCAGTTCCTGGTGATTGTAAGGTTTGCAGATGTAATCATCCGCGCCAATGTTGAACCCCTGGAGCTTCGCCTCAATTGTGTCCTGGGCCGTCATAAAAATAAGGGGGATCTCATAGCCTTCCGCCTTTAGCTTGGCGGAAAACTCAAAACCATTGATATACGGCATCGTGACGTCCAGAATCAAGAGGTCCGGTTCTCGCTTCTGAATCATTTGCAAGGCCCCGCGAGGGTTATCCGCCGTTTCTACCTCGTATCCCTCTTTGCTCAGTACAAATTGCACCAGCGTATTGGCAAAGCGGTCGTCATCTACGACGAGAATGTACACAGTCTTCCCTCTCCTGTCTTTCAGGTTGCCGTGCACACTGCTGTGGGCTGTGGGCACTTCCCAATGTCCATCTAACATATAGGCAATTACCTATCACGTAATTGCCATTTACCCCATGTGAACCAGGTTAACCATTGGGTAGTCTGCGCTTATGAGCGTGGGTATAACGTCGCTACTCCCTTCCATCAGCGATCTCTCCCCAACATGGTTGCTGAAAAAAAGCAGTACCACCACTCGAGGAGAATGTTTAATGTTACTGCTTTTTCTTCTTACTAGTATTTTATAACCCCTATGCCTGTGTATGGTACACAGTACTATAGGTTTATGTCAAGATTACAGCCTTAAAGCCCGTACTTTCTGGATATACACCATCAAAATGGCTATATCCGCGGGGGTTACGCCCTCTACACGCGAGGCCTGCCCAACCGTCCTTGGCTGCGTCTTAAGCAGCTTCTGGCGCGCCTCCGTACGCAGGTGCTGCACATCGCGGTAATCCAGGTTCTCCGGAATACGCATCTCTTCCAGGCGCGAGGTGCGGCGCACCAATTGCTCCTGCTTGCGCACATAGTTCTCATACTTGACCTGGAGCTCAACCTCTTCAGCAGTATCCTCCGGCAGGTCGGTCAGTTCCATAAAAATCCTGGACGCAGACTCCGCGCCATCCATATTTGCGTGCTCTTCAACCATACGTTGCGAGAGTTGAGCGACCTGGAAGTACTTCACTGTTGGACGCCGTAATAGCTCTTTGGCGGACATCTTCTGGCCCAACGGGGCAATTCCCAGCGTCTCGGCGTGCTGCTCTGTAACCCTTGAGGAGGTAAAGCTCACGCCCTCCAACACCTCCAGGGTACTCTGGATGGCCTCTCGCTTGCGCACTACCTGCTCATAGCGCTCGTCTCCAATCATGCCCAGGCGATATGCATGATCGCCCAGGCGCAGATCAGCGCTCTCAGGACGTAGCAAGAGTCGGTGCTCGGCCCGCGAGGTGTGCAGACGATAGGGCTCGCTCATGGGACGCGTCACCAGGTCGTCGATCAAGACACCGATGTAGGCTTCATGCCGCCCCAGCACAAAGCCATCCTCGCCACGCGCATAGAGCGCGGCATTAATGCCCGCCATGATGCCCTGAGCCGCGGCCTCCTCATAGCCAGAGGTACCGTTGATCTGGCCCGCCAGGAAGAGGCCCGCCACGGGCTTGGTCTCCATCGTAGGGAAGAGCTGTGTGGGCAAGACATAGTCATACTCGACGGCATAGCCAACCCGCATGATCTCCGCCTTCGCCAGCGCGGGAATGCTGCGCAACATCTCCAGCTGCACATCCTCGGGAGGCTGGTATTCATGCCCTGGACATAGACCTCGCCCGTACGCCAGCCCTCCGGCTCCAGAAAGATTTGGTGCGAGACCTTGTCGGCAAAGCGCACAATCTTATCCTCAATCGAGGGGCAGTAGCGCGGCCCAACACCTTCGATGATACCGGTATAGAGGGGGGAGCGATGCAGGTTATCACGAATAATCTGATGGGTGCGCTCAGTTGTTCGCACCAGGTAGCAGGGCAACTGCGGACGCCAGCCGCGTAGGTCCTCCTCCAGCACAGGGTAGACCGAGTTTGGCTTCCCACCGGGTACCTGGATATCCTCGCGCGCCTCTGTATCCTGCGAAAAATAGAGAGGGACAGTACTTCCTGGCTGGCGCTCCGTCTTACTAAAATCTATTGTGCGTGCATCGATACGCGGGGGCGTACCCGTCTTAAAACGCCGCATCTCCAGGCCCAGTGCACGCAGCGAATCGGAGATACCTAGCGCCGGACCTTCTCCAGCGCGCCCGCCTGGCTGCGTCTTCTCGCCAACCACCAGACGACCATTAATAAATGTTCCGGTCGTCATCACCACTGAGCGCGCATGATACTCCCAACCGTTGCTGGTCACCACGCCATGCATCACATGCCGCCCATCCTCGCGTTGCGTGCTCAGCAAGCGCAAGATCGTCGCCTGCCGTAGATCGAGATTTGGTTGGCTCTCCAGCACAAACTTCATCGCCAGACGGTAGGCCTGCTTATCACACTGCGCGCGCAAGGCCTGAACCGCTGGCCCCTTACTGGTATTCAGCAGGCGCATCTGGATAAAGGTGCGGTCGGTATTGCGCCCGATCTCGCCGCCAAGGGCATCAATCTCCTTGATCAGGTGTCCCTTGGCCGGTCCACCCATAGAAGGGTTACAGGGCATCAAGGCCACGCTATCCAGATTCATCGTGAGCAATAGGGTCTTGAGTCCCATGCGTGCGCTGGCCAGCGCGGACTCGCAGCCCGCGTGTCCCGCGCCCACAATGATAACATCATAATAGCCGTGCACACGCGGCTCAGAGGATGTGTGCAAGCTCTCTCCACTGTTAGTCATATTTCCGTACCTGGTCGCTTCTTCTCTATGAATGTTTCTTCACTCCAACACGGCTCATATTATGCCCCAGTCGTTCACCAGCGTCAATATTTGACACGCCAGCTAGGATTTTTCACGTTTTCAGCGCTAATGACTGTTTCAACAATCAGGCGGAATAAAATATCGACCCAACCGTCAAAAATGATTGACGAAAGCCGCTGAACGTGCTATTATCGTGGCACACACGGGGCGATGGCGAAATGGTAGACGCAGGGGACTTAAAATCCCCAGGCTGAGAGGCCGTGAGGGTTCGAGTCCCTCTCGCCCTACCCTCTCACAGAGCAGCTTGAGTGGTAAGCGCTCGACGCGCCTCTGCTACGGTTTTCCCTGCCTTGGTTAACGTCAAGAAAAGCGTTGGTTCTGCTTGCCTGACCAGTTGACGCCAGAGCACCACCTTCCTTGGCCCACAGTGCTGACACTCCCAACGGTTACACCTTGCCCGTTGCATCTCTCCTGTATGCTTGTTTACCCAGCGATGACGCAACGCCCACGGGTCCTTGCAGTAGTACAGCGCATCGAGTCCATACTGTTCTGCTATGAGTGTCTTTTCCTCTAGCGTCGGCTCATGCCACCCCTGGTGCGTCTCGATCCCTACAATCTCACCCATAGGCTCCCCCCTCCTTCTCTTCCACCATCAATGGTTGCGTCTGTCGCTAAATATGTGTGTGATATATTCCTTTCAGGGTTTCCAAGTAGGATCACCTTTCCCTGGTTCATATCCTAAAAGAAAGAAAGGGAAAGATATGGATGAGATCTGTGTTGAACTTACATTTGATAAAGAACTTCCCTGTGTCATCTGCGGAACACTGACAAGCTGTGGTGTAGCCTGTCGCTCGGTGACGCAGGGCATCACAGGACACGAGTTCAGTGAAACATGGATACTTAACCCTTACTGCGAGCAGCGTACTGGGTGTAGAGACAAAGTATGGAAAAAAGTGAAAACCCCGCGACTTGACTCGAACCAGTGACCTCTGTACGCGATTGCAGCACCGCACCCTGACAGTGCTCCGCCACCTGAGGAGACGTGCCTCATCATGAGGCCAACCCCAGCACTCGGTGATTGTCAGCCTTGCTTTGCTCATCGACGACTATGCCTGCCCGGAAGCCGCTCTAATCCTTGCCTTATCTTCTGTTGACAGCGCACTGTAGAAGCGCTTACCTGGGTAACCTCTTAAAGCGTGAACGACATCTTGAGCCTTGGACGGATCTACCAAGAGAAAGAGAGCGGATGTCCCTGGAAGAAGGTGTTGCTTCACCTGCTGGACAAACCAATCATCAATGCCCTTACCCCACCCAGAGAGCAGCGTTTTGATGACATATTCCCATGTTTGGGCGTTAAAAGCGTCTCCATCTGTGGGATCTATCACTTGTTGCACGATGACCTGGCCATCCAGCCGGATGATAACTATCGCTGCATCCCCAGGTGGAATGAGACCGCTTCTCTTTAATTCTTGAGTCCGCAGCCACAGCTGTTCCGCTTCCTGCTCACCGTCAAACACCAGCGCAATCAACCTACTCTCAGCCATTTCTTTGCTCCTCCACAGAGAAAATTTTCTTCATCGTTTCTTCCATTGGTCCTTCACCTTCTGGCTAAACGTTGCCATGATAGTTGAGCAAACCAGCGTCGTTTTGGTAGGTTACTTCTTTTCTGGCAACCCTTTGCTGGCAACGATGGATGCATCTATAATTATCGATGCACTATCTAGCATCAGCGGCAGCGCCTTCTGAACCGTGAAAAGCAGCCCTTTCACGTTGTTTATCATTTTTCGCTGTTTTTTTTGCGAATATGCGCGCTGTACTCCTCCGACACTTCGAGCATGTCTCGTCGTACTTGATAGCAAGAGCCTCCTGCTTTCTGTCACTATACAGATCCATCTCAAACAGAGCGGTGAAGATCTTTACATTGAGCTGGCTTTTCGCTACGAAGACGAGGCACAGAAGCATGAACAATGGCAAAAGCGTATACAGTAAGGAAATCCCCGGGGTCAGAAAAGCGGTTCTAGGCCAGGAGACATACCAATCTCCTGTCCTAGTAAAATCGATTACTTGGCTAAGCTCGCTATTTGTCCTTGTTCTTGCTGTTCTTTTGCTCCTTTTCCTTTTACTCGGCAGGTTCAAATCCCCAATGGGAGAGTAGTTTGTGTGCTCCCGCCTGGCCTCGGCACCGCGATAATCCTTCAGTAGATCTCTATCCCTATTGAACAGGTGGAAAGTGCGCAGATTCAACAAGCCTTAATTTACAGGCGTGAGCAACAACGTATTATCTTCATGCATAGTTGGCTTTAAAAGCACAACATTACTTAGAATTTTTTGTCAAACTATATGTTATTTTTAACTAATCAATACGTTTCTATAAAATAGGTACATATTAGTACATATTTTTTGCTATATAGCAGCTATGACATATACGTGCCGTTCAATTTCAACGCAAGATTAGGGATATCTACTACAGATAAATGAATAGTATCACTAGACAAGTTTGCCAGGAAGTAAGAGCATGGTGAGGGGAGAGTTCGATGCTAGCATTTCCCGTCTTAACTGGAGCTTTCATGGCTGAAGATATACCTGGTGCTAAATATGGCTTTTCCCGTTTATACCACACATATGAATGAAAACATTGAAATTAAAACGCCTTATTAGTCGTGGAAGACTTTATTCCTTCACTTCTCAACAATGCCACGTGTGGGCCGGATTTGCAGCGAAGCGTCTATTCTCAATTTGTCATTACGCCAGTATAAAGGCTCATCTACAGCAAGCCTTAGAGAGAACAGATGCAGTAAAAGGAGAAAATATAATATGCAGCTTATAGGAATTGCGCTTGGAGGAGGGGTCGCTCTTCTATGGGGCATAGCGGATTCCATCGCAACGCTGTCCACGAGACGTTTAACCACTTTTACCACCACCATTATTTCTCATTTTAGCGGCTTGCTTACCTTGATTGTTACCCTGGCTATTCTCTTCTGGCATTACCCATCTCATACCTTTGCCATCTCAGCATCGGACCTTCTCATCGGCGCGGGCACAGGCGTACTCACCGTCATAGGCTACCTTGCTTTGTACCGCTCTCTAGAGCTTGGCCCAATCGCGATCACAAGTCCGCTCTCTTCTACCAGTGCGGTCTTTACCTTGCTTCTTTCGACGCTCTTCCTGCAAGAGCATATTACCTTATTTGATGGATTCGCCATTGGGGCCATCATCATTGGGGTGTTCCTTGCCTCGATCAACATACGGAACATACATTTGCTCCTCAAGAAAAAGCCCGAAGCGCTACTCGCCGGGAAGGGCGTTCGCTGGGCCTGCATCACGCCCATCGCCTTTGGACTGGTGGATATTAGCATCGGAGCCTCCTCGCCGCTTCACGGCTGGTTCACACCCGTATTCCTCACCTTTGTCTTTAGTTCATTCACGCTCACGATACTCTTACTCGTGCGCTACTCATTCAGCAAAGAGGGCAGAACCCTTTTTATGAGCGTGAACACGCTTTTCCATAAACCTGTCGGCATCCTATTCGCCATAGGAGCTGGCATCCTGGAATGCCTGGCGATCGTTACCTTTGGCATAGCGGCCCAAACCATTAAACCTGGCATGATTGCCGCTATCTCCTCTAATTACTCTTTAATTTCCGTCTTATTTGGAGTTCTGGTCCTGGGTGAGCGGTTGATGGCCAATCAAAAGCTCGGCATTGGGATAGTTATGTGTGGCCTCACCGTACTTACAGTCATCCACATATGAGTATGTCAGGGTCTTTGCCTTTGATGCATACGCACACAGCCCCAGGTATCACACACAGTTTGCGATGAACAAGGAGACAAATAGCGATGTCGTTACGTAGGACAGTCACGGCTATCATCGGACTGGAACTGATTATAGCGCTCATCATCCTTTTACATATTGGCGAAAACGCTTCCCCAGGGGTCAGCCTGTACAAGTTCACCCCTTTACTGGGAGCAATCATAGGAAGTTGTCTGACATTCTTCTCTATCCGCAAAAGCGCCCTCAATATCTCTGTCGAGCGCTCCGAAGCCTGGATAGGATATGAGAAGGCAGGCTGGATACTCGTCTGCCTCGGACAGGCCATGTGGGGGCTGGGAGAAAGCTTCTGGCGCTACTATTCCGCTATCGGCGATCCCCCTTTCCCATCGCTGGCTGACGCGGGCTATATGTTCTTTCCAGCACTCTGCTTTATCGGTCTCGTGCTGCAACCAAATGCTAAGGGCAGGTTAGAGCGAACACTGGTCGCGCTGGATAGCCTTATTGCTATGGGCGCATTGCTCGCTATTAGCTGGTACCTTCTGCTCGGAGCCATCGCGCAATCACCAGCCACGACAAGCCTGGCGAAGTTCATCAGCCTGTATTATCCAGCCGCTGATGTCTCCCTTCTCAGTTGCGTGATCTTCTTACTGATGCGCGGGCACAGCCAGGTCTACCAGGCAACGGCACGCAGGTTTAGCCTGTTTGCTCTTGGGCTGGGTCTCTGCCTGTTCGCGACATCGGACTTTATCTTTAACCTGCAGCAAAACGCGGGAACCTATGTCGATGGCACATGGGTTGACCTGGGCTGGCCTCTGGGCATGCTCACGATTGGCTTAGCCGCCTACCTGCGCTGTAATCTCCCCCGAACAGCACAGGAAGCGCTGGAGGCACGGCGACAAAATCGCGTTACATACATGGGCTTTCGCCCGGTTCAGTTACTCCCCTATATCCTTATCTTCATCCTGTTCATAGTGCTGATCCTCAATGTGAATTCTTCCGACCCGGCTCAAGCACACATTCGCTTTGTGCTTATGCTCGCGACCATTGTTGTCATCTGCCTGGTGCTGGTGCGTCAGATTCTAACCATTCACGAGAATGAGCGTCTCTCACATTTGCAGGCCGCTTCCTTGCAACAAATTGAAGAGCAGGCCCACCACATCGCGGAACGCAACAAGGAACTCGAAGAGGGCATAGCCCACCTCAAAGCGGTTCAAACGAGCCTGGCAAATGGGAATCTACGCGCCCGCGCACAATTACAGCACGGCGTGCTTTGGAGCCTCGCCAGCAGTTTGAATCTCCTGGCCGACCGCCTGACAAACCTGGGCATGGCAAAGAGGCGCCTGGACCTCTTGCATAACGCGCTTATCGACCTGAGTGAGGCCATCGCACGCTATCGAGCGGGTCAAGGCTTCAAGTTGCCGCCGTCATGCGCGAACATGCCAGAGGTTGCGCCGATAGTTCACGCGATAGGCGCCCCCAAATCGCAATTACCTACGAGCGCCCCTCTTCCATCCCAGGATCTACCAGCGAAAACTCCATCCTGGGAGATATCACCAATGAGAAATCCTTCGCAATCAATCTAAATGGTAAAGTCAGGGTGTGGTGGGAGGCTGGCTTTGCTAGCCTCCCACCACACCCTGACTTTGCCTGCCCATATCGAGTGGTAAACTTGTGAAATAAACTGCCCTCAGCCTACTGTTTTCATTTGATGAAACGAAGTTTTTGCGTTTACCTATATAGCGAGGCTATACTTCGAGGATGCCTGCCGAGGATACCTGAGCCATAAAATGAAAAAGTGTTTGCCGAAATATAGAAGTGTAAGCACAATACGAGCAGGCGAAACTCTCTTGAAATGAAGGAAATTTCATAAAATAATGCGTCATAGTATGTCATGATAGTGGTTCCTACTTGTCACGATGGCTCAGTCATGTTACACTGCGCTTAAAAGATTACAAGATTACAAGATTACAACTTTTTTAGACATCGCTCGTAGAGTTTAAAGTGGCAATGCTTATTTCGTAGCCTTACCTGTTGATTGTATTGTTTAGAACGCAAGTAGTGGGCGGTGACCAATGTTAGATTCGACGGTGAACGCTTCCCACGTGTTGGGAAATATCGGTTCAGTCGCGGCACCCAAAACAACTTCACATAGAACACATAAAACCGGAACACTTAATCCAGCAGGCGCACAGAGCGTCGCTGGTAGCAGCCAGACTAGCGCAAGCCAGGCCTGGGCGTCGCCTCAGACGGAGACGCTGAGCGACTTGCAGATTGTCTCGCTTGTTCTCCAGGGCGATCAGAACATCTTTGCTTCCCTGGTTGAGCGCTATAAGGACGCGGTCCAGAACCTGGCCTATCGTATGCTTGGCAACACGACAGAGGCCGAGGATATCACCCAGGAGACCTTTGTCCGCGCCTACACTCAGCTGGCAACCTATAAGCCCGCGCACAAGTTTAGCACGTGGCTGCTTTCCATCGCCTCACACCTGGCGATTGACCAACTGCGCCGCCGCCGCTTCCTGGCTCTTCCCCTAGAGGATGTGCCTTTCCTGGAGTGGATCGTGGACGCGAATGTTGGTCCTGAGCAGTCGGCGATACAGGGTGAACAGCATGATGAGATCCAGAGTTATCTCCAGGTGCTCCCTAGCAAGTATCGCGCGGTGATTGTGCTGCGCTACTGGTACGACTTCTCCTACGAAGAGATCGCGCAAGCACTCAAGCTAACGCCCGCGCTCGTGAAGGCTCGCCTGCACCGCGCTCGTGAGTTGTTGGGCCGCCATCTCAAGAAGCAAGTTACGCAGGAGGAGGTTTCACCCGATGCGTTGCAGCGAGGCTAGAGCAGGGCTGGAGGCTCAGCGCAACGGCAAGCTAGAACCAGCCAGAATACGCGAACTCAAACGACACCTCGCCGAGTGCCAGGGGTGCCGCGCTTTCGAGCAGGAACTTGAGCGTGCACAAGCAGTTCACGCCTCCGAGCCACAGCTCGCTTTTGCCAGCGTCTCTACTGATCAGATCATGCAGGCGATTCATCAGCGCGCTCGCGTCAGCCAGCAGCTTGAAGATATCCGCCAGCAGCAGCGCTCGCGCATTTCGCGTATACGCCCCTTTGGCACAGTTCTGGCAGCCCTCACGTTTTTCGCTTTGAGCTGTGTGCCACTGCTCCTCTTCGCGATCTTACTCATTCAGTCAGACTTCGCTGCGCCCATGTTGTCTGCCTTGAGTGGTATTATAGAGGTCCTGGTCATCCTGGTGCAGTATATCCAGGAAGGCGTCAATCTGACCACCCATAATAGCTGGTTACTCACTGGCGTCTCACTCGCGGTCGTTGTCATGCTGGGGATGTGGTTCCATTTAATGCGCCCCCCGCGTGAAGCCTGAGCAATCAATAGTATGATCTTCTGCCGCGTAAGAGCATGATCAAGAGAGTGCGAGTTCCTGTATGAAGCACAATATTGTAGGCAACCCTGTTTTTGCACGCCTTGTTTCCATCGCACGCCACTACCTCCTCCTGCTCCTTCTCTTCGCGGGTGGCCTGATAGCCTGGCACAGTGAGTCTGACCGCGCGCTCGCGGCCGAACATCAACCGCAGCCATCTTCTCCCCCCCCCTCATGTACCGGAGCCTATCATAAAGCGTTCTTTGGCTCTATCGTGGTCGTGAATAGTGGGGAGGTGATTTGCAGCAATATAACCGCGTTTGGCGGAAAAATCATCATTCAGGGCCTTGTACGGGGTGATGTGGTGGCCTTTGGCAGTGACCTTATTATCAATGGCCATGTGGATGGACAGGTCACGACCTATGGCAGCAACGTCACCATGCAAAGCGATGCTCGTGTTAACGGGGATATCCGTCTCTGCGGTGGGCACTGGTTCTCCGGCCCTCAATCCCAGTTACATGGTTCTGTCCTTGAATGCACCAAAAGTGTGGGACTCCTCGTTATTAGCGACCTGGGACCCGATATACGCTTCTGGTCCCTCTTGACATGGCTCGTATTAAGTGTATTACTCACAGTATTATTGCCAGAACATGTGATGCTGGTGCGCACGACGGCGACAACCAAAACGCGTCGTAGCCTGGTCCTGGGATTACTAAGTGTACTCCTGGCCCCGGCCGTTCTCGCGGTCTTGATTGCCCTTATCGTCTCTATACCGTTGGCGATTATTATCTTTGTTGGGCTTCTGACCGCCTGGGCTCTTGGCACTGTAGCTATTGGCTGGCATATCGGAGCGATGCTCTTCCATAAGTTTGCGCCACAGCATCGTTATAACATACGTCTGGTACAGGTCGTAGTGGGTATCACGGTTCTGACCCTGGCCGGGTCAATCCCCTATATTGGCTGGTTGGTCTCGCTCTTCTCCGGGCTACTTGGCCTGGGTGCGGTCCTGTTAAGCCGCTTTGGCACTCGGCTCTATAGTCAACCTAAACACCCCCTACCGCTCTAATGCCCTGAGCTTTTCAAGTTATAAATACTTAGATCTTATTCCGAAACCCAACCCCCATTCGGGGGCGCAGCGCCACTGACGTGTCTAGCGCTTCGCGCTCAGGGTTTTCGGAGAAGTAGTTATCTATGCAGTGGCGGAAGGAAGAGATTACTCACAATATGAGGAAGAGGTTGAGAAAAGGATTCTCCGATCAGTACTATATTGATACAATTACATGCAAAGTCGGACCAGGTGCAAGACTAGCCCTTGTTTCGCGAGTATGTTACAGTATATCTGCTCAGCCGCGAGTCCTTTTCGTTTTGCGAGACTCTTCCCCTGGGGTTACGTAGTAATAGATTGAGCACCATTAGAAATTACACTGAAAATCACGCTGGAAGGATGGGACGGACATCAGCGACAAAACTGTCGCCAGGTGACCGCCGAGGTGAACATGAGTATTGATGTTGAATTGACCGATCTTGCTTACGGAGGCGACGCCGTAGGCCGCTATGAAGGGCGCGTCCTCTTCGTTCCTGGAGGTATTCCAGGCGAAAGGGTGCGCGTCGAGATTGTTGAGGAACGCAGGGGACATGCCCGAGCGCAGTTGCTTGAAATCATCCGCCCTGCGCCCGAGCGCGTCGAACCAGCCTATCCACTCATGACCGACTGCGGCTGCCAATGGCAGCATATTGCATACCCGGCTCAACTCACCTGGAAGGCCCATATTGTACGCCAGCTCCTGGTGCGTATTGGGAAACAGCCTGATGCCCTGGTCCATCCCACCATCGGAATGCCACCCACGCTCCCTCCCTGGCACTATCGCAATATAGCTCTCTTCACCATTGGACCACGCGGTGAGATCGGGCAGAAATTTACGGACAGCCACGAAGTTCAAGATCTACCAACCTGCCCTCTGCTGCACCCGGCACTCGACCATATCTATCAACTGGTACGCGCGAAAATTATTGATTATTTTGGCGATACACGCGGGGAGATGATCCAGGGCTTTACTATCCGTGGCGCCATCGGCAAGGCGAGCAGCGGGAATCCAGGCCTCATTAACACCATCAAGGCCGTGCCTACACTGCTCACAGTGCATGCTCGCCCAGGCTCGATGATTGAGGATCCCCAGCAGTTCGCGCAAGAGCTTATGGCCATCTCGCCCGCCATGGTTGGCGTGATCATTGAGCGCGTGGGTGGACGCTATGGGCGTGTGTTTGTGGGCCAGGAATATCTTAATGATGTGGTATTAGGCCGGCACTTCCGTGTCTCAGCGGACTCCTTCTTCCAGGTAAACCTGACGCAGACCGCGGTTCTCGTTGAGCGCGCCCTGGCCATGCTCGAACCACAGCGTAGCGAGGTCGTCCTCGATGGCTATAGCGGTGTTGGACTCTTCTCCACCTTCCTGGCTACACGTGCCGCACGCGTGCTGGCGGTGGAATCCCAACCCAGCGCGGTTATGGACGCCCGCGCCAGTTCTACGCTCAATAATCAGAACAATATTACCTCGTTAGAGGGAACGCTTGAGCGTGTGCTCAATCAGCTCCATTATCGCCGTGAGCGTATCGACCTGGCCCTGGTCGATCCACCACGCACCGGCTGTCATCCCAAGGCCTTGCAGGCCCTCCAGACGATGGCCCCACGCGCCATCTGCTACGTCTCCTGCGATCCCAGCACGCTGGCACGCGATATCGCGACACTCTGCACAGGTGGACGCTATCGCCTGGTCTCGGCCCAGCCTGTCGATATGTTCCCCCAGACGTATCATATCGAGTGCGTGGCACTTCTAGCCCGCATAGATCCCCTCAACACTCGCAGAGCGTAGAGTAAAAGAAAGAGCTAGCCCCGGTCTTGAACCGGGGCTAGCTCTTTCTTTATGGCTAATAGGACTGGACCTGGTTGGCAAGAGGAGTACGCAGACTCGTGCTCAAGACAACCTCGATACAACTGCCGGCCTCCATGATGGTTCCTGGCGGCGGACTCTGATGCAAGACATAGCCCGGCGGCATCGCGCTGGTAGGCTCAGCCTCACCCCAGACCGAGACCTCCAGCCCATACTCATGGGCATATTCCATCGCGGTCAGCAGGTCTTTATGCCGCAAGTCAGGCGCACCACGATTCCTGGTCGTATCCTCAATTGTTTTGAGGATGGTACCGAACCAGCGCTCCATATTCTTCTTGTCTTCATTCTCCTTTTTGGCCTTATCCACCTTCTCTTTGTGTCCACGAATAGCTGAGATCTCGTCCTGCAACACAAAGGGATGGTCGACCGACTCCAGAATGATGTTTGGACTATTGCCCGGCGTCTCAATGTAGACATTTCCAATATCCAGGAAGCGCTCAAGGAGATTGGGCACCATGACCTTGACATCGCGAATGCTTTTGTATTCGGTCTCGATACGCTGCTCGAAGAAGAAGACGAAGTAACGATTAATATCAATAATACGCTTATTGGTCAGGATATAGACGTCATCAACATAATTCATGTAGATGAGGCCCATCGAGACCAGCAAGCCCAGAACCACCAGGCCCATAAAGAAGAGCCAGTAGCCCAGAAATGGCCCGGTCACCAGATTAAACGAGGGCATCAGCAAGGTCAGCGGCAGCACAACCAGCAGCGAGGCCGCGGGAATGATCTCATTGCGCCAGAGCACATAGCGCGAACGCTGCACATACTTGACGGTATACTCGCCGGAGGTATAACGCACATCCGTCGGGATGCGCAAAATACCACCAAAGGTGCGCCTGGGACCCTGGAAGCGCCCCTCCTCACCTCGCAGCGGCGGCAGGTCGGCATCCGCGTTCTGTAGCTCGGGGACTGGCTTCCCTTTGGCCAGCTCTTTGAGCACATTGGCCAGGGCCGGATCTTCCACCTGCGGAATCGGGGGCTCAGGTTTCTTCTTGGCCTTGATCTCGTCCGTGATCCCCTGGATGGCGTCACGCACCTTCTTGGGGTTGGGAACCTCCTTCATGACCAGGTCGCCACCCGCCAGGTAGACATGAACCGTGCCAAAGCCGAGGAAAAGGCCCAGCATCGAGTCGACGCCTGTACCTACCTGCTCTACCTTTTCAAGCGGCGTCTGCTGGCGTGTAGGCTGCAAGAGGCCACGCGCATTGATAATGCGCTTGTTGGTAATGATATAGGTCTCATACCACCAGGTGACCAGGTGACGATAGGCAAACCAACCTCCCACTCCCAACAAGCAGAGGAAGAGCAGGCCATTGATCGTCCACCAGAGAGTGGTATCCCCTGGAAGGACCGTCGAGGCCCAGAGCAAGAGCAACAGCAGGAGGGCCAGGCCAATGACTGGCGCGCCCGGCTGGATCAGAAACCACCAGTGACGGCGCACAACCAAACGGACCTCTTCATCGGGCTGCTGCCCAGAAAAGGTCCATTTGTTTTTTCGGCCTTTGCGCCGAAATTGTTGCAAGTTAAAACGCTGGCGTCCAGAAGCCCAGGGATCCTGCTTTGTGGCGCTAGCGGCCTTCTCCCTGATTTTTTCAGCCATTCTTCACCTCATTGCATCCATCTCCGAGCAACGTGCCACAAACGCGAGTTACTTCTGATCCGAAAACCCTGAGCGCGCTTGCCGTGCCACCGCTTGCCCCCGAATGGGGTTAGGTGGTCCCCGAATGGGGAAGCGCTAGTCACGTCAGTGACGTTGGGTTTCGGAATAAGATCTTAAAAGGCGGCCCATGAAGCGGAACCGATAAGTACGGTACGGCAGCGTAAACGCCTGCTATTTTTTGGCTCCCCCACCAGCCTTCTTGGTTCGCGAAGCGATCAGAGCCACAATGACCGCGACTATGGCGATGAGGAAGAGAATAGGCACAAAATTGCCAGGATCAGGTGTCTGGACGGCAACCGTGAGAAACGATTGCCCATTGGCGCTTTTAGGGATCAGACTGCTGAGGAAGGCCATAATAAAGGCTCCCGAGACAATCCCCGGAATAACGCCAATAAAGCGCTCCGCTGGCGCGCCTGGCCTTGGGAATGCCTTATTCCCAATGAAGTAGCCAAGTCCCACGACCGCGGCAAACAATATAATAGCCCCCCAGGGGCCTAAGAGAAAGTTCGTCGTCGGAGTCGTAGGGGTTCCTGTGGTGTTTCCTGTTACGAGAAATCCAAAGACGGATGGAAGGCGATTCAGAAAATCGCTAAACGATTTTCCGCTATCGGGGCGCACCAGGAAAATGGCCAGGAGCACAAACACAAGCGAGACCAGTTCCCTCTTCCAGCCGCGTTGAAACCCGATGACGATAAATGCCAGAATTGCTACATAGAAGCATTGCGTTTCTGTAAATGGCAAAGACATAATGTTCGTCACTCCCCTATGGCATCAGTGTTAATGGACGCAACACTACTCGCCCTCTTTGTGACTACAGGTGATATGACTCTCCCGCAATTTCCGTTCTTGCATTAAATCATACCACACGATATCTCTAAAACATAGGGCATAATATACCAAATTTGTTTCCAAAAGCCTACATGAATCCAACTTAATAACGTACCATTACCTAAGGGCAAAAACTCGTTACTATGCCCCAAATGTGCTATACTATAAACGTAGGCAGGATCAAATTTTCTAAATCCCCTCCTAAACCTGTAAGAACTGCAACTGATACACAGTCGTTATACACCAGCACTTCATTCCGATATCGCCATCTGGCTATGTCTTGATTTTTTCTGGGTGAGGATGTTTTATGCAACTAGGCAATATCAAAACAGTCAACATCGTCGAGCAGATGACGGGAGCCTATCTCGACTACTCGATGAGTGTCATTGTAAGCCGCGCGCTCCCCGATGTACGCGATGGTTTAAAACCCGTGCATCGGCGCATTCTCTATGCCATGGAGCAGATGGGGCTACAATCCAACAAAACGTATCGCAAATGCGCTGGTACCGTGGGCGAGGTGCTCAAAAGCTACCACCCTCATGGCGATGCCTCTGTTTATGAAGCTCTGGTGCGTATGGCTCAGCCCTGGTCGATGCGCTATCCTCTCGTCCTGGGTCAGGGCAACTTTGGCTCGCAAGACGACGATCCACCCGCCGCCATGCGCTATACCGAAGCTAAAATGGCAGCCATCGCCGATGAGCTTCTGCGCGATATCGATAAGGATACCGTCGATTTCGTCCCAAACTACGATAACCAGGCCAAGGAGCCGGTGGTGTTTCCAGCTCGCCTGCCCAACCTGCTGCTCAATGGTACAACGGGCATCGCGGTGGGTATGGCCACCAATATTCCGCCTCATAACCTCCACGAGATCTGTGATGGCATTATCCATCTGATTGAGAATCCAGAAGCCACGACCGAAGACCTGGCGCGTATCGTACGCGGCCCCGACTTCCCAACCGGTGGTCTCATTCAGGGACGCGAAGGCATCCGCAATACCTATGCCAACGGTCGAGGTCGCATCGTGATCCGTGCGCGCACCCATATCGAAGAGAACGAGCGCGGACGCGCCAGCATTATCACCACCGAGCTTCCCTACCAGGTCAATAAGGCCGACCTGGTCAAGAAGATCGCTGAACTGGCTCGCGATAAAAGAATTGAGGGTATCTCTGAGGTGCGCGACGAGTCGGATCGCCAGGGTATGCGCATGGTTGTCGAACTCAAGCGCGACGCCAATCCACGCAGCATTCTCAACTCCCTCTTTAAATATACGGCCATGCAGAGCTCTTTTAACACAAACATGCTGGCCCTGGTCGACTCGCAGCCGCAAACCCTGACGCTCAAGAAGTTTTTGCAGCACTACATTACCCATCGCGAGCAGGTCATCACCAGGCGCACCCAGTTTGAGCTGCGCAAGGCCGAGGCACGCAAGCACATCTTAGAGGGCTTGAAGATCGCCATGGATAACCTGGACGAGGTTATCAATATTATTCGCGGCTCACGACGCGAGACGGCTGGCCTGGCCGAAGAACTGCAACAAACCTTCGGCTTCTCAAACGAACAAGCACGCGCGGTGCTGGATATGCGCCTCGCCAGCCTGGCCGCCTTACAGCGCCAGAAGGTAGAGGATGAGCTCAGGGATGTCTTGCAGCATATCGACTACTACCACAAGCTCCTGAGCGATATCAACGAGATCCGCGGCATCATCATGGCGGACCTCAAGGAACTCAAAGAGAAGTTTGGCGATGCTCGCCGCACAGAAATCGAGGAGAGCGAGGTCCGCGACTTCAAGGACGAGGACCTGATTCCCAACGAAGAGGTCGTGGTAACCCTGACCGAGAAGGGCTATATCAAACGCCTGCCTTCTGGAACCTATCGCGCGCAGCGTCGCGGTGGACGAGGCGTCACCGGCATGGCGACACGCGAGGACGATACGGTTCGCCACCTGCTCGTTCCACATACGCATGATAGCCTGCTCTTCTTCACGGATCGCGGTCGCGTCTTCCAGTTACGCGTCTATGAGCTGCCCGACACCAGTCGCACGGCTCGTGGCGAGCACTTGATCAATTTGATCTCGATTGAACAGCGTGAGCGCGTCACCGCCATTGTCTACGTTCCCAAGGGACACACCCATGACTTCCTGGTCGTCGCCACCAAGAAAGGCGAGGTCAAGAAGACTGCGATGAGTGATTTCGAGGTCGTCCGCCGCTCAGGTCTGATCGCCATGAACCTGGAGGATGACGATGAGCTGATCGGCGCCAAGCTCGTTGGCCCCGAGGCAGACGTCTTGCTGATCACTTCACATGGCCACGCCATTCGCTTTGGCGTTGACCAACTCCGCTCTGCCTCGCGCACTAGTGGCGGCGTACGCGGCATCCGCCTGGCAGACGACGATACCGTTGTCTCCCTAAACGCGGTCATTCCTGGAGGCGAGCTGCTGGTCGTCACCGAACATGGCTATGGCAAGCGCACCCCCATCGATGAGTATCCCGCCTACAATCGTGGTGGTAGCGGTGTGCTGACCTCCAAGGTCACTGAGAAGACCGGCAAGGTTGCCTCGGCTCGCATGGTCACCGAAGAGGATAACGACCTGATGCTCATCTCGGCCAGCGGCGTGGTTATCCGTACCGATGTGAGCCTGGTCCGCCAGGCAGGTCGCGCCACTCAGGGCGTCACTCTGATGAACCTCGCCGAAGATGATAAGGTCGTCGCCGTCGCTGTCGCTAACGGCAAGAAGACCGATGACGAGGAAAAGGCCGAGTCCGAAGTGGTCGAGGGTGAGGCTACAGCCATAACTGAGGTTGAAGAGGTAGCCCTCGACGCAATCGAGGAGGACGAGGAGACCTCAGACGAGGGCGAGAACGCCTAGACATCTGAGAAGCCCAAAGAGAAAGCCGGTGCACTTGCAAGTGCACCGGCTTTCTCTTTGGGTGGCTCGACGCTACGGGTTCATACGCAGCGCTTTGAGGTGCGGGCTCCGGCGCAATTTCTGCCCCTGGCGGATCTTCTGGGCGGAGGATCGATCTTTCTGCGCCTCCTGGGCGATCAAGGGGAAAGAGCGGTGAAACTCCTCGGAAAACTTCCTGGCCTGCTCCTCCGAGAGGTCGGCCCGCATCTCATATGAGCGTGCCAAAATCTCGCGTTTGACCTCGTCTTCGGCATCGAATGCAAGCAAAAAGGCCAGGGTAAAATCGGGCTTGCCCTGCTCGGCATACATATCGGCACATGTCAGCGCATCCGCGCCCTGCGCAAGTTGTTGCTGCGCCTGCTCGCGAAAGACATCTTTCAACAGGCTCGCATATTGTTCGGCAAATGAAACAGACATCACTGGCTCCTGGACTATGAGGGATAAAACCTTCTTCCTCGTATCCTACCACACAGGAACAAGCCTGGATAAGGTGTATGGGAGAGCGGGAAAAGGCCATGCCAGCATGGCCCCTACAGCCTGGCCAGTTGCTCTTCCTGGCGCCATTTACGGGCATAGGTAAAGAGTTCACGGAAGGCCCGCACAATTACACTCGGTTTGGCGCCGGTAGCCTTGCCTCCGCGCCGTGAGAGGTGGTGTACACCCACCTGGGTATAGGTATAGCCTGCGCGCTTAAACTTATAGAGGATCTCGGTGTTGATCATTGCCCCGCGCGTCTCCAGGCGCTGCTCACGAAAGAAACGCGCCCGGTATAGCTTGAAGGCGCAATCGACATCCCGCACCTCCAGCTTGAAGACGAATGAGACCAGCATCTTCCAACCCCAGGCATTCAGCTTGCGCATCCAGGTATCCTGGCGATCCAGGCGATAGCCCAGGACAGCATCATACTCCTCAATCAAAGGGAAGAAGCGAGCCAGGTCATAAATATCAAACTGGCCATCGGAATCCATAAAGAAGACCAGGTCTCTGCTTGCTGCCTCAAAACCGCTGACCAGGGCTGCTCCATATCCCTGGTTGACTTCGTGGTTTATAATCCGTAGCCGGGGCTCCTGGGCAGCCATCGCCTCCAGGAGCGCGCGCGTCCGATCCACGCTCCCGTCATTGACAACGATCACCTCAAAATCCTCTACCCACTCTGTAACGGCGTCGAGTACCTGCCTCACGGTCTCTGTAATCGCGACCTCTTCATTATGCGCAGGCATAACCACCGAGAGGCTATAGTTTGTTCTGACCTTCACGCCTACCTTGCCAGTGGCCGGGCTCTCCTGCATCACCAGCCAATCCTTTCACTTCAATAGTATTATCTTATCATGCCGACGGCCATGGGCCGTCACAACTCCTACCGAACTGTATAGAGATAGACCTGTACTGTACGCTTCTGAAAGGACGACTCAAGATGGTAGTGACTCTGTAACCAGTTCAAAGCTATGCTAGTTTTGTTGGCGGCGGCATCATCTGGTAGGCGTCCCACAATAAAGATAAGGCGCTGATGTCTGGAGGCGAAGGTCTGCAAGGCCATTGGGTCCACAGCTTCATCGGGTCCCGCGGTGCGCGCTGGCCCCATATTCTCCCAGGAGAACTCACCAGGCGCCCCCGCCTCAAAATGGGCAGGCCCGGGATACGCGTGAAGGTAGTACTCCACAGCGACCTGGCACCCTTGCTGGACACTATTATCATAGCAGATCATGCCATCACCGTCTTGAAAATGCTCCTGCACCCAGGCGGTTGCGCTATTCCAATCCTCTACCTGTGCGCTGCGATAATAGAAGGGCACGACCATAACTGCTAGAGCCAATAGCACCAGCGCCAGGCCAAAGCGTGGAAGGCGCCAGCGTATGTTTCCGATCACGTAAGCCAGCACAAGAGTCAGAGCAGGCACTACAACAATCAGGTAACGTGCCGAGAAGAGACGGATCGAACCCTGCGAAATGAGATAAGTACTCACAATCGGCACCAGCAACCAGCACAGGAGCAGCCAACCCCATAATGTCTGGTAATAGACATGAGACTCTACCTCTTCCACACGCTGCCCGCGCCCAGCAACGAGACGACTCCAGAACACCAGGCCTACCGCAATCGTCAGCATCGCTAACATAGCCAGTAGATAATACTTGCTGTTGCCACTGACAGAATGCCAAAAGTAGAGGAGGTCGCTCAGACGTGCCTGCGGCAACCAGCCGGTCTTATCAGCAGTTCGGCTCAACAAGAGCATGGGCAGGCTCAAGAGAAGTACCAGGGCAAAACATCCCAGAAAGACCTGAATGTGAGAACGCAGGTGTTTACGCGCTTCACCTGTAGCAAAAAGTCCGGGAAAGAGCCATACCACCGCCAGCGCTAGCACCTGAGTGCCCAGAATGACCACGCTAAACAGGTGTGTATAAATGGCCAGGACGCTCGTGCTAACGTAGATGATCCAATACCACTTCGTCGCTCGTGGTCGTGCCAGGATGCTGAGCAAGGCATACCAGGAGAGGCAGAGCAGTAAGACCTGCAAGCTATAGGCACGTGCCTGTTGTGCATACACCAGTTGCCAATCATTCAACAGGTATAGAGCCGCCGCAACAATACCTGCGCTATTGCTACGCACCCGACGTCCCAACAGAAAGACTACAACCGTGCCCAGGGCGGCAAAGATCGCGGAAGGGAGGCGCACCACCGCCTCTGTCTGAAGAAACCCCGCCGCGTTGGCTACAGATAACCATCCATGCAAGAAGAGATGATAAAGTCCCATATTTGGCTCCTGGGTCGATACCAGGCGCCACAGGAGAGGCAATGGCTGGCCCGCCAACTCAACCGAGAAGGCCTCATCAAACCAGACGCTGGGCGTACCGATACGATAGAGGTTAAATGTTAAGGCAGCGATAAACAATAAGCAACCGGATAGCCAGATTGAAGGCAGGCTATAAGCCGAACGCCTGGCCTCTCGCAAAGAGATGGCGCCGGAGGAATCATCGGAGTCGAGACCATCCCGTACGACAAATGGAGATTTAAATTTTTGCGACACATCACACCGCCGTCTTCTAGCTAGAACTTATTTCTCTTATAAGAAAGGCCAACTGTACACGCCTGTGGATATAATATGTTGTGCTTAAAACCATAGACAAATTCACACTTTTTAATATAGAATTTCTCCATGCTCGCTGTCTATTAACTATACGTATTTAGCTATATCCCAGATCCTTTCAGCAACATATACAAACACACCATTTTACCTTCTTGCTACATTTCCCACAGGGGCTATATATCTTTTAACCTAACAACGCCCATGTACAAGTTATGGTTTTGAAACCTCGCGCCTGCGGCGCTCGCACTGGTAGGTGTATGGTGCGGGTTGACGGCCTGCGGCTGTCAACCCGCACCATACACCTACCAACGAATTTGCCAAACACCTTGTACGTCAGGTTAACCCACAAGTAGAAGCGGGGAAAGGCGATCTATGAGGCTTATCCGCTTTAGCCGACACAAGGGAATGGGGTGCAGTGAGACGAGTACTCCCCACGCTCCACGTAGCTATAGAGGCCCGTTTTGTTCAGAGCAGAAGGCCGGGCACCTGCTCGCATGGTACCAGGCTGCGCGCGAAGTTGTCCCGCTCTACCTGGCCCTGCATGTCGCGTTTTTTGTCGGCACATGCTATAGCCTCCTATATACCCTGACAGACTTCTCCTGGCGAGCAGCATCATGGCCAGTACTGGCTCACTCCTGGGAGCATTGGGACAGTCTGTACTATGAACACATTGCGATCCAGGGCTATAGTCAGATCGAGCATTCGGCCTTCTTTCCACTCTATCCCCTCTTGATCCGATTGACACGACCCATTATTCCCTCGCCCTACCTCGCGGGCACGGTCATCGCGCACCTCGCCTGGTTCGTGCTGCTGATGGTATTCTATCGCCTCGTGCAGGAGGATTTTGTATTCGCATCTACCCCTGGACTGGCACGACGGAGCGTTCTCTATCTCTCGCTCTTCCCCACGGCCTTCTTCTTCGGCACGGTCTATACCGAGTCCCTCTTTCTCTGTCTGGCCTTGCTCAGCTTCTATGCCATGCGCAAGAAGCACTGGTGGTGGGCTGGCCTCTTTGGCTTTGCAGCCAGCCTGACACGCTCGGCTGGCATCCTCCTTCTGCTCCCTTTCTGTTATGAGTATCTCCAGCACTCTCGTTTCAGACCACGAAGACTTCGGCCGGATGGCTTGAGTGCAGGCCTGTTTGTGCTTGGACCCGGACTCTATGCATTCTATTGCTACCATAAATTCGGCGACTGGCTGGCCTTCTCACACGTGCAAGCACGCGTGTGGACACGTCTTCCTGAGCTCCCCTGGTTCGCGACCCTACGTGCCTTTCAGGCCATACAAACCGGGCCCGGCCTCCTCAGCTTCCAGGGATTACGCAATGTACTCGATCTAAGCTGCAATCTTTTCGTGCTTGGAGCTCTACTGCTTGGCCTGGTTGGCCCCTGGCGCTTCTCCAGGCGCCATACTAGCTATCTCCTCTTTGGCATAGCCCTCTTCCTCTTCATCCAGCTGCTTCCAGTCGTTGGCGATTTCCCCCTCCAGTCCTTTCCGCGCTACCTGCTCATGGATTTCCCGGCTTTCATTATCCTGGCGAACATCGGACAGAGCCGTGCCTTTCACTTACACTACCTGCTTATTTCAGGCTGCCTGCTCTTCCTCCTCCTCACCCAGTTTGTCACAGGCCGCTGGATCACATAATCCTAGTGCTCTGTTCAATTTCGTTTGAAAGGGATACATCGCGCCTGCGGCGGGAGGGGAAAGTGGGGAGTGCAGAGGGGCTGACGCCCCTCTGCACTCCCCACTTTCCCTTTTCCTGCAAAGCAGGTGCCTTTCACGGTGGAATTTGCTATAATAGCCCCAATCGTTTGTATGTGGAGGAGCAGGAGCCATTATGTCAGAACAATTTCGAGCCTTACAAGGATTTAGAGATGTCTTGCCAGACGAGCAACCTTACTGGCAGTATGTAGAGACGGTCGCCCAGGAGATAGCAGAGCTATTTGGCTATCGCCGCATCGAGACCCCGCTATTGGAGGAGACTTCGCTCTTCCGGCGCACCTCTGGCGAGAGCTCTGATATCGTCTCAAAAGAGATGTATAGCTTTGACGACCGCGCCGACAAAGAGGGCCGCAGCCAGAACCTCTCGTTGCGCCCGGAGGGCACGGCTGGTGTTGTGCGCGCCTACCTGGAGCATGGTATGTCGCGACTACCCCAGCCAGTCAAGCTCTACTATCTAAGCGAGCCGATGTTCCGCCGCGACCGGCCACAGGCAGGGCGCTACCGCGAGCACCACCAGTTTGGCTGCGAGGCACTCGGCGAGAATGATCCCGTTCTGGATGCAGAGATGATCGCCTTGCTCTACCAGTTCTATACTCGCCTGGGGCTCAGACAAATCAACGTCCAGCTCAATAGTATTGGTGATCAAGAGGCCCGCCCCCAGTACATCGAGAAGCTCAGAGAGTATTATCGCCCCCTGCTCGATACGTGTTGCACGGACTGCAAGGTGCGCTTTGAGAAGAACCCACTGCGCCTGCTTGACTGTAAAGAGCCGCAGGACCAGGCCAAAATCGCCAACGCGCCCAAGACGATTGATCACCTGAGCGAGAGTGCGCAGCAGCATTTCGCCGCCGTGCGCCGCTACCTGGATGCTTATGGGGTCCCCTACGAGATCAATCCCCTCCTGGTACGCGGCCTGGACTACTATAGCCATACCGTGTTTGAGTTTATCTCGGAGTTTGATAGCAAGCTCTCCATCAATGGTGGTGGGCGCTACGATGGCCTGGCCGAGCTGCTAGGGGGCGCCCATGTGCCTGGCATCGGCTTTGGAGCGGGCATTGAGCGCATCATCCTGGAGATGAAACGCCAGGGTGTTGAGTTACCTGCCGAGAAGAAAGCCCAGGTCTTCGTCGTCTACTTCGACCGCACAGAAGAGCTCAAGGACGCGGCGGTCCACGTCACAGCGCGCCTGCGTAAGGCTGGCCTACGTACCGAGATGAGCTACGGCGACCGCAGCCGCAAGGCCCAGATGAAGCAGGCCAACAACTCACAGGCCGAGTACGCCATCCTCATTATCGCCGACGAACTGGCGAATGGCGTCATCACCATCAAAGATATGCGCGCCGAGGGCGAGGATATCGACAGCAAACAGACACAGGTCCGCTTGGAGGAGCTTGAAGCCTACTTCCAGCAGCGCGAGCACGCGACGGTGTAATTGAGAAGAGAGAAAGAATGCGTGGTAAAGGCCGCACGGCCTTTACCACGCATTCTTTCTCTCTATCTACCTCCGCTTAGCGATAGCGATAGTCGTTGCCGTTAAAACCCTGGTTGTCATCGGGCTTCTCGGGCTTTTTCTCGCCCTCTTCCTCTTCGGGCTCGTAGGGCGAGAACTCAATGGGCACCCGGTAGCCCCCGGTTGTGCGCTCGGCTTTATAGCCACGATTGCTCTCCTCGGAGGATGTGGATGTGCCTGGCGCACCAGGAGTTGTGCCCGGGGCTGGCGTCAGCAGATCGTTGGAGATGGCCTTAAAGAGGCGATCTATGCGATCCCAGCGTACAGGATAGGAGTCGGCGTAAAACTTCTCGCTTCCTTCGTTGTCGTAGATATACAGCGTATAATCCTGGTCGGCATAGTGATAGTCCACGACGGTGTAGGGGATGCGCACCAGTTCCACGACCTGGAGCGTGGGGCGCGACTGCGTCTGGGGATCGATACCCGGCTTATCCTGGCGCTGCTCCGCGTTGATCATCTCCACCGCAGAGCGCCACACGTCGTTTGGTACCTCGTCAGGAGGAGCATCGGCGTAAAGCGGCTCCGTGATTTCGGCACTATATACCAGGTCGCCATGCGATTTCTCCAGATATTGCGAGGGAATAACACTCTCGCCCACGATACGCGCTTGCGTACGCAGGTCAAAGCTACGCACAATCTCACGATGGCGTACCAGTTTCCCTGTGCCCGCGCAATTGTTGCAGAGTGCCATGCGCGCGCCTTCACAGACATCACAGACCCGCTTGCCATTGCCACAGGTGCAGGGCATTTCGCCTTTGACGCAATCGGGACAGGGGATAACAGGACCTTTGCTCGCGGGATCGGTATCCATGGGATTAGGAACAGGTACCCCTGCTGGCGAATTCCGTCCAGCGCATCGGAGAACTTGCCACTAACTGAACGCATCAGCGTATCGGCCTGGCGCTGGAAGAAGGGCTTTTTCTCGCCGCCAGGTGCGACATCAGAGATATAACCGCGCCCACGGCAGGTTGTGCAACGCTTCTTGGTACGGCCCTTACACTCGGGACAGACGATCCAGCCGCGCCCATTACAGTTCGAGCAGAGCACATGCCCTGTACTATTGCAGTTGGTACAGGAGACCACCTCGTCGAGATCGTTCAAGCGTGTGCGTGTCAGCGGGGCTTTTAAGCCCACCACATCTGCCAACTGGTAGTCCCAGACTGGCAGCAAGGGCCGCGGCATACCAACGTTGCGTCCCTGATATGGCTCGTTGATAATCTCCATGGTGCGGGTCTCCCAGCGCGTCTCCAGCGTGACTTCCCAGACCTCGTCGATGCGCAGGGAACGCACCTCCATATAGGTGCCCAGTTCGCGCGCGACGCGCCAGTTCTGGTTGCTCCACATATTAGCAAGTTGACGAATGCGGTGCTCTTCAACGCTTGAGGGTTGATGAGGCATAGGTGCCGTCTGTGACTGCTGCCAGTAGCCACCGGCCCGGTCAACAACGCGCTTGATACGCTGCTGAGCCTCGTTTGCCCCCTGCACCACCAGGCGCTTGATATCCTCAATGCGCTTATCTAAATCATCGGAAGATCCCTGAAACCCATCCTTTTGTTCGTGGGTATGCGGATCGTAGTTATAGTTGTCGTTTTCGCGATATTCGTCGCCCATGGGTCGAAGCCTCCAGTCTGGCTGTGCTCACATTGTAGAGGATCGTTGTAGCTGCTTCTGAGCTTATCCACGACCAGTTATAGCAATACATCTCGCTCTATACGCAAACATTCTTGTCGAACGGGATCAATGATTATTGCATTGCGGTCATCACTATCTTATACGCCCCAATGTAAGGAGGGTTGTAATCTCAATAGTCGATGGAGAAAGCGTATAGGGGCGAACTGGCAATGCCAGTTCGCCCCTATACGCTTTCTCCATCGACTACAAAAGGGGGGTCAGGCGCTCCTGCGCGGGCACGCCGGTTACTTCGACATCGTGTTCGTGAATGAGGAGATCGACCTCGCTTCTGACGCCGAACTCGGGGAGGTAGATTCCGGGCTCAATGGAGCAGCAGGTGCCGGCGAGCAGGGCACGTGAGTCCATGCTCTCGAAGTTGTCGTTGTTGGCGCCATCGCCATGGTCCATGGTAGTAATGCTGTGGCCAGTGCGATGCACAAAGTAGTCACCATAGCCTGCCTTCGCGATGACGTTGCGCGCAACATCGTCGACCTCGCGCCCCTCGACACGCGTCCCCGCTACCAGGCGCTCACGAATAAAGGCTATGGCGGAGTCACGTGCCTGGCGCACGACCTCAAAGACCTCGCGCTGCTTCTGGGGAATCTCGTCCTCGCTCCCAGCAAAGGCCATCCAGGTGTAATCACCAAAGACAGCATCCTCTTCGCCCTCTAGCGTGCCCCAGAAGTCCAGCAAGAGCAGGTCACCACGGCGGATAGGGCTGCTGTGCTCTTCACCTGGCGCATAATGCGGATTGCTGGCATTGCCATTCACGGCGACGATGGGATAACCACCACTGAACTGGATGCCCATGGAACGCATCAAGGCGACAAAGCGCTGCTGCACCCCATACTCATGCAACTCGCGACCGGCGCGTAGATCCTGACCCAACTCGGCGAGGAGCTGATCTTTGGCGGCGATCAGGCGGCGACCCGCCTCGCGATGTCCACGCACCTGCGCCTCCGTCAGGCGCGCCACAAAGTACTGCGCCAGGTCCGCCGAACTGACCACCTCGACGCCGCAGGCGCGCACCAGTTCAATCGTTCCAGCATCGACACGCGAGATGTAAGGGATGGCGTTGCGCGGGGAATACTCCATCGCGATACGCCCTCCCTTTGGCAGAAGTGCTCCCAGGTGCATCTCTAGCTCCTGCCAGGTCCGAAACACAAGCCGCTTTCCCGGCAGTGAGCGCAGCACATGCGACTCCACAGAGCTGACGCAGGCCGTGGGTTCGCCCTGCGCAGGAATAAAATAGAACCAGCGTCGCGAGTAGAACTCGCGAGTGGAGAGCGAGAGCACCTTATAGGCAATCGGATTGGAGCCGCGAAAATCATAAAAGAGCCACCCCGCCAATCCTTCTGCATGTAATGCCTGTTGTATCTGTGCTAAATCCATATCTCAACATTCCTCCTCGTAGTACCCCGGAGAATATCAATACTCCCCTTCACTATACTATAAATATGGGCAAGTTTTCGTCAAGAAGCGTCCATGACGCCAGAGCTGTTCCGCTTCTTCGCGTACAGTGCGTTGCGGCTGGATGGGCGTAAAAAATACCTGATGACATAGGCGTTTGTCGAGCCAGGGCTACCCTCGGGCCGTATTACTCTAAGCTAGAACTGAGAAGTGTTTATGAAGCAGTATCCTTCGGATCATATGCAATTCAGCTCACAACTACAGCAGACACCACGGCCTCATATACAAGCACTCAGTAGGCAAACACAGCCTCATATACAAGCTATCAGTAGGCAAACACAGCCTCACCAGTTCAAACACCCTTCAGCGTTTAATTTTGAGCTTACGCCTCCACAAAAGCAAGTCTCCAGACGATATAAAAAGCCCCATATCGGCTCATATGTCTTTTTAACCTTCTTTCTGCTTGCTGTACTCATCAGCGTGGCTGGCTATTTTCAGCTTAGCAACCCGTTACAGACTCAGCTGGCAAAATTTCTCCGTCCCGTCAACAAGGCGACGAGTATTGAGGGCCATGCCTGGAACTTTCTCCTCCTGGGGAGCGATAATGATGCCAAATACACTTTCCCCCAGGTACTAACGCAAGTTGTAATAGTCGTACGTGTGGATCCCATACACAATCATGTTACGATGCTCTCACTCCCACGTGACTCCTGGGTCTGGGTTCCTGAAGCCAATGGGATGTATAAGCTTGACCAGGCCTTCTACCTGGGTACACAGCATGCCAATCGCTTCGAAGATGGTGTCCTTCTGACAGAGAAAACGCTTGCGGAAGACTATGGTATCAAAATTGATCGCTACGCCTGGATCGGTCTAGATGGCTTTGCTAAACTCATCAATACCATGGGAGGAATCGATATCGAGGTGCGTCACCCCATTGTGGATGATGCCTATCCCGATGACACCAGACAGCAGGCCGATTCAGACAAGGCCGACAACAATGCTTACAATTACACTCGCCTCTACCTGCCACCCGGGCCACAACATCTCTCGGGAGCCGAGGCGCTCAAGTATGTACGCTCACGGCATGGCGACCTGGTTGGAGATTTTGGCCGCAATCAACGCCAGCAGCAGGTGCTTGAGGCATTACGCCAGAAGTTGACCCTGACCAATGTCATTACACATTTCTCCAGCCTTCTCAATGATATGCAGGGCGACACCTATACTGACCTGGACACAAGCGAACTACTCGACCTGGCCAATTTCGCGCGCACCCTCGATACACACACGATTGAGCATATCACGCTTGGGCCAGGGCAGAATGAGCAAGACTATGGCATAGCACAAGAGGTCTATGACGCCACAACTGATACCACACAGGCGGTGATACTCCCAGAATGCGCGGCGCTCCAGCCACTCCTCAATCGCGTCTTTGCGCTGGATACCAGTGCCCATAGCTGTAACGTCCAGGATCGCAATCCTGACACCGAATACCCACCTCCGCCACCAAGCCCCTCCGAGCCTGACGCAACATCAACCATCACGCCTCTGCCGACAGGTCCCTCCGAGTCTGACGCAACGTCAACCATCATGCCTCTCCCCACACAGCCCTCCCAACCTCCTGATGGACCATAGTCCAAGCCAGCTTGGACCCTACAACGCTTCTAGCACTCACCAGTTAAGTCAGTGAAGGACGGGCGAATGCCCGCGCCCGTCCTTCACTGACTTAACTCATAAGCGCCGCAGGCGCGAAAGATTGAGACACCCGATGGATGTGCTAGAATGAAGAAGCATAAAGCAGAGACCGAATATGAAATAAGAGAAGCGCGCCACACATATAGCGAGGAACAGACCAGCCCTTCTCTTGTTAGAGCATAAAGGATAGAGCCTTGATTGAGCAGCAGTTTGGCGACCTACACTACCTGCAATTTGAACTTTTTACCCCCTATCCCAATCTAATCCATGGAGTTTTTACGCGCGCGGGCGGCGTAAGTGAGGCCCCCTTTACCGGACTCAACACCTCCACACCAGTTCTCAGCATACTACGCGACTCTGTAGAGAGCGTTATCCAGAATCGCCAACTAGTCTTGCAAGCAATGAATATGGAGGGCCGGCCCTGTGTGACGCTCTGGCAGGTCCACGAAGCAGATATTCATACGTTTACCTACCAGGACCCCTGGCGTACCGACTGGGGCCAGATCTCCTACTATCAACCAGGCTGGGCGCCTGAGACGATTCGCAAGGGCGATGGCATCATTACCCATGAACAAGGTGTTGGCCTGGCCATGTCGTTCGCGGACTGCACACCTCTTGTCTTCTATGATCCCGTCAAACAGGTCACTGGCATCGCGCACGGGGGCTGGCGCGGCACAGCACGAGGAATCGGACCCGCGACGATTGAGGCGATGCGCGAGCGCTTTAGCTGCCAGCCAGAAGACATCCTCGCGGGTATCGGACCCACGATTGGCGCATGCTGCTACGAGGTCTCTGAACAGGTACGCGCAATTTTTATGGGTCGCGAACTATTCGACGTTGCACCTACAGCTCCCCAATATCGTGAGCTTGTCCGCGAGTCAGCGACCTTTAGCACAATCGATATACAGGGTCGCGAGAGCCTGCGTCTCGATTTGCAAGAGACGCACCGCCGCCAGTTACTCCTGGCTGGCCTGCTTGAGGAGCATATTGAGGCGACAAACCTCTGTACCAGTTGCCATGCTGAGCGCTTTTTCTCACACCGCAAGGAGCAGGGGAAAACGGGGCGCTTCGCGGTCTTCATCGCGCTTCAAGGAGAGTAAGGTGTCAGCAATGCGGGCGAGCGCGTATTGCTGACACCTTACGCAAGAAAAATCTTTCTGATAGAACCAGGGGTACAACTCAAACGTAATTGACATATATACACTAGACATTTCAAGAGGAAAGGCTGAAAGCGGTCATCGTGATAGAGCATCAAGCATCCGATCAACAAATAGCAGAGATGAGCGCCAACATCAAGCATGTGCGTGAAAGGATCGCGGAAGCGGCACACACCGCTCAGCGCGAGCCCTCAGAGGTTACCCTGGTGGCGGTCTCCAAAACGAAGCCTCTAGAAATGATACAGATAGCATATAATCTAGGTATAAGGCATTTTGGCGAGAATCGTGTGCAGGAGGCCCTAAGCAAAATAGAAGTCTTTCATCCAGCAGACCTGGTCTGGCATATGATTGGACACCTGCAAACGAATAAAGCGCGCAAAGTCGTGAGTACATTTGATATTGTACAGAGTGTAGATAGCCTGCATCTCGCCAGGGCGCTTGACCGCCTGCTGGCAGAGGAGGCAACACCACGTAAAGCGGGTCGTCTGCCGATCTTGCTAGAGGTCAACGTGGCGAGTGAGGCGAGCAAGACCGGAGTCACGCTCACTGATATCCCTGACCTGGCGCGCCAGGTCGCAACCTTGCCGCACCTGGAGGTACGTGGCCTGATGACAGTCGCGCCACAGGTCGAGGACCTAGAAGAGGTTCGCCCCTTCTTCCGCGCCTTACGCGAGGCACGCGATCATCTGCGCGACGAGATTCTGGGTCCAACCTGTACTGAACTCTCTATGGGCATGACCAATGACTATGTCATCGCAATAGAGGAAGGAGCCACCATTGTTCGCATTGGGCGGGCAATCTTTGGCGCCCGAGCATACACGTAAAGGAGGCTCGCAGTGAACTTTGAGAGTATATTGTTTAGTCGTCGTACACGCCAGAATCATGCCCTTGAGCATGCGACTATTACCATCCTGAGCCAGCGCATTCCTGAGCTAAACGTGGCCGCCCATTCCAATCCTAATGGCTTCATCGTCTTTGGTGATGTCGACCTTGGAGAGCTTCGCCGCGCGGCTGATGAGGCCCTGCATCGCCTGCAAGCGGGCGAGAAAGAGTTAGCAATCCATCCCAATTGCGGAACCAATCTCTCTGTAGGCATCTCGCTGGTCACCCTGGGAACCCTGCTTGGTATGGCCGCCAGCGAACGCCGCACGCGCCTGGCAACCGCCGCGGTCTCCTCACTTGCTGGCTGGGCCGCCGCCCGTCCGGTTGGTGAATATGTCCAACGCCACTTCACAACGCTACCCGAGTTACAGGGTGTGCGTGTGACAAGCATTACTCGTCGCCAGGTAATGGGCTTCACGCTGATCGATGTTCGTACAGTTCAGGAGTAAATAGTATATGTTACCTTTTCCCATTCTTAACATCATCGTCCAATATGGCATCGGCTTTCTGCTCCTCTCGATGCTGATACGCGCTGTCGCCTCGTGGTTCGGCCTCGATGAGCGCAACGCCTTCATCCGCTTCTTCGTCAAGGTGACCGATCCCTTTATTGTGCCTATTCGCCGCTATGTCAAACCTATTGGGATGTTCGACATCTCGTTCATCCTGGCCTGGTTCTTGCTCTATATCATCCAAATCCTGTTGCTACAGGCGCTTCCCCCCAACTGGTAAGCGCGACGGTCGGGAAGGTCCACTCTATGCAGGTGCCAGTTCGGGTTATTCCCCGCAGCAACAGAAATACACTTGAATGGGAAGAGGGAGCGATCAAGGCGCGTCTCACCGCTCCCCCGGTGGATGGGGCAGCCAATGCCGCCTTGATCGCACTGCTTGCAGAGACACTATCGCTGCCCAAACGCGCCATCACGCTTATACGCGGAGCAACCGGGCGGCAAAAGATTGTTGAGATTGAAGGCCTGGAGCAGGCAGAGATCATCCAACGCCTCTCAGCCTCTTTGCAGAAAAAGCGATAAGCTCACTTAAATAAAAAAGTAGCGTTACGCGGTACGGACGAATGCCCGTACCGCGTAACGCTACTTTTTTATAGAGGCTCTACTATGAATTTGCCAGGAACTTGCCCGCCCCAGGCTGGTTTTCCATGTGGATATAGCCTTGCTCATCGACATAGAGGATCAGCACCACCTTGTCGACCGGGTTACCATCCTGGCCCAGTGAAACTTGTCCGCTCACGCCCTGGACAGCGTTGCCATCATTGATGTTGAGCAATGCCTGGCGTATATCATCGCCAGAGAAGGTTTTCTTACCCGTACTTACTACATTCCCTGCCGCCTTGATCAATGCGAGCGTCGCATCATAGCCCAGCATAACGTTATACGATGGGCGTGTAAAGCCGTAGGGCGATCCCTTATGCTGTTGATTTGGGTCGAAATCAGCGCCATACTCGTTAAAGAAGCCTGGCTTCTGTCCACCATAGCCTAGCACATCCCACTCATCGGGATAGGCAAAGGCCGTAAAACGCAGGCGGTTAAAGCCAGCGCGACTGCTACTGGAGTATCCTCCCAGGTTATAGAGGGCATCTCCACCCAGGATCTTGGTATTGGCAAATTTACTATTAGCCGCGATCTGGTTCATCAGCAAGGCCACGTCGCCTGAGTAGCCTGAGAAGTAGATCACATCAGGTACCGTCGACTCATTGGCTAGTTTCTGGAGTTGCGAGGTCACTGATGCCTGGTCGCCTTTGGTATACTGATAGGGACCCATCACGTTGCCATTGAGCTTCTGGTATGCTTGTGTGAAGGCATCGGCGAGACTACGGCTATAGGCATCGCCCTGGTCCTCGAAGACCGCCACATTCTTCGCCTGCAACTTATTCAGCGCATACTGCGCTCCCACCTGTCCCTGCACACTATCGGGTGGAGCGACGCGGAAGAAGTAGGGCGATGCCCCCGTCAGGTCATTGCTCGAAGCGGTGGACGAGAGCATGGGAATTTTTGCTGTGCTCAAGACGCCAATCGCGTTCTGAGCGTAACCGCTGTAGGGCCATCCCATGACCCCGATCAGGGTCTTATCCGTTTGCGAGAATTGCACAATTTGCCTGGCCGCCTGAGCGACATTCGTTGAGGAGGAGCCTGCGTTGGCGATCAACACGCGCACCAACGTCCCATTGAGTTTCGCGCCATTATTGGCGTTAAACTCCTTCTGTGCCACATACGCGCCCTGCAAGGCGTCACGACCAGCCTGGACGGCATCTTTATTCTGCCCCGTCAGGGTCGCGCCAATCACGAGCGTCACATAGGGCGCGCCCGAGGTTACAACGTGCTGGTTCTCCAGGTAGATCAAGGCCTCGGCATCATTGGTGTCCTGAGCCAGTGCCGAATGCAGCAATGACTGGGCCGTCGATGAGTCCCCACTCTTCAGTTTCTGGGCGGCCTCTACTTTCAAATTACCATCGGGTCGGTTGGTATCGAAGGCCACCGTGCCATCGCTTAAGCCGATAAGTTCGTTGTTAATTTGCTGCACACCGATGCCATTGGACTGGATATTAGCAGGCTGTGTCGCGACTGGCGAAGCTGCGGGGCTATTCGTTGACGTGTTGGGTGAACTCCCTTTAAAGAGAAAGGGCGTGATAAAGATGACCAGCAGAATCAAGACCACCACTCCAACCAGGATAGCCATCCCACGCCCCAAGCCACTTCCAGAGCGACGCCGTGGAGGAGGAGGCACCGCCCTGGGCGGTGGAAACGTAGGCTGCGCCCCCTGCTGCTGTCCACGATTTTGGACAGGAGGTGGCGGAGGTGTTGCAGGCGCGGGCGTCGTGCTCACCGCGGGCATGGTCATCGAACCCGACGTCGAGAACATATACATGCTCGTGTCAGGCGTCATGTTAAAGCGGTCGCGCAAGATTTGCTCAATGTGCTGGCGCATCTCGGCAGCGCTCTGAAAACGCTTGGACGGATCAATTATCAAGGCCTTTGTTAGCAACTGCTCCGTCTCGGGCGAGACCTGCGGGTTGACCGACCGCGCAAGCGGATAGCTAAAGGGGCCATAATTGCGCGGATCGCGGTTCGTTAAGAGATGGTGCATGGTCGCCGCCAGGGCATAGAGGTCTGAGCGCGCATCGGCTTTCCCCTGATACTGCTCAGGTGGAGCATATCCCGGCGTTCCCAGGGCCGCGGTTTGTTTTTTCGCGTTTTTCGCCGCGTCGGCGCGCGCAATACCAAAGTCCACCAGGTGGGCGCGCTTATCCTTGCTGCCAATAATGATATTGGCGGGCTTGATATCGCGATGCACAATTGGCGGCGTCTGCTGCCCCAGGTAATCCAGAATATCCAACACCTGCACGGCATAGGTCAGAACCTCGCGTTCAGGTATGGCCTTGCCCAGTCGGTCGATATGCGTCTCTAGATTCTCGCCAGGCGCATACTCCTGAACCATGAAGTAGCGCGTCCCCTCCTGAAAGCTATCTGTCACGGTGGGGATCAATGGATGGTCGAGATTGGCCAGGGTATCTACTTCACGCTCAAAGTTGCGTACATCTTCCTGGAATTGCACCGGGTCTTTACTATCGGAGACCAGCTCTTTGATGACGACACGCTTATTAGAGACGCGTATATCTTTCGCCAGGACAGCGGTCCCCATACCACCACTCCCCAGAACCTGCTCGACGACATAGCGGCCATTCTGGAGCCTCGCGTTGGGGATGAGGGAACCAGAGCTTGCCAGACCGCCACCTGTCGTAGGGGCAGTACTGACAATCGTCGCGGTGTTCGACATCCCTCCACTACTCACAGAACTGGGTGCGGAGGAGTCGAGGTAGCCGCCACAATTGCTACAAAAACTTTCGCCGGGAACATTATCCGTACCACAAAAAGGACATTTCATGGAATTCTGCCTACCACTTTGCAAATGAACGCGGGGCATTTACTGCTCCCGCGAGCTGTAATAAGAACGTCCTGTGATGATCTTGCTTGAATACAATCTTGAAATATCTTCTCCTCCGCATCACCACGACCTGGAACGATAATATATACATAATACACGCAAACTTGCCCTCAGCGTCAAATGAAGAGGCCTTATCACTGCTTAAGGGCAGAGAGGCTCCTCTCTCCTATTGAAGAGAGAAACGCCCCTCGACTCCACTCTCCATCTGAATATAACCATCATTTGAAACATGCAAAATCACAACGGCCTTATCCACCGGATCACCGCTAGGGCCAAAGCTGATCTGTCCACTTACGCCTTGAAAGGCATGAGAGCCACTGATCTGGGCCAGGCCATTCTTCAGGTCAGCTGGCGTGATCTGCGTCTTGCCCGTCTTCAAGATATTCTCCGCCCCCTTCAGCAGCGCCGTCATCGCATCATATGAGAGCATAACATCGCTGGTTGGACGTGTATACCCATAGACTGACGGTGGGGGATTGCGGCTGGGATTATACGTCGCGCTATAAGCCGCGAAGAAGCCTGGGGCCTGATCTCCCTTGCCAAGCACCGACCACTCATCCGGGTAGGCCAGCGCGGTAAAGCGCAGCCGGTTAAAGCCAGCACGCGCGCTAGAGGTATAGCCATTAAGCTCATAGAGCGCATCGCCACCCATAACCTGGATATTTCCCGCAGGCAGATTCAGCAGGAGAACGTTCACATCAGCCGAGTGTCCCGCGAAGTAGATCACATCGGGATGTGTCGCCAGCACCCCTGGCAAAGCCTTTATGATCGATGCTCCGTCGCCAGTAGTATACCGTGCCTCGGTAGCAAGTTTATTGCCATCACTTTGCCACTGGCGCTCAAAGTCTTGTGCCAGGCTCTGACTATAGGATTCAGCCACATCTACAAACACCGCCACGCTCTTCGCGTGCAGCGTGTTCGCTACATACCTTGCACCCGCGATAGCCTCCGCCTTGTTCGTCGGGGCAACGCGAAAGAAATAGGGCGAGATCCCGGTGAGCTGGTCACTGGTTGCCGTCGGTGAGAGGAGAGGGATATGCGCCTCACCCAATAGCTGCGCACCGCCGACCGCGCGCGAGCTAAAGGGCCAGCCCATGACTCCAACCACCGTCTTGTCGCTTGCCACGATGTTCTTGATACGCTCGATTACCTGATTAATATACGTCGATTTACTGCCAGAGTTCGCAATAAGTAGCCGCACCTTGAGGCCCCCGCTCAGCTTAGCGCCATCATTAAACTCCTTTTGCGCCAGGTAGGCCCCCTGGAGGTTATCACGGCCCGCTCCCACCGATGAGCCATCACCCGAGAGCATAGTCGCGACAATCAAGGTAATATGGGGGACCGTCGCGACGCGCTGGTTCTCCAGGTAGATCAACGGCTCGGCATCTGAAGTAACTTGCGTCGATGCCTGGCTCCAGAGAGAGGTCGCGCCACCAATATCCCCCTGACGATAACGCTCCGCGGCCTGCGTCATCAAGCTCCCATTGGCCCGCCCCGTATCAAAGCTATAGCTTCCATCGCTCACACCAATCAATTCATTGCCTATTTGCGTCACGCCCAAACCAGCTTTATTCGGCTCCTTGGTTGTATGTTTACCCTGTAGCAAGCCCTGGTAGAAAAACACACCCCCACCAATCAAGAGGCAGACAAGCAAGAGGAGCAACAAGAAAAGCCACCAGGGCTGGCGACGACGGGGCTGCTGCTGTGAACCCGTCCAGCCTGGCGTTGCTAATAGTTGTGGCGTATAGGGGGAAGGGCCATATACAGGTGGCACAGGTGGCAGGACAGGCGGAGTGACACTTGTGCCACCCTGCGGTGCCATGCGTACTGTCGGTGGAATCGCACCAGAAGCGCTCTGCCCCACTGGCGGTGTACCTACCGTAGTAGGCGCGGAGTAGGCAGGCAACGAACTTGAAGAGGTTGCACCATAATGCCCCAGGCTATCCGAGACGCCAAAGCGTTGCTGTAGAATCGAGACAAAGTCCTGACGCAGCGCCGTGGCGCTCTGGTAGCGCTGCGTCATATCGTTGAGCAGCGCCCGCGCCAATACGCGCTCAATATCAGGCGAGAGCTGTGGATTCAGGGTTCGTACAGGCGGATAGCTAAACGGCGCGTAGTGCCGGGGATCGCGATTTGTGAGCAAATGGTGTAGCGTAGCCCCCAAAGCATACAGATCAGAACGAGGATCGGCGTTCCCCTGATACTGCTCTGGAGGTGCATACCCAGGTGTTCCCAGCGCGGTCGTTTGCTTACGCTGGGCGTTACGCATCACCTCCGCGCGTGCGATGCCGAAATCGACCAGGTGCGCCTTCTTATCTTTACTCCCGATTATGATGTTGGCAGGCTTGATGTCGCGATGCACGATGGGGGGCGTCTGTTGGCTCAGGTAATCGAGCACATCCAGCACCTCCAACGCATAAATCAAGACATCGCGCTCTTTCAATGGCTGGTTCAGACGCGTAATCCGTTCCTCCAGTGTCTCCCCTTCCACATACTCCTGAACCATAAAATAGCGCGATCCCTCTTGAAAGTGATCGGTCACATTGGGAATAAGCGGATGATCTATATGCGCAAGCATCGCCACTTCGCGCTTGAAATTGCGCACGTCATCCTGGAAGCGGGCATCATCCGTCGAATCTGAAATAAGCTCTTTAATCACGACCGGTTTATCGTCCAGGCGATTGTCCGTCGCCTGGACTGCTGCCCCCATGCCTCCCTCGCCCAGCACTTTCTTGACGAGATAACGCCCGCCCTGTAGCCGCATACCCGACAATAACGTATGAGCGACGGTGGAAAATCCGCCAGAAGCAGGGACAGTGGGCGCATCTGAGGTAGAGGATTGCGTTTGCAACCGTTGACCACATGCGCTACAGAAACGTATTCCCTCACGCACAGGTGCTTTACAATTTGGACATTCAGTCATACCTGGCAGTTTCCTCCCTGACCAATCTTTGAGGGCTTTTTACTTTATGCCAACGCACCTATTTTCATAAAATTGCACTTAAGCCAATAAAATAAAAATCGCTACTAAAGCCTTTGTTGTTTCTCTCAATCTATATACGTATTCTGTTTTACAAAGTTTAGCAAGAATATTTAATATAAGTAAAGAGGAGGGATGGGCATGTGGCGGGGCAATTGCCCCGCCACATGCCCATCCCTCCTCTTTACTTAGAGCTATCTCCCCACTCCTTGAAATGCGCTAGAGGTGCTGGCATCGCAGAGAGATAATGCCAGGCGCAAAATGATTGGCTTTTTGCAGATACTCCTCTTCGTTCGCTTCAATCATCAGTTTGTGCATTACCACGACATCGCCATCGGGGAGGGGTTCAGTTGGCTGCAAACACAACTCCATAACCGCACAGCCTCGCTCATAGACCTTTACCAGACCGCCGGAGCCAGGTATACGGTAAATGCGGCTATCATACGAAGGACTCGATACCTCGAGATAGCCACATTTTATGAGCTGTTGATACTGGCCCTCTGAGAGCATCTCCTGGAGCAGGGCCTTCGCTCTGCTCTCAGCCGAGAGGTGCTCGCTTACTGTCTCGCGTAAACGTCCCACCCGTCCGTCAGGCGACTGCGACAGGTAATAGATCGCTAGTAGGAGAAACAGCAGCCAGATGCCGAGAAACAAACTCAGCGTTTCCAACATAAGCAGTTCTCTCCTCACCCACCGACGACACGCGGCACGAGAACGATCTGCTCTGCGGTATGGTCAAACTTATCAATACGCTCTACAGGACCTGACTCGACAACTTTGAATGCAGTTGCGCCACGTACACGCGCTTCTTCGAAGATGCGTTCCGCCTCATGTACGGCAGCCAACGCTTCGGGATCATTCGCTTCAACTTTTTTGGGGTCCCACATGATGCGATCATCACCACGACGAGACATGATCCTTAGCATACCCACAGTCGGTCTCCTTCTCCTGATGAAAAGCAAGTACAGTACCGCGCATTTTTCCTGGCATTTGCTGCTGCCAAGAAACACGATGGGATAACTTGAGAATAACACGCGAAATACCACGCGTCAAGGGTTTCTCCAGCAACCTCTCCTCTTTCGCCTTTTGTCTACCCAATAACGAAAACGTGCCAATTCACGCCCTCAAATTTCCCTTCACCTCTATTATAAATCCTCTCCCCATAGCAATCAGACATGGTAGTGTGATGCGGATTGGCAGCCTGTGGCTGCCAATCCGCATCACACTACCAAACATAACGAGCACCGCAGGCATGAGGGATCAAGCACATCCTCGCTCAGGATAAGACGATGGGTAGGCGCGCCACCAACGCGCATCGCCCTCCAGCGCGCTCCTCCTGAGTCAAGACGCCACCATGCTGCTCTATAATCAAGCGAGCAATGGCGAGGGCACGTAGCGTTTCGGAAGCGAGAACCCCCTTCTCACTCTCCTGGGTCTCCTGGTGATCTCCCAGTGGACCCTCTAATTCCAGGTGCAGCCAGCGCCCAATTTCCTCTGGTCTATCTCCCTCAATTGGTGTTTCGCCCTCAGCCTCCACAGAGGCTAGCAGAAGCAACTGATCTTGGGGTCGGGCCTGTGCCACGAGATAGGAGAAAAAGTTGCGTAGGACCTGCTGAAGACGGATGGGATCGGCATATATAGGCGGCAGATCCGCCGCCAGCTGTGCGCTAACCTGGATCTCCGCATCTTCAAGCGTCAACTCCAGATCTTCAAGCGCATTCATCACTAGCTCGGAAAGGTGTGTTACCTGTTTGCGAAGCCGCAATTGGCCAGTGTTCGCGCGCCCCAGCAGGAGTAGATCCTCAAGCAAAGCATATAAATATTCACTTCCTACACGCGCACGTTGCATAAACTCACGCTGCTGCTCGCTTAACTCGCCACCTACTCCACTTAACGAGAGATCCAGGTATCCATTTATCGCGTTCAAGGGAGAGCGTAACTCATGCGCGAGCCTGGAGAGGAAGCGTACCTCACCCTCTTGCTGGTGTCGCTGCGAGGCGAGAAGCGCGAGCGCCGTGGCGGCCAATTCCCCCAGGCGCGCACCCACAGTGATCTCATCGTCTACCAGGCACCAAGTGTACCTCAAGGCCAGCAAGCCTTGAAGCCGTCCACGTGCCTCTAAAGGGAAGACGCCGAGCGTCTTCTCCTGGCTTCCCTTCACCAGGCCGGTCACGGGTTCCCTCAGTGCTACCGCTCGTGCCAGAAGCTCTTCTTCAGCCATCAGACACGCTGCCCGCTCGGCTGATAAGGCCTCAACTCTGACCGATGGAGCGTTGGTAGTGCTCTCGGCAACCGCCAGGGTCGCCAGAAACGAAGGGTGCGCCTGTCCATCAAGGCCATAACTATAGATATACAAATGAGCCTGTTCACAAGCTACCAGGGACTGTGCCTCGCGCAGAATCGCCTCGTAGATAGGCTCAGGCTCACTTTCGGTATTGATCACACGGGCCAGGCGCGCCAATCCCGCCGACAGTTTCCCCTCATACTCAGTAGAAATGGGCGTCGTCATACTTTATCCTGAAACTAATCGACACACAAACATATGCCATAACATGGGCTTTTCACAGTATATCATTGTGCGTCCAGCGAGTTCGATGTACGCGTTTTTAGCTTGACTTCTCGCGCCTGTGGCGCTCGCCGTGAAGTGTAGTATGGTGCGCTCTGGCAGCCGCAGGCTGCCAGAGCGCACCATACTACACTTCACGAACTATGTGCGGCAAGTATCAACGTGCATTTTGCCAGCTAGTTCTCTGAGGGAAGAGCACCAGATTGGGATGTTGCCAGCAGGCCAATTTTCTGGAGGGGTTGCGTAGTGGCGTCGGCAAAGGAGGGCTGGCCAGCGGCTACCAGGGGCAAGGTAAAGATAATGCGCGCCCCCATGCCAGGGGCGTTCTCGGCCCAGACACGCCCTCCATGGGCCTCGACAATCGCACGCACAATAGAAAGCCCCAGGCCACTTCCCCCGCCTCCCTGTACCTGGCGTGAACCATCGATGCGATAGAAGCGTTCGAAGATGCGCGCAAGCAACTCAGGGGGGATGCCCTTACCAGTATCGGTGACTGAGATCAGCAACTCGGCTCCCCGCACCTGGGCATCGACCACGACCTGCCCTCCTGATGGCGTATGCTGGAGCGCATTGTCACAGAGATTGGAGACAACACGCGTGATCATATCCGCATCCGCCTCGACCTGGGGAAGTTCAAAGGAGATATTATTCAACGGTTCCACATCCACACGCTCAAATTCGGGGGCCAGGACCGCTATCGCCTCATCGACCAGGGCCGCCATCCGTAGCGAGGTGCGCTGTGGGTGGAGGGCCCCCGCCTCTACCTTGGCCATGACATGCAAGTCCTTCACCAGGCGCCGCAGGCGTAGCGTTTCGCGTACAATGATACGCCCCGTCGCCTCGTAATCCTCGCGGCTCTGGTTAATGCCATCGACCAGCGCCTCGCCCAGGCCCGCGATGGCGGTGAGTGGTGTCGCCAGATCATGGGTAATATTCATGATCAGCTCGCGGCGCCAGAGCTCCTGCTCGCGCAGGGTCTCCACGTCCTGGTGCAACTGAGAGGCCATTTCATTAAATGTAGTTGCCAGCTCGCCTAGTTCGCCCATCGCCTGCCCCTGTACGCGGACATTATAGTCGCCTACGGCCATCTGGCGTGTCGCGACCGTCATTTTTTCCAGCGGGCGCGTAATCGTACGCGCGAAGAGGATGGCCCCTAGCGCTGCCAGCAGAGCCACCACTACCAGGGCTAGCAGTACTACGCTTCCCACATTTGAAATATATTGTGGTAAGGAACGCTCCACAGTCGAACGGGGGGCGACAAAAAGCACACCCACAACCTCGTGGTGCGAGTCCCCATCGGCGAAGATTGGGCGAATAATAAATACCCATCTATTACCCAGAGTATCTGTGACGGTGTCACCATTCTGCGCCAGGGCAAGGTCATTGCGGAACTGGGTAATGTCGCTACCCTTCTGGCTAGGATCCAGGTACTTGGTAATAAAGGCATAGATGGCACGTATCTGCGCGGTACGCATCAGTTGTTTGGATGAGACTTTTGACTGTGTAGGATAGGCGATTCGATTGTTTGCTCCCAACACCACATTCACAAAGGCCTGGTCTTGTAAGTTCTTCAAGGGTGCGGCTGGTAGCGTCATCACAGAAGCTTTTTGTAGGGCGGCGGCGCTGGTCTCGCCAATACTGAGTTGATGACTATATTCACGCCCAATCTGTTGGGCACGGGTCTCCGATAGCTCATTCAACTGCGTTTTCTGGTCACTATCATAGTAGTAAAGTATAGCCAGAATCGCCGTTGCCACCAACAGGATCATCGCCAACACCATCACCCCTACCGATCCCAGGGCCAGGCGCCAGCGAATACTCTGCCACCAGCGCATACGTTTCTGCGTCATCGCTCTCTCCCGGTACTACTCAAACAAGCACGCTCTTTGTTCTAACGAGCACCCTTTATCTCAAAGCGATAGCCTACACGCCACACCGTCTTGATGTAGCGCTGCTGCTCTCCCGCCTCAATCTTCTTACGTAAAGCGCTAATATGCACATCGATGGTATGTCCATCGCCCAGATAGTCATAGCCCCAAACCTTGTTCATCAATATCTCGCGTGTAAAGACGCGGTCGGGCGATTGGGCCATCAAGGCCAGGAGATCGAACTCGGTTGGTGTCAACGCGACCTCATGCCCCTGCACCTCCACTCGCCGTGCCAGCAGATCAACCGAGAGTCCTGGGAAACGCAGAACCGACTTCTCATCCTCTTTCGTCGCCTTAGAAGCAGGCGTAGCCTCCTGGCTCGATGGGATACGGCGTAGTATGGCGCGCACACGACTGACCAGCTCACGCGGGCTAAATGGTTTTAGCAAGTAGTCGTCCGCGCCCAATTCAAGACCATTGATGCGGTCGTCCTCAGCGCTGCGCGCAGTCAACATCAGAATGGGAGTCTGTGACCAGGCCCGGATGCGCCGACAGACCTCAAAGCCATCGATGGCGGGCAACATAATATCCAGGACCACCAGGTCGGGGTGCTCACGAGCATGCAATGCCAAGCCGTCGGCGCCATCGCGCGCGACAATGGTCAGGTAGCCCGCATCCTTTAGATAGAGGTTGAGTAAATGGATAATACCTTCTTCATCTTCAATGATCAGAATTTTCTGCGCCATGGCTCTTTACTCCAAAACCCACCAGGCAATAGCCACCATAATTCTTTCGCTTTACACAGTATCTTAGCATAGCCTCAACAGAAAAAAAGGCCTTTTTATCCGCCCACGTGCAATCTTGAGCAAATCTTGAAACCCACAAGAGATTTTGTTCACCTTTGCGTCATAGAATATGCATGTATCAACTTGTTGGTGGTATGGGATGTGTGTGGTATGGCATTGCCGCAGGCAATGCCATACCACACACATCCCATACCACCCTGTAAAGCGTCGCAGACGCTGAGAACTGCTGATAAATAGCAAAGTAGATATACATAGGCTATCCAAAAAAGAGGTTTAAATCATGAAGAAAACAATCTTTGTCGGCCTGGGGAGCCTGGCCCTTATAGTCGCGGCTCTCTTTGGCGCGTTCTTCTTTACACCACTATCGGCATTCGCCAGTAGCATTATCAACCAGAGCGCAACTACGACTACCAGCGATGCTACATATTGCCAGCAGTTTCAGCAAGATATGGCCAAGCGCCTGAACATCTCTGTTGATCAACTCAAGAACGCACACCAGCAGAGCGCGTCGGATATCCTGGACCAGATGGTGAAAGATGGGAAAATCACCCAGGCTCAGGCAGATAAACTCAAGCAGAACCTGGGCAAGCACCAGTGGTGCGGCTACAACGGGAAGGGCGCACAATCCTCAGCCGTTCGCCAGTACCTGGTACAGCATCGCACTGACCTGGTAAACGCACTCGCGAAAGATCTGAAACTGACCTCAGACCAGCTCACCAACGATATCAAATCCGGCAAGACACTGGTCGATATCGCCAAGGCTCAGGGTGTCTCTGAGCAGAACCTGCAAAAAGATGTTCAAGATGCCGTGACGACCGTGCTCAAACAGGGCGTCAGCAAGGGGCAGCTCACCCAGAGCGAGGTTGACCAATTCACAACCGCCATGGGCAAGCACCCCAACTACCTCAAGATGGTGATCAATCACGTTGGGAAGGGCAAAAAGACCAAATAACGCACTTCCTTTGCCACCCCTTCCTTAGTAACCTTTTTCACGCGAGAGACCGGAGCTGTTCCGGTCTCTTTTTTGTGACTACATACACTCAAATAATTCAATACGGCTCAGATTTATACTAAAGAAGAACAGGCATCTACCTAGAGGAGAAGAGTCGTCTCATGGAGCAGCAACCGCACAGTCATAATCCACACCAGCCACAAAGATATTCTGAGCCACATGAAGAGGCAATATACCAGGACCACCAGGCGCCGTTTCCCGCTTCAACGCTGCCACACGCCAGCCTGAACCCTTATCAACGCAATTACTATAGCGAGCAGACCCAGACAGTCTATCCTCACCCAGACCAGGAAGGTTCCTTTGTGACCGCGCAAGACCCCTATGCCACTCACCCCACGTTTCCCCCTTACCAGGAGTACGCTCGCTATCCCTACTGGCAGCCGCAGCCCAGGAGAGCCAAACAGCACATGCGCAAATGGCTCTATATCACCACAGCGGCCCTGGTGGCAGCTCTCATCCTGGTAGCGGTCGTCACGCTTGCCTTCATACCGAGGCTCAATAGCCTCTATCCACATCCCAACGGGGCACAACACCCAGGCATCATACAATTTCCCGGTCTTCCGCACGCGGCAAACAATACAGGTGGACAGAGTCCATTTCTTCCAGGCCACTCCATGCCGCTCGTGCTACGCCAGCATCTCTCTTCCATACGCACACAGATGGCCAACGACCTGCATACCTCGCCAGAGGGCCTGATCCAGGAGTTGCAAGGTGGAGAAGATATCGCGCAGGTCGCCAGCAATCATGGTGTCTCAACCACGCAGTTACAGCAACTGATCAGTGATACACTCCATAGCAACCTGCAACCCGAGGTCAACAACGGGACCCTAAGTCAGCAGCAAGTAGACACCTTTATCGAGCGCGCCCAAAATAATCCCGCAATCCTGACGCATCTACTGGCGAGCAGCGATACATAAAGATCGCGAGACTATTCAGAAAGCTAAGCCTCTGCCGTGGTCTTAGCCGCTTCAAGGTCCTTCTCGGCCGAGTTTACCTCCAGGAGACGTCTAAATAGGCGCGTTATGGGGACATATGCAGCCAGGAGCGCAAGCGAGCAGGCAAGAGTTATCACACATCCAAGCAGATTTGTTGGCATGATAATATCCAGGGCGCCGGGTCCCCAGCTTCCCGCATGCTGGTACCAGGTGTTCAGACCCGCGCACCAGATCGCAGCCTGGAGGCACCAGTATGCCACACGCCCACGTCCAGAGCTTATGCCTAGCAGGAAGATGCCGATACCGATATACGTCAGCACGCCTCCAAAGCCCAGGCCATGGATATACCCCGGCCACCAGAGAAGATCTGACAGAATCCAGGAGAAACTCACCGAAGGCAGGGCCGAACGCGCCAGCACGACGTTTATCGCTCCGAGTATTCCCAGCACCAGGCAGACCACCCCTAGACCACACCACACAGACCGATAGCGCAAGAATCGCCGTAACATAGAAATACGCATTCCTTACTTATACAAACGCAAAACACTAAAATAGCTGTAACCTGTTTCCCCTATTATATCTACGAAGGCATACATCTACAATGGAGAAACGTTCACCGAATCCTAGCCGTTGCTACCACTTTCCAGGTACACCTGCGCATGCGCATGCGTATATACACGTCGCAAGAACCGCGTCAAAGGGATGTAACCGATGAACAATAACAGTGAGATTGCCAGGGTGACGATCCCCCAGAACATATTGACTGGCACCACAAGCGCTAGTAGATGTCCCCATGCGTAGGTTACCCGCTTCCCCGGCGTTTGGTAGAGCAGGTTGATCCCGACACACCAGACGGCGACCTGGAGCAACCAGAATGCCAGGCGCGGGCGCTCGGAACTGATGCCCAGTAAGCCAATCCCTATCCCTAGATAAATAAGAACGCCCCCAAAGGGAACGCCGGTCATCCAATCGCCCAGCATAGTGTCGCGCCACCACAGGATATCCTGCACGACAATAGGAATGCTCACCCGCAACAAACCCGCGTTTGCCATGACAATGCGCACAGTCCAATACAAGCTTAAAAGAAGACATATCACTCCCAGCGAACGCAGGAGCGTCTTAAGCGTAAGGGTTCGCGTTAGCATACAGCACCTCTTCTCTTCTAGATGTGCGCTTCCCCTCTCTCTCCTCAACCAATCGCGCTTTATTACAAAGATAAACGTGCATTCTCCTACTCAGGATACATGAGGATTTAGTAAGTTGGGTGCAGGGATGCCTCCGGCATCCCTGCACCCAACTTACCTGACTCCATGAGATATTGACCGACGCGCATGGCTCTATGCCTCTACATACAGCCTAGCTCTTTTTGTTGTGCTCTCTTTCGCGGAGTTCCACGCGCCGGATCTTGCCGGAGATAGTTTTTGGGAGTGTCTCGACGAACTCGATTTCGCGGGGATATTTATAGGGGGCGGTGACGTTTTTAACATGCTCCTGTAGTTCGCGCGCCAGGGAGTCCGCTGGCTCATAGCCCGGGGCCAGGATTACGAATGCCTTGACAATCTCGCCTCGCATCTGGTCAGGGCTGGCCACAACAGCCGACTCGGCAACGGCTGGATGTTCTTTCAGCGCGCTCTCAACCTCGAAGGGTCCAACGCGATAACCGGCTGTAATGATAACATCATCCGCCCGTCCAACAAACCAGAAGTAGCCATCTTCGTCCTTATAGGCCCGGTCACCGGTAATGTACCAATCGCCTCGAATGCTGGCCTGAGTCGCCTCAAGGTTGCGCCAGTACTCCTGGAACATCCACAGCGGACGCTCGGGCTTGATACGTACCGCGATATCGCCCTCTTTATGCGGTGGAAGTTCGCTGCCATCGTGATCGATGATGCTGATCTCAAAACCTGGCGAGGGCTTGCCCATTGAGCCAGGCTTGACTGTGAGAGGAGGAAAATTGCCACAGAGCAAGACCGTCTCCGTCTGACCATAGCCATCACGAATAGTCAGGCCCGTCTTCTCTTCCCAGAGACGAATGACCTCGGGATTCAGCGGCTCGCCCGCGCCCACGCAGTGGCGTAGCGCCTTTGGTGGATGGGACTGTAAGTAGGCCAGCGGTTCATCCAATACCAGCATACGATAGGCCGTAGGGGCGGCACAAAAGGTGGTAATGGGATAGGTATGCAGTAGTTCCAGAGTCTCCAGCGCGTTAAATTTTCCGCGCGCGTCCTGGACAAAGATGGCCGCACCCATGCTCCACGGGCCAAACAAGCTGGACCAGGCGGCTTTTGCCCAGCCATTTTCAGTGAGATTGAGGTGCAGGTCGTCCTCATGCAGGTCGAGCCAGTATTTCCCTGTGATGGTATGTCCAATGGGATAGCTGGCCTGGGTATGCAGCACCATCTTAGGGTTGCCCACGGTCCCCGAGGTAAAATAGATCAGGCAGGGGTCGTCGCTACGCGTCTTGGGGCCTGAAAAATCTGGCAGAGCCTTGCCTGTGATATGCGTGTAGCTGTGCCAGCCTTCACCAGGCTCATCATTATCTACTAGAATTGCCTGGGTGATGGTCAGGCACTGATCACGCACCGCCTCAAATTTTCGGGCTCCCTCGCTGTCCGTGATAATTGCACGCGCCTCCGCAGCCTTGATACGAAATTGGATGTCTTTCGTTGTGAGCAGAGTCGTCGAGGGGATAGGAATGGCACCTAATTTCATCAATCCCAGCACACTCTCCCACCACTCGGGAACGCGGGGCAACATGACCAGTACGGTGTCGCCTTTGCGGATCCCCAACAGTGAGAAGGCATTCGCCGCCCGGCTCGATGCCTCCGCGAAGTGCGCAAAAGTCAGGCGTCGCTCCTCCCCATCCTGTCCCAGCCATAACATCGCTAATTTCTGCGGATCCTGCGCCCATTTACCAATCACATCGGTTGCGAAATTAAAATACTCGGGAACCTCAAGCGCGAACGCGCGGCGCTCAGCTTCATAATCTAGCATATTCGGGGTTTTCGCCTGCGTCATACATGCCTCCTTACATCTCACTTGGCGTAAGAAACAACAACGCTGTTGCCGACTATGACCTGTATCATATCACGCCACATGGAGCACATGACAATAGTTCTCTCTCATCAGCTCGCAAGCTCACCTCGGGTAAGGGGATGTTGGTGCAGGTGGCGAGCCAGTGGCTCGCCACCTGCACCAACATCCCCTTACCCTTGAGCACCGCAGGCGCGAAAACTTGACCTCTTGCTTGATAGGTAACACCTCTCTATAATAAACCTGGATATGTTGAGCATCTCGCACACCTGAGCAAGACTGGCCATATATTAACCAGGAGTAGAAGTCTTTATGAGCAATACGCAAGCGAATTCGGAGAGCTACGTCGGGCGTCAAGTTGGAAACTACCTTGTTCAGGCTGAGGTACAGCGCGGCTCATATGGCAGCGTCTTCCAGGCCAAACATGTTATCTTCGCCGATGAACCTGTCGTCGCCCTCAAAATTCTGCATACTAATCTGACTGATCCGGCCTCCGAGCAGCAGTTTTTTGATGAGGCACGCCTGTTACGTCGCCTGAAGCATGCACATATCCTGCCTGTGCAGGACGCGGGACTCGATGAAGGTGTACCCTATTTCGTCGCGGCCTATGCCGCGGGCGGCTCCCTACGCGATCTCCTGCTCAAACAGCAGGGGACGCCTCTTCCCGTCGCCGACGCGCTGCGCATCCTTAACCAGGTTGGCGATGGTCTGAACTACGCGCATCAACAATCGGTGGTGCACCGCGACCTCAAGCCAGAGAATATCCTCTTTGGCGACCAGGGCGAGGCGCTGCTCGCCGATTTCGGCATCGCCGTAACTCTTACCTCGACGCGTACGCAACTCGCCAACCGCAGTGGTACCCCGGCTTACATGGCCCCTGAACAGTTTGAAGGCTTAAGCAGCATCAAAAGCGATCAGTACGCCCTCGGCTGCATGGCCTATGAACTCCTCACCGGGCGTCTGCCATTTCAATTCACCGATACCAGTATCGAGACCATCTGGTTCCAGCATGCCAAGGTGGTACCGACCCCACCCACGCAGATAAACTCGACAATTCCACCCTATACAGAGCAGGCGATTCTGCGCACCCTGGCCAAGGATCGCGAGCAACGCTTCCCCTCCGTGGCGGACTTCCTCCTGGCACTCAACGCTGGCTACACAACGCAGACGATCTACGCCGTGCCCGCCCAGCCACAGGGACTCACCCCGACCGTTATGGTAGAGCCAGCAAACCAGCAACAACAGCCCCTGGCTCCTACCCTCATGGTAGAGTCTCCCACCGGCCCGGCCATCGCGCCCACAATCCTGGCTGACCAGCCAGCCTCCTCTACACCCACTCAGGGCTACACACCAACCGTCTCAGCCGATGCGGATACAGAGAGTACACCCCATACGACGCAGGGCGACGCACAAAACCAGCCCCAGGCCGCAAGCAACGCTAAAAAGACGCGCCGCCTGCCAACCACCATAGCTGCAGGAAGTGCTTCTAATTCCCAGGCGCAAACATCCACGCCTGAGGTAGCCCCCGTGCCACCGCCCATTACGCCGGTCTCGCAACAACCCACGCTTATTCTCGATCCAGATAAGGCCAGGCTCTATGGCGAAACCGCGCACAAGCTCAATGACATCGAGCGCTATAGCGAGGCCCTGGCATATTTTGAGCAAGCCTTGCACTTTGATCCCGCCAACGGCTGGCTCTATGGTGGCAAGGGTTTCGCGCTGTATCACCTTGAGCGCTATGAGGAGGCCCTGACGGCACTCAATGACGCTATTAAGCTCGGCTATACCAATAATGGCTGGATGTATGCCTATCTCGGCTATACGCTTAAAGAGCTGCACCGCTACCAGGAGGCCCTGCAAGCCTACGACCAATCGCTCCAGCTGGACGCCAATAACGCCTGGACCCTGCGTGAAAAGGGGCATGTCCTCAACACGCTCAAACATTATGATGAGGCACTCAAATGTATCGATCGCTCGCTTGAGCTGGATGCCAAAAGCGAGTTCGCCTATGGTCGCCGGGGCTTCGCCCTCAAAAATCTCGGTCGCCACGCCGAAGCGCTTCAAGCGTATGACCAGGCCCTGACTCTTGATCCACACGATGGCTGGACCTATCGCGAGAAGGCCCACGTCCTCAATCTTCTTAAGCGCTATCCAGAGGCAGTCGAGGCGGCAAATATGGCGATCCAGTTCGATGCGCACGATATGTATGCCTATGTCCAGAAGGGTTTCGCCCTCAAGAATCTCGGTCACTATGAAGAGGTCTTACAGGCATACAATCAAGCGCAGGCGCTTGACCCTAAGAATGCCTGGTTCTATCGCGAAAAAGCCTTTGTGCTCAATGAGCTTAAGCGCTATGAGGAGGCATTACATGAGTCCGACCAGGCTGTTAAACTGGAGCCACACAACGCCTTCGCCCACGGACGCCGAGGCTTCGCGCTCAAAGAGCTCAAGCGCTATGAAGAAGCCCTTCAGGCCTATGACAAGGCCCTGCAACTAGACGCCAATGACGCCTGGACGCTACGCGAAAAGGCGCATGTCCTCAATAGCCTCAAGCATTATGATGAGGCCCTAACCTGCGCCGAGCAAGCTTTGCACCTCAATCCCCAGGACGACCTGGCCAAAGAACAGCGTGAAGCCGCCAAGCGTCACCTTCGCCGCCACAAGAAGGCCGCCGAAGAGAAAGAGAAAGAATAAGGATGTAGCCAGGGGAGGTACGCCTCCCCTGGCTACATCCTTATTCTTTACTCGAAAGCTCGAAGATACGCGTGCGTGTCTCCAGGTGTTCACGTGAAACCGGGTTGAAGAAGTGATCTATCGACATCCAGAAACTCCGGCTATGATGGAAGAAGAGGAATGGCAGCAAGACCGTCATAGGAATACCAATGGCCCAGATTAGAGCCAAAGACACGGTCCGCATGGCCGATAGAGGCACGGTAAAGCCGACAACGATGAACTCGCTGAGTACAAGGTTGATGGCCATAGAACTGGTAAAGTACCCCTCTTCCCCACGTTCATAGGGAAACTCGCAGTATGGACACTGATCATACATTTTGAAAGGACGGCGGAACAATTTGCCCTTCCCACAGATGGGACAACGCAGAATGAGACCACGCCACAACAATCGTGACAATTTAATATGCATAGTGCAACCCCTCTATAACCCATTGCTTCAACCTTGAAACATAAAGTTCTTTCTCTATACAAAAACAATAGCACAGACCAGATTATTCATGCCACTCATACCACTCTAAAAATACACGCATAGCACAGCGGATAGAGAGACCTGTTCTCATTTCGCTTAGAATCCCGACGCTGCTAAAGCACGCGTCTACATATAATGGTGCGGGGTATTTCACACCATTATATGTAGACGCGTGCTTTAGCAGCGTCGGCCCTTCCGACACTGTCGCCGATTGTCTGTTTGCTTAACCGAGGGCCAGCACTAGCTTGCCGAAGTTGCGGTTGGCCTGCATCACCTTGTGCGCCTCAGAGATGCGCTCAATGGGGAAAACCTCTTCCACAATTGGCCTGACCCTACCTCTGGCGAGCAAGGGTACAACCTGGACCGCGAAGTGGCGCGTGGCCGCCAGTTTCTCTTCCAGGGTGCGTGAGCGTAGGGTAAAACCACGAATGCTCAGACGTTTGGCCATGACCTTGCCCAGGTTAACATTGGCATCGGCTCCGCCCAGTGTCGCCAGGAAGACCAGGCGACCCCAAAGGCCGAGCGCCTCCAGATTCCCCTCCATATAGGGGCCTCCGATAAAGTCCAGCACGAGATGCACGCCCTCGCCATGCGTCATTTCCTTGACTTCCTGCGCGAAATTCTCGGTAGAGAGACCGACATCCAGGCCCAGCTCTTTGGCGCGTTCAAGCTTATCAGCGGTGCGCGAGGTGCCATACACCGTACAACCCATAGCGCTTGCCAGTTGGATCGCTGCCGTCCCCACACCACTACCAGCGGCATGTACCAGCAGGCGCTCACCCATCTTCAAGTCACCCTGGGTAAACAAGGCGTCATGGGCAGTGATGAATACCTCAGGAATCGCCGCCGCCTGGATAAAGTCCAGGTTCTCGGGAATTTCTACCAGCAGGCCCTCGTGGATAAGCAAATATTCAGCCTGTCCACCGCCGCCTGTAATCCCCATTACGCGCTGTCCAGGACGCCAGCGGCGCACCATGGGGCCCACCGCCGCCACCTCGCCCGCGAACTCCAGGCCGGGGATAATGGTTGGATATCCTGGAGGCGCCGGGTAGTGTCCCATACGCTGCGAGATGTCCGCGCGATTGAGACCTGCCGCCTTCACGCGCACCAGGACCTGGTCCCCAATCGGTTCGGGGGTGGCGATCTCCTGTACCTCTAATACCTCAGGGCCGCCCGCCCTGGTAATAATGACCGCTTTCATACCACTCTCTCCTTACAAATGTCTACATTGACACTGATGACCGCCTCTCAAGGCCGATGTCGCTACTATTGTACAATGTCGACGCCCTCTTTTGCAGGAGGGATTCTCAAATAAAAAAGAGGCAGCGTGTGTTTTCAAGTTTGAGAACACACGCTGCCTCTTTTTTATTTTCTGCTTCTCAGGAGGGAATTAGCCCTTGTTCTGAGTCTCCAGGTCGATCTCGATCTTGACATCGTCGCCAACCAGCACACCACCGGTCTCCAGAGCGGCGCTCCAGGTCAGGCCGAAGTCGCGGCGATTAATCTTCGTGGTCGCGCTCAGGCCGGCCACGGTCGCACCCCAGGGGTTCTTACCTTGACCCAGGTACTCGGCATCAAAAACGACTGACTTGGTCACACCATGGATGGTCAGGTCGCCGGTCACTTTGTAGCCATCGCCCGCGCGCTCAACATTGGTGCTCTTGAAGGAGAGAACAGGAAACTGCTCAGCATCAAAAAAATCAGCGCTACGCAGGTGGCCGTCGCGATTGGCATCGCTGGTATCGACGCTGGCCGTATCAGCCTGGGCCTCAACCCAGGAGGCGGCAGGATTCTGCTCGTCGATGTGCAGCTTACCGCTAAAGACTTTGAAGCTACCGCGAACTGTGCTGAACATCATATGTTTCACGGAGAAATTGACGTGTGAGTGTGTAGGATCGATTTCCCAGGCCATTAGATATACCTCCTAAAAAAGCAAATATGCTTTTGTTAGCAACTTTCTTTATGATAGTTACATTCTAGCATGTATAACTTGCATTTGTCAAGCCACTTACTTTCGAATAGCAACATATCTTGACTATGTTTTACCACATTAACTTATCATTGTCAAGTAGCTTATATAGAGTAAGTATAGAGTAGGCTGTTTGGTGGGCGGAGCCCACCAAACAGCCTACTCTATACTTATCTCTGAGCACCGCAGGTGCGAAGGTACTAGTTGAGCATGATATAATTGCACCAAAACCATAGGGTTGTGGAGGTTTTCTTCTCTATGTTCACCCTCGCCGACATCCTACAGCAATCTCAAAACGCACAGGCGCAAGTGCAGCTTGTGAGCACAACAACACCTGATCCGGCTATGACCTTTACCGAGGCGCATCACGATAGCCGCCAGGTCAAACCCGGTGATCTCTTTATTGCCATCAAAGGCGCCAAAGTCGACGGACACGCCTTTATTCATAAAGCGGCCCAGGCCGGGGCCAGCGCGGCCCTCTGCACACATCCCGTCGAGGATGTACCTGAGGGTTTTCTCCAGATCGTGGTTCCCGACGTAGTCGCGGCCCTACATGCCACGGCTCACGCGCGCACGCGCCGCCAGCCCGAGACCACCTATATCGGTATTACCGGTAGCAACGGCAAAACCAGCACCAAAGAGGCCATCGCCGCCGTGCTGGAGCGCCACGCGCCCACACTCAAGACTCTAGCCTCCTATAACACGGAGATCGGCTATCCCCTTACGCTACTACGCCTGGAGCCCCAGCATCGTTACGCGGTTCTGGAGATGGGCGCGCAATGGGTGGGCGAGCTAAAGATGCTCAGTGGCATCACCTGCCCGGACTGGTCGGTCATCACCAATGTGGGCGCCTCCCATCTAGGATATTTTGGCTCGCAGGAACAGGTCATCATCGCCAAAAGTGAACTGGTCCAGGTGCTCTCACCCGATGGGATCGCCCTGCTAAACTATGATGATCCCAATGTGCGCGCCATGAGCACCAAAACCAGCGCCCGCGTGATCTACTACGGTCAGGGAGAAGGCGCCGACGTCCGCGCCAGCAAGCCTGGCGGCGACCAACTCTTTGGGCGCAGCTTTGTGCTCAGCTACCAGGACCAGGAGGTTCCCGTTCAACTGCATATTCCTGGTGATCATGGCATCGCGATTGCCCTGGCCGCAGCAGCGGTAGGCTGTGCCGCTGGCCTGCCTCTAGATGTTATTCGGCAGGCGCTCGAAGAACTCAAACCAGCCAAACGCCGTGGCGAGATCAAGCCCGGCCCCAATGGCAGCACCCTGATTGACGACTCCTATAACGCCAATCGCCAGTCCATCCTCGCCATCGCCCAGGCCATGCATGGATCAACGCTCGCGCCCCACGGTAAACGCTGGGCGGTGCTGGGTGATATCCTGGAATTAGGGCAGTATGCACGCGAGGAGCACCGTACCTGTGGCGCCGCCCTGGCCTCCCTGGTCGACTACATCGTCGCCATAGGTGAGCAAGCGCGCTTCTTTATTGAGGGTGCCCTGGAAGCTGGCATGTCCCAGGATCACGCCTACTTCTATAGCGCCGACCTGGAGAACAGCGCCGAGGTTGATGCCGCCAAGCGCGCCGCCGCCGACCTCCTCAAGGAGCAGGTGCGCGGCGATGATCTCGTGCTCATCAAGGCCTCCCTCGGCCTCGGCATGGATACTCTGATCAAACAGATCTCAGAGTGATGTAAAGTAAAATACACCTATTTCCAGCGCAACACACGAAAGGATCACATCCGTGACACAGCATAATGAGCCAGGCGCGAAGAAAATTCGCATTGGCCTGATCTACGGCGGCCGCTCCGGCGAGCACGAGGTCTCCCTCAACTCCGCCAAATCGGTCATCGCAAACATCAATTCTGATAAGTACGAGGTCGTTCCCATCGCCATCAACAAAACGGGCAAGTGGCTGCTGGGTGTCGAACCAACACGCATGATCGAGGCCGAGAAGAGCGCCCAGGCTGAGGCCGAACTAGAGCAGAGCACTGCCGTTACCTTTACCGGCGACCCCAACCTGCGCCGTCTCATCCCGGTCAATGGCAGCCAGGAGCAACTAGAGAAACAGGGAGCCATCGACGTGATCTTCCCCGTCATGCATGGCACCACAGGCGAGGATGGCGCATTGCAGGGCATGCTAGACATGGCGGACGTCCCCTACGTCGGCTGCGGCGTCCTGGGATCGGCCCTGGGCATGGATAAAGAGAAGATGAAAATGATCTTCGAGCGCGCAGGACTGCCAGTTGGGGAGTACCTCGTCTACCGCCGCAACCAGTGGGAACGGGATCCCGAGAGCATCCTCAACGCCGTTGAGGAGCAGTTGAACTATCCCTGCTTCGTCAAGCCCGTCAACCTGGGTTCAAGTGTGGGCATCAACAAGGCGCACGACCGCGCCGAACTGGTACACGCCATCAATGTCGCCGCCGAGTACGACCGCAAGATCATCATTGAGCGCAACATCAACTGTCGCGAGTTTGAGTGCGCCGTCCTGGGCAATGACGAGCCTATCGTCTCTGTTATGGGCGAGGTCGTTCCCAACAACGAATTCTACGACTACAAAGCCAAGTATGTCGACGGGAAGTCCCAGGTCATTATCCCCGCCGAAATCTCGCAGGAGCTCTCGCAAGAGATGCGCCGCCAGGCCCTCATCGCCTTCACCTCGCTCGACCTCAGTGGCCTCTCGCGCATCGACTTCTTCCTGGAGAAAGAGACCAACAAGGTCTACATCAACGAGGTTAACACTCTTCCCGGCTTCACTCAGATCAGCATGTATCCCATGCTCTGGGAGGCCAGCGGCATCCCCTATCCCGAGTTGATTGACCGCCTGGTCGAGCTCGCCCTTGAGCGCCACGCCGACCGCCAGCGCAACCGCACCAGCTTCGGTTTGTAGAAGTTACCTATAGTTTATGTGAAGATAAGCGCTTCAGCCTGATGGCTGAAGCGCTTATCTTCACATAAACTATAGGTAACCCGCTCCCCTGGCTCCTGGTGGCTATTAGGGAGTCTGCCTGATGTTATACAATACAAGCATATCTAAGCCGTTCCCAATGTACTAAAAAGTATATTTTTTACTATGCTCTGGCAAGCGACCCACAAACCAGGATACATGCATCAATGACAAGCAGAAAGGCAGCAGCCCACATGACTCGTACCACCATTACCTCTGTGACCGTTGAACCTTTAACTATTCCCCTTCTCGAACCTTTCGCTATCGCGACTGGGAGCGTGAATGCCGCAAGTAACGTCCTCATCACTATCACCTTACAAGATGGCAGCGTGGGCTATGGCGAGTGCGCGCCCTTCCCGCCTAGTACGGGCGAGTCCCAGGAAACCGCTCTGGCCGCTGCCCATGGCTGTGCCGAGCTGCTGCGTGGACAGGATGTGGCCAACTGGCGTGTCCTCGCCAAGCTGATTCGGAGCCACTTCTACGCCCAGGCCACCGTCTGTACTGGCATGGAGATGGCGATCCTCGACGCGCTAACCCGCTCCTATGGCATTCCGCTCTACACCTTCTTTGGTGGGGCCACAAGCTCGGTCGAGACTGATTTGAGTATCCCCCTGGTCTCGCCTGAGCACGGCTATGAACTGGCGCAGGACGCGGTCGAGAAGGGTATTAGCAGCATTAAGGTCAAGGTGGGTGGAGGTCTGCGCGAGGATGTTGACCGCGTGGAGGCCATTCGCAGTGGCGCGCCCCATGTAGGCCTGACCCTCGACGCTAACCAGGGCTATACCCCTAACGAGGCCCTACTCTGTCTTGAAGCCCTAAATGATCGCGATATTCGCCCCCTGCTCCTGGAGCAGCCAGTCGCCAAGGACGACTTCGAGGGCCTACGCTATATTACCAACCACACCTCGGTGCCCATCGCCGCCGATGAGAGCGTCAGCAGCCCGGCCGATGCCTGGCGCCTGATCAGTATGGGAGCTGTAAATGTAATCAATATTAAGCTGATGAAGTCGGGATTCGTGCAGGCGCTGGACATCGCCGCGCTCTGCCGGAGCACAAACACGCAGCTTATGGTCGGGGCTATGATCGAGTCACGCCTGGCGATCAGCGCCTCCGCACATTTTGTGGCTGGCCTGGGTGGCTTCCGCTTCATTGACCTGGATACCCCCATGCTCCTGGCTGAAGATCCCTTCACCGGGGGCTACGAGCAACGGGGAGGCACCTATGATCTCTCGACCGTCAAAAGTGGCTTGGGCATTGAGCGACGATAACAGCAGTGGCTTCGAGCAATGAACGTCTCACGTATGAGAGCATCTGCTCAGCAGCATCGCTGCTTTCTTTGCCAAAAAGATGATTAAATTGACCTGCTCCGCAAGAGGCAACGAAAAGCAAGGGGAGAATGTGTCTCACGTTCTCCACGCAAGCAGGTCATGTTCAAAGCGTGAGCAACGCCTATTTACCCTCCTCTTGATGAAGGTATGCTTCTAGAACCTCATGACTTAGAGGAACTACTGGGTGACATCCATGAGTTGTTGGAGAAAAAGGGACTAGTGGTCACCATCTCATAAGGTTTGGAGCCAAAGAGGAAGAGGCTGAAGTGATGCGATTTCACTTCAGCCTCTTTTGCGTGTCTCATGATGAGCGCTTCAATTTGTAGGGGAAGGAACGTTTCCTTCTGTTCCTGATTTCTCCTGAGTTGGGGCAACTTCACCTCTTCGTTCTGGGAAAAGAAATCCCTTTTTGCATCCCTGTGGGATGCATCATTCCTACCAGGGAAACTTCCACAATTGCCCCTGTTTTAAGGTATTTTTAAGAAGTTCATGCTGAATTTTGACATTATTTTGAGGATTATGCTACACTGCCTTTCATGACTCTGGTATTGGATACCGTTTTCATGATGAGTGAGTTTGTTCAATCCTCACAGGTGACTTCCTCTTATTCCTTCAGATGCCAACACAACTTGCCTCTCTCAGTTCGCCAGAGCAAGATCCTCCTCAGCAGGGATTGAGAGAGGGGCACGCACAAAGAAATGCTACCCCAAGACCATGTGTAGCGTGCAAGGGACAGACTCATAAGAGTAACTGGAACGAGCCAATCCCAACAATTCACATTGGCGAGCAAGGGACAATTGAGGATGCTCAGGCTGGCTTCAGTTCACAATAGCACTATCCCCAACACATCAGTGCTTGCACTGCTAACATGGTCACACGACGGTGCGTCCTCCTTTGTTTGTTGCTGCATTCAACGTTGCTATTGACAACAACACAAGAGAGATGATACATTCTCCATATCGCTCGTTGTGTCAAGCAACGAAAAAGATCGGAGGAAGACAATGAGATCGCATGTCTCGGCAGGGGCCTTGTTGCGCGAGGTGGCCCGCTTACATGTGCAATTACAACGCAATTGTGTGACTTATTGTGGAGGAACGACCTCTACCCAGTGTACGGTGCTCACCGAACTGGGGCGGAGTGGGCAAGTGACGCTGGCAGAACTGAGTCGCCGGATTGGCCTGGATAAGGGATGGACCAGCCGCGCCATCGAGCAGTTGGTGCAGGAAGGACTGGTAGAGAAAGTCCCCAGTACACGGGATCGGCGAACAGTGCAACTGTCCCTCTCTACCGCAGGCGAGGCACGTCTGGCCGAGCTGAATAGGACCCTCAATGACCTGGCAACACAAACCTTTGAACATATTCCCGCAGCACAACATGAGATGGTCCGTTCCTCTTTGGAACTCCTCCAGCAAGCTTTACAGACCCTAACGACGGAAGCGGGTACCTGCGAAAACACGGATCAGGGAGAGGCAGCATGCGAGTGCGAGTAGCCACGGTTGCCGATGCCTCGGCGATTGCAACCATTTACAATCAGGGGATCGAGGACCGGGTGGGGACGTTTGAGACGCAGTTACGTACCGAGGCCATGGTGGCATCCTGGTTTGACGGCATCCATCCCATTATGGTGGTGGAGCAGGAGCAAGACCTTATCGCCTATGCCTCCACCTCCTCCTATCGCTCGCGTCCCTGCTACGCTGGTATCGCGGAATTTTCGGTCTATGTTCGCCGCGATTGGCGAGGCAAGGGGGCGGGACGCCTGGCCATGACCCACCTCATGCAGGAGAGCGCGACTGCCGGGTTCTGGAAAATTGTTTCACGCGTGTTCGTGGAGAACAAGGCCAGCCGTGGTCTGCTACGCTCACTGGGATTTCGCGAAGTGGGCATCTACGAAAAACATGGGCAACTCGATGGCCTCTGGCGTGATGTGGTGATTGTCGAATATCTCATCGCCAGCAATCTTGCCCCTGCGTCCTTTGGCGCGTCTTCTCGTCATTCTCTATAGCAGAGCAAAAATAGAACAAGAGCGATGCTTTAGCGATGCTTTTAAGAAGGAGATAACACGATGAATTATGCATGGACTGCTGCAAACGGCTCTTCGCTTCCAGTTGCCATTATTGGTGCTGGCCCAGTTGGACTGGCAGCCGCTGCCCATCTTCTGCGCAAGGGGGAAACCCCTCTTCTATTTGAAGCAGGCGATACGGTAGGGGCCTCAGTTCTGCGCTGGGGACATGTTCGCCTCTTCTCACCCTGGCGCTATATGCTCGATAAAGAGGCCGTCTCCCTGTTAGAGGAAACGGGATGGCAAGCTCCTGACGCTGAGGGCTATCCCACGGGGCGCGAACTGGTTGATCAGTACCTCGAACCTCTCTCCCAGGTGTCAGCACTCACACCCCATCTGCATCTCAAGAGCCGGGTCCTGGCGGTGACGCGCCTGGGATATGACAAAATGAAAACCCCAGGTCGCGAGGAGGCCCCCTTTGTGCTTCGCGTTGAACGTGCCAGCGGTGAGGAGGACGATGTGCTGGCCAAAGCAGTGATCGATGCTTCAGGGACCTATTTAACCTCGAATGTCCTGGGAGCATCGGGCATCCCAGCGGTGGGTGAATGGGCGTTACAACAGTCCATCTTCTACGGCATTCCTGATGTGCTGGGCAAGAATCGAGCGCGGTATGCGGGTCGTCGCGTGCTAGTCGTTGGCAGTGGGCACTCTGCCTTCAACGCCCTGCTCGACCTGGAAGTGTTGGCCCGCGAGGTGCCGACCACGCAGATCTTCTGGGCGATTCGTCACAGTGATACTAGCCAGATGTATGGTGGCGGTGAGAATGACGCGCTTGCCGAACGCGGTCAACTCGGGACACGCATTCGCACCCTGGTCGAACGTGGACACGTACGACTGGTGACAAACGTTCAGATTCGCAAACTCGTGCAGACAGAGGAAGGTATCTCCCTGGTTGGCTATGAAGAGACATTGCCAGCGGTTGATGAGATTATTGCGACGACCGGCTTCCGTCCCGACCGGGCGCTCACGAGTGAATTACGCCTCGCACTCGATCCTGCGGTGGAAAGCCCAGTTGCCCTGGCGCCGTTGATCGACCCAAATGTGCATAGCTGCGGGACTGTCCCTCCTCATGGCATGGATGAACTCTCTCACCCAGAATCCAACTTCTATATCGTGGGAATGAAGAGCTATGGTCGTGCTCCAACCTTCTTGATGCTCACGGGCTACGAACAGGTCCGCTCCATTGTGGCTGCCCTCACTGGCGACTGGGAGAGCGCGCGTCGGGTTGAACTGGAACTGCCAGAGACGGGCGTCTGTTCGGTAGATAATGGTAGGTCCTGCTGTTCGGCACAGCCTGAAGAGATTCCCCTGAATCTCGGGGTCAGGCAATTCGCTGGGAAGGGTCTCCAGGTAGTAACGCCAGGGAAATGCTGTGGCTAACAACAATGCTGGGGAGAGACTTCTCTCTTCCCAGCAACATCTCACAGACGCTCCCATAATGGGGAAGGAGCCTCTCGCTTCCAGGCGCTCTTCCTATGGCTGGATTTTGGTTGGAGCCCTTGGCCTGACCACGATTCTTTCCTATGGGACGACCCAATACCTCTTTGGCACGCTTGTCGTTCCCGTGAGTGACACCTTCCATTGGAATCGGGCCAGCATCTCCAGAGTCTATGCGGTCAGCCTGCTTCTCGCCGGGTTGTTGGGTGTGCCTGTTGGGTACCTGGTGGATCGTTATGGGGCTCGCCTGCTCATGACACTGGGATCGCTGCTGGGTGGACTGACCTTCTTTGGGCTTGCCTCTGCCTATGCTGCCTGGCAATTTGCGCTCCTGTGGGCAGCAGGCATGGGCATTGCGATGGCGCTTTTCCTTTACCCGGTCACCTTTACCGTCATCACAACCTGGTTTGAACAGGGGCGAGGCAAAGCCTTTGCGGTCCTGACCTTTCTGGGAGGGCTGGCATCACCTATCTTCTTTCCCCTGGCGGGGGTCCTGCTACCTAGCATGGGTTGGCGCCATATGCTTCTTCTCTTTGGGGGACTTCATCTTGTCATTGCCGTGCCACTCCATGGCTTGTTGCTGCGACGAGCGCCAAGGAGAGAGGACACACAAGGAGCACAGAAGCAGCAAGAACACGCCTTCCTACGAGAAGACGGGGTTACTGCCCGAGAGGCCTTGCGCCAACGTCCTTTTTGGATGTTGACGATCTCGTTTGCCATTGCCATGCTTGGCAATACTGTCCTCTTTACGCACCAGATTGCGCACCTGATCCATCGCGGATATGATCCGGTGCTCGCCGCGACCCTTGCGGGAGGATTAGGGCTGGCAAGTTTACCAGGGCGGGTCGGGCTCAATCTCTTGAGCGAACGCGTCTCCCCACGGTGTTTGCTCGGTCTTTGTCATGTTGTGCAAGCCCTGGGTGTCGTGGTCCTCATCCTGGCCCCATCGGTTCCCTGGTTACTGGTGTATGTGCTGCTCTATGGAGCGGCCTTTGGGGCGATCTCCCCGCTGAAAGCCTCCGTTGTTGCGGGCTATTTTGGCAAGAAAGCGTATGGAACCATAACAGCCCTGCAAGGCTTGCCCATTGCCCTGTGCAATGCGGCAGGTCCCCTGCTCGCAGGCTGGCTCTATGACCTGCTTGGTCGCTACGATCTCTCATTCTGGTTATGTGCTGGGGGATTTCTCCTAGCGGGCATCGGCATCACACTCACGCCTCCAGCCAGATAATGGACACCACACTCTTTGTAAGAAAAGGAAAAGCGTGACCGTGTGAGAGGCCTGCCTGCCAACACGGTCACGCTTTTCAGCGTTTACGCCGCCAGTTGCCAGAGGGTGGTGAGAAGAAGGGTCGCTGCGATGCGGAGTGCCTCTGGTTGCACGCGCTCAATCGCATCACCAGGGGTATGCAACTGTGCCACCCCAACACTCACTCCCACCGCAGGGAAGCCTGCCTGCACAAATGGTCGCTGATCCGAGGCAATGTTGCCGACGATGAGCGGGATATCGAGCCAACGTCCTGCTTGATCAAGCGCCTGGAGCAAAGGCTCGGTCTGCGAGCCTGGCTCAATCCAGACCGCATCATTGAGGCAGGCAGCCCCATCCAGGTTGAGCATGAGCGGTGTGCTTCCCTGAGCTTTGAGCTGAGTAACCAGGACAGAGGACCCTTGTACTCCGACTTCTTCCGCATCGAAGGCAACAAAGAGGAGTGGGCGCCTGAACTGGAGGCGAGCCAGGGCGATGACCCGCGCCAGTTCAAGGAGGACCGCGACAGCAGCCGCGTTATCTGTCGCTCCTGGAAGGCGTGGTCCTTCCACATCATCACCAACACCATCATAATGTGCCCCCAGGATCAGGGGAGAACTGGTCAGATGCTCATCGGTTCCAGGACGGTGTGCCAGAACGTTGCCCCCTTGGGCCTGGTGAGCATAGACGGGAACGCGCGCGCGTATCCTTGTGCCCGTCAGGTGTGCGTGCAGGTCTGCTCGAACTGAGAGCACTGGAAGGGCCACGGGAGTACCGGCAATGATACGCTTCACCAGGTAGCCATCAGCGGTTGTGTAGAGAGGGGTCAGCAAACCTATCGCTCCTTGATGTGCGAGTTCGTCGGCGAGCGTCGTGAATGCGGTCCCCTGGGGAACGGCATCGAGCGCGACCCATGCGCCCTGATAGCGATCAAGCACTCCTTCTTCCGAAAACCTCACAACGCTCCCCTCGACGATGTCTGGTTGAAAGGCGGAGCGTGGATGCTCACAGTACTCGGTACGCTGGACAAAAGTTCGGAGGATCTCCCCCTCAGCCGTCACCTGTTCCAACAGCAGTGGGGCAGCCTGTTCCAAGACAGGGACCGAAAGCGGAAAGGCCTGTGTCGTCGTCTCCCACTCCAGAGCCTGCCATTGCTCCACAAGAAAACTCGTTGCCCCTGCGTGTCCCTGCGTTCCCACCCGTCGACCGGCAAAAGCGGGAGCACACAACTGGTGTGCGTGCTCCCGCATGCGAACTGAATCGAGAAGGGTGAGGGTCGCGAGCAGGTCAGGCGGAACTGGTTGCTCAGTCATCATGCAGTCTCTCCTTCCCGGTGCTGTTATTAGCAGCATCGCTGTTGTCCAGCAGGAGAAGCTCCTTGCACGGGTTCGCCACAACACCCGCTTGCTACCTGCGTATCGGTGGCGAGGGCAGAGCTGGATGTGGGTTCGCCACAACACCCTGTGCTTGTGGACTGGCTGGTCATGCCACAGCACCCACTTTGCTGGACCGGTAAGGTGGAAACGGTGGGGAGACCATGCTGAAAACCGCCTCTGGCTGCGGGCTTTGACGAATTGGAGACCTGAGTCATGAATGTGTACTCCTTGTTGTTCGTGTCATCTATTCAACTGTGTATGCCCTTCTGGCATGTTCATTTGAGTAGACGTAGTTCCTCGCCAAAAGACGCAACTCTCTCACATGCAATTTCTGTGGACAGATCATGAAGTCGGCAAGCAAGGAGGGTGTGATCGGAGCCAGGCCAGGATGGCTTCTTGTCCAGATGCGTCCTTTTTCATTATGCTCCGTCTACCTGAGTAGAAATGGTTCGAAGAACAGAAAGGGCATTGAGGATGTTTCGAGAAGAAGCACTAGCGCACTGGCGTCAGCAAGAGTATGAACAGGCCCGTCTCCATCTATATCGCTTCCAGGCGGCACATTTGGCTAGGGCATCAGACAAGAGACAAAGCGCATGGATGAAACTTGTTTCCAGCATGCTCAAGTACGGGGTTTTGTTGCGCCTTGGCACAGATGGATCGAGGAATGCTGAGGAGCAGCTCTATTGCCCTTCTCAGCCCTTGACGTGCTGTGCATAATACAGGCAGACGATCTCCATCAGAAGAGAAGGTACAAATTGATGTTTCACACGGTTGAGTCTGCCTGGCAGACACTCCATGACCCCCTCTACCGCTTTATTCGCCGACGCGTGGCAAACCAGGAGCAGGCCGAAGATCTGCTCCAAGAGGTATTCCTCAAAATGCACACACAAATCGGCTCGTTGCGCGAACAGGAGAAACTGGAAAGCTGGATGTATCAGATTGCGCGCAACCTCATTATTGATCACTATCGCAAAGGGCGGCAGGATATTCCCCTGGAGGATGCTGAGGAGATGCTGCCCCTCGATGAAATTCCAGAGGAAGATCTCCAGGCACAGTTGGCTGCGTCGGTCGCTGCGATGATTACCTGCTTGCCCCCTACGTATCAAGAGGCCCTTCTCCTGACCGATGTGCAAGGTCTCTCACAGAAAGAACTGGCAACGCGTCTAGACCTGTCATTTTCAGGAGCCAAATCACGAGTGCAGCGAGCACGCGAAAAGCTGAAGCAGATGGTGCTCGATTGCTGCCACATCGAATTTGATCGCCTTGGGCGTGTCATTGATTACCACTCCCATTGTGCCTGCTGTCAGACACAAGAGCATGAGAAAAGAGGATGCTCAGTCGGGCAGTGTGCATGCACATCTCGAACAACACGCGCATCGTCTCAGGCGAATGCCATCTTGCCAGTCATCAATACAAGAGGTATTAGTCTCAAGGCTTGAAAGAGAGCGTCTCGCGAACAGATTGCGAGCCTGACTATAGACGCGGAAATCGAATCAGGCTAGTTTTCTCTTCTTGATGAGGGTATGTTTATAGAACCTCACGACTTAGAAGACATACTGAGCGATATCCATGAATTCTGGTTGGAGCGATGATCGAGTAGGGAGAGCGGACAAACGGGCCATCCAGGTCGCGCATCACCATGCGGTGTGCCAGTTCTGGGAGCCAGGCATCCACCGAGTCGTAGAGGCAAAGCCTGCCTTCTTCTACCAGCATTAAGGCAGCGGCAGTCGTCACTGGTTTGGTCATGGACATGATACGAAAGAGCGTATCGCGCTGGATGGGGATCTGTGCCTCTCTGTCCTGCCAGCCAATGGTCTCGACGTAGGCTTCCTCACCGTGTCGGTGAATGAGGGCAACCATCCCTGGGATACCGCCGCGCTCGACGTAGCCGTGCAAGACGCTGCTCAAGCGACCCAGACGTTCTTGCGACAATCCCGTCTTCTGGATACTTGCTCTTTCGTTCATCACATACTCCTCCATTCGGGTTGGTTCAAACAATTGTTTTGTATTGTAACTGAAACAAGCACAGGCATAGATATCTCTCTATAAGACGGAGGTCAGCCCGCTTGCGAGTTGACACGTGTGACAGCCAGCTATCGGGGTTGAGGATCCGCCAGCCGAATCGCCACTTCTGTTTCCCATTTCGCTTGATCTTGCTCCTCGTTTGGATCGGTGAGGAAGGACATCAGACGCGCGCCGATTAGCCCGCCGCAAGCCACGGTTCTTTAGACCGTGGTGAGGCGTGTTCTTAGGCTTTAGCCATTGTACAATAGAGTACTACATAGAACGTATGTTTGACAATTTTACATCAGTCTGGTGCTGTCATAGCCTGGTCGTACGCTACAACCAGGGACAACCCCAGGAGGGCTATACTCCCGGCGCCGCCCTCTACATCTGCCCACAGTGCCAGATACGCGATCATGCCGACAGAAATGCCAGCCTGAGAGTCGGACAGCGCTTGATCGAGCGTACGTGTTCCAAATCAAAGACAATCATCTTTCTTCCTGTGATTTCTTTCACCGTTTTTTCCTTTTCGTTACAACGGAAGCTCGAAAATCCTCGTCGTCCTTCCTGAGAGTGCATCAGCAATCCATTTCCCATGAATGGGGAAAAGAAGATCAGGAAGATGTTGGGGAGCCACAAAAGCGATCGGGAAAGCGGATTGCCATGCCTCCTGCACTATTTCTTCCTTCATCTCGCAGAGAAAAGTCGTTGTGATAAAATGAGTAGCTTCTCCGTTTGGAAGCAATATAACCTGCGTGAGAGGATCTGAATATACTCCACTTATGGCCTTTATAGAGATGCTTACCCCTGTTTTCTGAAAAACTGCGCGCACAATGGCTTCTTCAAGTTCCTCCCCAGGCTCAACGCGTGCAGTTGGTAACTCCCATCCCTGATGATTGGATTGAAGCAGCAAGATCTGCTGTTGCGCGTTACACACGACAGCACATACCGCAGGGGCAACCTGCTGCGGCCACACATAAGGAACAGGCTGCCAGTGTTGGATGGGGGAACGTGCATCAAAAAGAGCTGAGAGATTGGGAAGAACTGCATCGGGTTGACGCAAATCCCGTGTCCTAGAAAAGAGCGGGATATCTGGTGTCAGAGTGGAGATCAAAAGAGCACTTATCCCAGCCTGATGGGCACCAACAATGTCACTGACAAGCGTATCACCAATCATGACGATCCGGTCACGTTCCACAGCAAGATCCCGACATGCCTGGACAAACATGGCGGCAGAAGGCTTCCCAATAATCGTTGGTCTCTGCTCACTTGCTACCTGGATTGCAGCCACGATGGCTCCTGTTGCTGGCGCAGGACCAGATGGAGAAGGGTACCAGGCATCAGCGTTCGTCGCAATAAATGGTGCGCCGTCTCTGATCAGTCGTACTGCATGACGAATATGGGTATAGTCTATCTGATCCTCGTAGCCAACGACGACCGCTTCTGGGTTCTCTTCCTCAACGGCAATTCCCGCTTCAGCGAGTTCGAGCAGCATATCAAAGTTTCCAATCGGATAGACACTTTGAATCCCCTGTTGTTGTAAATACAGACAGGTTGCCCAGGTAGACGTGATCACTTCTTCTTTTTGAATCGTGATCCCCATATTTTGAAGGCGCTCAACGAGTCGTTCGCGTTGTATGCTGGGGTTATTGGTAAGGAAACGAAGCGATTTTCCCATGTCACGCAAACGTTGAAGGGATGTAACAGCATAAGGGAGGGCCTGCTCTCCTATGTAGATCACCCCATCCAGGTCCAAGAAAAAAGCGTCAAATTGATTGGCAAGCATCCGAATGATTTCCTTATAGTATGTATGAATGTTCAGATGAATCCCAGTTCCATTGACATGGAGCCAGGAGTATACAGGCTCAAAAGGCGGTCGAAACTGCTGGCATCTTGATTTTGCCTTTACACATCTCCCCTGGTCTCTTCCTGAGACTGTTCTGTGAGCCAGGCAAGGACGTCGGTCGCATTTTGATCAGGAGGAAAGACCGGATAGAAGACCTTGAGAATGGTCCCATGCTCGATGATCAGGGTTAAGCGTTTGATCAATGTCATCCCTGCAACCTCAAACGTGGGTAAATGGAGAGCCTGCGTAAAAGCCAACGCGGCATCGCTCAAGAGGGCAAAAGGGAGGTGGAGTCGGTTGACAGCTTCTTGCTGGTAGACGCTCGTCTTGGTGCTCAGACCAAACACAAAGGCGGCGCCTTTGTGCCGCAGTTCCTGGTAGTGATCACGAAAAGCGCAGGATTGTGGGGTGCATCCTCTGGCGCCTGGAATAAGATCCCACCCGTCCGGAAGATCCTGGTCAGGGCGTCCGGTACGCGGATAACAGTAGACCACAGTTCTCCCCGACAATGATGCTAGATCGACAAGAGATCCGGTCGTGGAGAACAAAGGCACGGAAGGAAGCCGGAGCCCGGGCAAGTGATGACACGCTCCATCATCGATAGGTTCTGGCAAATCTTTTGGCAAGGACAAGAAATGAGCTGATTCTGACATGTGTGCGCTCCTCTAAGACACATAAAATGGTTCTTGTTCCATCTTCTCAAAAAAGTGTCAGGAGACGCAAGAGCCAATCGTCTCCCAGGAACACGATTTGGCTGTAAAACTGAGCAAAGGGAAGAGCTCTTCCCTTTTCCAACCTCGTTGCACAATTTGTGGGTATCGCAGGATCACCTCATGAATGCGAGATGCCCGGCGATACACGCCGCAGAGAAGAGAAAAGGAGAAGGAAGGCAGAAGAAAACGACTTTATGTTAGATATTATTAGCCCACGCATTGTGCAACGAAGCTGAGGATCACTTCACCGAAGAGAAAGTAGTGCGGCATTGCTGCACTACTTTCTCCTATTCAAACCCAGAAACGAAGAGCGCACCATTAGGCGCGTCGCCTATCTGATAGGTATCGCTACCCGTAGGGCGACCATATACCTTGACGGTTGTCGAGCCGCTCTGGCTAAGCGAAACTACATTACCCACAGTGTCGATCCCCGCGCCAGAAGGAACTGCCGACCAGGCCGTCCGGCCGTTCGCGAAGTAGCTCGGACTCGGGTCTTGCAGATGCGTTGTCTCACCAAACCAGACCTGGTACATACAGGAAAGGCGCAGCCGCAGTATGGTATACTTGGCTCATTGTCAACATCAACGGTCATCTTTCTACTCCAATGAAGGAGGCACTTTATGACCACGACTATCTCCTCTACGACCCATGCTGAGAGCCGCGTCGGGGGCTGGCTCGCACCCGAAGAGTTCGCTATTTTAGAAACTGTTTGTGAGACCTTATTTCCCTCGCTTGAACCTCCAGCTGGCAGCTCGGAGGTGGAACAGGCCTACTATCGCCGTAATGCTCATGACCTTCATCTCGCTAACCTGATCGCCGAGACGCTGGCGCAGCAGGCTCCCGAGGTCCAGACGGATTTTCGCCAGTTGTTGGCCTTGATGGCGAGTTCTGTGAGCGGTCTCCTCCTGGCTGGTAGCGCCAAATCTTTTCTAGGTCTCTCACCCGAGAAGCGGGCGCGCTACCTCCTGGCCATGGCCAATAGCCCCCTGGGCCAGTTGCGCCAGGGGTATCAAGCCATCAAGCGCCTGGCGGGCTTTATCTACTTCTCCGCGCCAACTGAAGAGGGCCGTAATCCCAATTGGGAGGCGCTCGACTATACTCCAGCGTCGCCGCCACCACCAACCGACGGGCCACAGCCCATTCGCCCCCTGGCCATTACAGAAGACACGACGCTGGATGCCGACGCCATTGTGATCGGCTCTGGCGCGGGCGGGGGAGTCGCCGCCGCTGAACTGGCCCTGGCGGGCAAGAGCGTGATCTTGCTGGAGAAGGGTGGCTATAACAACGAGGCCAATTTTACCCTGCAAGAGGCCCAGGCCACACCCGAGCTCTACTTGAATCGCGGCCTGCTGACCTCCAAGGACCTGGGCGTGGTTGTCCTGGCGGGAAGCACGCTTGGCGGCGGGACCGTCGTCAACTGGACGACCTCGTTTCGCACGCCCATGGACGTGCTCGAAGAATGGGAGGCCATCTCTGGCTTACGCGACCGCTTTACGAATGCACAGTACCAGAAGAGCTTCGCCGCCGTTGAGCAGCGCATCCAGGTCAACACAGAGAATAGCGCGCATAACCGCCAGAACCGCTTACTCTATGATGGATGCAAGGCCCTGGACTATCACGCGGAGGCCATCCCTCGCAACGCCGTCGGCTGTGACCAACGCTGTGGCACCTGCGGCTATGGCTGCCGCTATGGAGCTAAGCAGTCGACCATGAAGACCTACTTGCAGGATGCCTTCGACCATGGTGCGCGCATCATCGTCAACTGCCAGGCCGATAAGGTGCTGATGGAGAATGGACAGGTAAGAGGCGTCCTGGCTACAGTACACAATAAAGAGACTGGGCACGCCTATGAGCTTACCCTGCACGCCAAAACGGTTGTGGTAGCGGCGGGGACCCTCAATACGCCCGCGATCCTCTTGCGCTCAGGCCTGACAAATAAGCATATCGGGCAGCATCTCCACCTACATCCCACGACCACGCTCGCTGGCCTCTATCCCGACAAGGTCTATCCCTGGCAAGGAGTCATGCAATCGGCATACTCGGATCAGTTTAGCCATCTCGATGCCAACTATGGATATAAGCTGGAGGTGCCACCCACTCATCCCGGTCTGCTGGGACTGGCGACGCCCTGGTTCTCCGCGCGAGAGTATCGCGAACAGATGGCGCAAGCGGCCCATATCGCGACCATGATCGTGCTTTCGCGGGACAAAGGCGAGGGCAGTGTTACCCTTGATCGCCATGGAGAGCCAATCATTAACTATGTCGTCTCGGTCTATGACCGCAAACACCTCATGCACGGGTTACGCCAGTCCGCGCGCGTTCACTTCGCCGCGGGCGCCAGGGAGGTCGTGACGCTGCATAATCAGCGCACAGGCGTGAAGCGAGGCAGCGATGGCACGGTCAGCGCCCAGGACTTGCGTGCCTTTGATCGCGCCATTGAGCGGCATGGTATGGGAGCCAACCGCAACATGACCTTTACCGCGCACCAGATGGGCACCTGCCGCATGGGCAATGATCCCAAGGCCTCGGTCACCAACGAGCACGGCGAGGTCTATGGCGTCAAGGGACTCTTCGTTGCCGATGGCAGCCTCTTCCCCGCCGCCTCGGGGGTGAACCCCATGCTGAGCATCATGGCCCTCGTGCACAACAACTGCCAGTATCTCAAAAGCATAGTCTAAAGAAGAGGATTGCAAAAAGGGGCCGACGCTGCTAAAGCACGCGTCTACATATGGAGGTACGAGGCATCCCGTGCCTTGATATGTAGACGTGTACTTTAATGATGAATTCACAAAATCTGTAGGGTCCATGCTAGCATGGACTGCGAGCGAAGCGACCTCCGCAACGGCGGGATATCGGCCTGCGGGCCTCGGCAGTCCATGCCAGCATGGACCCTACATCTACAAATTACGCAAATCTACCATTTAGCAACGTCGGTTAGGGCGCAAAAAAACAATCATGTCTGCATTGAACTCGCTTGTAGGTTCTGATCAGCATTTTTCTCACATCATCAGGAAGACGCATAGATAACCGAGAATGAATCTGGCAGAGCGATATCCTTGGGATAGGTAACCACCTTCCCTTTTTGTAGCATACGAATCTGTATCATGGGGAGCGCCCCGATAGAGTGCCAGCCATCCGCGTAATGAATCTGAGCACGGGTAAAGTTCACTGACGTGAAACGTTGGAAAGGATACAAGGGCGCTGAATCTGCTGTTGAACCGATACGTGGGTCCTCCACAACGAAGTCTGCAAACATCTGCCTTGAGGGATAGTTAATCGAGGTGGTAAAAGTAGTATTCTGTGTCACATCCTTTAGCGAGAGGTTCCAGCGCTGATTACTTCCAGGTTCAAGCTCCATCACGGCAAAAATTGTATCCCCGGGCGAGATAAACATCTCTGTCAACTGGCTTAACTGTGGCACCGTTTCATACCACACCCGGTGCGTCGTATGTCCACTCGAATCAGTATAGGCAAGTGCGCCTATCTGCACAAGCTCATTTTGCGTTTGCGCCCATCCTCCTACGCCAATCCATATATACACATTTGAATTGGGTCCGCCTGACACCTGCGGCTCCACCCACTGTGCTCTCACACCCAAAACTCCCCTCGTGAACGATGAATATCCACTCCAAACGGGGCTTGTACTTTTATGCCAACCTGGAAGATCTCCAGATGGCATCGGCAGTACCGTCGGCATTGAAGTAGCGGTTGGGGTAGGGATAGAAGTTGGAGCTAGCGATAGTGGCGTATGCTTTGCAACAGGAGGTGAAGACAAAGGCAAGATCAATGACTGCAAATGCGCGCATGAGCAGAGCAGCATCAAGCAAAGGAAGGCACTCAATAACAAATATTTCATCTTTAATCCCTCAAAAGGTGAAGGCAGACGTCTTCAAAGATAGGTTTGAGCCGTCGAGTTGGGGAACCTGGGTTCGTCCTGCCAGGTGCTCAGGCGCCTTTCGGCATCATAGCCCAGTTGCTGACCGGTCTGCGTGCTATTACAGGTGATGGCGCTGGTCAGCGCGCGACAGACCATGTTGCCCGATAGCTCATAGGAGGCGGTGTAGCCATTGCCCGTGGCAGTGACGGCATGCGGATGCTTGCTGTTGCCATAGGTGTAGCCACCTGCGGGACCCGTGGTAAGCTGGCCCTCCGTGTTGTAGGAGTCGCTCTCCTGATACTGCGCGCTGGTCAGCGTGCCAGCCGTGAACGTGGCACAGGGTGGTGTGCCCGTCGATCCCGACCAGGTCATGCGGTTCAGGTTATCGTAACAGAACTGCTGATTGTCTGTACCTTGAGGCAGGGTCGCCGAGACGGTGACGACATTGTTGACCGCGTCGTAGCCAGGCTGCTCTTGTAAGAGCGTCGTGCCGGAGCTGACATTCTTGTAGAGCAGGTTGGTCACGCGCATACCCGAGTCATAGGAGGCCGAGAGGCTGTACTGCCCATTGCCAAAGGTCAGCGAGGTGGGGTGCCCTGCGGCTCCAGCAGTACGAGCCCTACATAGATTAGTACTTTGGCGAATGGCTAAAGTCTCTCGCAGAAAGTATTTTATAGGCAGAAGCAACGTAAGATGCATAAACAAAACTAAGTGCTTAGCTTAAATATAAATATGCCAGACAGGAAGCTTGCTTGTCAAGTTTTTTTCAGCAAAATCGTAAAAGAAGAATAAAGAGATAATATCTATACAAACAAAGATTAAAAACATGACCAAGAACGATTATATCAGCAAACAATGTAATACAATGTTAGCCTTTAACCACCAGTCTCTCAAAGCCGTGATTGAAAAATAGCGGCGCTCACTTTATCAGCCGAAGCAATATGTAAACACTTTGAGGCCTCCCGACGGCTATTCCCCCACTCCAGATGGGCATTCGCAAAAATACCTCGTTTTAAAGGTTGACATTTACCTATGCCAGAACTTATACTTAGCTCAAGAGAAAAATACTTTGTTGATCTATTTAATCAACTTTTCAAAGGAGCCAGCGCGATGTCAGAGTATGCACATCCAGAGGTACTCGTTGACGTTAATTGGGTTGAGGATCATTTGCAGGATCCCCGTGTTCGCCTGATCGAGGCGGATGAAGATGTCCTGCTCTACGAAATTGGTCATATTCCGGGCGCGGTCAAACTTGACTGGAATGTCGATGTCCAGAATCCCTTGAGCCGCGACTTTGTGGATAAAGAGGGCTTTGAGCAGTTGTTGAGCCGCTGGGGCGTCTCCAACGATACCACCGTGGTCCTCTACGGCGATAAGAACAACTGGTACGCTGCCTATGCCTTCTGGCTCTTCAAGCTCTATGGGCATGAGGATCTACGCATTCTTAATGGTGGTCGCGCGGCCTGGGAAAAGGCAGAAAAAGCCTATACTAAAGAGGTTCCCACTTACGAGCGCACCCATTACCAGGCCCAGGAAGAGAACGATCAGATCCGGGCCTTCCGCGACCAGGTCCTGGTCGAACTGAAGGATTCTGACCTGCGCCTCGTAGATGTACGCTCCCCAGGTGAGTACAGCGGTGAGCTGATCGCTATGCCGAACTATCCCCAGGAAGGCGCCCAGCGTGGCGGTCACATCCCTGGCGCGAAGAATATTCCCTGGGCCACCGGTGCGCGCGAAGACGGTACATTCAAGAGTGCCGATGAACTGCGCAAGCTCTACGCAGACAAGGGCATTACACCCGAAAACAAAGTAGTTACCTATTGCCGCATTGGTGAGCGTGGAGCCTATAGCTGGTTCATTCTCACACAGTTGCTGGGCTATACAAACGTCCGTAACTACGATGGCTCCTGGACTGAATGGGGTAGCCTGGTCCGCTCCCCCATTGAGCGGTGAGTTCCTCTTGCGTCCGATCGAGAGCGCCCCTGCGGGGGCGCTCTTTTTTGTAGTAAGAAGCTAGTGGCATGGTTTGCGGCTGACGCCGCAAACCATGCCACTAGCTTCTTACTACAAACTGGTGTGTAGCTCATCCGAGGTTAGGGCGTAGTGTGTGCTGAGTAGCCTCGGTAAAAAGGGCTGTGATATACTGCCATACGTACGCACTGTTCTTGCCATAGATCAATGGAGATTGAGTTTTATGACCACTAGCGAACGTAGCTCACAGGGAACAACACATACCAAGGGAACGCAGGAGAAACTGGCCGACCTGGCCGAGGCCAAAGCGGCGTCTAAGCTGGGCGGTGGCCCTAAACGCATCGAGGTGCAGCATAAGAAGGGCAAGTTAACGGCCCGCGAGCGCATCGACCTCCTGCTCGATCCCGGTACGTTTAACGAACTGGATATGTTTGTGACCCATCGCGCCTCAGGTTTTGGTCTGGATGAGCAAAAAATTCCCGGCGACGGCGTTGTCACTGGTTACGGGCATGTCGATGGACGTCTTGTTTACGTCTTTTCCCAGGATTTCACCGTATTTGGCGGTTCACTCTCAGAGGCACATGCAGAGAAAATCTGCAAGATCATGGACATGGCGATGAAGAATGGCGCACCCGTCATCGGACTTAATGACTCGGGCGGTGCACGCATTCAAGAGGGCGTGGTGAGCCTGGGCGCTTATGCAGACATTTTCCTGCGCAATACCATGGCCTCGGGCGTGGTACCTCAGCTCTCGGCCATCATGGGACCCTGTGCCGGAGGTGCTGTCTACTCACCCGCGATCACCGACTTTATCTTTATGGTCGAGGAGACGAGCTATATGTTCGTCACCGGCCCTAACGTCGTCAAATCGGTCACACACGAGGATGTGACCTTCGAGCAGTTGGGTGGCGCACAGATCCACAATAGCACCAGCGGCGTCGCGCACTTTGCCTGCCCCAGCGAGCCAGAGTGCATTCGTCAGCTCCGTCAGCTCCTCAGTTATCTGCCATCCAATAACATGGAGGATCCTCCGCGCATCACCACCAGCGATAGCCCTACCCGCGTCGAGGAAGCCCTGGACAGTATTATTCCTGATAACTCAAATAAACCTTATGATATGAAGGCAATAATCAAACATATCGTTGATGAAGGCAATTTCTTTGAGGTCCAGGAACATTTCGCCCAGAACATTCTTATCGGCTTCGCTCGCCTGAATGGGCGCACTGTAGGCATCGTCGCGCAACAGCCACGCGCACTGGCAGGCGTCCTTGATATCAATGCCTCAGACAAGGCCGCCCGCTTCGTTCGCTTCTGCGATTGCTTTAATATTCCCATTCTTACCTTCGTTGACGTGCCAGGCTTCCTTCCCGGCGTCGGACAGGAGCATGGAGGCATCATTCGCCATGGCGCCAAACTGCTCTACGCCTATTGTGAGGCCACTGTGCCTAAGATCACCGTTATTACGCGCAAGGCCTACGGCGGCGCGTATGATGTGATGAGTAGCAAACACGTCCGAGGCGATATCAACTACGCCTGGCCGACCGCTGAGATCGCGGTGATGGGGGCAGAGGGCGCGGTCAATATCCTCTTCAAGGACGAGATCGAGCGTGCCGACGATCCGGAGCAGCGACGTAAAGAGTTGATCGCCGAGTACACGGAGAAGTTTAATAATCCCTACATCGCAGCCAGTCGCGGTTATGTCGATGAGATTATCGAACCACGCCATACGCGTGTGAAGCTGATCAACGCCCTGGAGATGCTAAAAAATAAGCGCGACTCCAACCCACCCAAGAAACACGGCAATATCCCCTTATAAATGTTTTAAGTAGAAGATGAGAGTGTGTTCGTTGATACGGGCTTTGCCCGTATCAACGAACACACTCTCATCTTCTACTTATTTTTTTCTAGGAGTTCGAGGAGGACACCATTGGTGCCTTTGGGATGGATAAATATCGCGCGGCCCTCGGCGGCAAGGCGTGGCTGCTGATCGAGTACGGGCGCCTCCTGGGTCTGCATCTCCTGCAAGGCTTTATCGATATGCTCAACCTCCAGGCAGATATGATGTAGGCCCTCTCCACGCTTCTCTAGGAACTTGAGTAGGCTGGCATTGGTCGCGGCAGGCTCAATTAGTTCAATCTCGCTACTGCCGGGACCACCCATGGGCAGAAAGGCGATACGCACCTGCTCGCTTGGAACCTCTTTGATCTCGCGCGGCTCAATACCAAGTGTATCACGATAGAAGGTTAATGCCTGTTCAATGTTACGGACAATGATAGCCACATGGTCGATCCGCTTAGGGGTATTCTCGGCTGACATTCTTTACAATGACTCCTCGCGCCTGCGGCGCTCACCTGATAGGTGGTGTGGTGTCGTAGCCGCTACTTGCGTACGCGGCTACGACACCACACCACCTATCAGAATTACTTACTTATGGCGTTAGCTGTAGCTATGCTTTGAATGCTGGGATTGAAGAAGATCCGACTTTAGGCGATGAGGCACGGCGGAGAAAACGCCCAGGCTACGCTGAATGGTACTACTCAACGTACGCAGGGCCATAAGGGCGCTGATACGCGTCTCCTCGTCATAGCCAAGCGCATCCGCGGCCTGCTCGAACTCGGCCTGGGTCAGGACTTCGTACGAGAGATCGGGCTTGACCAGCATGCTCAGATCCAGGTCAACATAGGAAAGGCGCTCATATCCCAGGATAGCAGGCTGAATAATGGTGGCGTATGTATGAATCAGGCTCTCGCCGTCATAAAATGCGCTTAACATGTACCAGCGCTCGGGCCAGAAGAATTGCAGACAATGTGAGCGCAGAGGGCGTGCCCCTCGCTCCCAATTCATCGGTGTACCAGCCGGCAGCCAGAGTCGCAAGGAACCCTGCGCCGCCTCTGCCTCTTCGTCCCCCACTTGCGTCTCAGCGCTCAACTGGTGTGCCTTCCACGAGCCACGTAGCGTCTTATCATAGTTACGACACTCTACTAAAAAGTCTTGCCGCATACATATACTCCCTTCCGTCGACCCCATAGTACGGAACTTATCTTGAAACGTCAAGCATAAAAGATACTTTTTCCCATTATGCCTGGCACTTTGCTTACTTCTGTCTGTTGCATTGCAGTTTGAATAAACGCTTTGTACTCACCTTTTATTCCGCAAATAGAGCTTTAACCCCTTCCAAGCCTCCGCACCTCATCCCTGGCCTTTCTTCTGGGGGCCTGGTGTTGTACAATACAAGCTGATGGGTGCTGGCGCGTGTTTCTACACCCTGCTTACTACCCATATTACTACGTGCGCCTTGCTTGCCAGAAGGGCGCCAGCTTGTTGCAAGATCAGCAGAATAATCTTATTCCGAAACCCAACGTCACTACCGTGACTAGCGCTCCCCCCATTCGGGGACAAGCGCGCTCAGGGTTTTCGGATCAGAATAATCTTATTCCGAAACCCAACGCCACGGCAGTGGCTAGCGCTCCCCCCATTCGGGGACAAGCGCGCTCAGGGTTTTCGGATCAGAAGATGCGGACTATTAAGAAATTTATGCGTTGCCCCAACTGCCAGACAATCAATCCAGCAAATGCGAAGTTCTGTCTTGAGTGCGGGAATCGCCTGCTCGTTTGCCCCAACTGCCAGACGGTAAACCTGCCCATCGCCAAGTTCTGTATTGAATGCGGCACCAGGTTACAGACGGCACAAACAAAGGCCAGCGTAGGCGGTCCTACCGCGCCAATGTCAGTCGTACAGGCAGAGACACGAAGCCCGAGCAATACAGCGCCTCTACCAGCGCCCACGCCCACGGCTTCCTCTCTCCTTTTGCCACCTGAGGAGCGGCGTGTTGTCACCATCATGTTCGCCGATATCACTGGCTCAACGCCCCTGGCAGATCGCCTGGACCCCGAAGATATGCGTGCCATTCTGACAGGCTATTTTAACTTGATGACGCAGCAAATCCGCAAACATGGCGGCATCGTTGAGAAATATATTGGCGACGCAGTCATGGCGGTTTTCGGCGCGCCTATCGCGCATGAAGATGATCCCGACCGGGCTATTCGCGCATCTTTAGACATGCAAGCAGCGCTCAACCAATTCAATGAGCAACGCGGCAGGCTCGATCCACAGGCCACGCGCCTGCAAATGCGTATCGGCATTAACACTGGCGAGGTCGCCATTCCCAATAGTAACACGCACCAGAGGCAGGATTTTCTCATTACAGGTGACGCAGTCAATGTAGCCGCGCGTCTACAACAGGCGGCCGCGCCCGATACAATTCTCGTTGGCGAGCGCACCTACCTTACGACGCGCGAGGTCTTCGAGTTTAGCCCTATGGCGCCCTTACAGCTCAAAGGAAAAGCTGAGCCAATCACAGCCAGCGTCGTACTAAATGAGCGCAAGGGCATTTCAACCACAGATCAACATCCACGCGGCATCAAGGGCCGCCAGGTCAGGCTGGTAGGGCGTTCCCTTGAGCTAACCTTAATTCATGCCAATTATGCGCGCGTCCTCGCCGAGCGTCAGCCGCATCTCATCACGATCCTGGGTTCACCCGGCATAGGTAAATCACGACTCGTCAGAGAATTTATTAAGCGCGAGCAGGAAAAGGTCAAGAGCGCTTCGTCCTATGGTAAACTGGTGGTTCCCCGCGTGCTCAAGGGACGCTGCCCTCCCTATGGCGAAGGCATCACATACTGGCCGCTCATCGAGATCCTGCGCTCACTCCTACCTATTGAGGAGAGCGAGAGCAATGAACAATACCTGGCCCGCCTCTCTGAGCGCATCAAACAAGCCCTGCAACGCTCACATCGCACCGAGTCGGCGGACGAAATCGTTAACACCATAATCCGTAGCGTTGGTCGTGGCCTGGATGAGCGACAAGGTAGCCCCGAGAAAGAGAAAGGGAAAGAGCTCAGTCCCAAGCAGATCAGCAACCAGACAGGCCCCCTCCTACGAGCCTGGCGCATCTTTCTGGAAGCCCTGGCGGAGGAGCAGCCACTTATAATCGTCGTCGATGATCTACAATGGGCGAATGAGGCGCTTCTCGACCTGCTGGAATACCTGACCGACCGCGTCACTGACGTGCCGATTCTCTTCCTCTGCCCAGCTCGCCCCGATTTCTTTGAGCGGCGGCGTGAATGGGGGGGAGGGCGCCGTAACTTTACGACAATTGAGCTGGATGCCCTCTCGCCCGAGGAAAGTAGTGAGCTCATTGATGCCCACCTCAATACGGAAGAGTTCCCTGAGTTCCTGCGCCAGTCGATCCTGGCCCGCGCCGAAGGAAACCCCTTCTTTGTAGAAGAAATCATTCGCATGCTGATTGATCAGGGCACTCTGATATATGAAAGCGATATCAATACAGGGCAGGACTACTGGCGGCTGGGACGCTATAACGAGATGGATTTTGGTGAGTTTGCCTCACCCTTAGAGCATTCCGATGAATTGCTCAATATGCCCTATCTTCTGCCAATGTCGCATCTGCCCGACACCATTCAGGGCGTGCTCGCGGCCCGCATCGACCTGCTCAAGTTTATTGAGAAGCGTGTGCTCCAGCATGCGTCCATTATCGGACGCACCTTCTGGCTCTCGCAACTGCGTGAACTGGCACCCGATATTCAACAAGAAGTGCTCACCAGCGCGCTTGACGCCCTCATCCAACGCGACTTTATCACTGAAATCGAGAAGCATACACGCAACATTATTCCTGATGACCGCACCTTTGCCTTTAAGCACGTTCTCATTCGCGACGTGGTGTATAACAATATTCCGCGCACGCGCCGCTCACGTGAGCACGCCGTGCTGGCCCAATGGCTTGAGGAGAAGACACGAGAAGATCGCGATACCTACATCGAGCTGCTGGCTTATCACTATCAACAGGCCCTGGTAAACTGGTCTATTAATATAGCCTATGACCCGCTGGAGTTCGGCAGCGGAGCCAGGTCTCAGGCACATATTATAGATCGCCCTGAGCTGCGCAAACGCGCGATCAGATACCTGACACTGGCGGGCGACCAGGCCTTGCATAGCTACTACACGCTACGCGCCTTGCAGGCCTACAATGACGCCCTGGAACTTCAGCAAGAAGGGGAGACGGAGCCATTTGAGCTTGTACGAATGCACTTTAAACTGGGAGACGCACACTGGCAACGAGGCAACGCCGATGAGGCCTGGCAGGAATACCGTAAATCCCTACGCCTGGTAACCGAGGCTCAGAAGCCAATTGCCATTGAAGCCATTGAGCTGGTGGATATCTATGAGCGGCTGGGCGAGCTAGGTACACGCATGCGCGGCATGTTCCGCAACCCGCCCGCGCTACAAGAAATTCGCAGCTATATCGATCAAGGACTGGCCCTGCTTGACACCAATCAACAGCTCGCGAAAGAACGCGTATACTTCCTGACCTACCAGGCCTTCTGGAATATTCGCCAGTTGGAGGCAACACCCGTTTCGCAAAAGGTAGCCCTGGCGGAGCAGGCTCTTGCCAGTGGGCACGAAGCCTTAAATCTGGCCGAAAAGCTCAACCTACCCATCGCGCTCTCGCTAACGCTGGACGCGCTGAGCTTTATCTACCGACAATACAATAAATATCGTGAAGCACATGAGCTGCAACATCGTCGTTATAAGCTTGAAAGCCAGCTTACCGAGCGCGAAGAGCTCTACGATCTTTATGGATCGCTTGGATTGGCACATGAGGAAACAGGCGACTATTCCGCTGCTTTGATGTGGTTTGGGCGGGCCTATAGCAACGCGCAAACCATGGAGAATCCCATTCTACTGCTCGAAAGCATGGTTGGACGCATGCGCGCCTGGCGCCAGTGGAATCGCTGGGATGAAGCCAGGCAGGTCGCCATTGAGATTCTGGCTCTGATCGACCAGTATCAGCTAGAGAACGAGAAATTGCAGTTCTGGGCACTGGAAACGCTGGCAACGATTGCCTATCGCCAGGGGAAGCAAGAAGAGGGCGACCGCTATTATCGCCAGTGCCAGCGCCTGGTGGAGCAACAGATGGAGCGTGGAGAGGAACACGGACGCAATCTCCAGGCGACGCGGTTGCATGCCATTCACCTGGCACGCGAGGATTGGACGCTAGCCACCGCGGACTATAAAGAGAAACTGCGCATCAGTGAACCCATACCAACACCCGAAACACTGGCCACACTAGCGGAACTACTCGTAAGCACTGGGGAAGATGCAGAGAAACAGGAGGAGCTTTGTGAGCGCGCGCTCCTGCATGCCCAGGAGTCGGGGGCACGGAAAAGTGAGGCAATTGCTCTAAGGGCCTGGGGGCGCCTGCATACGGAGCGGAAGAACTGGAAACTGGCTGAAGATTACTTCAAGCAGGCATTGACGCGCTGCGAGGCGCTTGACCTGCCCTGGGAGCAGGGACTCACACTCTACTATCTCGGCATTCAATACGCGCGCCGGGCCGAAGAAAACAACGATAAAGCTCAGAAACGTAATAGCTATCTGAGTCGCGCCCGCTATCATCTCGAACGCGCCCTGGGCTTTTTCGAGGCTCTCAAGGCCCAGCCACAAATTGAGCGCCTGCGCCTGATACTGATGCAGACTTCTTCGACACGCGTCTAAATAGTAACCTGTAGGGTCCATGCTTGCATGGACTCTCCTGCACGAGGAAAGTCGCTTCGCTCGCAGTCCATGCAAGCATGGACCCTACATATTTGGTGAATCTACCAATTAAATATATTCGGGTAAGCTAGAGATCCCAGAGCGAAGGAGCATGCCAGAGTTGGGTGGAATCCCAGATGCCTCCCATTCCGGGTGGCAGGACTGTGATATGAAGTTGTGAGAGATTCGCGCCAGCACTTTGCAGTCGTTCGCGCATGCTGGTCAGGGCCAGTGAGGGTGTATTGTTGGTCTTGCTTAAGTGGCCTAACCAGAGCCAGCGTATACTATCTGGACGCCACGTTTTCAGAACAGCATTCGCGGCCTGGTCATTTGAGAGATGCCCTGTTGAACTGATGATGCGCTGCTTCAGCCTTTGCGGATAGGGGCCGCGTAAGAGGCGCTGGCGATCATGATTGGACTCCAGCACCAACAAATCCGCCTGCGCCATCATAGAGAGCATCTCAGGAGTCACCTCACCCGTATCTGTCACGACACAGAGACGACAACCGCCAACGCTCAAGAGATATCCACAGGGAGCAACAGCATCGTGCAAGATAGGAAAAGAGGTCACCTCGATATCCCCCACAGTAGTCGTTTTGCCTGTGGGCAGGATCAAGGCTGGCACATTGTTCGCCGGGCGATAGACGAGGGTAGACTCCTGAATCCTGGTCACAATCTCTACACCAGACTGCTCCTGAACCAGCGTTGTCTCGCTCTGTTCTTGAATAACCACATCCCCCTCTGCCTCAGTTGGAGATACCACCAGTTTGCCTGAGTCTGAGCGCCACGCGCCAGCCACCAGGCCTTGCTCAATAGCCGCGAAGGTCTCTTCATTTGTGATAACAGGAACCTGGTAGCGGCGAAGTAGCGCAGGAAGAGCCAATACGTGGTCGCTATGCTCATGAGTTACCAGTACGCCGCGCAACTGAGAGAGGTCGACGCCGAGCGAGCGTAAACGAGCTTGAAGCACACGTACTCCCAGGCCAGCATCTACCAGCAGCCTGGTACGCCCTCCTGGCCCGGCCTCGACATAGAGGGAATTTCCACTACTACTACTACCTAACGAAACCACACGCATATATCTGCTACCTTGTTATCCTTCAGAAAAAATATTTTATTCAGCCGCTTGTAGGCGCAGCAAGCGTCGCGCATTCTCGCCCAGAATAAGTTGTAACTCAGCCTCGTTCAGGCCGCTCGCCTGAATATGCTTAATCACTCGCCGCTGGCCCAGAAGTCCATAGTCGCTGGCAAAGAGAATACGCTCAGCGCCAACCATATTGACCGCCGCCTTAAAAATCGCGGGACGGTAGAGATAGATGGTTGCGGCTGTATCATACCATACATTGGCTGTGGCGCGCTCTATTTCTGGCATAAGGGCATAAAAAGGCAAACCGCCTCCCCAGTGAGCGGCAATAAAGCGCACATCTGGAAAAGCCGTGAGGAAAGTAAGCACATCTTGCACAGAGACATCACCCTTTCCAGGGTAGAGATGGCCAACAGGCTCGCTACAATGCGAGAGCACCAGTAGCTGATAGTGGCGCACGACCTCAAGCAGAGGAGTCAGCAGGGTAATATCACTGAGGCGATAGCCCTGTCCATGCGGCATCAGTTCGCCCAAGCCAAGCACACCAGCCGCCGCGCATCGCTCTAGTTCACGCACAGCTCGTAAGCCAGAGGTAGGTTGTATCACAGCCATGCCATAGATCCGCCCGGGATACCGCTGCATAGCCTCGATAACGTAGCTATTTGTCGCTTCGATCAAGCCGGGATCACTCCAGCCAAAGGAGAAAGCAACTGAGACATCTACACCTGAAGCATCCATCTCAGCG